>JBNJFQ010000006.1:0-26420 GCA_051747025.1 Pseudomonadota bacterium
TCAGCGGGTGCCAAAGACGACGATAGTCTTGCCGCGGGCGGTGATCAGGCCGCGTTCTTCGAGGTCCTTGAGGACGCGGCCGGCCATTTCGCGCGAGCAGCCGACGATGCGTGCGATCTCCTGGCGGGTGATGCGCAGTTGCATGCCGTCGGGGTGGGTCATGGCGTCGGGCTGGCGGGCCAGATCGAGCAGGGTGTGGGCGATGCGGCCGGTAACGTCGACGAATGCGAGGTCCATGACCTTGCGCGAGGTCTGGCGCAGGCGCGCGGCGATCTGGCTGGTCAGCAGCATCAGGATTTCGGAGTCGTGCTGGACCAGTTCGCGGAACTGGGTGTAGGGGATCTCGGCGGTCTCGGTGTCCTCGCGGGTGGTGACGGTCGCGCTGCGCGGGTCGTCCTCGAACATGCCGAGTTCGCCGAAGAATTCGCCGGGGTTGAGGTAGGCCAGGACCAGTTCGTGGCCATTGTTCTCGCCCAGGACCGACACCGATCCGCTGACGATATAGTAGAGCGTGTCGGGCACGCTGCCGGAATGGATGATGGTGGTGCGCTTGCGGTAGTGCCGACGGTGGCAGTGTCCGAGAAAGCGCTCCAGGGCGGGCGACGGCTGGGCCGGCTTGAAGGCGAGCGGGTTTTTCATGGCTTCCATCATGGCGTCCCGGGTTGGTCGCGAAACGACCGCCAGTGTAATCCAGTGCTTCGCCCCTGTTGCACCGGGCATGCTGGACGGGTTCACAAAACAGCGGATCGGGCCGCGATTTTGTGCATTGGGTCCGCGCTGATTAGAGTCCCCCTCAGGGAAACACTGATTAATGTACACGTCCGCGTTGGCGCCCCAGGTTTTCCGAGTCAGGGCGCGCCGCGCAGCGCCGTAGCGATTCTACGGCCAAGTGGCGCAACGCAGGATCGGGGAACCTGGGGCGCCAACCCCAGAAGTTATTGAATGAAGGGGCTCGGCCGCCCGTTGTTGATCCAAAATGGGCGTGGGAACAGCGTTTCGGCTCCTTTGTGCAGTGTGATTGCACGGCAGTCGCCGCGCCTTGTTCGCACAAAAAAGCGACTCGAGCGCGAACGCGTACATTAATCGGTGTTTCCCTCAGTATAGGCAATGACAGGGAGTACGCACATGCAGGTTCAAGTGAAGTGGCTGGACCAGGTGGCTTTTGTGGGCGAGACCGACAGCGGTCATGCGGTGGTGATGGACGGGGCCCCGGACGCCGGCGGGCGCAACCTGGGAGCGCGGCCGATGGAGATGCTGCTGCTGGGGCTCGGGGGCTGTACCAGCTTTGACGTGATCGCGATGCTGAAGAAGGCGCGCCAGGACGTGCTGGACTGCCACGTGACCGTGGAGGGCACGCGCGCGGAGAGCGTGCCGAAGGTGTTTACGGACATTCATGTGCACTTCAGAGTGTACGGGCGCGAGCTGTCCGAAAAGCACGTGCGCCGGGTGGTGCACCTGTCGGCCGAGAAATACTGCTCGGCGTCGCTGATGCTGGGGGCCTCGGCCAACGTGACCCACGATTTCGAGATTATCGAGGGTCCCGCGCCGCGCACCTGATGTCGGTGCTGCTTTGAATCGGTGCCGCGGACGTCTACAATTCGGCGCTCCCCGCGGCCCGGGCAAGAGGATACGCCATGCCCCGTCACAAGAAGCAGATCAAGCTCCACGGGTTCAACAACCTGACCAAGAGCCTGAGCTTCAATATTTACGACATCTGCTATGCCTCGGGCGAGCGGCATCGCGACGAGTACATTGCCTACATCGACGAGGCCTACAACGCGCAGCGCCTCACCCAGATCCTGACCGATGTCGCGCACCTGATCGGCGCGAATATCCTGGATATCTCGCGCCAGGACTATGACCCGCAGGGGGCCTCGGTGACCATGCTGATCTCGGAGGAGCCGGTGGCCACCGAGAAGATCGGCTATACCGAGGGGCCCGGCCCGCTGCCGGAGACCGTGGTCGGGCACCTGGACAAGAGCCACATCACCGTGCACACCTATCCGGAGGCGCATCCGGAGGGCGGCATCGCGACCTTCCGTGCCGATATCGATGTGTCTACCTGCGGACGCATCTCGCCGCTGCGGGCCCTGAACTACCTGATCCACAGCTTCGAGTCCGACATCGTGATCATGGATTACCGGGTGCGCGGGTTTACCCGTGATGTGCGCGGCAAGAAGCACTTTATCGATCACAAGATCAATTCCATCCAGGATTTCCTGTCGCGCGACACCAAGGAGAAGTACCAGATGGTGGATGTGAACGTGTACCAGGAGTACCTGTTCCACACCAAGATGGTGCTGAAGGACTTCGATCTGGACAACTACCTGTTCGGGCTGGGCAAGGACGATTACTCGGCGAAAGAGGCCAAGCGTATCGCCAAGCTGCTCAAGCACGAGATGATGGAGATCTTCTACGGCAAGAACATGAGCAGCATCGGCTGACCTGGTGCCGCCGGGTGCGCGCGGCGCGCGAAACGTTTGGCCGCGTTGGATTGGTCGTTGGCTCGTTGGTCAGGCCCGATCGGCGAGGGGGCTCGCCTCCTGCGGTTCTGTGGCCCCGGACGCGCAGGATCCCAGCCCCCTGGGCGATGGGGCGTTGGCGAGCGGGGTCAGGCGTCTTCGCCGAAGCGATTGGCGACCAGGTCGGCCAGGGCGTCCAGTGCCTGGTCGGCGTCGTCGCCTTCGGCCTGGATAATGATTTCGCTGCCCTGGGCGGCGGCCAGCATCATCACACCCATGATGCTCTTTCCGTTTACTTCCTGATGGTTGCGGGCGACGGTGATGTCGGCCGCGTACTGGCTGGCCAGGCTGACAAACTTGGCCGCCGCGCGTGCATGCATCCCCAGCCGGTTAACGATGGGGACTGCGCGCTGCGGCATCGCTGCATTCCTGGTCGCAGAGAAGGATTCCATCGTGTCCCCCGGACAGTGCCTTGTTGACCAGCTCGCTCAGGGGCAGGTGGCGGTAGTTGAGCACGCGGACCAGCATCGGCAGGTTGACTCCGGCGACCACGCGCGCGTTCGCGCCGCGTGCGACCCGGCTGGCGACATTCGACGGGGTGGAACCGAACATGTCGGTGAGGATCAGTACGCCTTCGCCATGGTCCAGCGTGGTCAGGCGTTCGCGGGCCCGGGCCAGTACTTCGTCGGGGTCGTCGTTCTGAGACATGGCCATGGACTCGCAGTCCTCGGGGAGCTCTCCGAGCATGCTGCGCGCGGTCTGCAGCAGGGTGTCGCCGAGGTTTTGATGCGTGATCAGAATGAGACCGACGCCCATGGATCTACTCCGATTGTGGGTTCCGGGCGGGGGCTTTGGCCGAGTCCATTGCCTATGGTTTCCCCAGCTCCCGGTGACGGGTGCTAACAGTAACATGTTCGCGGCCGTTCCACGCCCCCGCAAGGCGTTCGACCAGGTACACCGAACGGTGGCGCCCGCCGGTGCAGCCGACGGATACGGTCAGGTAGCTGCGGTGGCCATCGTGAAAGCGCGGGATCCACTGCGCGAGCATCCCGTGGATGCTCTCGAACATGGCGGCGACCTCGGTGTGTCCCTCGAGGTAGTCGGCCACTTTCGGGTCGCGCCCGGTCAGCGGGGCCAGCTCGGGTTCGTAATAGGGGTTGGGCAGGCAGCGCACGTCGAATACGAAGTCGGAATCCATGGGCGCGCCGTGCTTGAAGCCGAATGACTGGAACAGCAGCGACAACTGGTCGCTGCCGGGGCCGCCGATGCGTTCGCGCAGGGTGCGGGCGAGCTCGTGCATCGACAGGCGGCTGGTGTCTACCGTCAAGTCTGCCTCGCCGGCAACGTGGCCCAGCCATTCGCGCTCCCGTTCGATTGCTTCCAGCAGCGGCAGGCCGTCGCGCGCCAACGGGTGGCGCCGCCGGGTGAGGTGATAGCGGCGCAGCAGGACATCGCTGGAGGAGTGCAGGAACAGTACCTCGACCTGAAGACCGTCGGCGCGCAGCTCGCGCAACAGTCGGGCGAAGTCCTGCAGGGCCTCGAGGCCGCTGCGCACGTCCACGCCCACCGCCAGGTGCCGGTCCGGGTCGCAGGGCCCTTGCTGGACCTGCGCAACGAGGTCGGGCAGCAGGGGCAGCGGTAGATTGTCGACACAGAAGTAACCGGCGTCTTCCAGGGTGTGCAGGGCAACGGTCTTGCCGGAGCCGGAGAGGCCGCTGACGATCAACAGGCGCATGCGCGGGATCAGCCCTCCGGGTCGGGGTTGGGGACAGTGGTGGCCGGGATCGCCCGATGGTAGGGCGGTTCGTCCGGCTCGCCGCTCATCTGGCGGCGCTGGCGGGCGCGCAGGTCATCGCCCGCGACATAGCCCTGCATGTGCAGCATGTGGTTGCGCACGGCGGCCTCGATCATTACCGCGATGTTGCGTCCCGGCGCGACCGGCAGGCTGATCAGCGGGACGCGCAGGCCGAGAATGTCGATCTCGCCGCGCCGGCCGTTGAGGCGGTCGTCGGGTACCGGCGAGGGTTCGCCATGGTCGCGCAGGTCGATGATCAGGCGCAGGTACTTCCCGCCCTTGATCGCCGAGTCGCCGTACATCGCGCGGATGTTGAGCACCCCGAGCCCGCGCACCTCCAGCAGGTCCTGCAGCAGCGGCGGGCAGTGGCCGCGCACGATGTCCGGAGCGATGCGCGCGAACTCGGGGGCGTCGTCCGCGATCAGCCGGTGACCGCGCGAGATCAGTTCCAGCGCGACCTCGCTCTTGCCGACACTGGAGGCGCCGCTGATCAGTACGCCGATCCCGAGGATCTCCATAAAGACGCCATGCCGGACCTCAAAGTGTGCCAGGCGTTGCTGAAGGAAGTAACGCAGCAGCGCGATGACCTCGTGGCTGCCGCTGCCGGAGCCGAGGATGACCGGGAGCGCGTCGGCGGGTGCCTCCGGCATGCGCGTGAACGGCTCGGTGTCTTCGGCGAACATCACTGCGGTGGTTCCGGCGCGCGCCATCTCCAGGATCAGCTGGTCGCGCTGGTCCTCGGTGAGGCCGGCGATGTAGCGGGCTTCGAAATCGCCGATGACCTGAATGCGGTTGGGCCGGATCAGGTTCAGGTGGCCGGCGAGCGGCAGGTCGTCGCCATCGCCGCCGATCAGGAAGCGTTGCTTGGCATCGCGTTCGCCGTGCACGTAATGCAGGTCGAGGCGGTTGCCAAGTGCCTGGATCAGGTCGGCCAGCCGGATGTCGCGGGCGATCCCGCCTTCTCCCAGGGCTTCGTTCACGTCCGGGACCCGGCGGGAAGGCTGGCGAGAAGGCACGCGGTCATGACGGGCTAGGCGGCGGCGAATGCCGTGCGCAGCGCCCCTTCGAGCCCGGCGGTGTCGCTGGCGCGGCGCAGGGAGGCGATGGTGTCCGGCTGCGAGAGGCCGCGCGCAAGCTGGGCCAGCAGGTCGAGGTGTTCGCTGGTGGCGGCCTCGGGCACCAGCAGGCCGATCAGGATGTCGACCGGCTCGTTGTCCATGGCGTCGAAGTCGACCCCGCGGTCGAGTCGCAGCACCGCGACCCGCGGTTCGGTCAGTTCGGACAGCCGGCCGTGCGGGATGGCCACCCCGTGGCCCAGCCCGGTGGAGCCGAGCTTTTCGCGTGCCGACAGGGCCTCGAATGCGGCGCCGCTGTCCGGCCCCGGATCCCCCGTGGCCAGCAGTTCCGAGAGGGTTTCGAGCGCACGTTTCTTGCTGGAGCTCTCGGGCTCCAGCCGGATCCGCTCGGGGGTGAAAAGCTCGGCAATGGACATGGCCTTATTCGGTCGATTCGCGGTTGCGCTGCGCGCCTTCGGCACGGTGGTGGTCCTTGACCTTTTCCTTGTGCTTGATCAACTGGCGGTCGACCTTGTCGATCAGGCCGTCGATCGCGGCGTACATGTCCTCGTGGCTGGCCTCGGCATGGATGTGGTTGCCGCTGACCTGGAGGTTGGCCTCGGCCTTGTTGTGCAGGTTCTGGGTCTTTTCGTGAGTCAGCACCACATGCACGTCGATCACCTTGTCGAAATGCCGCTCCAGCTTCGCGAACTTCTCGTTGACGTAGTCGCGCAGGGCATCGGTGATATCGACATGGTGGCCGGTGAGGTTGATCTGCATGGTCAGGCTCCTTTCGGTTTGGTTCCGCTGGGCATGGCCGCCATCTGCCGGCGTTCGCTGGAAGAGGGCAGGTGCATGGCCTCGCGGTATTTGGCCACGGTGCGTCGGGCCACATTGATGCCGCGATCCGACAGGATCTCGGCGATTCGGGCGTCACTCAGCGGCTTGTTCGGCGGTTCGCCGCCGATCAGTTCGCGGATCATGGCACGGATCGCGGTCGCGGAGCATTCGCCCCCGTCGCTGGTGCCGACGTGACTGGAGAAGAAGTACTTGAATTCGAACACCCCGCGCGGGGTGTGCATGTATTTCTGGGTGGTGACGCGGGAGATGGTGGATTCGTGCATCTCCAGGGCCTCGGCGATGTCGCGCAGGATCAGGGGCTGCATCGCCACCTCGCCATGCTCGAGAAAGCCCTGCTGGCGTTCGACGATGGCCTGTGCCACGCGCAGCAGGGTTTCGTTGCGGCTGTGCAGACTCTTCAGGAACCAGCGCGCCTCCTGCAACTGATCGCGCATGAACGCGCTGTCGCGGGCATCCGCGACCTGCCGGACCATGCCGGCGTAGAGGTCGTTGATGCGGATGCGCGGTGCGATCTCGGGGTTCAGGTCCACGCGCCAGTGCTCGTCCTCGCGGCGGACGTAGACATCCGGGACGACATATTCGGAGGTGGCGTTGCTGATCTGGGCGCCCGGGCGCGGATTGAGGGTGCGGATCAGGTCCAGGGCGCGCGCCAGTTCGTCGGGGTCGCGGACCCCGGACTGGCGCTGCAGGGCGCGGTAGTCGCGCCGTGCGAGGCTGTCCATGCCATGTTCCAGAATGGCCCGGGCGGCATCCCGCGAGGGTGCATCCGGGGCCAGTTCGCGGAGCTGGATGTCCAGGCACTCGCGGAGGTCGCGGGCCCCGACACCCAGCGGGTCGCATTGCTGGATCCAGTGCAGTACGGCCTCGACCTCGTCGACGCCCACTGGCTCTTCCTCGCCGCGGCTGATGGTCTCGGCGATGGTTTCCAGTTCACCTTCGAGGTAGCCGTCGGCATTGATGGTGTCGATGAGGGTGGCACCGATGCGCTGGTCGCGCGGGGTCAGGTGGCTGAGATGCAACTGCCACAGCAGGTGATCCTGAAGGCCCTCTCCGCCGGCGTCGGTGGTGTTCTCCAGCGGGTCGCGGTCGTCTGCCCCGCGCGGCGCGGGTGCGGGTTCGTAGATGTCTTCCCAGCGGCTGTCGGTGGTCAGTTCCTCGGGGATGGCCTCCTCCGCAGGCGCGGAGGTCTCGATCTGGCCCGGCTCGATGGTCGCGTCGCTGTCCGGGGAGGGCTCGCCGCTCGCCGGGAGGGTTTCGTCGTCGTCCTCGACCTGCTCCAGCATCGGGTTGCTTTCCAGCGCCTCCTGGATCTCCGCCTGGAGCTCCAGCGTGGACAGCTGCAGCAGCCGGATGGCCTGCTGCAGCTGCGGCGTCATGGTCAGTGTCTGACCGAGCTGCAGATTGAGGCCCGTTTTCAGCATCGCGGGCAGGACAGACGGTAGGTAGTCATACCGGGAATTTTACCCTGAATGTTGCATGAATTCGCCTGCCGGGGAGAGGCCGCCGACTTTTACAGCGCAAAGTGTTCGCCGAGGTATACCCGACGCACCTGGGGGTCGTCCAGCAGGGCCTGCGGCGTACCGGCGCTGAGGAGCCGTCCCTCGCTGAGAATATAGGCGCGATTGCAGATGCGCAGGGTCTCGCGGACGTTGTGATCGGAGATCAGTACCCCGATCCCGCGCGCCGCCAGGTGGGAGATGACCGCCTGGATGTCGCCCACCGAGATCGGGTCGACCCCGGCGAACGGCTCGTCCAGGCAGATGAAACGGGGGTCGCCGGCCAGCGCCCGGGCGATCTCGGCGCGCCGCCGCTCGCCCCCGGACAGGGCGATTCCCGGGCTGTGGCGGACGGTCTCGAGCTGGAACTCCTCGATCAGTTCATCGGCGATCCGGCGCCGCTGGTGACGGTCCAGTTCCGGGCGCAGTTCGAGCACGGCCTGGATGTTGTTCCATACGCTCAGGCGGCGGAAGATCGAGGCCTCTTGCGGCAGGTAGCCGAGGCCCGCCCGGGCGCGCTCGTGGATCGGGGCGCCGGTGATGTCCTGACCGGCCAGGGTGATCTGCCCGGCGTCCGGGCGGATCAGCCCGACCAGCCCGTAGAAGCAGGTGGTCTTGCCGGCGCCATTGGGGCCCAGCAGGCCGACCACCTCGCCCGGCGCGAGGTCCACGTTGACCCGGTCGAGCACCGTGCGCTGGCCGTAGCGCTTGGTCAGGTCGCGGCCGATCAGGCGCGGGTCCGGATCGCTGGCGGGTGGCGCATTTGCGGCGTTCATTCTTCGCCCGGCTGGATCGTGATGCGCACCCGTTGGTCTTCGTCCTCGCCGCGTTCGGCACGGATGCTGTCGTTGCGCAGGTCGTAAGTGATGCGCTCGGCACGCGCGTCCTCGGTGGGAGTCTGCACGCGGGCCGTGCCGATCAGGATCACGCGTTCGTCGTCGAGCAGGTAGTCGATCTGCGCGGCGGTGGCGATGCGCGGCGCGCCGGTCTCTGGGTCGGGGGCCTCCAGGCGCGCGGGGTCGCCGTGTGCCTCCAGGGTGTGCGGGCGCCGTTCGCGGGTGTGGATGACCAGGGTGTCGCCCCGCAGCGTCATCTCGCCCCGGGTAACCACCACCTCGCCATGGTAGGTGCTGATGCCCTGGCGCTCGTCGACTTCGGCACGATCCGCAGTGATTTCCACCGGGGGGGCATCGCTGGCGGGCGGCTGGGCAACTGCCGTCACGGGCAGCAGCAGGCAGCCCAGAGCCAGCAGCCGGTGCATCGCACCAGTCGCTGGTCGGATTCGGGCGATCATCGCGCGCGCGCCGCCGATCCGTCCCGAGCCCCGTCGGCGGATGGAGATGGCGGGGCACAGACGCGGCGTGGCCTGCGGGTCATTCGGTCGTTGGTGGAGCGGCGGCATTGGCTGCGTCCTCCTCGGACGTCTCGCTGTAGCGGGTATGGACATCGCTGAACAGGGTCATGGTATCCGCCCGCGAGTCCAGGCGCAGGCCGACCCCGGAATGCAGCAGCCCGGGCTGGCGCAGCGTGGCCGGTTGTTCGCTGGTAGCGACCAGGTTGTCGGTGTCCACCTGCACGTCGCGGCTGTCGATCTCGGTGCGGACCCGGTCGTCGCGCGCCGGTTGCAGACCGTGGGTGGGGCCGAACAGGTTCAGTCGGGCCTGGTCGCGAAGGTACAGCGCCTCGGGTGCGGTCCAGCGCCATTCCAGGCCACGGGCGTCCAGCAGGTCCAGGCGTGGGTCGTCGATGTACTGCGGGCCGTTGCGTCCGAACTCGCGCAGGCGGGAGCCCTCCAGATAGTGGCTGGGCTGGCCGCTCGCGTCGGTCGCGTGAAGGGTGAAGCGCGTCACCTCCAGGGTGGGTTCGCCCTCCGGCACGGGGGCGGTCTGCGCTGCGACGATCGGGGGGTACAATGCGATCGCGATCGCGAGGGCGCGTATGCGGGGCGGGGTCCGGCTCATGCCAGATACGCGGCCAGCAGGTCCTGCAGTCGGCCCTGGGCCTCCAGCAGTTCCTCGCAGATCTCGCGCACGGCGCCGCGGCCGCCGTGCGCACGGGTGACCCAGTGGGCGTGCTCGCGGGTCAGCGGGTGGGCATCGCCGACCGCAATGCCCAGGCCGACCCGGCGCATCGCCGGGAGATCGACAATGTCGTCGCCGACGAACGCGGCCGCGGCGGGGGCGTGGCCGGTGGCGGCCAGCAGTTCGTGCAGGGCGGCGCCCTTGTCGCGGCGCCCCTGGATCAGGTGCGCCACGCCGAGGTCGCGCATGCGGTGCTCGACCACCGCCGAGGTGCGGCCGGTCAGCACGGCGACCTCCAGGCCGCCGTCCAGCGCCAGGCGGATGCCGTGGCCGTCGCGGCTGTGGAAGGCCTTGTACTGTTCGCCGCCGTCGCCCAGGAACAGGCTGCCGTCGGTCAGCACGCCATCCACGTCCAGGATCAGCAGGCGGACCGCCTGCTGCGCCGCATGCAGAGCCTCGGGGTCGAGCGGCATCAGGCCACCCCCGCGCGCAGCAGGTCGTGCATGTTGATGACACCCAGCAGGCGCTGCTGGTCGTCGGCGACCGGCAGGGCGTTGATGCGCCGGCTCTCCATCATCTCCAGGGCCTCGACCGCGAGCCATTCCGGACGCGCGGTATGGCCGCCGGGGGTCATCGCCTCGCCGATGGTCAGGGCGTCCAGGCTGTGGCCGCGGTCCAGGGTGCGGCGCAGGTCGCCGTCGGTGAAGACCCCCTGGATCCGTTGGTCGTCGTCACAGACGATCACCAGGCCCAGGCCCTTGCGGGTGATCTCGAACAGGGCGTCTTTCAGCCCGGTAGCAGGTGCGACGCGCGGGATCGCGTCGCCGGTGTGCATGATGTCCGCGACATGGATCAGCAGCCTTCGCCCGAGGCGTCCACCGGGATGGGAGCGGGCGAAGTCGTTGGCAGTGAAGCCCCGTGCATCCAGCACCGCGATTGCCAGCGCATCGCCCATCGCCAGCGCGGCGGTGGTGCTGGAGGTCGGAGCCAGCCCCAGTGGGCAGGCCTCGCGTTCCACGCTCACATCAAGGTGCACGCTGGCGTCGCGACCGAGGCGCGAGCCAGGGTTGCCGGTCATCGCGATCAGCGGCACGTCGAGGCGCCGGATCAGTGGGAGGATGGTGAGGATCTCGTCGGTCTCGCCGGAGTTGGACAGCGCGATCACCACGTCGTCGCGGGTAATCATGCCCAGGTCGCCGTGGCTGGCCTCGCCCGGGTGGACGAAGAACGCCGGGGTCCCGGTGGAGGCCAGGGTCGCGGCCAGCTTGTTGCCGATATGCCCGGATTTGCCCATGCCGGTGACCACCACTCGGCCGCGACAGCCGAGGATGAATTGGCAGGCGCGCAGGAATGCGGCGTCGATGCGCTCCTGGAGCTGATGCACGGCCTCCGCCTCGTTCTGCAGTACGGCGAGGGCCAGCGCTCGGGTCGTGTCGGGGTTGAAGGTCATGAGGTCGCCGTGAATCCCAGATATACAAGGTAGCCCGTGAACAGCGCCAGGAGAAGGGCGCCATGCCAGCGCCGGATCCGCCTGTGACTGCCCAGCGCGAGTACGAACAGCAATGCGGTGAGGCCCAGCATCACCGGGTAGTCGCGGGTCAGCACCGCTGGTTCCACTGCCAGCGGGGCCAACAGACCGGGAATCGCAAGCACCGCCAGCAGGTTGAACAGATTGGAACCGATCACGTTGCCGATCGCCAGCCCGGCCTCGCGGCGCAGCGCGGCGGCGACCGAGGTCGCCAGCTCCGGCAGGCTCGTGCCGATTGCGATAATGCTCAGGCCGATCACCAGATCGCTGACGCCCAGCGCCTCGGCGATCTCCACCGCTCCCCATACCAGCGCCTGACTACTGCCCAGGAGCAGCAGCAGGCCGACCGCCAGCCAGGCCAGCGCGGGACGCATGGGGGTTGCCTCCGGGACGGCGGCAACCTGAGCCTGCGCAAACTCCGGGGGGGTCCCGTCGGCGGTCTGCTGGGCGCGCCGGCCGGCAAGGATCACCCAGGTGGTGAACGCGGCCAGCCCGGCCAGCAGAAAGGCCCCCTCGAACCGGCCGAGAACCCCGTCGAGCAGCAGCAACAGTACCACCACACTGGTACCGAGCAGGATCGGCAGTTCGCGCCAGACCAGGCCGTGACTGATGGTCAGCGGCAGAATCAGGGCGGTGGTCCCCAGGACCAGGGCGATGTTGGCGATGTTGGAGCCGAGCGCATTGCCGACTGCCAGGCCCGGATTGCCCTGCACACTGGCGAGGATCGAGACCACGATCTCCGGGGCCGAGGTCCCGAACGCGACCACGGTCAGCCCGATCAGCAGCGGGGTGACCCCGAGGTTGCGGGCCAGGGCCGAGGCGCCGAACACGAAACGGTCGGCGCTCCAGGTCAGGACGATCAGGCCGCCAATCACGGCCAGCAGGGGCAATGCCAGGGACATGCGCAACTCGCGAAACAGGAGACAGGGGTATGCGGGGCTCGCATTGTACCCGATCCCCGGGGATCCCCCGCGCCTGCAGCGCCTGCCTGGGGACAGACCTGGCGCTGGTTCACCGACGAGGCCGATTCCTGCAGGGTTCCAGGGCCTCTGGCGTGTAGACCCCATGGATCGCATCGCGATCCATGAAGTCCTCGGGACTGGGCAATATCGGCGCCAAAAAAGAAAGAGCCTTTTCGCACAGATGGTTGCGATGCGATCCATATCAGGAGCCCAGCCCTCTGGGCGATGGGGGCACTGGTTGGGCCCGATCGGCGAGGGGGTTCGCCTCCTACGGGGCGGGGGTTGTGGGTGTGCGGGTGGATCGAAGTCTCTCCAGGCACTCGGGGGTGGAGACGTGCGGGGTCCAGCCGAGTTGGGTATGGGCACGCCTGCAATCCAGTTCCAGCGGGCCGTCCAGGCCCTGTACCCAGCCGGGGTCCCCGGCGGCCGCGCTCAGGCGCCAGGCCAGCGGGTGCAGGGCACGGATCAGGGGCAGCGGCAGCGGCACTGCCCAGCGGCGTCGATGCTGTGCCATCTCGCGCAACGACCAGGCCGGGCCAGTGGCCAGGTTGAAGGTCCCGGCGATGGTGCCGGTGACGACGCGCACGATGGCATCCGCGGCGTCGTCCTCCCACAGGATCTGCACCGGTTGGCCGTGGCCGGCCGGGTACAGGCGCCCGCGTGCGATGCGCTGCAGCAACGGGTGGGCATGCGGACCGACGATCGCCGGCGGGCGCAGGATGGTGATGCGGACCTCGGGATGGTGCGCACCCAGTGCGCGCAGGGCCTCCTCCACCGCGACCTTGTCGCGGGCATAGGGGAAGCGCGGGCGTGCGGGGTGGTCCTCGCGCAGCGGCCGGGGCGAGTCCGGCCACGGCCCGTAGACCGCGGCGCTGGACAGAAAGACCAGGTGTCGGGCCCCGGCCGCGATCGCGGCGGCGAAGACGTGCCGTGCCAGGCCCACGTTCTGTTGCCGGACCCATTCGCGGTCGTGCCGCCGGGGGCCGCCGTGCCCGCCCATCAGCTGGAAGGCGAGATGGATCAGGGTGTCGGTGCCGGCGAGGGTCGCGGGCTGCAGCTCGTCGAGCGCCAGGGTGCGGGTCTCGACCGGCGTGCTGGTGCCCAGTGTGGCGAGTGGCTGGCGGTCCAGCGCGAGGATTCGGGTGATGGTGGGGGCACGGGCCAGGGCAGGCAGCAGGACCTGGCCCAGGCGCCCGGCAGCGCCGGTGACGGCGACCTGCATCCTGCGCTCAGGGCGCCGCGCAGGCGCTGTCGTGGAAGGCGGGCATGACCTCTTCGGCGAAACAGCGCAGCGATTCTTCCGCCAGGGCCTGCGGGACCGCCCCGGCACCGAATGCCAGCAGTACCTGGTCGACCCCGGCGGCGCGCAGTTCCTCGATGCGTGTGCGGCATTCGGCCGGAGTGCCGACCAGGGTCATGCCGAGCATGTCGAGGACCTTCAGGTTGATCCCGGCCTTGACCAGGTGGCGGAAACGGCCCAGCGAGCGGTAGTAGTCGTAGCCCTCGATCAGGCGCTCCAGCACCGGCAGGGTCTGCTGGAACATGTGACGGTAGAACCACTCGAAGGCCGGCTTGGCCTCGCGCCGGGCGCGCTTGCCGTCCGGCAGGCACAGTACCCCCAGGGTCATGCCGACCCGGGGCGGGTGCGCGACGTCCGTGCGCGACGCGTCCCAGGCTTCGTGATACAGGCGGATGTCTTCGCGGATCATCTGCCAGGGCTTGAACGGTCCGGCCAGCGCGCCAATACCCTGTTGAGCCGCCCAGGCAAAGGATTCCGGGCTGACCGCAGCAGTCCAGATCGGGGGATGCGGGTTTTGCACCGGGCGCGGCATCACGGGTACGTCGTCCAGGTGATGGAATGGCCCGTTCTGGGTGATGCGGCCGGTGGCGAAGGCCTGGCGCAGGGCGTCGAGGCCGGCATCGACGCGTGCACGGGACTCGCTCATCTCGGCGCCGAATGTGGCATATTCGCGCGGCGAGAAGCCGCGCCCGATACCCAGATCCAGGCGCCCGCCGGAGAGTTGGTCCAGCATGCCTGCGCGCTGTGCCACCCGCAGCGGGTGGTGGTAGGGCAGCGGGACCACGCCGAGTCCCAGGCGCAGCGTGCGGGTGCGCTGGCTGGCGGCGGCCAGCACCAGGTCAGGTGCGGTACTGTGCGACAGGCCCGGCATCAGGTGATGTTCCACCAGCCAGGCAGTGCCGAAGCCGAGGCGGTCGGCGAGCTCCCACAGTTGCAGGGTCTGCTCGATGACCTCGCCTTCGGTGAGCGGCAGGAATTCCGGGAGTGAGAGTTCGTGGAACAGGTCGAAGCGCATGGCGGAACTGTGCCGCGCGCGGCGGGCCGGCACAAGATGGCCGGACGGGATGAGGTCTGGAGAAGAGGTGAACCAGGGAGGCATGCATCTATGCCCCGGGGAGCAAGGCGATGAGCGAGACGAGTACGGGCCTGCAGTTGCAGCCGGTGGCGGTGGCCGAGCCCGGGACACCGGAATGGGACGAGTTTTTCCCGGACGATCTGCCGGAGGACTGGCAGCTCGCGTATTACGCCCATTACTACCGTCGCCTGCTGTTGCCCGCGCGGCTGTGGCCCGGGGAGGCCGGGGCCGCGTTCGGCGACTGGGACGAGGTGGTGCCCGAGGCATTGAAGCTGTGGCTGGAATGGCCGCCGGGTCTGGCGGTCGCGACCGGGGTCGCGACCTGCGACGAGCTGTCCGGCGTGCTCGGCGGGCGTCTGGAAGGGGTCGTGGTGGCCGAGGAAGACGGAGCCCGGGCAGTCGAATTGCGCGCGGCCCTGGATGCGGCCGGGCTCGCGGCGCTGTGTCTGGCCGGGCCGGGGCGGGTGCAGACCCTGCCGCGCGCCCGGGGGGCGCGTTTCTGTCCACTGGCAGGGGACTGCGCGGGGGCGCCGGGCGGAGCCTGGGTGGTCGATCCCGAGCCCAATCCCGGCGCGGCTGGCTGGCGTGAACTGGTGGAGGGGGTCATCGCGGCTGGCGGAGCGGGAGATACCCCGGTGTTCCTGCGCACCCGGCCCGAACGCCTGAGCGATGTCCGCACGATCGCCCGGTTGCTGGGCGCCGCCTGATGGCACCCGGTTTGACGCCCCGGGAGGGGGCCTCCAGACTCCGGACAGCAATGGCAAGGACAGGGTTGTGAACGAAACCGTCACCGATACGGAAACCCCGCATATCGTGATCGAGGACCTCGAGTTCCGGCGCGGGGCCCAGCGGATCTTCGACGGCCTGTCGATGAGCGTCCCGCGCGGTCGGGTGACCACGGTGATGGGACCCAGCGGGGCCGGCAAGACCACCCTGCTGCGCCTGATCGGCGGTCAGCTGCGCCCCTCCAAGGGACGCATCTGGGTCGATGGCCAGGAGGTCGCGCGGCTGTCCACGCGGCGGTTGTATGCGCTGCGCAAGCGCATGGGGATGCTGTTCCAGAGCGGGGCGCTGCTGACCGACCTGTCGGTGTTCGAGAATGTCGCGTTTCCGTTGCGCGAGCATACCGATCTTCCGGAAGACATCCTGCGTACCCTGGTGCTGCTTAAGCTGGAGGCGGTGGGGCTGCGCGCGGCGCGCGACCTCGAGCCCGCGTCACTGTCCGGGGGCATGGCGCGGCGCGTGGCCCTGGCGCGGGCGATCGCTCTGGATCCGGGCCTGATTCTGTACGACGAGCCGTTCACCGGGCTCGACCCGATCACCATGGGCCAGATCGTGACCCTGATCCAGCAGACCAACGAGCGTCTGGGCCTGACCAGCGTGCTGGTCTCGCACGATGTGACCGAGGCGATGGCGATCTCCGATCATGTGGTGCTGATCGCCGACGGGCGGGTGGTGGACGCCGGTGCGCCGGATGAACTCGAGGCGCGTGCCTCCGACTGGAGCGCGCAGTTCCTGCAGGGGCGTCCGGATGGTCCGGTGCCGTTCCATTATCCCGGCGCCGCCTATCGCGATGACCTGCTGGAAGCCGGGAGGCGCCGCGATGACTGATGCGATCGCGCGGCTGGGGCGCGCCACCCTGGACGCGCTGGGGATCCTGGGGCGGGCCTTCGTGTTCCTGCTGAAGGTGCTCGCGAGCCTGGATGTGGTGGTACGCCGGTTCCGGCTCAGCGTCGCCCAGCTCTACTCGGTGGGCGTGCGTTCGCTGCTGATTATCGTGGTCTCCGGCCTGTTTGTGGGCATGGTGCTCGGCTATCAGGGCTACATCACACTGGTCAATTTCGGCGCCGCCGAGGCACTCGGCGGGGTGGTGGCACTGTCGCTGGTACGCGAGCTGGGGCCAGTGGTGACTGCGCTGCTGTTTGCCGGGCGCGCCGGTTCTGCCCTGACCGCGGAACTGGGCCTGATGAAGACCACCGAACAGCTCTCGGCGATGGAGATGATGGCGGTCAATCCCTACCGTCGGATCTTTGCTCCGCGCTTCGTCGCCGGATTCGTGTCGATGCCGTTGCTGGCCGCGCTGTTCAGCGCGGTCGGGGTGATCGGCGGCTATCTGGTAGGAGTGGGACTGCTGGGCGTGGACAGCGGGGCCTATTTCTCGCAGATGCAGGCGGCCACCGACTGGAACGAGGACGTGCTCTCCGGGGTGATCAAGAGCATCGTGTTCGGGTTCGTGGTGACCTGGATCGCTGTGTTTCAGGGGTTTAACGTGACCCCGACCGCCGAGGGCATCTCGCGTGCGACCACCCAGACGGTGGTGGTCTCGTCCCTGGCGGTACTGGGCCTGGATTTCATCCTGACCGGGCTGATGTTCGGTGGCAACTGATCAAGGAAGCAGGACATGAAGGTACGTTTCTTCGAGCTGGCGGTGGGGGTGTTCGTCCTGCTGGGGATCGGCGCGCTGTTCTACCTGGCGATCCAGGTCAGCAACGTGACCGACTATCACGACCGCGACACCTATACGGTAACTGCGTACTTCTCGAACGTTGGTGGCCTGAAGACGCGCGCACCGGTGACGGTCTCCGGGGTGCGGATCGGCCGGGTGGCCGACATCCGCTACGACCCGGAACGCTTCGAGGCCGAGGTCAAGCTGGCCATCCGCTCCGAGCATGACTATCTGCCGATGGATACCCAGGCCGCGATCCAGACCGCCGGGCTGCTGGGCGAGCAGTACATCGCACTGGAGCCGGGCGCAGATCTCGAAACCCTGCGCGAGGGCGACGAGATCTTCCTGACCCAGTCCGCGGTGGTGCTGGAGAACCTGATTGGCCGCTTCATGACTAATATGGGTAACGACTGAACCGCGCCCGCCAGGCGCATCCGTTCCAACCGATACCGAGGGTGCAAGCTGATGATGAACAAGCCCCGCCTTTCCTCCTCTCTCGCCGCGCTTTCCCTGCTGCTGGCGCTGGTCTGGCCGGCTGCCGGCACGGCCGCGGACAGCCCCGTGGAGATGATCCAGCAGTCGGTCGACGAAGTGTTCGAGGTGCTGCGCAATAACGAAGAGCGCTCCCGCGAGGACCCCGATTACATCATCGGCGTGATCGAGGAGCAGGTATTGCCGAACGTGGATGTCGACGGCATGGCGCGTCTGGTGCTGGCTACGCACTGGCGCGAGGCCTCGCCGGAGCAGCGCGAACGCTTTACTGCAGCCTTTACCCGGACCTTGCTGCAGGCGTATGGCGTGCAACTGGCCGATCACCTGGACAAGGAGGTGCGTGTGATCGAGCGGCGCTCGCGCCAGGATGAGCGCATGGCGGTGGTGGCCACCGAGATCGTGATGGGTTCGGGGGAGTCCAACATCCAGGTGAACTACCGCCTGCGCCCGGTCAACGGTGCCTGGAAGGTGTTTGACGTCGAGGCCGAGGGCCTGAGCTTTGTCGGCAATTTCCGCAGTCGCTTCAATACCGAGATCAACCGCGAAAGCCTGGACGCCCTGATCGAGCGCCTGGAGGACGGAGACGAGGAGTTGATCGAGGAGGCGGTCGGAGACGTCGCCGCGGAGGTGGATCAGTGAGCGAGGCCCGCCTGGAGATCGATTCGGCGGGGCTGCGCCTGTCCGGGCCGCTGACCCTGACCAGCGTGGCCGCACTGGACCGATGCCTGCGCGAGCGGGCGATGACCCTGCCGGAGCATGCGCGGGTCGACCTTTCCGCGGTCGAACGCATCGACAGTGCCGGGGTCGCCTTCCTGGTGACGCTGTGGCGCCGTGCCCGCGAGCGTGGTGAAACACTGGTGTTCGAGCCGATCCCGGAGGACCTGGCGCCGTTGCTGGAGCTGTACGATCTGGAGGACATCATCACGGATTCTGCGGCGCGGGCCTCTGCCTGACTGCGAGGGCTCGCCTCCTGCGGTTTCCGGTTCCGGGGCTTGGGCCGCAGGAGTGCGCATGGTGCGCGAATGTGACGGGGCGGGGCGGCGTGGCCAGGCCAGTTTCGTTATGATGGGGCGTTTCGCCGGGCCGTGGTCGGTTCGGTGGCATAACCCGGGCACCCCATGGACAAGCTGATCATCACCGGAGGCCGGCCGCTGGAGGGCCAGGTCTGGATCTCCGGGGCCAAGAACGCCGTGTTGCCGATCCTGTCCGCCACGTTGCTGGCGGACAGTCCGATGACCATTGGCAACGTCCCGCATCTGCAGGACGTAACTACCACCATGGAGCTGCTCGGGCGGATGGGCGTGAGCCTGACGGTCAACGAGCGCATGCGCATCGAGATCGACCCCACCACCCTGAACCAGTGCGTGGCGCCCTACGACCTGGTAAAGACCATGCGTGCCTCGATCCTGGTGCTGGGGCCGCTGCTCGCCCGCTTCGGCGAGGCCGAGGTGTCGCTGCCCGGGGGCTGTGCGATCGGCTCGCGGCCGGTGAATCTGCACCTGCGCGGGCTGGAGGCCCTGGGGGCGGAGATCAGTGTGGACGGCGGCTATATCCGCGCTCGGGCCAGGCGCCTGCAGGGCGCGCGGGTGGTGTTCGACCAGGTAACGGTGACCGGCACCGAGAACCTGCTGATGGCGGCCACCCTGGCGGAGGGGGAGACCCTGATCGAGAATGCCGCGCGCGAGCCGGAGGTGATCGATCTCGCCGACTGCCTGACTGCGATGGGTGCGCGTATCCACGGCGCGGGCACCGATACCATCCGGGTCGAGGGGGTACGCCGCTTGCAGGGCTGCGAATACGACGTGATGCCCGATCGTATCGAGACCGGGACCTTTCTGGCCGCGGCGGCGGCGACCCGCGGCCGGGTGTGTGCCCGCAATACCCGTCCGGAGCTGCTGGATGCGGTGCTGGCCAAGCTGATCGAGGCGGGTGCGCGGGTCGAGACCGGTCCGGACTGGATCGAGCTGGACATGGAAGGACGCCGGCCGCGTGCGGTGAATTTCCGTACGGCGCCGTTTCCGGCGTTCCCGACCGATATGCAGGCACAGATGATGGTGGTGAATGCGGTGGGTACGGGCACCGGATCGGTGGTGGAGACGGTATTCGAGAATCGCTTCATGCATGCCCTGGAACTGCAGCGCATGGGCGCGGATATCACCATCGAGGGCAATACCGCCATCGTCCGCGGCGTGGAGCACCTGATCGGTGCGCCGGTGATGGCGACCGATCTGCGTGCTTCGGCCAGCCTGATCATCGCCGGGCTGCTGGCCGAGGGCGAGACCGAGGTCGACCGGATCTACCATATCGATCGCGGCTACGAGTGTATCGAGGAGAAACTGAGTCAGATCGGGGCGGTGATTCGCCGCGAGCCGGTCTGAGCCGAAACCCATCCAGACACGGATCGACACCCGCCATGATGGACCCGAATTCCCTGACCATCGCCCTGTCCAAGGGGCGTATCCTCGAGGATACCCTGCCGCTGCTGGCCAGCGCGGGGATCGAGCTGCTGGAGGACCCGGAGCGCACGCGCAAGCTGATCCTGGACACCACGCGCGAGGACGTGAAGATCGTGGTGGTGCGCGCGACCGACGTGCCGACCTATGTGCAGCATGGCGCGGCGCAGGTCGGGGTGGCCGGCAAGGACGTGCTGATGGAGCACGGGGCGACCGGACTGTACGAGCCGCTGGATCTGGGTATCGCCCGCTGCCGGCTGATGCTGGCCGGGCGCCCGGGGCAGGAGCCGGATCCGCAGCAGCGCCTGCGGATCGCCACCAAGTTCGTGAACATTACCCAGCGCTACTTTGCCGAGCAGGGGCGCCAGGTCGAGATCATCAAGCTGTACGGCTCGATGGAGCTGGCGCCGCTGGTCGGGCTGGCCGACTACATCGTGGACCTGGTGGATACCGGGAACACCCTCAAGGCCAATGGCCTGGAGCCGCTGGAACTGATTACCCCCATCAGTTCCCGGTTGATCGTGAACCAGGCAGCCATGAAGATGCGACATGGAACCATCCAAAATCTGGTCGAGGGTCTGCGGGCGGCGGTAATGCCCGTGACCGCGACGCCGTAGATCCGGAAACGACATGACCGCCGATACCGACGACTTGAGAATCCGCGAGATCCAGGAGGTCTCTGCCCCCGATACCGTGCGCGACGAGCTGCCGATGACCGACGCGGCGGCGGATACCGTGTTTCACGCGCGCCAGGCCTGCCATCGTATCCTGCATAGCGAGGACGATCGCCTGCAGGTAATTGTGGGGCCCTGTTCGATCCACGACGTGCACGCGGCACTGGATTATGCCGACCACCTGAAGACCCTGCGCGAAGAGCTCTCCGACGCCCTGCACATCGTGATGCGGGTGTACTTCGAGAAGCCACGCACCACGGTGGGCTGGAAGGGCCTGATCAATGACCCGGATCTGGACGGCAGCTTCCATATCAACAAGGGCCTGCGCGTGGCACGCGGGCTGCTGCGCGATCTGGCGGTCAAGGGCATGCCGGCGGCGACCGAGTACCTGGACCTGATCAGCCCGCAGTACATCGCGGACCTGGTCGCCTGGGGCGCAATCGGCGCGCGCACTACCGAGAGCCAGGTCCACCGCGAACTGGCCTCCGGCCTGTCCTGCCCGGTGGGTTTCAAGAACTCCACCGACGGCAGCCTGCGGGTAGCGATCGACGCGATCCGTTCCGCGTCACGGCCGCACCACTTCCTGTCGGTGACCAAGTCGGGGCGCTCGGCGATCTTCTCCACCAGCGGCAACGAGGACTGCCATATCATCCTGCGCGGCGGCAAGGAGCCGAACTACGATGCCGCGAGCATCGAGGAGGCCTGCACCCAGTTGCGGATGGCGGAGCTGCCGGAGAAGGTGATGGTGGATTGCAGCCATGCCAACAGCCGCAAGGATCCGGCGCGCCAGGTCGAGGTGGTGCAGGATCTGGCGGGACAGATCCGGGGCGGGGAGCAGCGCGTCATGGGCGTGATGCTGGAAAGCCACCTGAAGGGGGGGCGCCAGGATATCCAGCCCGGCAAGCCGCTGACCTACGGCCAGAGCATTACCGACGCCTGCATGGGCTGGGACGATACCGAACGTTCCCTGCGCTTGCTGGCGGAGGCGGTGCGGGAACGGCACAGGGTGGCTGTGCCGGCCTGAACCGCATTCTGAAATACCCGCATGACGCGAGGCGTCGTGTGCAAGGAGTGAGTTATGCCATCCATTGCCCGACTTGATACCCGGGAGCCCGATTTCGATCAGGCCCTGGAGCAGCTGCTGTCCTGGGAATCCGTTGCCGATACCGGTGTGCGGGATGCGGTCGACGAGATCCTGGGCGCGGTGCGCTCCGAGGGCGATGCTGCGGTGCTGCGCTATACCGCGAAATTCGACCGTCTGGAGCGGGCTGCGGTCGCGGATCTGGAGATCCCGCACGACCGTCTGCAGGCCGCACTGGAATCGATCCCGCCGGGGCAGCGCAAGGCGCTGGAGGCCGCGGCCGGTCGCATCCGCCGCTACGCCGAACACCAGCTCATGCAGGACTGGGACTTCACCGACGAGGACGGCACCGTTCTTGGCCAGCGCGTGACCGCGCTGGACTCGGTCGGCCTGTACGTCCCCGGGGGCAAGGCGGCCTACCCCTCCTCCGTGCTGATGAACGCGGTCCCCGCCAAGGTCGCCGGCGTCGAGTTGCTGGTGATGGTCGTGCCCGCTCCGGGCGGTGAACTGAACGATCTGGTGCTGGCCGCGGCCGCGGTGGCCGGTGTGGACCGTGTGTTCACCGTGGGGGGCGCCCAGGCGGTGGCCGCGCTGGCTTACGGGACGCAGACGATCCCGGCGGTGGACAAGATCGTTGGCCCCGGCAACATCTTTGTCGCCGCGGCCAAGCGCGAGGTGTTCGGCACGGTCGGCATCGACATGATCGCCGGCCCGTCCGAGATCCTGGTGGTCTGCGATGGTGAGACCGATCCGGACTGGATCGCGGCCGACCTGTTCTCCCAGGCCGAGCACGACGAACAGGCCCAGTCCATCCTGCTGGCCTGGGACGACGCCTTCCTCGACCGCGTGGCCGAGGCCATGGATCGGCTACTGGAGGAGATGCCGCGCGCCGAGATCATTCGCACCAGCCTCGACAAGCGCGGCGCGCTGGTGAAGGTGCGCGATTCCGCCGAGGCCGTCGCGGTCGCCAACCGCATCGCCCCGGAGCACCTGGAGCTGTCGGTGGCCGACCCGCAGGCGATGCTGGATGCCGGGCTGCGCCACGCCGGTGCGATCTTCATGGGCCGCTATACTTCCGAGGCCCTGGGCGACTACTGCGCCGGCCCCAACCACGTGCTGCCGACCTCGCGTACCGCGCGCTTCTCCTCGCCGCTGGGCGTGTACGACTTCCAGAAGCGTTCGAGCATCATCCACTGCTCGGCCGAGGGCGCGGCCAAGCTGGGCGATACCGCTGCCACGCTGGCGCATGGCGAGGGGCTCGCCGCCCACGCCCGCTCCGCTGAACTGCGCAGCCGATGACCACCCGCGCGACCCGGACCCCGGATGCCCTGATGCGCCCGGAGGTGCTGGCGCAGCCGGCCTACCAGGTGGCCGACGCGACCGGGCTGATCAAGATGGACGCGATGGAGAACCCGTATCCCTGGCCGGGGGACCTGGAAGACGCCTGGCTGGCGGCTCTGCGCGACCCGCAGTTGAACCGCTATCCCGACGCCCAGGCACTGGGCCTGGCCGCACAGGTGCGTGCCGTCCACGGTGTTCCCGAGGCCGCCGGGTTGATGTTCGGCAACGGCTCCGACGAGCTGATCCAGATCCTGATCACGGCGGTGGCGGGTTCCGGGCGTCCGGTGCTGGCGCCGGAGCCGACCTTCGTGATGTACGGCGTGCTGGCCCGTGCGCTGGGCGTGCCATTCATCGGCGTTCCCCTGAACGCGGACTTCACCCTGGACCTCGAGGCGATGCGCGCGGCGCTGGCCGAGCATAACCCGGCGCTGGTGTTTCTCGCCTACCCGAACAATCCTACCGGGACGCTGGACGATGCCGCGACGGTAGAGGCCATCGTCTCCGAGAACCCGGGGGTCACGGTGGTCGACGAGGCCTATGCCCCGTTCGCCGCGCACAGCTTCCTCGCGCGTGTCGGCGAGAATGATGGCCTGATGGTGATGCGCACGGTCTCCAAGCTGGGACTGGCCGGCGCGCGGCTTGGCTATCTGGCCGGCACCGCGGCCTGGATCGATGCACTGGATCGCCTGCGCCTGCCGTACAACATCAACACCCTGACCCAGCGCTCGGTGGCCTTCGCCCTGGAGCATCGCGAGGCGCTGGATGCGCAGGCGCGCGGGATCATTGAGGAGCGTGGCCGCCTGGCCGGGCGCCTGACGGCGACCGTGGGCGTTGAGCATGTGTTTCCCAGTCAGGCGAATTTCATTTTGTTCCGGGCGCGCGACGGGCGGGGGCAAGCGACGTTTGCCGCCCTGCGCGAGGCCGGGATCCTGATCAAGGACGTCGGCCGGGCGCATCCACTTCTCGCGGATTGCCTGCGTGTGACCGTCGGTCGCCCTGACGAGAACGATGCGTTTCTGGCGGCGCTGGAGCACGCGCTCGCGAGTGAGCGCCGGGCAGGCCGTCAGACCGAAGGCACGTAAACACCCGGGCTCGGGCCTTCGGCCCGCCACGGTCGGGCCGAAGGCCCGAGCCCGCCGCTGGGCGCCCGCGCGGGCCGCGATCAGATCGGGCGCTGGGCGACGGTGGCCTCGAGGGTGCGGGCCTCGCCATCACGACGGAGCTGTACCTCCAGGTGTTCGCCGGGCTTGGTGCGCGCGATCGCGTTGAGGGCCTCGCGAGGGCTGTCGACGCGCTTGCCGGCGAGGTGGGTAATCACGTCGCCGGGTTCCAGTCCTGCCTCCTGGGCCGGTCCCTGGCGCAGCACCCCGGCGACCAGCACCCCCCGTACGGTGTCCAGGCCGAACGAGTCGGCCAGTTCGGGGTTCATTGCCTGGACCTCGATACCCAGCCAGCCGCGCGCGACATAGCCCTGTTCCAGGATCTCGGTCATTACGTCGCGGGCGAGGTCCACGGGAATCGCGAAGCCGATGCCGTGGGATCCACCGGAGCGCGAGAAGATCGCGGTGTTGATGCCGACCAGGTCACCATGGGCGTTGATCAGGGCGCCGCCGGAGTTGCCGGGGTTGATGGCCGCGTCGGTCTGGATGAAGTCCTCGAAGGTGTTGATGCCGAGCCGGTTGCGTCCGGTGGCGGAGACGATCCCCTGGGTGACAGTCTGGCCGACCCCGAAGGGGTTGCCGATGGCCAGGACCACGTCCCCGACCCGCAGGTCGCTGGAATGGCCGATGGTCGCCACCGGCAGATCGGGGGCGTGTACGCGCAGCACCGCGAGGTCGGTGTCCGGATCAATGCCGATGATCTCCGCCGGATGGGCGTCGCCATTTGCCAGGCCCACCGCGATGGCTTCAGCTTCCTCGATCACGTGGTGATTGGTCAGGATGTGGCCGCGATCGGTCATGATCACGCCGGAACCGAGGCTCGCCTGTTCGTCCTCGCCGGGAGGCGATGGCTGCCCGAAAAACTCTCCAAGCTGACGCCCGGCGGGGTCGTCGATCGAACGCGACGCCATGATGTTGACCACTGCGGGCGCTGCCAGGGCAACGCCGTCGGCGTAGCTGGCCGGCGAGCCGGGTCTGGCAACCGTGGCGTCGCTCGGATCCGCGACCTGCAGGTTCGTGGTTCCGGAGTCGCGATCCAGCACTTGCGGGAAGAACAGCGCGATTACGACTGCAATCGTTATCCCGGTCAGGGCGGCTTGCGCAAGAAAGCGGGAGAATTTCACCATATCGACGATAATACCGAAGAATTATCCATCCGGGGATTCTGCATTGATCGATCGTGACGAACTGATACGCGCGCTGGACGCGGAACTCGAGCCCGAACGCTTTCGCGACTACTGTCCGAACGGCCTGCAGGTGGAGGGGCGTCCCGGGATTCGCCGGATCGTCAGTGGCGTGACGGCATCACTGGCACTGGTCGACGCGGCGATCGGGGCCGACGCGGATCTGATCCTGGTGCACCATGGCTACTTCTGGAAGGGCGAACCATCGGTGGTGACCGGGATGCGCCGCGAGCGCCTGCGACGGCTCCTGCAGCACGAGATCAATCTGGTGGCCTATCACCTGCCCCTGGATGCGCACCCGTCTCTGGGCAACAACGCCCAGCTCGCCCGCTACCTGGACTTCACGGTCGAGGGGACGCTGCGCGAGGACGGCGTCGGGCAATATGGCCGCCCCGCCCGTTCGATGTCCGGGGCGGAACTGCGTGACCATCTGAGCGCGATCCTCGGCCGTGAGGCCCTGTGGGTACCGGGCGGTGACCATCCGGTCCGGCGGATCGCCTGGTGCACCGGCGGCGCCCAGTCGCTGCTGACCGAAGCTGCCGCGTTGGGCGTGGACGCCTACGTCAGCGGCGAGATCTCGGAGCAGACCACCCACGAGGCACGCGAACTGGGCGTGCACTATTACGCGGCGGGTCACCATGCCACGGAGCGCTATGGCGCACCTGCGGTGGGCGAGTGGTGCGCGCAATGCTTCGGCGTGGAACACCGTTTCATCGACATCGATAACCCCGCCTGAGCTGGCCCGCCGACTTCGGCCGAAATTCACGGTCGACTTTTGTCGGTAATTCAGTACCTTATAACATACTATGGCTTGGTTTCCGTGTGCCCCGCAGGGCGCGGGCGGCCCGCCTGCACTTGACCTTATTAGCGTGTTCGGGAATTCTATTGCGATTTTTACGCCCGGCCACGGGCGCTTCACGACGCCGCGCGCGGCACCGCGCGCACTGCACTGTACTGGTGCAAAGTCGCGAGCCTAATTTCAACACGTTGTTTGGAGAGACAAACATGGCAAACCAAGGCGTAAACCGAGGCCG
>JBNJFQ010000006.1:26520-97806 GCA_051747025.1 Pseudomonadota bacterium
CCGCGCGCACTGCACTGTACTGGTGCAAAGTCGCGAGCCTAATTTCAACACGTTGTTTGGAGAGACAAACATGGCAAACCAAGGCGTAAACCGAGGCCGACGCCGGTTCCTCGTCGCTGCGACCTCGGTCGTTGGCGGGGCCGGCGTGGCCGCGGTGGCAACACCGTTCCTGGCGTCCTTGCAGCCCAGCGCGCGTGCCCAGGCAGCCGGGGCCCCGGTGGAATTCGATGTGTCCGCCGTCGAGCCGGGCCAGCGGGTCAGCGTCGAGTGGCGCGGTCAGCCGATCTGGGTGGTCCGGCGCACCGACGAAATGATCGCCGGTTTGTCCGAGGTCACTGACCGCCTGCGTGACCCGGAGTCCGAGGTCGAGAGCCAGCAGCCCGCCTACGCGCAGAACGAGTTCCGTTCGCGCAAGCCGGAGATCCTGGTGGTCATCGGAATCTGCACGCACCTGGGTTGCTCTCCGACCTATCGCCCGGAGATCGGCGACCCCGAGATGGGCTCCGACTGGCAGGGTGGCTGGCTGTGCGGGTGCCACGGTTCGCGCTTCGACCTCGCCGGCCGTGTGTACCGCAACGTGCCGGCCGCCACCAACCTGGTGATTCCACGGCACATGTATCGGACCGATACCTTGCTTGTCATTGGTGAAGACGAAGACGGGGAGGCGATCTAATGGCCAGCAATCCTGATACCAAGATCCAGGGCGGTGTGCTGGGCTGGGTGGACGCCCGCTTCCCGCTCTCCCAGATGTGGAACGAACATCTGGCGCAGTATTACGCACCAAAGAACTTCAACTTCTGGTACTTCTTTGGTTCGCTGGCGCTGCTGGTGCTGGTCATCCAGATCGTCTCCGGCATCTTCCTGACCATGTTCTACAAGCCCGATGCTGAACTCGCGTTCGCATCGGTCGAGTACATCATGCGCGACGTGGAGTGGGGCTGGGTGATCCGCTACATGCACTCTACCGGCGCCTCGATGTTCTTCGTGGTCGTCTATCTGCACATGTTCCGGGCACTGCTGTACGGCTCCTACAAAAAGCCGCGCGAGCTGATCTGGGTCTTCGGTGTGCTGATCTACCTGGTGCTGATGGCTGAAGCCTTCGCCGGCTACCTGCTGCCGTGGGGCCAGATGTCCTACTGGGGCGCGCAGGTGATCGTGAACCTGTTCCAGACCATCCCGTACATTGGCCCGGACCTGGTGACCTGGATCCGTGGTGATTTCCTGCTCTCCGACGCCACGCTGAACCGCTTCTTCGCGCTGCACGTGGTGGCCCTGCCGCTGGTGCTGATCCTGCTGGTGGCCGCGCACATCATCGCGTTGCATGAAGTGGGCTCGAACAACCCGGACGGTGTCGAGATCAAGAAGAACAAGGACGAAAACGGCATCCCGAAGGACGGTATTCCGTTCCACCCGTACTACACCGTGAAGGATCTCGTGGGCGTCGGCGTGTTCCTGATGATCTTCGCCGCGGTGATGTTCTTCTTCCCTGAAGGTGGTGGGAAGTTCCTGAAGCCGGACAACATGATCCCGGCCGACCCGCTGGTCACCCCGGATCTGATTCCGCCGGTGTGGTACTTCACCTCGATGTACTCGGTGCTGCGCTCGGTTCCGGATCCATTCCTCGGCGTGCTCGCGATGGGCGGTGCCGTGATGATCCTGTTCTTCATCCCCTGGCTCGATCGCAACCCGGTCAAGTCGCTGCGCTATCGCTCGTTCGCGGCCAAGTTCAACCTGACGGTGTTCGTAGTGGCCTTCGTGACCCTGGGCTGGCTGGGCCTGCAGCAGGCCACTACCGAGATCAGCGAGATGAGCCTGCGCTTCGCAACCGTGTATTTCGCGTTCTACTTCCTCCTGTGGTTCCTCAGCAAGGAACGGTCGGTCGTATTCAGCCTGATCGCGTTCGTGGTGCTTGTCGGGATCTACAGCCTGTACGACATCGCGCGCTTCGATTCGGGCAATGCGAATCTGATCATGTGGTCCTGGCTGATTCCGACCGTATATCTGTTCGTGACCATGGTGGTCCCCGCGTTCGTGCGTGGCCTGGGCCGTGACCGTGCCGTTCCGGAAAGGGTGACTTCGTAATGAAAACGCTGATTGCAACGACCTTCCTGGCCCTCGCGGCCGTGCTCACCGTCCCGGCGGCCTCGGCCGCCGGTTACGACGGCGACCTCGAATCGGCCAACATCGACGTCTCCAACGAGGAGGCCCTGCAGCGCGGTGCCAGGCTGTTTACGAACTACTGCATGGGCTGCCACAGTACCCAGTACATGCGCTACAACCGGGTGGGCCGCGACCTCGGCCTGACCGAGGAGCAGGTGGCCGAGAACTTCATCTTCATGACCAACGAGGATGGTGAACCGGTGGGTACGGGCTCGCTGATGACCAACGCGATGACCGATGCCTATGGTGAAGAAGTCTTCGGTGTCGAGCCGCCGGACCTGACCATGACCACGCGCATCAATGGCGAGGACTGGGTCTATACCTTTCTCAAGAGCTTCTATATCGACGAGTCGCGCCCGTTTGGTGCCAACAACGAGGTCTTCGACAATGTCGGCATGCCGCATATCCTGTGGGAGCTGCAGGGCTGGCAGGAAAAGGTCGAGGACGAGGACGGCAACGAGCGTCTGGAGCTGGTGCGCTCGGGATCGATGAGCCCGAGCGAGTACGATCGCGCGGTGCGCGACATCGTGACCTACCTGTCGTACATGGGCGAGCCGATGCAGCTCGATCGTCAGCGGATCGGCCTGTATGTGCTGATTTTCCTCGCGATCTTCACCGTCCTGGCCTACTTCTTGAAAAAGGAGTACTGGAAAGACGTACACTAGGCGGCCGAAGCCGTTGCCGGCGTCCGGGTCACGGAGTGGACCCGGACGCCGGCGTCATTGACCGTCTGCCCGGCGTGGTTCGCCACAAGGCTGGGTTAGGGAGAAAGCCATGGCGCTGGTCGCCAATCGTCGTTCTGTCATGACACTGTTTTCCGCCCACGACTGTGTGCGCTGTCATCGCGTGCGGATTATCCTCGCGGAGAAGGACATCGCGGTGGATGTGGT
Source organism: Pseudomonadota bacterium (assembly GCA_051747025.1). Lineage (GTDB taxonomy): Bacteria > Pseudomonadota > Gammaproteobacteria > Ectothiorhodospirales > Ectothiorhodospiraceae > Thioalkalivibrio. Next base: position 29,571 of record JBNJFQ010000006.1, read on the forward strand.
CAACCTTGGGCCCGACGAGCTGCCCGAGGACCTGTCCGACCTCAATCCCTACAACGAGGTCCCGACCCTGGTGGACCGGGATCTGGCGTTGTATGGAACCCACGTGATCACCGAGTACCTGGACGAACGTTTTCCGCACCCGCCACTGATGCCGGTAGATCCGGTCTCGCGGGCGGCCGCGCGGCTGGCGCTTTATCGCGTCGAGCGTGACTGGTATGACGGCCTGGACGCGGTGCAGCAGGCCTCCGGGGCAGCGCTGACCAAGGCGCGCAAGATCCTGCGCGAGAGCCTGGTGGCCTCGGCGGAGATCTTCGAACTCAAGCCGTATTTCCTCTCCGACGAGTTCAGCATCGTCGACTGTGCCATTGCGCCGGTCATGTGGCGCCTTCCGGCGGTGGGAATCGAATTGTCGTCCCTGCCCCGCGCGATCGAGGAATATGCCGAACGGGTGTGCCGGCGGGAATCCTTCCAGGTCAGCCTCACCGAGGCGGAGCGCGAGCTGCGGCTGTGACCTCCTCGCGCCCCTATCTGCTCCGGGCCCTGTGGGAGTGGATCACGGACAACGGCTTTACGCCGCATGTCCTGGTCGACGCCACCATCGAGGGCACCACGGTGCCCGATGCCTTCGTGGAACAGGGCAAAATTACGCTGAATATCGGTCCCGCCGCGGTGCAGGCCCTGAACATCGGTGACGACGCGCTGGTATTTTCGGCGCGTTTCGCCGGGAAGCCGATGGACGTCTATGTGCCGATGGCGGCGGTGCTGGCCGTCTACGCGCGCGAGAATGGCCAGGGCATGATGTTCGGCAGCGAGCCGGGCCCCGGGCCGGAGGACGACGGCCCGTCCGACAAGCCGGGGCCGGACGAAGGGCCCAGCGGGGACACCGGGCAGGACAGCTCGCCGAAGAAGAAAGGCCCGGCCCTGAAAGTGGTCAAGTAGGCCGGTCTCGGCCGGGTGCCTTGCCCGGGTTGAGGATGTTGTCCGGGTCGAAGACCTGTTTGACGCCCGCCATCAGGGCGCGCGCCACCGGGTCCAGTTCGCGGCCCACGAATGCGCGCTTCACCAGGCCGATCCCGTGTTCCCCGGACAGCGTGCCGTCGAGGCCCAGCACCAGTTCGAACACCGCGTCGAGGCAGCGCTCGGCGGCCGCCATTTCGGCCGGGTCGTCCGGGTCGATCAGCAGGTTCACGTGGATGTTGCCATTGCCGGCGTGGCCGAAGTTCACAATGGTAATGCCGTGTTCCTGACCCAGTCGATCGAGCCCCGCGATCAGGTCGGGGATGCGCGAGACCGGCACCACCACGTCTTCGTTGATCTTCTTCGGCGCCACCGTGCGCAGGGCTGGCGAGAGCGCCTTGCGCACCGCCCACAGGGCCTGTGCCTCCTCCGGCGTATCCGCGCTGCGGGTCTGCAGACAGCCATCGCCGTCGGCCGCCCGCCGGATTCCTTCGGTGGTTGCGGCGATCCCGGCGTGGCTGCCATCGGTCTCGATCATCAGCAGGGCGCCCGCGTCGCTCGGGAGCGGGCAGTCCGGGTCGTAGTCGCGAATCATCGCGATGGCGCTGTGGTCCATGAACTCCAGCGCCGAGGGAATCTCGCTACGCCGCATCAGGCGTGCCACCGCGCGTGCCGCGTCGCCGACGCTGCGATAGATCGCCTGGATCAGGCGGGTGGCCTCGGGTTTCGGGGTCAGGCGCAGAGTGGCTTCGGTGAGCACGGCGAGGGTGCCCTCCGAGCCGATCAGCAGGCGCGTCAGGTCATACCCGACCACGCCCTTGGTGGTATGCACCCCGGTGCGGAATGCCTCCCCGGTGCCGGCTACCGCTGCCAGGCCGAGGGTGTTGTCGCGCGGCGTACCGTATTTGACCGCGTGCGGACCGGCCGAATTGTAGGCGAGGTTGCCCCCGAGGGTGCAGTAGGCACTGCTGGTCGGGTCCGGTGGCCAGAAGAAGCCGTGTTCGCCGGCGGCTGCCTGCACCGCCGCATTGGTGACGCCTGGCTCGGCGATCAGCCAGCGATTGTCCGGGTCCACTTCCAGGATGCGGTTCATGCGTTCCAGCGACAGCACGAGGCCGCCGCGGTCCGGGACTGCCGCTCCGGTGGTTCCGGTCCCGCGCCCGCGACTGGTCAGGGGTTGCTTCAGCCGTCGGCACAGCCGTACCAGCTCGGTGACCGTCTCCGCATCGCGTGCGAACGCGACGGCCTCCGGTACCGCGTGCAGCTTGGAGTTGTCGGCCCCGTAGGACCAGCAGTCGGCCGGATCCAGCAGACGGTCGGCCTCCGGCAGCAACCGCTCCAGTTCGCGCGCCAGCGAGCTCACGAAGGCTCCGCCTGAATGGCATCCTGCAGCCAGTCGACGCGATCTTCGCCATCCACCGCGATGACGTCGAAGCGCACCGGGCCGCGCCAGTCGAGTTCCTGGAGATAGGCTTCGGCGGACCGCAGCAGGCGTGCGCGTTTGCCGCGGTCGATACTGGCGGCCGCCCCGCCGAACCCCGGGTGGCTGCGTTTGCGTACCTCGACCAGCACCAGCGTGGTGTGTTCCTGCGCGACCAGATCGAGTTCGCCCCAGGGGCGGCGCACGTTGCGCGCCCGGATACGCAACCCGTGCGCCTCCAGGTGCCGGGCTGCGAGGGTCTCGGCGGCGTTGCCGGTGGTCTGGGTACGGCCCATGCTCAGCGGCTCCGGTCGCGGGCGAGCAGGCGTGGTTCCCCGTCCTCGAAGCGGGCCCAGGCCGGTTCCCGGATCCAGTCGCGTGTGTACGGGTTGAGGCTCCAATGCCCGGCCTCGCCGGCCTGCTGGTAGTGCGGGGATCGGCTGGCGGCGTCGGACAACAGCGCGAGGTGCAGCGCGTCGCTGCCCAAGGCCACGAAGCGCGGCAGCGGATCCTGCCGGAACGGCGCGTCGGCGCGGAACAGGGCCGGGGCATCCGGGAACACGATCCCGGTCAGGTCGCGGTCGCGCCCGGCGTCCGGATGTCCGGGATAGGCATGCGCGGTGGCCATGATCGGCAGGTGGCTGGCACCATGAAAGTGCAGGTGTGGAACGATCTGGCGCATCTCGCGCGCCGGCGCAGCAACGAACAGGTGATCCACGTCGGCACGGATCTGCGGGTCCGCCTGCAGTTCCAGTCCGGTGCGCTGCTGGAGCGCGCGGATACGCGCCCGGCTGCGATCAAGCCCGAGGGCCTGGCCGATCTGCTGGTTGAGATCGCCGGCGCCGGGCTGAACGCGCTCGCTCTCGCGGGGTGTCAGGTCCAGCCGCTGCAGGGCCTCGCGATGGGCGCTGGCGACGCGGTCGCCGAACGTGCCCTCGGGGATGATTCCGAGCGCCTGGGTCCAGCCCGCACGGGCGGCCCGGTCGGCGACCGCACGCGCGTCCTCCTCCGGATCCAGTGCCAGGGTGGTCGCCGGTGCCCCGCGCGCGACACCGGCGCGATTCAGCAAGGTGGTCGGGGCGAGTGTCTCCAGGTCGGCGACCCGGGCCACCGCATCCCGTTGCAGCGGGCCGATGATCCGGTCGGCGCCATCGGCCACGGCCTTGCGATAAAGCCTGGTGGCAGTGTCCGGGTCGCCCCGGGTGTCGTGAACCTGCAACTGACCGTCCGCGCCGAGACCCGCGTACCAGGCACGCAGGAGGCCGTCGAGGACCGCTCGTCCCGGTTCTGCCAGGGCGCCGGTCAGTGGCAGCAGTACCACCGTGTTGCCGGCAGTCCGGGGCTCCAGCGGGTAGGCGGCGAGCAGTTCCGGCAGGAGATTCGCGGCCGGGTGCGAGGGATGACGTTCGCGCCAGTCGTGTGCGGCGCGGCGCGCGGCATCGCCACCGGGGGCATCGCGCAGGGCCAGGAAGAGTTCCACCCAGGCGCGCCCGGCTGGCTGGCCCACATCGCGGGCCAGCTGGCTGCGCTCGGCCGGACGCAGGGCCGCGAGCAGCCCCCAGAGCGCCTGCTGGTTGGCCGTCTGGGCATGGGGGTCCAGGATCAGCAACGGATCGAGCCGCAGCCGCGCATCCAAGGCCTGCTGCCATGCCCGTTCGTGGGTCAGGAGCCGGGCATGCAGTGCCAGGCCCTGGCGGTAGACCTCGGGGGTCCGGGTGACGTCGCCCGGGTCGTCGGGTCCGAGGCGTTCGCGGGCGAGCTGCAGTTCATCGCGCTCGGCCGCCAGGCGTGCCCCGCGCACCCGGTCGGCGAGGCGGGTGCGGGCACTCGGCTCGAGCGCCTCCCACAGGCGGTCGGCCTGTTCCAGGTGTTCGGCGGGGGCGGGATCAAGGTCCAGCAGCGCGTCGATTGCGGTACGTACTGCGTCCGGGTCGGGTTCGGCGCGGGCCCTCTCCAGCAGGTGCGCGGCGCGCTCCGCGTCGGTCAGTTCGGCCGGGTCGACGGCCGGCTCCGGAGCCGGTTCGGTGGTCGGGTCCGGGGGCGGGGTCGCGCACCCGCCCAGGATCGCGATCACCACCAGCAGTGTGGCGGTGCGGGACAGGGGCCGGGTTGCGCGGGCGCGGAGGGCTGTTCGGGTCATGGTCGAGGTCACTGCAGCAATGGAACGGTCGGCACAAGGTTGCGCGCGGCGGGCGGCATGGACGGGGCAGCCCGGGTGCCACCATGGTCAGGGGCGGTCGTGTGCCCAGGTGCCGGGGCTTGCGGGTTGCCCCACGAGTCCGCCTGGGCCCGTAGAATGGACGGGGTAGCGCGCGGCGTGGCGGGGCACGGGAACAACGAGGCGCCAACGCGGATACGTGCAGTCATCATGTTTCCCTGGCGGTCAAGGAGTCAGTATTGAAAGCGCATCAGGCCGTGTCAACGACGCCCGGCACGTTATGGGTAGTCGCCACGCCGATCGGTAACCTCGGTGATCTGAGCCCACGTGCCGGCGAGGTGCTCGGGCACGTCGACCGGATTGCCGCGGAGGATACCCGACACAGCGCGGCGCTGCTGGCGCACCTGGGGCTGCGTACGCCGCTGGTCAGCCTGCACGAGCATAACGAGCGCGAACGGGTGGCCGCGCTCGTGGAGGTGCTGCAACAGGGACAGTCGATCGCGCTGGTGTCCGATGCCGGTACGCCGCTGGTCTCGGATCCGGGGTTTCGCCTGGTGCGCGCGGCCCGGGCTGCCGGTCTGCCGGTGCGTTCGGTGCCCGGGCCGAGTGCGCCGCTGGCGGCGCTGGCGGTGGCCGGTCTCCCGTCGGACCGGTTCTGCTTCGAGGGTTTCCTGCCCCATGCGGCAGGCGCCCGGGGCCGCCGTCTGGACGAGTTGCTGGCGCGAACGGTGACCGTGATCGTGTTCGAATCGGCGCACCGCATTGCTGCGGCTGCGGCGGACCTGGCGCAGCGCGCTCCCGAGCGCGAGGTATTCCTGGGCCGCGAGCTGACCAAGCAGTTCGAGGAACATTTTCGTGGTGCGGCCGGCGGGCTGCCCGGCTGGCTCGCAGCGGACAGCCATCGCCTGCGCGGCGAGTTCGTGCTGATCCTGGCTCCGGCCTCGCAGGACCCCGATGTGCAGGAGCTGCTGACCCCGGAACAGGATCGCCTGCTCTCCGCCCTGCTGGAGGATCTGCCGGTAAAACGCGCCGCGCGTCTGGTCGCGGACGTGAGCGGGGTGGCGCGCAACCGGGTGTATGCGCGGGCGCTGGAACTGAAGAAGGCGTCCGATTGAGCGGGCTGCGGCCTGTGAGCTGTGAGCCGATGGGCCACTGACCATTGACGATGCCCGTACCAGGCGTTTTCGTGCCTTCGTCCGGCCACCTGCCGGTGTTGGCTAGGCCTGGATCCGAGGCTGGTGTTTACGATGGCTCCGTCCTGGCCGAAGGCGCCGTACCCCCAGTGACCGCGAGGTTGGCCACTACGGGCGGCGAGGGGATGGGCAGCTGTCAAATGGCGGGGTGGGGGACGGGGCGTGTTGCGTCCGTGCATGCAGACGGGTAAAAGGACAGCGGGAGTTGGCCCGACAGTCGCTGTGTCCGATGGGCACGGAGGAAAGTCCGGGCTCCACAGGGCAGGACGCCAGGTAACGCCTGGGCGGCGCGAGCCGACGGAAAGTGCCGCAGAAAATATACCGCCGATGGCCCGGTTCTCCGGTGCACAGGCAAGGGTGAAATGGTGCGGTAAGAGCGCACCGCACGGCTGGCAACAGCCCGTGGCTGGGTAAACCCCGTCCGGAGCAAGGCCAAATAGGGGTGCATGGTGTGGCCCGCATCGCACCCGGGTAGGCTGCTCGAGGCGTCCGGTGACGGACGTCCCAGATGAATGACTGTCCACGACAGAACCCGGCTTATCGGCCGACTCCCACTTTTTCCCACGCTGACGGACATGGCGTCGCTCCGGCACCCGGCCGGATCCCGGAAAGTCCCCGCAAACTCATAAAGTATTTTCTCAAGTGTCGCCCCCAAGGCGCGGCTTTTCCGCGCTTGTTTTCCGGGGGTGTGTGCTGGCCCCGGCGGTTTCACTAAGTCTCTGTGATTCAAGGCGTATTTTTTGTTATTTCGCTCCGTTTTCCTTGACTCGGCTGGAGGGGCGTACCTATAGTGTCGGAAAGTGGGTCAATGTGGGGAAAGGTGGGTAACCACCGCTGCCAGCCATGTTCCGAGGCGTTAGCCAGATCAACCTGGATGCGAAGGGCCGCCTGGCCATTCCGGCGCGGTATCGCGACGAACTGGCCGCGTCCTGCAACGGGCAGATGGTGGTGACCGTGGATCGCGACGGCTGTCTGCTGCTGTACCCCCAGCCGGAGTGGGAGCGCATCGAGCAAAGCCTGATGGCCCGCCCCAACATGACGCCCGGGGTACGCAACCTGCAGCGTCTGCTGATCGGCCACGCCACCGAATGCGATCTGGACGGCAGCGGCCGTCTGCTGCTCCCGCCTCCCCTGCGTCAGTACGCCGGCCTGGACAAGCGCGTCGTGCTGCTGGGACAAGGCAACAAGTTCGAGATCTGGGACGAGGCGACTTGGGAGCAACGTCGCGAAGTGCTGTTCGGGGATGGCGTGGATGAAGAAGCACTCGAATCCATCGCGTTGTGACGGGCATGGAACCGGACACCCATATCCCGGTGCTGTGCGACGCAGTGCTGGAGGGCCTCGCCGTGCGCGCTGACGGTTTTTACGTGGATGGCACCTTCGGCCGGGGCGGGCATGCCCGGGCCCTGCTGGCGCGTCTGGGGCCGGAGGGCCGCCTGTTGGCGATGGACCGCGACCCGGCCGCTGCTGAGGCCGCGGCCGACCTCGCGGGGGATCCGCGCTTCGTGTTCTGTGTCGGGCGTTTCTCCGAGATGCCCCGGGTGCTGCGCGAGTTCGATCCCGCATGTGGACCGGACGGCATCATGCTCGACCTCGGGGTGTCGTCGCCCCAGCTCGATACCGCGGAGCGGGGGTTCAGCTTCCGGTATGACGGCCCCCTGGACATGCGCATGGATCCCGCCGCCGGCGAGAGCGCGGCCGACTGGCTGGCGCGCGCCGACGAGGGCGAGATCGCTGACGTGATCTACCGCTATGGCGAGGAACGCCACTCCCGCCGGATTGCGCGGGCGATCGTGGCGGCGCGCGCCGATCACCCGATCACCCGGACCGGCCAGCTTGCCGATCTGGTCAGCCGTGCGGTGCCGCGCCGCGAGCCGGGCAAGCATCCTGCGACCCGTACCTTCCAGGCCCTGCGCATCCATGTGAATCACGAACTGGAAGAGCTGGAGCAATGGCTGGAAGCCATTCCCGAGGTGCTGCCTCGGGGCGCACGGCTTGCGGTGATCAGCTTCCACTCGCTGGAGGATCGCCTGGTGAAACAGGCCTTGCGCGGGCCGCAACCGGACCGTCGCATCCCGCGTGGGCTGCCGGTGATGCCGGACCTGCCCGAGCGGCGCCTGCGCGCGGTCGGCAAGCCGGTGCGCGCGGATGCTGCGGAGCAGCGTGCCAATCCGCGCGCGCGTTCGGCGGTCCTGCGGATCGGGGAGCGCTGCTGATGGTGGCGCGCGGTCTGCTGCTGGTGACCCTGGCGGTCGCGGTGTTTGCCTCCGCCATCGGTGTGGTGGCAGCCAAGCATGAGGCGCGTGAGGCATTCGTCGCGCACCAGGCGGCTCTGGCGGAACGCGACGCGCTGAACCTGGAATGGACCCAGCTGCAGATCGAGCAATCGACCTGGGCCACGCCGGCGCGAATCGAGACCCAGGCACGCGAGGAGCTGGGCATGATCCAGCCGGACTCGGATCGTATTGTGGTGATCGGGGGTGAACAATGGGCGCCCTGAAACGCCAGATCAGCGGCGGGCGCCTGCGGCTGGTGCTCGGGGTGCTGATCCTGACGGGGATCGCACTGGTCCTGCGCGCGGTCGACCTGCAGGTGCTGAATCGCGACTTTCTGACCCAGCAGGGCGAGCAGCGCCAGTTGCGCACTCTGGAGGAGACGGCGCACCGGGGCATGATTACCGACCGCCACGGCGAGCCGCTGGCGATCTCCGCACCGGTGCAGACCGCCTGGGCGAACCCGGGCGACCTGCTCGAGCAGCGCGAGCGCTGGCCGGAACTGGCCGCGGCCCTGGGCGTTGATCCGGACTGGCTGGCCGGGCGTATCGAAGCCCGTTCCAGTCGCGAGTTCCTGTACCTGCGCCGCCACATGCTGCCCGCCCAGGCGCAGCAGGTCACCGAGTTGCGCATGCGGGGGGTCGGGCTGATCCGCGAGTTCCACCGCTACTATCCGCATGGCGAGGCAGTCGCCCATGTGCTCGGTTATACCGATATCGACGATCATGGACAGGAGGGGGTTGAGCTGGCCTTTGACCAGTGGCTGGCAGGGCGCCCTGGTGCGAAGCGCGTGCTGCGCGACCGTTACGGGCGCACCATCCGCGACGTGGCCAGTATCCGGCCGGCGCACGACGGCAATACCCTGCGCCTGACACTGGACCAGCGCCTGCAGTACCTGGCCTACCGCGAGTTGAAGGCCGCGGTGGCCCGGCATGATGCCCGGGGGGGCGCGGCCGTGTTGCTGGATGCGCGCAGCGGCGAGATCCTCGCGCTGGTCAATCAGCCGAGTTTCAATCCCAACAATCGCAGCGAAATCCGCTCCGATCGCACCCGCAATCGTGCGGTGACCGATACCCTGGAGCCCGGTTCGGTGCTCAAGCCATTTACTGTGGCCGCCGCACTGGATTCCGGCGTGGTCGATCCCGACGCGACCCTGGACACCGCGCCCGGGACGCTGCGGGTCGGGCGCCACACGGTGCGCGATCTGCGCGATTACGGGACCATCAACCTGACCACTCTGATCGCGCGTTCGAGCAACATTGGCGCGACGCAGCTGGCGCTGGAGACGCCCCCGGACGAGTTCTGGCAGGTCCTGCACCGGGCCGGATTCGGCCAGCGCCTGGGCATCCATTTCCCCGGCGAGGCGCGCGGTCGGCTGCGCGACTTCACCCAATGGCGCGAGATCGAGCGCGCCACCTTGGGGTACGGCTATGGTCTGTCGGTGTCCACCCTGCAGATGGCAGCGGCGTATACCGCGTTCGCCAACGACGGTCGTCGCATCCCGGTGCGTCTGGCGCGCACCGCGGACGATCTGCGCGAGGAGACCCGGGTGATGACCTCGCGCACGGCGCGCCAGGTGCTGGCGATGATGGAGCACGTGGTGAGCCCGGAGGGGACCGCGCGCCAGGCCGCGATCGACGGCTACCGTGTCGCGGGCAAGACCGGCACCACGCGCAAGAGCGGTCCGGGCGGCTACACCGAGGATCGCTACTACTCGCATTTCGTGGGCCTGGCCCCGGCCTCGGATCCCCGCTTCGTGATGGCGGTCAGTGTCGACGAGCCGGATGCTGGCGTGTACTACGGGGGCGCCGTCGCTGCCCCGGTATTTCAGCGCGTCGTGGCCTCCGCTCTGCGCATGTACAACGTGCGTCCGGACGCGATGCCCGAGATCCCGGTACGCCTGGCCGCCGACGCCGAGGGCGCGACATGATGGCCGGGCTGTACACCCCCCCGACCCTGCCGGAGGCCGGCCGCCGGCTCGGCGATCTGCTGCCGGAGGCCGGGTTGTCCACCGCGCAGGCCGGGATCACCATCCGTGATCTGGTCCAGGACAGCCGGCAGGCGACCCCCGGGAGTGCGTTTGTGGCCCTGCGCGGGAGCGGCACCCACGGGCTGGCGCATGCGGCCGACGCGGTTGCGCGGGGCGCGGTGATGGTGCTCTGGGACGAGGCTGATGCACCCCCCGATGCGCGGTGGCCGGCGGCCCGCATCCCGGGCTTGCGGGCGCGCCTGCCGGAGCTGGCGGCCGCGTTGTTCGGAGGGTGGCCGGCGGACGCCCCGGTGGTTGCAGTGACCGGCACCGACGGCAAGACCACGGTGACCCATCTGATCGCCGAAGCGCTTGAGTCACTGGGGCGTCCGGCCGGTCTGATCGGCACGCTGGGTGTTGGACGTCCGGGTGCGCTGCGCGCCACCGGCCACACCACGCCCGGGGTGGTGGACATGCACCGTTACCTCGCGCGGCTGGCCGCACAGGGTTGTGGTGCGGCGGTGCTCGAGGCCTCGTCACACGGACTGGCCCAGGGGCGGCTGGCAGGGGTGCCGATCCGGGTCGCGGTGCTCACCCGCCTGGGCTCCGACCATCTCGATTTTCATGGCAGTCAGACCGCCTATGCGCAGGCCAAGGCCGGGCTGTTCCGCTGGCCCGGCCTCACGGCGAGCGTACTGAATGCCGACGACGACCTCGGGGCGCGCCTGATGGCGTCGGATCCGCAGCCCGGGGTCGCGCGCTGGACCTACAGCGCCCAGGGGGGGCGCGCCGACCTGGTTGCCGCGAATCTGCGGACCACCCCGGAAGGGATTGCCTTCACCCTGTGCGTCGAGGGTCGGGAGTGGACGGTGTCCTCGCCGCTGTTCGGGCAGTTCCAGACGGGGAACCTGCTGGCCACCCTGGCCGTACTGCACACCCTGGGGATCGGATGGGAAGACGCGGTGGCTGCAGTACGCGACCTGCCGGGAGTGCCGGGCCGGATGGAACGCTTTGCGCTGCCCGGGGGCGGGCTGCTGGTGGTGGACTACGCGCATACCGAACAGGCCCTGGCGGCGGCGCTGGAGGCTTTGCGGCCGCATGCCAGCGGCGGCCTGTGGGCGGTGTTCGGCTGCGGTGGGGATCGCGATACCGGCAAGCGTCCGGCGATGGGGCGGGCGGCCGCAGAGCGTGCCGACCGGGTCATTGTCACCGACGACAACCCGCGTCACGAGGAGCCTGCAGCGATCCGCGCCGCGATCCTGGCCGGGTGTCACGGGCCGGCGACCTGCCGCGAGATCCCGGCCCGTGAACAGGCGATCCGCGCGGCCGCCGAGGAGGCACGTGCCGGCGACGTCATCCTGGTGGCGGGCAAGGGTCACGAGACCACCCAGCAGATTGGCGATCGGCATCATCCGTTCAGCGATCGCGCCATCGCGCAGGCGCTGAGCGAGCGCAACGGTGCCGCCGGGGCGTCGACGACGGAGGGAGACACGCGATGATCCGCATGACCAGCCAGGAACTCGCCGGTGCCGTGCACGGGCAGTTGCGGAGCGCACCCGATGTGCCCTTCGAGGGGGTGTTTACGGATACCCGGGATCCTCGGCCCGGAGGACTGTTCATCGCCCTGCGCGGGCCGCGTTTCGATGCCCATGACAAGATCACGCCCGAGCTGCCTGCGGCGTTGCTGCTGGTGGACCGCCCGCTGGATCTGCCGCAGCCCCAGGTGGTGGTTACGGACACGGGCGAGGCCCTGGGTTGCCTGGCGCGTGCCTGGCGTCGTCAGGCACGCGCCAGGGTGATCGCCCTGACCGGCTCCAATGGCAAGACCACGACCAGGGAGATGCTGCGCTCGATCCTCGCCGGTGAGGGTTCGGTGCATGCCACCGAGGGCAATCTGAATAACGAGATCGGTGTCCCGCTGACCCTCCTGGCGATGCCTGCAAATGCGGCATATGCGGTGATCGAGATGGGTGCCAATCGCCCCGGCGAGATCGAGCGCATGGCTCGCTGGACAGAACCGCAGGTGGCATTGATTACCAATGCCGGGCGCGCGCACCTGGAAGGCTTCGGGAGTATCCAGGGGGTCGCCCACGCCAAGGCCGAGATCTTTTCGGGGCTGCCTGCCCAGGGCGGTACGGCGGTGATCAACCTGGACGATGCGTTTGCCGACTACTGGCTGTCGCTGAACGAGCACCATCACTGCCAGCGTTTCTCGCTGGAGGGGGGCGGCGAGGTGGAGGGGATCTGGCAGGCCCCGGATCGGCTGCGCCTGGTGATCCTGGGGGGCGGGCGTGACCTGCGCCTGGCAAGTCCCGGGCGGCATGTCGCCGCCAACGCGGTCGCCGCCGCGGCCTGCGCCAGTGCAGTCGGGGTGGGGATCGACCGGATCGCGCGCGGCCTGGCGTGCTGGCAGCCGGTGCACGGGCGCCTGGAGGCGCTGCAGCATGTCAGTGGCGCGCGCATCTGGGATGACAGTTACAACGCCAACCCGGATTCCCTGCAGGCGGGGCTGGAGGTGCTGGCGTCGATGCCGGGGCGCCGCGTGCTGGTGCTCGGTGCAATGGGCGAACTGGGTGGCGACACGGACGCCCTGCATACGCAGACCGGGCACCAGGCGCGCGCGATGGGCATCGAACACTGTCTCGCGCTCGGCACCGCGGCGCGTGCCACTGCGCAGGCATTCGGCGAAAACGGCGAGTGGTTCTCCGACCACGCGGCCCTGCGGGCCCGCCTGGAGACGCTGCTGGACGCGGAGACCACGGTGCTGGTAAAGGGCTCGCGCAGTCAGCACATGGAAACGGTCATCGAGGGGCTGAAGCTGGCCTCCGCGCCGCGGGAGACAGCCGATGCTGTACGCGCTGACTGAATACCTGGCGCAGCATCACACCGGGTTCACGGTCTTTCAGTACCTGACCCTGCGCGCCATCCTCGGGGTGATTACCGCGCTGGCGATCGCGCTGCTGATCGGGCCTGCGGTGATCCGCCGCCTGACTCTGGGGCGGATCGGCCAGACCATCCGCGAGGATGGCCCGGAGTCGCATCTGAGCAAGGCCGGCACCCCGACCATGGGCGGGGCCCTGATCCTGGTGGCGGTCGCGGTCGCGACCCTGCTGTGGAGCGATCTCGGCAACCGCTTCGTCTGGATCGTGCTGCTGACGACCCTGGCGTTCGGCGCGGTGGGTGGCTGGGACGACTATCTGAAGTTGCGCTACGGCAACAGCAAGGGCCTGTCGGCGAAGGCGAAGCTCCTCTGGCAGACCTTGTTTGCACTGGCGGCAGCCGGGGTGATCCTGGCCACCGCGCAAAGCCCGGTGGAGACCACTTTCTTTGTTCCGGTGTTCAAGGAAATCGAGCTGAGTCTGGGTTGGCTGTTCGTCCCGCTGGTGTGGCTGGTGGTGGTCGGTTCCTCCAATGCGGTCAACCTGACCGATGGGCTGGACGGGCTGGCGATCATGCCGGCGGTCCTGGTGGCCGGTGCGCTGGGTGTGTTCGCCTACGCCGCGGGGCATGCCCTGTTTGCCGACTATCTCGGGGTCCCGGCGGTTCCGGGGGTCGGCGAGGTGGTGGTGTTCGCCTCGGCACTGGTCGGCGCGGGGCTCGGATTTCTGTGGTTCAACACCTATCCCGCCCAGGTCTTCATGGGCGATGTTGGCGCGCTTGCGCTGGGCGCGGCGCTGGGCATCCTGGCGATCGTCACCCGCCAGGAAGTCGTGCTGTTGATCATGGGCGGCGTGTTCGTGCTGGAGACTCTGTCGGTGATGCTCCAGGTCGCGTCGTTCAAGCTGACCGGGCGCCGCATCTTCCGCATGGCACCGCTGCATCACCATTTCGAGCTCAAGGGCTGGCCAGAGCCGCGCGTCATCGTGCGCTTCTGGATCCTGACCGTGGTGTTCGTGCTGATCGGTCTTGCGACCCTGAAGGTGCGTTGATGATGCGGGCACTGAACGTCGACAACCTGATCGTCGGGCTGGGCGCCACCGGCCTGTCGGTGGCGCGTTTCCTGCAGGTCCGGGGCGCGACGTTCGCGGTCACCGATACCCGCACCGCACCGCCGGCACTGCAATCCGGAGCGGAGGGCGAATGGCTGGCCGAGGCGTGGGCCGGGGCGCTGGACCGCCTTGATCCGGAGCAGATTCCGGCGCGCGTGATCGTGTCCCCGGGGGTCGCGCTGGATCACCCGGTGTTGCGCCGGGCGCGCGCGCGCGGCTGTACCCTGACCAGCGATATCGACCTGTTTGCGGCCGAGGCGGACGCACCGGTGATCGCGATTACCGGATCCAACGGCAAGAGCACGGTGACCGCGCTGGTCGGCGAACTGCTGCGCGCCGCGGGTGTGCACGCCGCGGTCGGCGGGAACTTCGGCACGCCCGCGCTGGATCTGCTCGACGCGGCCCCCGAGGTGTTCGTGCTGGAGCTGTCGAGCTTCCAGCTGGAGCGCTGCGAGGTGCTCGCACCGGTGCGCGCGGCCCTTCTGAATATTTCGCCCGACCACCTCGATCGTTATCCGGATCTCGCGGCCTATGCGCGTGCCAAGGCGCGAATCCTCGAACGGGCCGGGACCGGGGTGCTCAACCGCGACGATCCGCAGGTACGCGAGCTCACCCATCCCCCGGGGCTGCCGGTGGTCTGGTTCGGCCTGGACGCGCCCCCGGAGGCCGTTGACTTCGGCCTGCGGCCTGCCCCGGACGGTCCCGCTCCGGATCTGGTGCATGGCGGTGAGCGGCTGCTCTCTACCGCGCGACTGCGCCTGCGTGGCCAGCACAACTGGGCCAACGCCCTGGCCGCCCTGGCCCTGGCCTGGCCCTGGCTGGAGGTGCGCGAAGCGCGGGTGCAGGCACTGGCGGCCCTGGCCGATTTCCCGGGGCTGCCGCATCGCTCGCAGTGGGTCGCGCGGGTCGCCGAAGTCGATTATGTGAACGATTCCAAGGGCACCAACGTGGGGGCTACGCTCGCGGCGCTGCGCGGCACGCCGGGCCCGCTGGTGCTGATTGCCGGCGGGCAGGGCAAGGGCCAGGATTTCTCGCCGCTGGCGGACTACGTCCCCGGCAAGGTGCGGGGAGTGGTGCTGCTGGGTGAGGACGCCCCGGCAATCGCCCGTGCCCTGGCCTCGGTTGTCCCGGTGCAGCGTGTGGAGACCATGCATGCCGCGGTGGAGCAGGCGGCGCACTGGGCGCAGCCCGGCGATACCGTGCTGCTGTCGCCGGGCTGCGCCAGTCTCGATATGTATCCCGACTATCGCGCCCGGGGCGATGCATTCGCCCGTGCGGTGCGGGAGCTTGCGGCATGATGGCGCGCGATCTCGGTCTGCTCCCCGGCCGCGACGGGCTGGCCAGTCTGCGCGACAGCGTCGACCTGCCCCTGCTGTTTGTGACCCTGGCACTGCTTGGGCTGGGACTGGTGATGGTCGCCTCGGCGTCGATGGATTTGGGCGGACGTCATTACGGCAATACCTGGCATTTCTTCCAGCGCCAGGTGCTGTTCGCGGCGATCGGGTTGCTGCTGGCGAGCTTCCTGTGGTCGGTGCCGCTGGAGCGCTGGGAACGCGCCGGGCCGTGGCTGCTGCTGCTGGTGATGCTGCTGCTGGTCGCCGTCCTGATCCCCGGGATCGGCCGCACGGTCAACGGCGCGACCCGCTGGATCCCGCTGGGTCCGTTCAACCTGCAGGTGGCCGAACTGGTGAAGCTGCTGGTGGTGATGTATCTGGCCGGCTATATCGTGCGCCACTACTCGACCTTGCGCCTGCACTTCAAGGGCTTTATCCGGCCGCTGGTGGTGCTGGGGCTGGGCACCGTCCTGCTGCTCTTGCAGCCGGATTTCGGCGGCGCCGCGATCATGCTGGCGATCGGCATGGGGATGCTGTTCCTGGCCGGCGCCAAGCTGTGGCAGTTCGTCGCGCTGGGCATGACCATCGGGGCCGGGATGGCGGTGGTGGCGGTCGCCGCCCCGTACCGCATGGCGCGCCTGACAGCGTTCCTGGACCCGTGGCAGGACCCGTTCGCGACCGGGTTCCAGCTGACCCAGTCGCTGATTGCGGTTGGCTCCGGGGGCTGGTTCGGATCGGGCCTGGGCAGCAGCGTGCAGAAGCTGTTCTACCTGCCCGAGGCGCACAACGACTTTCTGTTCGCGGTGTTCGCAGAGGAGTTCGGGTTCGTCGGGGTGGTCGTACTGATCGCACTGTTCGCGTTGCTGACCTGGCGCTGCATCCGCATCGGCCTGTGGGCTGAACGGGCGGGGCATGCATTCGGCTCGCATCTGGCCTTCGGTGTGGCGATCTGGATGGCGTTGCAGGCCAGTCTGAATCTGGCGGTCAACATGGGCCTGCTGCCAACCAAGGGCCTGACCCTGCCATTTCTGAGTTACGGCGGCAGTTCGCTGATCGTGTCGCTGGCCGCGATCGGTCTGGTGCTGCGGGTGCATCGCGAGGCCCAGGTCCCGGTCCCGCGTCAGTCAGGGCCGGCGCGCCGCCAGGGGGCCGCATGAACACCGCGCCGCGCATCCTGATCATGGCCGGGGGCACCGGCGGGCATGTATTCCCCGGGCTGGCAGTGGCTGCCGCGCTGCGCGACCGGGGGGCCGAGGTGCTGTGGCTGGGCACGGCCCGCGGCATCGAGGCGCGTCTGGTGCCGCAGCACGGCATCCCGCTGCATACCCTTCCGATCGGCGGACTGCGTGGCAAGGGGCTGCTCGGGCTGGTCCTCGCGCCCTGGCGCCTGGGCCTCTCGCTGTGGGCCGCACTGGCGCTACTGATGCGCCTGCGCCCGGCCGCGGTGATCGGCTTCGGCGGTTTCGCCGCCGGGCCGGGCGGGCTGATGGCGGCGGCCCTGCATCGACCCTTGCTGATCCATGAACAGAATGCGGTGGCCGGTCTCACCAATCGCTGGCTCGCGCGGGTCGCGGATCGCGTGTATGCCGGCTTCGATCGGGCATTTCCGGATTCGGTCGCGGTTACCGTGGTCGGCAATCCGGTGCGCGCGGAGATCGCCGCGTTGCCGGTGCCGGAACATCGTTTCGATGACCGCGAGGGCCCGCTGCGGGTGCTGGTGCTGGGTGGCAGCCTGGGTGCCCGGAGCCTGAATCGCACGGTCCCGGCCGGGCTCGCGGCCCTGGGCCAGCCGCTACGGGTGCGCCACCAGGCGGGCGAGCGCACTCTCGACGAGGCCCTGGAGGCCTATGCCGAGGCCGCGCTCGATGCCGACGTCAGCGCGTTCATCGAGGACATGGCGGAGGCCTACGGCTGGGCGGATCTGGTGATCTGCCGGGCCGGCGCACTGACCGTCGCCGAGGTCGCGGCGGCCGGGGTCGCGGCGCTGTTTGTGCCCTATCCACATGCGGTGGACGATCACCAGACCGCCAATGCACGGGCCCTGGTCGAGGCCGGGGCGGCCTGGCTGGTTGCAGACTCCGAACTCTCGGCCGAGCGCATCGAAGCGTGCCTGGGGGGGCAGGATCGCGCGGCTCTGGCGGAACGGGCGCGACGGGCCCGCGATCAGGCGCGCCCGCAGACCGCGGAGCGGCTGGCGGATGCGTGCATGGAACTGTCCGGCGCGCGCAACGGAGGTGCGGCATGAATGCCCCGCGCCTGCCCCGCCACGCCATGCGCCGGATCCGGCATATCCACTGCGTGGGCATTGGTGGCTCCGGTATGAGCGGGATCGCCGAGGTGCTGCATCAGCTGGGCTACGAGGTCTCGGGTTCCGATCTGGGCCGCTCGGCGATGATCGAGCGCCTGCAGGGGCTGGGGATCCGGGTCATGGATGCACATCGCGCGGAGAATGTCGCCCGCGCCGATGCACTGGTGGTGTCCAGCGCCATCGATCCCTCGAATCCGGAGGTCTGTGCGGCCCGCGAGCGCGGTATTCCGATTGTGCGGCGTGCCGAGATGCTGGCGGAGTTGATGCGCTTCCGTTACGGCATTGCGGTGGCCGGTACGCATGGCAAGACCACTACCACCAGCCTGATCGCCAGCGTGCTGGCCGAGGCCGACATGGATCCGACGTTCGTGATCGGCGGTCGCCTGAACAGCACCGACAGCCACTCCAGTCTCGGCGCGGGGGACTACCTGGTGGCCGAGGCCGACGAAAGCGATGCCTCGTTTCTTCATCTGCAGCCGATGCTGAGTGTGGTGACCAATATCGATGCCGATCATCTGGGCACCTACGGCAACGACTTCCGGCAGTTGCGCGCTACCTTCCTCGAGTTTCTGCATCACCTGCCGTTCTACGGCCTCGCGGTGCTGTGCGTGGATGATCCGCAGGTGCGCGGGCTGTGCCCCGAACTCGAGCGTCCGCGCCTGACCTACGGCATCGACCAGACGGCGGATGTGCGCGCGCGCAACGTGGTCCAGCAGGGCGTGCGCATGCACTTCGACCTGGAGTTGCCGGGCCGCGATGCGTTCGCAGTCACTCTGAACCTGCCGGGTCGTCACAACGTGCTCAATGCGCTGGCCGCCGCCGCGGTGGCGCAGGAGCTGGACGTGCCTTCGACGGCGATCCAGACCGCGCTGGAGCGCTTCCAGGGTATCGGGCGACGTTTCCAGGTGCAGTCCTGGGTGGCCCCGAGCGGCCCGGTGACTCTGGTCGATGACTACGGGCATCACCCACGCGAGATCGCCGCGACCCAGGCGGCGGCCCGCGATGCCTGGCCCGGGCGGCGTCGGATCACCATCTTCCAGCCGCACCGGTATACCCGCACCCGGGATCTGTTCGAGGACTTTGCCGAGGCGCTGTCGGAGACCGACGTGCTGGTCCTGCTGGAGGTGTATGCGGCGGGCGAGGCCCCGATTGCGAGCGCCGACGGGCGCAGCCTGGCCCGTGCGATCCGCCTGCGCGGGCAGGTCGAGCCGGTGTTCGTCGAGCACGCCGAAGATGTCGCCGGGGTGCTGGCCGGCCTGCTGCGCGCGGACGATGTGGTCATCGCGCAGGGGGCCGGCGACATCGGACGCCTGGCGGCAGTGCTGCCGCGCGAACTGGGTGCGTCCGGGGCGTCGGAGGGCGAGACATGATGACCGCGAGGCGCGAGCACTCGCTGACACATCCGCCGTTCGGGCTGGCCCCGCGCGGCCGACTGGAGGCCGATGCCCCGCTGGCGCCGCTGACCTCCTGGCGCGTCGGCGGGCCGGCCGAATGGCTGTTCCGGCCGGCGGACCGGGAGGACCTCGCGGCGTTGCTGGCGGCGCGCTCCGCCAGGGTCCCGGCCCTGCCGGTGACCTTCCTGGGTCTGGGCAGCAATGTGCTGATTCGCGATGGCGGGATCGCGGGCCTGGTGGTGCATCTGTGCGGGACCCTGAACGAGCGCCGGCGGCTGGAAGGGCATCGCGTGGCGCTGGGCGGGGGGTTGGCCTGTGCCCAGGCAGCGCGCTTCTGTGCGCGCGAGGGACTGGTGGGACCGGAGTTCCTGGCCGGTATTCCGGGGACCATGGGTGGTGCGCTGGCGATGAACGCGGGCGCCTGGGGCGGCGAGATCTGGCCGCTGGTGGAGTCGGTGACCACCATCGATACGGCAGGAGTGGTGCGCGAGCGCCGCCCGGACGCGTACCGGGTGAGCTATCGCCGGGTGGAGGGACCCCCGGGGGAGTGGTTCATCGGTTGCGTGCTGCATCTGGGGCCGGGCGATCCACAGGCCGGAACCGAGCGCATCCGGGCGCTGCTGCGCGAGCGCTCGGAGAAGCAGCCGCTCGGTGTGCCGTCCTGCGGGTCGGTGTTCCGCAATCCGCCGGACGACCATGCCGCGCGTCTGATCGAGGCAGCCGGCCTCAAGGGGCTGCGGCGCGGCGCGGCGGAGGTCTCTAGCCGGCACGCCAATTTCATTACCCACGCGGGGGACGCCCAGGCGTCCGATATCGAGGACCTGATCGAGACCATCCAGGCCGAGGTCGCCGCGCGCTTCGGGATCCGGCTGGAACCCGAGGTGCGCATCCTCGGTCGCCCGGCGACCAGCAGCGAGGGACAGGCATGAGCACACGCAGCGCAAGCGAATATGGCCGGGTCGCGGTCCTGATGGGTGGCTGGTCCGGCGAGCGTGACATCTCCCTGAACAGTGGCAATGCGGTGCTGGCCGCGCTGCGGCGCCAGGGCGTGGATGCCCATCCGGTGGATCTGACCCGCGCCGCCGCGCGCCATTTCGACCTGAGCGGGTACGACCGTGTGTTCATCGCCTTGCATGGCGAATGTGGCGAGGATGGGACCCTGCAGGGCTGCCTCGACGTGGCCGGCATCCCGTATGCCGGCACCGGAGTGCTGGGCTCGGCCCTGGGCATGGACAAACTGGCCTGCAAGCGCTTGTGGGTCGGCAGCAATCTGCCGAGCGCACCGTATCGTCTGCTGACCCCCGGTTTTGACCCCGACGCGGTGGCCGAGGCGCTGGGGCTGCCGCTGATCGTGAAGCCCGCGCGTGGCGGCTCCAGTCTCGGGATCACCCGGGTCGACAGGGCTGACGACCTGCCTGCCGCGTTCGATGCGGCGCGGGCGCAGCCGGGACAGATCTTCGCCGAGCAGTGGATCAACGGGCGCGAGTACACCGTCGCGATCCTCGGCAACGAGCCGCTGCCGGTGGTGGAGATCCGCACGCCGGGTGGCTTCTACGACTTCCACGCGAAATACGAGGCGGACGACACCGGCTACATCTGCCCGCCGCCCCTGGATCCGCCCGCGCTGCTGGAACTCCAGTCACTGGCGATCGCGGCGTTCGCGACGCTGGAGGGCTGCGGCTGGGGCCGGGTGGACATCCTGCAGGACGAGCATGGCGCGAATTACCTGATTGAGGTCAACACCATCCCGGGGATGACCAATCACAGCCTGGTGCCCAAGGCGGCCGCCCAGGCCGGCATCGATTTCGACGCGCTGTGTCTGCGCATCCTGGATTCCAGTTTCGAATGCGGGGGGCTGCGATGAGCGCCCGGCGTACGACTCGACCCGCGCGCCCGCGTCGCCCCTCCGGGCCGTCGCCTCTGCGTGCCTGGGCCGGGCCGGGGTTGCGGCTGCTGGTGGGCATGGCCCTGGCCGGGGCGCTGGTGCTGGCGACGCTCGCCTGGCTGCGTTTTGACCCGGACGCCCTGTTGCCGATCGGGGCCATCGAGGTGACCGGGGCCGAACGTGCCGATGCCGGGGAGATCCGCGCACTGGCGCGCGCCCATGCCCCGGGCTTCGTGGGCGCCGACCTCGAGGGGCTGGGCGCGGAGATCCGAGCCCTGCCATGGGTGGCCTCGGTGCAGTTGCGCCGTCGTTGGCCGGATGTGCTGGAGGTCCGGGTGCGCGAGCCGGTCCCGGTTGCACAGTGGGGCGAGGACCACCTGGTCGACCGGCACGGACGGCTGTTCGGTCCGGTGGATCTGGCGGACTGGGAGTTCCTGCCGGCGCTGGAGGGGACCGATGGCCGGCAGGTGGTGCTGATGCACCGTTACCTGGAGGTGGCGGCGCGCCTCGCGGACGCCGGGTTCGAGGTCACCGGCATCCGCGAGGGTGAACGCCATGATTGGACCATCCGGCTGGCGTCGGGCGCGCGAGTGCTGATGGGGCGTGACGACGATTTGAGACGCCTGGGTCAGTTGGTGCGCGCTGCACCGGCGTTGCGGGCACGCCGCGACGCGCCGCTGGCGCGCGTGGACATGCGCTACCCGCACGGGATTGCCGTGGCCTGGAACGAGGCCGCGGATCAGGGGCCGGAGGATGCCCGATGAAACGAATCACAGGACGCACCAAGATGATGGCAAAGAAGTCGGAACCAGGACTGATTGTCGGTCTGGATGTCGGAACCTCGAAGATCGAGGCGGTGGTGGGCGAGCTCACCGACGAGGGCGAGATCGAGATCATCGGCATCGGTTCCTCGCCTTCGCGCGGGTTGAAGAAGGGCGTGGTGGTGAATATCGAATCCACCGTGCAGTCGATCCAGCGCGCCGTAGAGGAGGCCGAGCTGATGGCCGGCTGCGAGATCCACTCGGTCTACACCGGGATCGCGGGTTCTCATATCAAGAGCTACAACTCCACCGGGGTGGTCGCGATCAAGGATGGCGAGGTGGTTGCCGGCGATGTCGATCGGGTGATCGACGCCGCGCGCGCCATCGCGATCCCGGCCGACCAGCGCATCCTCCATGTGCTGCCGCAGGAATACATCATCGACGAGCAGGAGGGCGTGCGCGAGCCGATCGGCATGTCCGGGGTGCGCCTGGAGGCGAAGGTGCACCTGGTCACCGGGGCGGTGTCCGCGGCGCAGAACATCGTCAAGTGCGTCGAACGCTGCGGGTTGCGGGTCGACGACATCATCCTCGAGCAACTCGCTTCGAGCTACTCGGTGCTGACCGAGGACGAGAAGGATCTGGGGGTGTGTCTGGTCGACATCGGCGGCGGCACGACCGACATCGCGGTGTTCGCGCACGGTGCGATCGCGCATACCGCGGTCATCCCGATCGCCGGCGACCAGGTCACCAACGATATCGCAGTGGCCCTGCGTACCCCTACCCAGTACGCCGAAGAACTGAAGATGAAGTACGCCTGCGCACTGCGCTCGCTGGCCGATCCCGGCGAGACCATCGAGGTCCCGGGGGTTGGTGACCGTGATGCCCGGCGCCTGTCGCGCCAGACCCTGGCCTCGGTGGTCGAGCCACGTTACGAGGAGCTTCTGCAGCTGGTTCAGGCGGAACTGCGTCGTTCGGGTACCGAGGCGATGATCGCTGCCGGGGTGGTGCTGACCGGGGGCTCCTCGCGCATGGAGGGCGTGGTGGATCTGGCCGAGGAAGTCTTTCACATGCCGGTACGTCAGGGCGTACCGCAAAAGGTCACCGGGTTGCTCGACGTGGTGCGCAACCCGATTCATGCGACCGGGGTGGGGCTGTTGCTCTATGCCCGCGAGTCGCGCGCACAGCAGGAGGCGCGTCCGGTGGATACCGGCTTCCAGGGCGTATGGGCGCGCATGAAACGCTGGTTTTCCGGGCAGATCTAGGGCCCGGGAAGGGAGGCCGGACCGCTCTCCGGCCACAGAAGGGACGACGTGAACATGTACACACGAAGCGAGAGGAAACGGTCATGACATTCGAATTGATGGATACCTTTAGCCAGAGCGCGACGATCAAGGTCGTCGGCGTGGGTGGCGGCGGTGGCAACGCCGTGCAGCACATGGTCCACTCGCAGCTGGAGGGGGTCGACTTTATCTGCGCCAATACCGACGCCCAGGCGCTGAAGAGCCTGGACTCGAAGACCCTGCTGCAGCTGGGTGGCGACATCACCAAGGGCCTCGGGGCCGGGGCCGATCCGTCGGTCGGGCGCGAGGCCGCGCTGGAGGACCGCGAGCGCATCCAGGACCTGCTGCAGGGCGCCGACATGGTCTTCATTACCGCCGGTATGGGCGGTGGTACCGGAACTGGCGCCGCCCCGGTGGTTGCGCAGATTGCCAAGGAGATGGGCATCCTGACGGTGGCGGTGGTCACCAAGCCGTTCCCGTTCGAGGGCAAGAAGCGCATGCAGGTCGCGATGTCCGGGATCAAGGCCCTGACCGAGCAGGTCGACTCACTGATCACGATCCCCAACGAAAAGCTGCTGACGGTGATGGGCAAAAACACCACGCTGCTGGATGCATTCAAGGCGGCGAATGATGTGTTGTTCGGCGCGGTGCAGGGGATCGCCGAGCTGATTACCCGCCCGGGTCTGATCAACGTCGACTTCGCCGATGTGCGCAACGTGATGCGCGAGATGGGCATGGCAATGATGGGCACCGGCTCCGGTACCGGCGAAGATCGTGCCCGTCAGGCCGCCGAGGCGGCGATCGCCAGTCCGTTGCTGGAAGATATCGACATCTCCGGCGCGCGCGGCATCCTGGTCAACGTGACCGGGGGCATGGATGTCGGGATCGGCGAGTTCGAGGAAGTCGGCGAGGCCGTCAAGGCACTGGCCTCGGAGGACGCGACCGTGGTGGTCGGGACGGTGATCGATCCCGAGATGAGCGACGAGATGCGCGTGACCCTGGTGGCCACCGGCCTCGGTGCCCCTATGCAGCAAACAGAGCAGCCGCGCGTGCGGGTGGTCGATGCGCCGAAGAAGGCAGTAGGATCGGATGTCGAGGTCGATTTCGACCAGCCGACCGTCAAGCGGCAACGCGGGACCGACGACCTGGGTGTCGATTACAGCCAGCAGCAGGGTATTGATGTGCTGGATATTCCGGCCTTTCTGCGCAAGCAGGCGGACTGAAATCCGCGCCGCATGCAGGAGGAGCGGATTCCTGCAATAATGCGGCAATCGTTGTGTGCATGGGGAGCCCGGGAGGGCCCCGGGCTCCCTTCTTCGTGCACTCCTGCAAGCGAGGCATTGCGTTGATCAGGCAGAGAACCCTCAAGAACAGCATCCGGGCCACTGGGGTCGGACTGCATACCGGGGAGAAAGTCGTGCTGGTTCTACGACCGGCACCCCCGAATACCGGCATCGTGTTTCATCGTTCCGATCTGGATCCGACCGTAGCTATCCCGGCGCGCGCCGAGAATGTGGGGGACACACGCCTGTCGACCACGCTGGTCCGGGGCGACGTGCGCGTTTCGACCGTGGAGCACCTGCTGTCGGCGGTGGCCGGCCTGGGGATCGACAACCTGCATGTCGATGTCAGTGCGCCGGAGGTGCCGATCATGGATGGCAGTGCCGGACCGTTCGTGTTCCTGCTGCAGTCGGCCGGACTCAAGGAGCAGGACGCCCCCAAGGAATTCATCCGGGTCAAGCGCAGCGTTGAGGTCCGCGAGGATGACAAATGGGTGCGCTTCGACCCCTACGACGGGTTCAAGGTCGGTTTCTGTATCGACTTCGAACACCCGATGTTTACTGACGGGAGCCAACGCGCCGAGCTGGATTTCTCGTCCACCTCCTTCGTCAAGGAGGTCTCGCGCGCCCGTACCTTCGGGTTTATGCGCGACATCGAGGCCCTGCGTGCGAACCAGCTGGCCCTTGGCGGCAGCCTGGACAACGCCGTGGTGCTCGATGACTACAAGATCCTCAACGAGAACGGACTGCGCTACGATAACGAACTGGTCAAGCACAAGATCCTTGATGTGGTCGGGGACCTGTACCTGCTGGGCCACAGCCTGATCGGCGCGTTCACCGGGCACAAGTCCGGGCATGCCCTGAACAATCAGTTGATTCGACAGCTCGCGCTGGACGCGACGGCCTGGGAAAAGGTGACCTTCGAGGATCCGTCCGAGCGCCTGCCGATCTCGTTCGGCCAGCTCGCGCCCTCGCCGACCTCCTGAAGCCGGTCTGCCCGGGGTCTAGTCCCGGGTGCCGTGGTCGTCGTCGGGGCGTGCGGCGCGGGCCAGGCGCGCGAGCGCGGCGGACAGCCCCGGATCGGCGACGTTGGCGGCCGTCTGGTCCAGGAGTTCGCGGGCGGTGTCGGGGATCTCGCGACGCACCGAGGGCGACGGGATCGGCCGCGGGCGCGGGGTGCGCGCCAGCTGGGTGCGTACCGCGTGCACCCCGGTATAGCCGGCCGCCTCCAGGGTTTTCAGCAGTTCGCGCTGCTGGAACCGCAGTTCGGTGGCCAGACCCCGGTCCGCGCAGATCGCGACCAGGGTGTCGCCGTTCAGGGTGAGGGACACTCGGCCGGTCCGCAGTTCCGGCCCGAGCAGGCCCTCCAGGGCGCGCCCCAGCTGTCGGTCGGTGCCCGAGCGAGCCGCCCAGTCGGCGCTGATGAAGCGGGTGATGCGTGCGGGGGTCATGGACACCACCCCCCGGGACGCGGCCCCGGTTCCGAGAACAAGGCAACAGGACGATTCATGCATCTGATCGTACTACGACCCGATGGACCTTGCGCGCGTCTTCCCCGTTGGCTGATGGCCGTGGGGCTCGGCGTGCTGTTGCTGGGCCTTCTGGTTGCCGTGGGGGGCGCCTACTGGCTGGGGCTGCAGCAGCGCGAGGTGGTCGAGGTCCCGGTGCTGCCGGACGCAGAAGGGACAGCCGTGGATGCTGCCGAACGTGCCGCGGCGGTGGAAGGCCTGGAGTACCTGGCCGGACGGGTGGTGGTTCTGGAACGCGAGCTCGAGCGGGCGGAAGCCCGGCTGGCCAGTCTGGGCGAAGATCTGGAACTGGACCTCGGGGCGATCCGGTCCTCCGGCGGTGGCCAGGGCGGCCCGCTGGCTGCGCATGCCGAATCACCGCTGGATCTGGACGAGCGCCTGCATGCGCTGGAGCGTCTCCTGCTCCGCCACCGGATGCGCATCGACCTGCTGGACGAGGCGCGGCGCGATGATGCGACCCGGGCCACGTTGCGCCCCGCGCTGCGCCCGGTTGAGGACGATGCCTGGGTCAGTTCGGGGTTCGGCCACCGCGACGATCCGTTTACCGGCGAGCGACGTTTTCATGCCGGCATGGACTTCGCCGGCCGATCCGGCTCGGAGGTTCGTGCGGCCGGGGGCGGCATCGTCGTGTACGCCGGGCGCCGCAATGCCTACGGCCGGATGGTCGAAATCGAGCATGGCGGAGGGCTGCGTACCCGCTATGCCCACAACGATGAGCTGCTGGTCGAGCCCGGCCAGCGTGTCGAGCCCGGCGATCTGGTCGCGCGCATGGGCCGTACCGGGCGTGCCACGGATACCCACCTGCACTACGAGGTGCTGCGTCAGGGCGAGGCGGTCAATCCCTACGCCTTTCTGCCGGACTGAGGCGCACGAGTCCGGCGGCCCGGTTCCGGCCCGGGGGCGAGGCCTTCCCCGCCTCGCGGGAGCCGGCAGGGCCTGGACGGATGGTTTATCCTAGGCCGGTTTCAGTCATCCTCTTTTCGGAATCCCATGGTCAAGAAGCTCGTACAGAAGGTCTTCGGTAGTCGCAACGATCGCATCATCAAGCGCTATTCCAGGGCGGTCGAACGTATCAACGCACTGTCCGAATCGATCGACGCACTGCCTCGCGACGAGTTGCGCCACAAGACTGCCGAGTTCCAGCGCCGTCTGCAGGATGGCGAGACCCTCGACCAGTTGCTCCCGGAGGCCTTCGCGGTGTGCCGGGCGACGAGCCAGCAGGTACTCGGCATGCGCCATTTCGACGTGCAGCTGATCGGCGGCATGGTCCTGAACGACGGGCGGATTGCCGAGATGCGCACCGGGGAGGGTAAGACCCTGGTGGCGACGCTGACCGGCTACCTGAACGCACTTTCCGGGGACGGCGTGCATGTAGTGACGGTCAATGACTACCTGGCCCGCCGTGACGCGGCCTGGATGGGCCGGCTCTACCACGCCCTCGGGCTGTCGGTGGGGGTTATCAACAGTTCCGGTGGCCAGGGGGTGGACTCGGCGTCGTATGTGTTCGACCCGGACTACACGGCGGACGATGGCGGCGTGCCGCACCTGCGGCCGGTGACCCGCGCGGAGGCCTATGCCGCCGACATTACCTACGGCACCAATAACGAATTCGGTTTCGACTATCTGCGCGACAACATGGCCTTTTCGGCCGATCAGCGTGTCCAGCGCGGCCTCAACTACGCCATCGTCGACGAGGTCGATTCGATCCTGATCGACGAGGCGCGGACCCCGCTGATTATTTCGGGCCCCAGCGGCGACAGTTCCGAACTCTACGACCGTCTGAACCGGATCCCGCCGCAACTCGCGCGGCAGGAGGATGAAGAGAGCGAGGGCGACTACTTCGTCGACGAAAAGGCCAAGCAGGTGTTTCTCAGCGAGCAGGGCCACGAGAAGGCTGAGGAACTGCTGCGTCAGGAGGGGCTGCTGGAGGAGCACCAGACGCTGTACGACTCCGCCAGCATTGCGGTACTGCATCATCTGAACGCGGCGCTGCGGGCGCATGCGCTGTTCCAGCGCGATGTCGACTATCTGGTGCGCGATGACAAGGTACAGATCATCGACGAGTTCACCGGTCGCATCATGGCCGGCCGGCGCTGGTCCGAAGGCCTGCACCAGGCGATCGAGGCCAAGGAGGGGGTGCCGATCCAGCGCGAGAACCAGACCCTCGCGTCGATCACCTTCCAGAATTATTTCCGCCTCTACGACAAGCTGGCGGGGATGACCGGGACGGCCGATACCGAGGCCTACGAGTTCCAGGTGATCTACGGCCTGGAAGTCGTCGTGATCCCCGGCAACAAGCCGCTGGTGCGCGAGGACATGCAGGACCTGGTGTATCTCACCCAGGAAGAGAAGTACCAGGCGATCATCAAAGAGACCCAGTGGTGCGTGGATCGCGGACAGCCGGTGCTCGTGGGGACCGCCTCGGTCGAGGCCTCCGAGCGCCTGGCCGACGCGCTGAAGAAGACCGGTATCCGGTTCGAGGTCCTCAACGCGAAGCAGCATGAACGCGAGGCGTCGATTATCGCCCAGGCCGGGCGCCCGGGTGCGGTTACCCTGGCCACCAACATGGCCGGGCGCGGGACCGATATTGTGCTCGGCGGTTCGCTGGATGCCGAACTCGCCGAGGTGGACGCCGACGACACCGCGAAGTGCGAGCAGATCCGCACCGATTGGCAGAAGCGCCACGACGAGGTGATTGCGGCGGGCGGGCTGCACATCATTGGTTCCGAACGCCACGAATCGCGGCGCATTGACAACCAGCTGCGCGGGCGTTCGGGGCGCCAGGGCGATCCGGGCTCCAGCCGCTTCTTCCTCTCCCTGGAGGATAACCTGATGCGGGTGTTCGCCTCCGAACGGGTGCGCGGCCTGATGCAGCGCCTGGGGATGAAGGAGGGCGAGGCCATCGAGAATGCCTGGGTCTCGCGTGCGATCGAGAATGCCCAGCGCAAGGTCGAGGCGCACAATTTCGATATCCGCAAGCAGCTGCTGGACTATGACGACGTTGCCAACGACCAGCGCCGGGTGATCTACGAGCAGCGTGCGGAATTGCTGACCACCGACGATATCAGCGACACCATCGAGGGGCTGCTGGAGGACGTGCTCAATGCACAGATCAGCGAGTACATCCCGCCGGGCAGTATCGAGGACGAATGGAATGCCGAAGGCCTGCAGCAGGCGCTGAACAGCGAGTTCGGCCTGGACCTGCCGGTCCAGCAGTGGCTGGACGACGAGGACGACCTGCACGAGGAGCCGCTGCGCGAACGCATCATCGGCATCGCGCGCGAGGCCCTCAACGGCAAGCGCGAACAGCTGGGCGACGCGACCATGAACCGCCTGCAGCGCGATGTCATGCTGCAGGTACTGGACAGCCAATGGAAGGAACATCTAGCGGCGATGGACTACCTGCGTCAGGGGATCGGACTGCGTGGCTATGCCCAGCGCAACCCGAAGCAGGAGTACAAGAAGGAGGCCTTCGCGATGTTCCAGAGCCTCCTGGAGCGCATCAAGCACGATGTGATCAAGCTGCTGCTGCGTATTCAGGTGCGTTCTCCGGAAGAGGCCGAGGCCCTGCAGCCGAAGCCGGCTGCGCCTTCCGAGGCGGACATGCAGTTCCAGCACCAGAATCCCGACAGTCCGCTCGCCGCGGAAGAGGGTGGAGCGGATGGCGACACGCGCGGGGCGGCCGGCGACGCGCCGTTCCGGCGCGAGGGCCCGAAGCTGGGGCGCAACGAGCCCTGCTGGTGCGGTTCCGGCAAGAAGTACAAGCACTGCCACGGCAAGCTCTGAGCGGTCGGACTCGGGAGAAGCGGCATGGCCGTCGGACTGCAAGCCCCGCAAGCCCTGATCCCGGTACCGGGGATCCGTCTGGCCGCGACCGCATCCGGGATCCGTTATGCCGGGCGCGATGACCTGGTCCTGATCGACGCGGGTCCGAACGCCGCGATCGCCGCCCTGTACACCACCAGCGCATTCCGTGCGGCCCCGGTGCTGGTTGCGCAGGAGCATCAGCGCCAGGGGCAGCCACGCTGGTTGCTGATCAACGCCGGCAATGCCAACGCCGGTACCGGGGCGGCGGGTCTGGCCGCGGCGCGCGCCACCTGCGAGGCACTGGCCGCGCTGACCGGCGATCCCGCAACCGCCGTGCTGCCGTTTTCCACCGGGGTCATTGGCGAGCCGTTCCCGACGGAACGGGTCAGCGCCGCACTGCCGGCGCTGCACGCCGGTCTTGCGCCCAGCACCTGGGCGCAGGCCGCCGCGGCGATCATGACCACCGACACGGTGCTGAAGGGGGCCAGCCGGACCGTGGAGCTCTCCGGCGGGTCGGTGACCCTGACCGGCATTGCCAAGGGTTCGGGCATGATCCATCCGGACATGGCCACCATGCTCGCGTTCATCGGCACCGACCTGGCGATCGCCCCCGAGCCGTTGCATGAGTTGCTTCGCGAAGCCAATCGCGACAGCTTCAATGCGATTACCGTGGACGGCGATACCTCCACCAACGACGCGGTGGTGTGCATGGCCAGCGCAGCCAGCGGGGTGGAACTCGCGACCGGGGCCGATCGGGCGGCATTCGCGGGCGCACTCGCGGATCTGTGCCTGGTACTGGCACAGGCGATCGTGCGCGACGGCGAGGGTGCCACCAAGTTCGTCACGATCCAGGTCAACGAGGCCGCCAGCCGTGACGAGGCTGCGCGGGTCGCACAGACCGTGGCTTTGTCCCCGCTGGTGAAGACCGCGTTGTTCGCGTCCGACCCCAACTGGGGCCGGATCCTGGCGGCGGTAGGGCGTGCTGGGGTCCCGGACCTGGTGATCGAGGGCGTCCGGATCGCGGTCAACGGGGTCGAGATCGTCCGTGATGGCGGCCGTGCCCCCGGCTACACCGAGGCGGATGGCCAGCGTGCGTTTGCCGCATCCGAGATCTCCATCCACATTGTCCTCGGGCGTGGCCAGGCCAGTGCCTGCAAGTACACCTGCGACTTCTCCCACGACTACGTCCGCATCAATGCCGAGTATCGCTCCTGACGCGGACCACGTTTCCCGTGTCGAAGTGGCGGTCGGGCTGATCCAGGGCGACGACGGCCGGATCCTGATCGCTCGCCGCCGCCCGGACCAGCCACTGGGTGGCCTGCGCGAGTTCCCCGGCGGCAAGCTCGAACCCGGCGAGGCGGCGGAGGCGGCGCTGTGCCGAGAACTGCACGAGGAGCTGGGCCTGCGAGTACAGCGCGCGGTGCCCTGCCTCGCCATTGAACACGCCTATCCGGACGTGACCGTGCGCCTGCGGGTGTTCCGGGTCGAAGCCTGGACCGGGACCCCGACGGGACGCGAGGGCCAGTCGCTGGGCTGGCAGGATCCTGCCGACCTGCATGCCGACGAATTCCCGCCGGCGAGCCGCGCGATCCTGAATGCCGCGCGCCTGCCCCGCCAGTACCTGATCACGCCATCGCCGCCCCGCCCCGAAGGTATCCCGGCGATCGTGGAGCAGGTCGGTGCCGCATTGCGGCACGGGGATATTGGCCTGGTACAGGTCCGTGCCCCCGGCCTGGGCTGCGAAGACTATCGCGAGTTCCTGAGCCGGATTCATGCGTGCGCCGAATCCGCCGGTGTCGCAGTACTCGCGAACGCCCCGCCCGAGTGGCTTGAGGGTCTGCCGTCGGTCGGCATCCACCTGCCGGAGCGGCGCTGGCGCACCCTGGATCGGCGCCCGCCAGTCTCGGGCTGGGTGGCTGCGTCGGTGCATGACGCAGAGGGCCTGCGCCGTGCTGCGGCGCTGGGCGTGGACTTTGTCGTTGCCAGCCCGTTGGCGGCGACGCCGAGCCACCCGGATGTCACCCCGCTGGGATGGGATGGGTTGCAGGCGCTGATCGCCGTGGCGCCGGTGCCCGTCTATGCGCTGGGTGGCATGGATCGTGGTGCGCTTCCGCAGGCGCGGGCCGTTGGCGCACAGGGGATTGCCGCGATCCGCGGTCTGCTCGACTGAGCGTCCCGTGTCCGGTCTTGCGGCCGCTGGTCCCAGTGCCTGCGGCCCGGCCGCAGGAAAATCGTGATCCGATGCGGAACGCAGGCGAGCCGCTGTCGGTCAGGCCAGTGCCCCGTTGACCCCGATCACCTGGCCGGAGAGGTAGCCCGCTCCGTCGGAAGCAAGGTAACGAACCAGGTCCGCGACCTCCTCGGGCCGCCCGGCGCGGCGCATCGGCACCATCGCCCGGATCTGATCGGCATCGAAGGCGCCCTCGCTCATCGGACTCTCGATGATGCCCGGCGCCACCGCATTCGCGGTGATGCCGCGCGAGGCCACCTCCTGCGCCAGAGACCGGATCGCGCCATGCAGCCCGGCCTTGGCCGCGGCATAGTTGGCCTGACCGCGGTTGCCGAGTTGCCCGGCGACCGACGAGATCGCGATCACCCGCCCCCAGCGGGTGGTGATCATCGGCAGAAGCAGGGGCTGGATCACGTGGTAGAAGCCATGCAGGCCCACGTCGATCGGTCGGTGCCACTGTGCCGCAGTCATGCCTGCCAGCGGGGCATCGTCGTGCACCCCGGCGTTGTGCACCAGGATCTGCACCGGCTGTTCCGCGACCAGCGGCTCGAGCGCCTGGCGTGCGCCCTCGGCATCGGTGATATCGAATACCAGCACGCGTGCCTGCCCCCCGTCAGCACGGATGCCTTCCGCCAGTTGGTCGGCCGCCGCGCGGTTACGGTGGGCATGCAGCACAACCTCGCTGCCCATGGTGGCCAGGTCGCGGGCGATCGCCGCGCCGATGGCCCCGCTGGCGCCGGTGACCAGTGCGCGCCGGGTCACCGCTGTGTCTCCGCTTGCAGCATTACGGTGGCACGGGCCCGGAGGACGTCGTGTTCGCCGGCCTGTACCTGCAAATCGTAGATCGAGCTCAACGTGTCCGACAGTAATCGGATCGCTCGGATCTCCAGGGGATGGGCGATCTGGTCCAGGCGGGCCACCGACAGTTGCAGGTCACGCACCCCCGCGAGGTAGCCGGCCGGGGCGGGACCGCCGGCACCGAGCAGGGCCCCGTGCGCGGCCATGCCCTGGGCGCCGTACTCCAGCGCGGCCAGCGCATGCAGGCCACGGGAGTCGCGCAGGGGGTTGTCGGCGGCGAGGTGCGAATGTGCCCGGCAGTGGATGGAATCGGCGTTCCAGGCGACGATCTCGTCCAGCAGGCACATCGCTCCGGCATGCGGCAGCAGGCGGCAGATGGCGTCCCTATCCATGGCTTGGCGTGGCAGCTTCGGGCTTTTCGGCCAGGGGTTCGAGGCGGATTCCCAGGCGGCGCCCCAGGGGCGCGGGAAGGGTAACCTCCGCCGCTGCGTCGCGCGCCATCCGCTCCAGCATGGGCAAGACGCGGGCCGCCGGATTGATCCGGCGCAGGGCCTCCAGTTCGGGGCTGTCGCAGGGGGTGACCGGCGTATCGTCGGTGTAACACAGTCCCAGTTGCCAGCGCGCTCCGGCGCAGGGCCCGAGTCGCAGGGCCACGGCAAATGGCTCGCGCACCGGGCGCACGTCGCGGAAGCTGTCCATCGAGGGGACGTCATACGCGACCAGCAGCACCTCGCCACCCTCGGCGAGGTGCAGGGTCGCCGCCTCCAGCAGGCCGGCCGCCAGGGTCGCGTCGAACCCGGACAGCGCGGTGGCCGGCGCCGGGTTGGCGGTGGCGATCGACCAGTTGCCAGCCGTGGCGTTGTGCACGGAGTTGTGGAACTGGATGGGCGACAGCATCGGCTCCGGCTCGGTGAGCGCCGCGCAGATCCGGTCGATGATATCCATGTCGCCGCTGGAGGACGCGAACACGCTGCGCATGCGGTCGCGATTGACCCCCTCGGTCGCCTCCTCGGCGACCTTCAGGGCCAGGCGGATGGTCTGGGTGGTCCGGCGGCGCTCGTTGGTCGGGAGCAGCGTGCTTGGCGGGATGGAGACGGCCTCCGGGATCAGGGGTTCTCGGCCGGCCAGCACCGGCCGCGCCTGCGCGAAGTCGCGCAACCCGGGTCCCAGCAGGCCCACCGCGTGCAGACCGATCGGTGCCAGTGTCGCCATTACCCCGGACCCTCCAGCAGCAGGGCACAGTTGTTGCCGCCGAACCCGAAGGCATTGACCAGTACGCAGTCGACCGGTCGGGTCTCGGAGCGGTCGCGTGCATCCAGGCCAAGGTCGGGGTCGGGCTCGTCCAGGCCGGCGGTTGCGGGCACGAAGCCCCCGGCCATGCTGGCTAGCGCCTGGGCCACGCCGACCGCGCCGGCCGCGCCGAGGGTATGCCCGGTGATGCCCTTGGTCCCGGTCGCACGCGCGCCGGTACCCAGGGTGCGGGTCAGGGCACGCGCCTCGGAGCGGTCGTTGGCGGGGGTGGCGGTGGCATGCATCAACACATAGTCCACCGTGGCCGGGTTGCGACCGGCCTGCCGCAGGGCCTCCTGCATCGCGCGCGTGGCACCTTCGCCTTCGGGGTGCGGGGCGGACATGTGGTAGGCGTCGCTGGACTCCCCGTGCCCGGTCAGGCGCGGTGCACCGCGGCCGGCATCTGC
Source organism: Pseudomonadota bacterium (assembly GCA_051747025.1). Lineage (GTDB taxonomy): Bacteria > Pseudomonadota > Gammaproteobacteria > Ectothiorhodospirales > Ectothiorhodospiraceae > Thioalkalivibrio. Next base: position 63,833 of record JBNJFQ010000006.1, read on the forward strand.
GGGCTCCAGCAGGAAGAACCCGGCCGCCTCGCCGATCGAGATTCCGGCGCGATTGCGGTCCAGCGGGGTGCAGGAACGGGCAGCCACCAGTTGCAGGGCATTGAAACCGTACAGGGTCATGCCGCACAGGCTGTCGACCCCGCCCACCAGCGCCGCATCGCACACCCCGGCGGCGATCAGGCGCCGGGCATCCGCAAACACCTTGGCGCTGGAGGAACAGGCGGTGGACACCACCATTGCCGGGCCGGCCAGCCCGAGCCGGGTCGCGACATAGTCCGCCAGCGAGAACATGTTCTGGGTGTGCTGATAGTCGTAGTCCGGTGGCAGAACGCCGGTGTCCGGATCGCGCCGGTGATAGGCCGCCTCGGTCGCCGCGATCCCGGAGGTGCTGGTACCCAGCAGCACCGCGACCCGCCGGGCCCCGTAGCGCGCACGCGCGGCCGCCACCGCGGCCTCGAAGGCGTCCTGACGGAGCCCAAGCTCCGCGAGCTGATGGTTGCGGCACTGGAACGGCGCCAGCTCGCCGTCCAGACGGATGGCCTCCACCCCGGGAACCCGCCCGATGAAGGTATCCATGTGTACCGACGGGAGATCACAGGGTGTGAGGCCAGTCGCCCCGGCACGCAGGGCCCGCGCATTGGCGTCGTTGCCGATGCCAGCGGCGGTGCTCAGGGTATGGGCGGTGATGGCCAGCGGCTGCATGAAGGGGGCGTTGGTGTCCGTGGTTCAGGGTTCGGGTTGGTGCATGCCCACGGCTGCTGCCCCCCTTTCGGGCGCCAGCAGCGCGGCCGCGAGCAGGGAAAATACCACGCCTGACACTACCGTGAGACCCATGGCCTGCAGTACCGGCAGGCTGGACAGTCCCAGCAGACCGAACACCACCAGGGTCGACAGCGCGCAGACGAAGACCGAGATGAAGTTGCGCCGCTGCGCTGCCACATCTGCCAGCGGACGGCTGAAGAATACTGCGTAATCCAGGCACAGCCCGGTCACCAGCAGCAGCGCGATCAGATGAAACAGCGACAGCGAGATCCCCAGCAGGATCAGGGTGGCCACGGTCAGCAGCAGGCCGGAAACCACTGCAGCCAGGATGCGCAGGCTGCGGCGCGGCGCGTGCGTGACCAGCAGCAACAGCACCAGGATCGCCACCAGCCCGACGCCCAGGCGTTCCAGTGCCTGATCGCGAAACCCGGTGATCAGGTCTTCCGAGGCCTGGCGGAAGTCGACGTGGCGCAGATTGACGTCTGTGGGCAGCCCGACATCGGCCAGCGAGCCAGGATCCGGCAGGGCGTCCAGGGCCTGCGGATCCCGGACCCCACCGAGGCGGATCCAGGCGATCCAGGACGCATCGGCGTCCGATGGCACCAGCAGGGGTTCCAGCGCGTCGCGCAGTAACCCGTCCGGCAGTTCCGCGGGTTCCAGCAGGGCCTGTTCGCGGGCGATTGCGACGTCCTCCACAAACGGTTCGAACGCGTCTTTGCGAAAACCCAGTCCAGTACTTGCCTGCGCCAGGCGGGCGCGCAGCACCTCGGGTTCCGGCAGGGCGGACTGGCGCGCCTGCTGCGCGGCCTGGCTGGGCAGCACGCGCGCCGGCTGGTCGTAGTGCCCGAGCCCGCCGGTCGCGCGCAGGGCATCGAGCCATGGCACCAGGGCCTCGCTGGCGCGCAGTGCCTGTTCAGCGGTGGGGGCGGTGACCAGCAGGGCATGGCGAACATCTGGGAGCCCGAGGGCCCCGCGGAGCTCTCGGTCCAGCGCGACCTGCTCCTCGGGGATCGGGCTCAGGGCCGCGAGGTCGTCCTCCCACGGGAACGGGCTTGCGGTCGCGATGACGGCCACCGCGGCCAGCACCAGCCCCCCCAGCCCCGCGCGGGCGACCCGGGGCGGATGCAGTACCCAGGCGGGTAGCGCGAGCCGGGCGAGCGGCATCCCGGCGTGTTGCAGGCGCGGCGGGATCAGGACCGGCAGCACCCAGCGGGTGGCGGCGGCCGCGACGGCGGTGCCAACCAGCACGAACACCCCCATCTGGGCCATCCCGGAGAAGTCGGTCAGGGCCATCAGCGCATACACCAGCATGGTGCTGGCGGCACCCAGCGCAATCGCCGGCCACAGCTCGCGCGCGACGGCGAGCACCCCGCCCGGTCGCGCGCGGTCGTGGTGCACGAACAGGTGCAGGGGGTAGTCCAGTGCGATCCCGAGCACGGTCACGCCGAACGCCAGTGCGATCCCGTGCAGGTGACCGAACACCAGCGTGACCGCCGCCGCCCCGGCCAGTATCGCGCTGCCCAGCGGGAGCGCGGCGAGCCAGACCGGGTGCGGGCTGCGAAACACCGCCAGCAGCAGTGCGGCCAGCGCGAGGCTCGCGAGCAGACTGAAGCGCGTGACCTCGCCACGGATTCCGTCGCGCGCCGCGACCGCGATCGCGGCCGGGCCGCCAATCCGCAGGCCCAGAGAGCCCTCGGCGACGGCGTGCCCCGCGTCCAGCGCGCGGAACCGACCCCGCAGGCGCTCCAGCAGGCCGGCCTGGGCATCCAGATCCATGCCCTCGGCGGTAGTCTGCACCAGCAACAGGGCACGCCCGCCGTCGGCGGAGACCCAGACCCCGTGGGCATCGCGCTCCGCGCCGGCCTGGGCGGTCAGCTGTTCCAGCACCGCCAGCGACTCGGCGGTGGGGTCACGTGCGATCAGCTCCCGGGGCATTCGCGGGACCGCGCTGGAGAGGTCCTCGCGGCGCTCGCCAAGGTGAGCGCTCAGGGCTTCGGTCGTGAACTGCCCAGGCGTGACCCGGGGACTGAGCAGATAGCGGTGCGCCAGTATGAACTCCAGGGCGCGGTCGTCGAGTTCGGGCCGTCCGTTGTGCACCCGGGCCACCGCCGGGTCGGCGCGCAGCGCGTCCACCAGGGCGTCCGAGGCCGTGGCGCGCTGCTCCGCTGAACCGCCCTCGATCGCCAGCAGCAACATGCGCCCGGCCGGCCCGCCCCCCGGGTCGAGCGGGATACCGGCGGTATCGCCCAGGTCGGGGGCGAAGCCGCGCAGGTCGGTGATCAGTTCGCCCCGCAGCACCAGCAACAGCGTGGCCAGCAGCAGGCCGCCCAGCCACAGGCCGAGGATTGCACGCATGGCCGATGTCATGGCGCGCCCGGTGTCAGTCCGCACCGGGCGGGGCATCGGCCTCGCTGGCGGCATGGAAGCGCATGCGACTGGTGTGCCCGCCGGCCTCCACCGTGATCAGGTGGTGCAGTTCGCCGTGGCTGCCGGAAAGCTCCAGCGACCGCAGCATCCGCCGCAGCGTGCGGTCGCGCGGAACCAGCTCCAGTTGCCAGGCGTCGGGTTCGCCGCTGGCGGCGAGCTCGAAATCCGCCTCCAGGGCCGCGCGATCCGCATCGAGCAGGGCAAGGAACAGGTTGGCAAAGGCGTCCAGACCGGGCTGTTCGTCCAGGTCGATGGTGCGCCGCGATCCACGGCGTTCGACCACCAGTTGCCGCCCCTCGATGGTGACGGTCTCGCCCCGCGGACCTTCGATGACGCGGGTCAGCGTATCCGGCGGCCGGAAGGCGAGATGGCCCTCGCGGGTCTCGGGCAGGTCGAGCAGCGGATCGTCGCGGGTCTCGGTGAACGCGAGTTCCCGGGGGGTGTCGCTGGCCAGCGCATGCAGGATCCGGTCGAGGAGGTCCCCGTCCGCGGTGGCGGGCACGGCCGTCAGCAGGGTCAGGAGCATCAGACTGACCGCGGCGGGGATCGGGGGCAACCCGGTATGGTCAGTTCGGCGAGTCGTCCCAGAAGGCATAGAAGTTGAACCAGTTGTAGGGGGCCTCGCGGACCCGGGCCTCGAGGCGGTCGGCGTAGCGCTGGACCCAATCGGCCAGCACGGCCTCGCGTTGTCCCCGGGGGATGTCGATGCGCTCGGCGAAGCGTTCGAACACGATATCGTAGCGCTTGCCCCCCCGGTAGAGGCCGAAACACAGGATCACCGGGACCTTCAGCACCGCGGCCATCAGCAGCGGCCCCTGCGGGAACCGGGCGGTGCCCCCAAGAAACCGGCATGCCACCGTCTTGTCACTCTCGGCCACCCGGTCGCCCAGGGTACCGATCATCTCGCCGCGCTCCAGGCATTCGCTGGCCTGGATCAGTGTCTCGGTATGTCCCAGCGGGATCACCGACGCGGCCACCGCCGGGTTCAGGGCCTCCAGCAGGCGCGTGATCGTGCGGTTGTGGTCGGTATACATCAGCACGCGCACCGGGAAATCGTGGCGCCCTACCGCCAGCGCGCGCAGGGCCTCGAAACTTCCCAGGTGGGAGCCGAGCAGGATCGCGCCCTGCCCGCTTTCGAGCTGTTGCAGGAAGATCTCGCCATCATGCACCCGGATGTCCAGACAGTCCTCCCGGCCGGCCAGCAGGAACACGCGATCCAGAATCACCGCGGCGAAGGTGTGAAAGTGCCGCGCGACCTCGCGCAGGCGCGGGGCGCGACCCAGTATCCGCGCCAGGTAGTCACGGCTGTAGCGACGCGCCCGCGGCGCGAGTAGCAGAAAGTAAGCGGTGATCGGATACAGCAGGGCGCGGCTGGGGCCGCGCCCGAGGTTCAGGGCCACCCACAGGATGATGCGCAGGGCCAGGGGCGAGCCGCGTTCCGCCTGCTTGAACCAGGAGCGGCTCATGCCGCGGGGTCGGCGAGGACGACCTGCCCGGCACAGAACACCACCGGGGGCGGGCCCGGACTCGCGGTATCGTCGCCGGCGCAGGCGCGGATGCGGAACGCGCGCCGGTCACCATGGGCGGGGGCGTCGATCTCCACGCAAAATGCGACCCCGGGACCCAGCGGGTGCATGAACTTCAGGCGCGGGATGGCACGGATCTCGCCCAGGTGATGTTCGTGTGCGACCGCGGCGAGGTGCGCCAGCAGGACCACCCCGGGGGTGACCGGGTGTCCGGGGAAGTGGCCCGGAAGTGCCGGGTGGCTGGCGGGGATGGTGTGCGGCGAGGAATGGATGGCGGAACTCGGCATCGGCTGTCAGGCGCACTCGCCCTGCGTGGCCAGCAGGTCCAGCAGCCGTTCGCGGGGCAGCTTGCCGGTGGCGGTACGCGGCAGTGCCTCGACGCGCACCAGCGGGCGCGGCAGGAAGACCGCGTCGATGCTCTCCGCGAGCCGGGTCAGGATGTCCTGCTCGCTCAGATCGGGGGCCACGACCAGCGCCGCGAGGCGCTGCACGTGGTTGCTTCGCGGGTCGGCCGCAGGCGCGAGGAAGACCCCGTCCTCCACCCCGGGGATCGCGTTCAGGCGATGGTTCAGTTCGGCCAGCGAGGCGCGCTTGCCGGCGATGTTGAGCTGGTCCGCGAGGCGCCCTTGCATGCGGAAGTGCCGCTCGTCCAGAGGTTCGATGTGATCGGGCAGCAGTACCGCATCGGGGTGCTGTGGCCCTTGCGCGCGCGTCAGACCGGTGGCCGGATCGTATTCCAGGATCACCCCGTCGTAGGTCATCCAGGTGGTGTCCCGGGTGGGCTCGCGACTGGCGATGGCCCCGGCCTCGGTGCAGCCGTAGATCTCCCGGAGCGGGGCATGGAAGCCTGTCTCCGCGCGTGCCGCCAGGTTCGGGTCCAGCGGTGCGGTGGCACACAGGATGCGGCGGGTGGGTGGCCAGTCGAGCGGACTGCGCAGGCAGGTGTTCAGATGGAACGGGGTGGTGACCAGCGTCGCCTGGCCGGCTTCCGCCAGCGCGGCGTGGATGTCACCGGGGTAGAACGGACAGTCGGCAAGCAGACGGGAATACCCCAGCAGTGCATACAGCACCGTGGATTCCAGGCCGTACATGTGCTGGGGGGGAACGGTGGCGACCAGGGTTTGCCCCGGATCGCGGTCCAGGTCGAAGCGTGCACGTGCCTGTCGGGTGACCGCGACCAGCGCGCCCCAGTGCCGGGCGTGGGCGGTGGGGTGGCCGGTGCTGCCCGACGAAAACGCCAGCACCGCGGTCTGGTCGAGGGGGATCTCGGGGACCGTGCCGGTTTCCGGGGTACGCAGCCCGGCGGCGTCGACCCACCGGCAGGGCACGGCGATTTCGGCGTCTGCACTGTCCACCAGGGCATGGGCGCCTGGGAAGCCTGCGGCCAGTTCCGCCAGGGTGGTGCGGCAGCGGTTGGGCGGCAGGAGATTGATCTGGCCGCGCAGCACCAGCGCGGCAAAGGCGACTGCGAAATGGTAGCGGTCGGTACACAGATTGAACCCGGCGCTGGCTTCCGGTAGTTGCCCGGCCAGGGCATGGACATCGGCCAGGAAGGCACGTCGCGAGATATCGCGATCCGCGACCCGCGCCAGCGGGGCCGGGTGCTCCAGCATCAGTGGATGGGTCGCGCTCATGACTGCCTCAGGATTCGATGATGATCCACGCGTGCCAGTTCCAGCAAATAGGCGAGGAAACCATGCCGCGGTTCGCCGCGCAGGAGCCAGGAACGCAGCGGGTATTCGAGCATGAACAGCCCGGCCAGCAGCAGGTAGTTCAGGCCGTTGGCCACCAGTGCCCAGATCGCGGTCGGAGCCAGCCCGGCCAGCAATGCCGACAGGATCGCGAGTGTCCCGCACAGCAGGGCCCAGGCCAGGGTCAGGCGTCGGGTGTAGCGATGTACCGGCGGCCGGTCCGAGGCGCCCATGGCGAGGGCATAGCGGGTGATCAGGGGGGTATGCCCGGCGCGCAGGGAGCGCGCGAACAGAGTCGACAGCCCGCCAAGGATCGCCACCGGCAGGGCGTACATCAGCCAGGATCCGCCGGGGGTGGAGATCAGCAAAGTCACGACGAGCGCCAGCAGGATGCCAAGCAGGCCGCGCTGGCGCGGTGCCAGGGACTGCCAGCTGGCCACCAGGATCAGGCTTGCCAGGAGGCTCAGTGGCAGGCCCGGGAGCCCGGCCTGCACGCCGATCAGCACCGCGACCGGGTAGGCCAGCGCCAGGCTGGCGGCGAGCCGGGTGTTCACGTCGGGGCCCGGTTCGCCTCGATATGCGCGGCCAGCGCGCGCAGGGATGCAAAGATCTGGCGGTTGTTCTCGTCGTCCGAACGGATCTGCACGCCGTACGCGCGCGAGATCGCCAGGGCCAGTTCAAGGGCGTCGATCGAGTCCAGCCCCAGGCCCTCGCGGAACAACGGAGCTTCGGGATCGATATCCGCGGCTGCAACATCCTCGAGGTTCAGGCTATCCACGATCAGCCCGGCGACTTCCTGTTCGAATGTGGTCTGTTCCGACACGTAATTCCCTCTGCGACGCGGTGTGGTCGGGCCGGCGCGAGGCGCCCGGCGGCTTGGCGATGCCGAATGTCCTTCGCGTGGCCGATGATACCCACCCCGAGGGCCCCGTGGTACCCTCGCGGCCAGCCGGGTTGGCCGGGTGCCCTGCGAACGGGGCCGGCGCGCGGATCAGGCATGGGTGCACGACAGTCCGGGAGGCCGGAGCTTGGGGGACACAACGAGCGCATCGGTGACTGGCGGGCGTTGTCAGGTGCTGGTCATCGGCGGCGGGCCGGCGGGCTCCACCATTGCATCGCGTCTGGCGCAGAAGGGGCACGAGGTGGTGCTGCTGGAGAAGGCTCGCCACCCGCGTTTTCATATCGGCGAATCGCTGCTGCCAATGAACCTGCTGCTGTTTGCAGAGCTCGGCGTGGCCGACGCGATCGCGCAGATCGGGATCCCCAAGTACGGGGCCGAATTCACCATCCCCGAGGCGCCGGATACGCCGCGTACCTACTACTTCGAGCGCGCCCTGAACCCCGACACACCCTCCGCTGCCTACGAGGTACGGCGTTCGGAGTTCGATCACCTGTTGCTGGAGAACAGCCGCCGGCTCGGTGTGCACGTACTGGAGGAGACCCGTGTGGTCGATGCCCGACTTGCCGATCCGGCGTGCGGTGGTACCCAGCAGATCAGTGCCCGCACGGCTGACGGCGAGGCCCTTGCTTTCGAGGCGGATTTCCTGGTCGATGCCTCGGGGCGCGACACCTTCCTGGGCCGGCACCTGGACCTGAAGGAACGCAATGCCGAGCACAACAGCGCGGCGATCTTCGGGCATTTCAACGCGGTGCCACGACGCCCCGGGCGCGATGCCGGCAACATCTCGATCTACTGGTTCCGGCACGGCTGGATCTGGATGATCCCGCTGCGCGACGGCGCCATGAGCGTCGGTGCCGTATGTTTCCCCGAGTACCTGAAAACCCGGAACTGCCCGCCCGATGACTTCCTGTGGCAGACCCTGGAGCTGTGTCCGCCGGCCTTCGCGCGCATGCAGAGGGCACGGCTGGCCGGCCCGGTCAACGCGACCGGCAATTTCTCGTATCGCGCCTCTACCGCTCACGGTCCCGGCTACTTGCTGGTGGGGGATGCCTTTGCATTCGTGGACCCGGTGTTTTCCAGTGGCGTCTATATCGCGATGTCGGGTGCATTTCGCGGGGCCGATGCGGTGGACCGCTGTCTCGCAGACCCGGCGCATTCCGTGCGCTACCTGCGGGCCTTCGAGCGCGATGTGCGGCGCGGAGTGCGACGCTTCTCCTGGCTGATCTACCGCTTCAATAGCCCGGTGATGCGGCGGCTGTTCATGGCACCGAGCAATACCGTGCGCATGGAACAGGGGGTGATCTCGCTGCTGGCCGGCGATGTCTATCGCACCACTCGCGCACAGTGGTCGATGTTTGCATTCCAGGTTGCTTACTACGCCCATGTGGTGCTGGCCCTGCCCGCCTCATGGCGCTTCTGGCTGCGCCGACGCCGCAATGCCCGGGTGCAATTTACCGGCGGAACGACCCCCGAGGACGAGGCCTGAGGGCGGCGATGGCGGCCCTGTGGGTGTCCCCGGCGCGGGTAGGGTGGGATGGCTTGGCCACCCTGGCCTTGTCACTGCTGGTGATCCTGCTGACAGGCGGGGCGACCCTGCTGCTGGTATTTCTGCAGGTCCGCCACCTGGCACGCCATGCCACCTGCCCGGAGTGTGCCGACTGCCTGCTGGTGCTCGGGGTGCGTCTGGAGGACGGGCGCCCCGGGCGCGACTACCGGCGCCGCCTGCTGCGCGCATTGCAACTGGCGCGGCGCAATCCGCAGGCGCGAATCTGGATCCTCGGAGGCCAGACTTCCGCATCCGGTCCCAGCGAGGCCGCCGCCGGGGCCGTCTGGCTGCGCGAGCACGGGGTCGCGGAGACCCGCATCTGCTGCGAGGATCAGTCGCGGCATACCCTCGAGAATCTGCGCCACGCACGTGACCTGATGGCGGGTGATCCGGGTGGCTGCGACGGCGAATTGGTGCTGATTACCAGCCGGTTCCATCTGGCACGGGCGGTGGGGCTGGCGCGTGGCCTGGGGCTGTTGGTACGGCCGTGCCCTGCGGAGCGCTGCGGACGTGCAGGGACGTGCCGCCCGGGCGTGCTGGTGCGCGAGGCGGTTCTGCTGCACTGGTATCACACGGGGCTGCGTTTCGCGCGCCTGATTCGGCACCGGGGGATGCTCGAGCGGATCAGCTAGGCCCCTGTCGGAGTTAACCGTCTCCGGCGGCCAGGCCAAAGCCACGTTAATCACCAACGCGGCATCCAGGACGAGCCACCGCCTGGCAGGTCGCCGGGTCGAAGGCATGGAATCAGCCGCGGGGCAGCGCTGTCAGGCCGGGGGATCCCCGGGGTCGGCGTGGTTTCCGAGCATGGCGGCGAATTCGCGCTCCAGCAGGGCCTCGTCGCCGAGGTTCAGCTCCACCAGCCGACGCAGGTGCATCGCGGATTCCAGCGGCATCGATTCGATCTCCAGGCCCAGCCGGTCGCCCTGCTGCCAGCGGATGCGGCCCTCGAAGGCGATGCGGGCCTCGTCGCTCAGCGGGATCTCGAGGCAGCCACGGGAATCTTCGACGTGATACGGGATCGCCGGCCCCTGAATCAGTACCCCGCGCAGCGAGATGTCCAGCACTTCGACCGGCAGATTGCCGGCTTCCAGCATCAGGGTGGCCGGAAATTCGAGGGGGATACGTTGAAACCGCCGTTCCATGCAGCAAGACTACGCCCTCGCTGCCCCGGCCGCCAACCCTGATCCGCAGGAACTGCCATGACCGAACCTTCCAGTGAAATCGACCCGCGTCCAGTGGGACTGCTGCGCCGGCTTGGGGCGGTGATCTACGATGCGCTGCTGCTCGTCGCGATCTGGATGATCCTGGGTTTGTTGTTTGTGTTGCTTAACGCGGCCACCGGATTCTATTCCACGCGCCTGAACTTCGTTGCGAATCTGGCGGCGGCCTGGGGTTTTTTCTACTGGTTCTGGACGCGCACCGGGCAGACCCTGGGGATGCAGAGCTGGAATATCCAGGTGCGCACCCAGCACGGTCAGCCGGTCGGGGCATGGTCGGCCACTCTGCGCTATCTGGTGGCCGTGGCCCAGTGGCTGTTCCTGTTGCTGGGGGTCTGGCTCGCGCGCGAGTACGGCAATCTGGCCACTATTCTGGTCACAGCGGTGGTGCTGTTCGGGCTCGGCCTGTCGGCGATCCACGAACGTCGCTGGATGCTGCACGACTGGTTGTCGGGCACCGAGCTGGTGCGCGTCCCGGGTCTGGCGCGACCGCGCTGGAGACAGCCGTCCGGGACCTGACTCCGTGCGCCGTTACGGCGCGAGCCACAGGCCGAGGTCGTCGAGTGCCTCGGCGATTTCGTGCGCCATGCGCCGGTAGCCGGGGGCGTTCGGGTGGATCGCGTCGGCGCGCAGCCCGCGATCGGACAGCACCCCGGACAGGACATCCGCGACCAGTGGTACCTGCTCCTCCGACGCCAGTTCGCGGTAGAGGGTGTCGTCGCGCAGGCTCCCGGTGGCGGCGCGCAGGGCCGATACGCGAGGTACACCGATCAGCAGTGGCTGCGCGCCGTGCCGGCGGGTCTGCTCGATCAGCGCGCGCAGGTCCTCCTTGACCGCCTCCGGCGAGCGCCCGCGCAGGAGGTCGTTGCCGCCCAGCTCGATGATCACCAGGTCCGGCTGGTGCGTACGCAGGGCCTCCCCGATGCGGCTGCGCGCGGTGTCGGCGCGGTCGCCGGGGACCCCGGCATTGATCACTTCCCAGCCGGTGATCGAGGCCAGCCGGCTGGGGAAGTCCTCGCCCGGGCCGGCCCCGGTCCCGTGGGTCACGCTGTTGCCGAACGCCAGCACGGTGGCCTGGCGCGGGAGCGGGTCGAGGTCCCCGGGGCCGGCCCCGCCGCAGGCGACCAGCAGGGCCAGCAGGGCCAGGAGAAAACCGCGGCGGGCGAGGCGGGCGACAGACATGGCGCAGGGTCTCCGGAGGGGGCTGGACGGGTTATCGGGCCTGCAGGCGGCGCAATGCCGCCAGCGCGATACCGAGGAACAACAGCACCGGGGTGGTGGCGGCAAGCCAGGGGGGGAGGGCGAAGGCCAGTCCGACGTGGGTCATTGCGCGCATCACGATCAGGAACCCGATCCCGATCCCGATGCCGATGAACAGGCGGCGCCCGGCACCGCCTTCGCGCTGCGCGCCGAACAGGAACGGGATTGCCAGCAGCAGCATCACCCAGGTGCTGGCGGGCAGGGTGAAGCGCTGCCAGAACGCGAGCTCGTAGGGCGCGGCGTCGAGGCGGTTGGTGCGCAGGTAATCGACGTAGCGGGCCAGGTCGCGCGCGGCCATCTGGCTGGGTTCGACCACCAGCACCGAGAAATAGGCCGGCACGATCAGGTGTTCGATGACCTCGGTAGCACGTTGCTCGGTGGTCACGCCGTCGGGTGTCGGGAACGATCGGCGCACGGCCTCCAGTTCCCACTCGCCGTCGCGGTAGATGGCCCGGTCCGCGCGAGTAAGGACGCGCGGTCGGCGATCATCGCCGAGTTCGATGATGCGGACCCCGGCCAGCTGCTGACCGGGCAGGACGGCGTCGGCGTGTACGATGCGCTGGCCGTCGCGTGCCCACAGGCCGATCGGGCTCACGCTGAGCTGCCGGTCGAACGCCATGGCTTTCAGGTTCTGTGCACGGTTCTCCGCGACCGGGGCGACGAATTCCCCGAGTGCGACCATGGCCAGCACCACCACCAGGCCCGCCTGCATTACCCAGCCGGTGAAGCGTCCAAGGGTCATGCCGGCGGCGCGCATCGCGGTCAGTTCGCTGTTGGCGGCCAGGTTGCCCAGCAGCAGCAGCCCCCCGAGCAGGGCTGCCGAGGGGAGCATGTCGTAGAGTCGCCGCGGCAGGGTCAGGGCCAGATACAGCAGGGCCTCGATCAGGCCGTAGGTTCCCTGTTCGGTATCGCGCAGTTCTTCGATCAGCGCGAACACCAGGTCCAGTGCCACCAGCAGGAGTACCGCCAGCGCGGTGCCGAGCAGCACCTGGCGTATCACGTAGCGCCCCAGGATGGTGGTCATGCTGCCGCCTCGCGGGTTGCGGAGCGTCGTGGCACGCGGTGCAGGCGCAGGATGCCCTGACGCCAGGCCAGCCCGGCCCACAATGCCAGCATCAGGGTATGGGTCCACCACAGACCCAGGGCCAGCGGGGTCCGCCCGTCCGCGAGCTGACCCTCGCCGAGGATCAGGAAGTTGGCATACAGCACGTATACGCCGATCGCGGCCGGGATGCGGGCATAGCGCCCGGTGCGCGGCGGGACCAGGGCCAGCGGGAGTACGATCAGGGTCAGCACCAGGATGGATGTCGGCAATGCCAGCCGCCATTCCAGCTCGGCACGGTGCCCGGGGCGGTCGCGCTGGGTCCATAGTTCGGACAGCGGCAGCGCGTCCAGACTGCGGCGCGCCGGGCCGGGGTCGGGCTCGGTGATCCGGGTCCTCAGGCGCTCGAACTCCAGCATGCGGAAGGCCCCCGTTCCGGGGGTGCCTTCGTAGCGGTAACCATTCTCCAGCACCAGGAAACCGCTGCCGGCGTCGCCGGGGTCGGGAATCGCCCGCTCCGCGACGGTGACTCGGCCCTCGCCGTCGACCTCGCGATAGATGAATACCTCGAGCAGGGCCGTCCGGTCCTCGCTGAGGCGCTCGGCAAAGAAAACCTGGTTGCCCACCCGCGAATGCAGAAAGCGCCCCGGGGTGATCCCGACCAGATCGGAGCGCTGCTGGGCCAGGTCGCGCAACTGTTCGACCTGGGCCTCGGTGCGCGGGACGACCAGGGTGGTCAGCAGCAGCATCAGTGCGGCGGCGGGCAGCGCGATCCAGGAAAGGGCGCGATACAGGCCCAGAAACGACATGCCCCCGGCCTGCATTGCGACCAGTTCGCTGTCGCGCTGCAGGCGTCCCAGCACCAGCATGAAGGCGAAGAACAACGCGGCCGGCCACAGGAACACGATGCCCTTGAATGCACCGAAAGCGACCAGTTCGGGCAGCAGGTCCGGCGGGATCCGGCCTTCGGCGACATCGCGCAGCAGGCGCGCCAGGACTCCGCCGGTAATCACCAGCAGCAGGATCACCGAGGCCGCAGCCTGGGTCGACAGCAGCTCGCGCGCGATCAGCCGTTCGGCGCGTGGCAGGATCATTGGCGGGGCACCATGCCTGTGGCCCACGGGTGGGGCGTTTGCGTGGCCGCGCACGGCGGGGCGCTGGTACTATGCATGCAGGGATTCCCAATCTTGCGAGGCATGCATGCAATTCTCCGTTACCAGCTCGACCGTCGACAAACCCCGTGCCGGCATCCGGGGTGCGGGGGTGGGCCACAAGCGCAAGCCGGCCCCTGGTGCGCAGCGGCTGGACGCCTCGCGCGACGGCGAGATCACCACGCTTTTGAAGGCCGGCGAGATGGACGGCGATGCCGGTTCGCGTCTACTGCTGCCCGCTGCGGGGGGCAAGGGTAGCGCACTTCTGGTCGGGCTGGGCGCGAAGAAGGACTTCGATGCCCGCGCCGCGCGCAAGGCGGCGCAGACCCTGGCGGCGGCGCTGGTCGAGCGTCCCGCCACCAGTGCGGTGATCGCGGTGGCGGATTTCCAGCCGCGCGGCAAGGACATCGCCTGGGTAGTGCACACCCTGGTCGCGGCGATCTCGGACGCCGCCTACCGCTTCACCCCGTTCAAGGGCAAGGAGAAGACCACGCCGGTCAAGCTGGAGAAGATCCAGCTGAGCGTGGAGCGCACAGAGGCCGACGCGGCGAAACGGGCCTGCAGCGAGGCCGCGGCGATTGCCACCGGCGTGAACCGCGCCCGGGACCTTGGCAACACCCCGCCGAACGTGTGCTATCCGGAGAGCCTGGCCGCCACCGCGCGCGATCTGGCGAAGCAGCACAAGAAACTGAAGACCTCGGTGCTGGACGAGAAGGACCTGGAGAAACTCGGTGCCGGCGCGATCCTGGCCGTGGGCAAGGGCTCCGAGCGCCCGCCGCGCCTGATCGCGATGGAATACTCCGGCGGCAAGAAGGATGATGCCCCGGTGGTCCTGGTGGGCAAGGGCATCACCTTCGACACCGGCGGCATCTCGCTCAAGCCCGGCGCCGAGATGGACGAGATGAAATACGACATGTGCGGCGCGGCCAGCGTGTTCGGCGTGATCGAGGCCTGCTGCGAACTCGAGCTGCCGATCAACGTGGTTGGTGTGGTCACCAGCGCCGAGAACATGCCCGATGGCCGCGCGACCCGCCCGGGCGACATTATCACCACCCTGTCCGGGCAGACGGTGGAGATCCTGAACACCGACGCCGAGGGCCGCCTGGTGCTGGCCGATGCGCTTACCTGGGTCGAACGCTACAAGCCGAAGGCGGTGATCGATATCGCCACCCTGACCGGCGCCTGCATCATCGCGCTGGGCCACCAGGGTGCGGCGGTTCTCGGCAACAACGAACGTCTGGCGAAGAGCCTGCTGGCGGCTGGCGAGGAGGCCGGGGATCGCGGCTGGCAGCTCCCGCTGTGGCCGGAATACCAGGAGCAGTTGAAGAGCAACTTCGCCGACATGGCCAATATCGGCGGGCGCCCGGCCGGCACCATCACCGCCGCCTGCTTCCTGTCGCGCTACACCGAGGACTACACCTGGGCCCACATCGACATCGCTGGCGTGGCCTGGAAGAGCGGCAAGGAAAAGGGCGCGACCGGGCGCCCGGTGCCGATGCTGATGCGCTACCTGCTCGACCAGGTCTGATCGCGGTCCGGCGGGCATGACCCACGTCAGTTTCTACCTGCTCGAGGACCCGGCTCCGGAGGCGCGCCTGCGCTTCGTCTGTCGCCTGGCGAAGAAGGCCAGCGGACAGGGGCACCGGGTGCATATCCATACCGGTTCGCCGGAGTTGACGCGGACGCTGGACGAATGGCTGTGGACCTTCGAGGATACGGCCTTTCTGCCCCACAGTACCGACGCGCATGCCGCGGACGTTCCGGTCTCCCTGCATGAGGCGCATGCCCCGTCGGAACGCTGCGACGTGCTGATCAATCTCGCCTCCGAGGTCCCGGAGTATTGCGGGCGCTTCGAGCGGGTCGCCGACGTCGTCGGTGGCGACGAGCCGGGCCGCGAGGCGGGCCGGGCGCGCTATCGCTTTTTCCGCGAGCGGGGCTATCCGCTGGAGCATCACAAGATCTGAGCTTGGCCCGGTGGCACTGCCCCGGTCGGCAACGGGTGGCCGCCACGAAAAAGCCCCGCCGGGGCGGGGCTTTCGCGTTCCGGGGATCCCGGAAGGGTGTCGGCGTGTCGATCAGGACTTGCGGTACATGTCCCTGGTGGTCGGGATGTAACCGAGGTTGTCGGCACCGATGCCCTTGACCTTGGGCTCGTTGAGGTCGCTGATGCGTACGTTGCCGTCGAGGCTGCGCAGGTATTCGGCGACGCCGTCCCATATGTCGACGCCGACGCCCCCGGCGGGTTCGCGCTGCACGCTGGCCCAGCCAGCGACCACGTATTCCTTGTCGGGATCGAGCTTCTTGCCGTCCAGCTCCAGCTCCGACAGACGCTCGCCGATCTCGGCCTCGGGCTCGATCGCGAATTTCAGGCCGCCGACGCGGACCATGTCGCCACCCTGCTGGTAGAACGGGTCGACGTTGTACAGGTTGTCGGCAATATCCTCGAGGATGTTCTTGATCTGGGCCCCGGTCATCGCGTTGCGGGTCATCTCCGGATAGGTCAGGCCGGTCTGATCCATCACGTGCTCGAAGGTGATCGGCATGCCGGGCAGCACCGTGGTACCCCAGCGGAAGCCCGGGGAGAACGAGACCTGGGCATCGTTGTATTCGATCAGCGCATCGCAGATCAGCTGGTCGAAGGTACCGTTGAAGTTGCCGCGGCGGTACAGCAGGTCGTCGGTGACCGCGAGCTCCTCGGACAGCTTGTCCTCGATGCGGAAGGTCTCGCCCTTGAAGGTAACCTCCTGGCTGCGCATGTTGTCGATATACGCGGCCATCTCCGGGTCCTCGTCCAGCATGTTCGCGAATACCGGCACCAGGCGGTATTCCCAGTCCTTGATCTTGCCGTCGCGGAAGTCGAAGTCCAGCACACCCACGAACTTGGCATTGGAGCCGGCGTTGGTGACCAGGCAAGTGCCCCCGTCCGGGCGTTCCACCGGCAGCGGTTGAGGTACGGCATCGTGGGTGTGACCGCCCATGATCGCGTCCAGGCCCTCGACCAGGCCGGCCAGCTTGATGTCCACATCCATGCCGTTGTGCGACAGGGCGACGACGATCTCGGCGCCGTCGGCACGCGCGGCGTTGACGGTCTCCTGCATGTCATCCGGGCGGATGCCGAACGACCACTGTTCGATCATCCAGCGCGGATTGGCGATCGGCGTGTAGGGGAAGGCCTGGCCCACCACGGCGACGTTGACGCCGTTCATCTCGCGGATTACGTAGGGCTTGAAGACGCGATCACCCCAGTCGACGTCGCGCACGTTCTGGGCGACGAAGTCGATCCCGGCATCGGCGAAGTCGCCCTTTACGATCTCCTCGACGCGGTCGGCGCCGTAGGTGAATTCCCAGTGACCGGTGGCGATGTCGATGCCCAGCTGTTTCTGCGCGTCGACCATGTCCTGAGCGTCGGTCCATACCGCGGAGCCGGAGCCGCCGCCCCAGGTGTCGCCGCCGTCCAGCAGCAGCGAGTTCGGGCGCGAGTCGCGCAGCTTGTTGACCAGGGTCTTGAGCTGCGGGAAGCCGCCCACCCGGCCGTACTTCTCGGCCGCTTCCATGAAGTTCAGGTTGGTGTAGGCGTGGGCGAAGATGCTGTCGCGCTCGATGTTGTAATGCTTCAGGAAGTGCTCGCTGACGATATGCGGCGGGCGGTTGCGCATGTCAGCGACGCCCAGGTTGACGTTCGGCTCGCGGAAATAGATTGGCTTGAGCTGCGCGTGGCAGTCGGTGTAGTGCAGCAGATGGACATTGCCGAAGCGATCCAGGCTGTCGTAGGGGTCGCCGCTGGTGCCGTAGCGACCGCCGGCCATCGTGCCCAGCGGGAAGCCGGCCACGCTGGCGGCCGCGAGCAGTTGCATGAAGTCTCGACGGGAGATGTGCATGAGGGATCTACCTCTTTCTCTTTTCGTTTCGGGTTTTCAAGGGATACAGAAGGGCTTGCGGTCCGGGATGGGCGTCTTGCCTCCGACTCACGATCCACGTTAGACGTTCCGTCGTCTCTGAACATTCCGCTCAGCGGGCATGTGCCTGCGCCGTTTCCCGGGCCGTGTCGCGCTTGTCGCGGATCCGTTGTCGATCGCGTTCACTGGCATCGCCTGCCTCCAATGCGGCATCGAACTGGCGTACGGCCTCCTGGTATTGGCCCCGGTGGAAGAAATATTCCGCCATCGCCTCGCGGCTGATGGCGCGCTGTCCGGCGGCATCGGCGATGTCTGCTTTCAGGCGCAGCAAGTCGGGCCTGGGTGCGGTCTCGTGACGGACCAGGTCGGTGAGGATCCGCACCGCACGGGCCCGGTTGCCCAGGTCGCGGTGGGCCCGGGCCAGCAGTTCGCGAACCACCGGGTGTCCCGGATACACCGCGTCGAGATCTTCGAGGATATCGAGGGCTTCCGCGTGCTCGCCGAGCTCCCGGTGCACGGCGACGCGTGCCAGTTCCAGCGTCAGGCCGGGCGCGTCTTCCGGATCGATGCGTTCAAGGAGCGTGCGCGCCGGTTCCGCTTCGCCGCGTTCGAGCTGCGCGATGGCGGCACCATACAGTTGATACGCGGCGGGTTCCAGCTGGCTGCGAAAGATTTCCAGGGTGCGGCGGGGATCCTGAAGAGCACGCATGCGCGTCTGCATCCAGCGGAATTCCGGCCCGCGTTCACGTGTACCCTCGGGCAGGCGGTCGGCGCGCGCGCGCGCGTCGGTGATCCGGTCGAGGGTGACCGGGTGGGTGCGCAGGTATTCCGGAATCTGGTCGCCGATGCCGCGGGTCAGCTCCTGCATGCGCTCGAAGAAGTCGGCCATTGCATGGGGATCGAAGCCGGCGTCGGCCAGGATGCGCATCCCGGTGTTGTCGGACTCGACCTCGTTGGAACGGGTAAAGTTGATCTGCGACTGGATGCCGCCGGCCACGCCCCCGGCGATAACCGCCGAACCCAGCTGCGGGTCGACCGCCGAGGCCAGGACCCCGGCGAGGATCGCCAGGCCGGTGCGGAAATTCAGTTCGCGCCCGCGCGCGAACATGCGCGCGAGGTGGCGCTGCGTCACGTGGGCGATCTCGTGCGCGATGACCGCGGCCAGTTCGGCCTCGTCGCGCGTCTCCAGGATCAGCCCGGAATGCACTCCAATCAGGCCGCCCGGCATGGCGAAGGCATTGACCTGCCGGTCGTCGATCGGGACGAAGTAGAATGGGCCGTCGGCGTCCGGGGTGTTCGCCAGTAACTGGCGACCCAGGGCGTCGATGTAAAAGGCGATCTCCGGGTCGGTAACCACCGGCAGGGTGCGCCGCACTTCGCGCAGCAGCGAACGACCGAGTTCGCGTTCTTCCGCCGGGGTCAGGACGCCGCCGGAGGCCTCGCCAAGTTCCGGGAGGGATTCGCCCCGAGCTGGCTCCGTCGCTGCCAGCAGGGACAGCAGCAGGAGAAGAGGAAGCAGGAGACCGGCCAGGCCGGCTCGGAGAAGACGCGGGGTGCGCTGCCGCGCCCCGCGTGATCCGTCGGTCCGGGTTGGCCGCTTACTTGCCAAGCCCCGGTGCCGAGGAGTAGGTGCGCATGCTGTCACGGGTTTCCCACAGCTTCGGTTTGAGCATGGCCTCGGGGACCATGAACTTCTTGCGGTCCAGCACCTTGTGGGTGCGCACGATCCGGACGACGTCGCCGTAGGGCAGCTTGAACAGCAGCCCGACATCACCCCCGGAGGTGTTGCGCGCGATCATGTAGTCGTCTTCCATGTGATGCACGTAGATGTTGGCCGGACGCAGCTTGCCATTGCCGTCCTTCAGGGTGACGGCGTAATGGCCGTCGACTTGGAAGTCGCTCTTTTCCACCGGAAAATCCTCCGCGAGATGTGACTGGGTTCGGATAAGCGTTCGCGAATGTACCACGAGTCTCGCGGCCGGGCGAACATCGCCCCGCACCCGGCAGGGCTGGTTTTGCATTTCCATCGGCATTCGCTATGCTCCGCGCCCACTCCTGTGCAGGCAACTCGCCCCGGCACGTCGCCGGACACCCTGCGAGGGAGCGTGTTCCATTGCGGAGTGGCTGTGTCGTGTACGGATTCACCGAGGTAACCCCGGACGAGCTGGAGCAGTGGCGAGCGGAAGGTCGCCGCTTTCGGCTGGTGGATGTGCGCTCGCCCGGCGAGACCGCGCGCGGCGTGATCCCCGGGGCCGAACTGATCCCGCTGCATGTGCTGCCACTGCGCAAGGACGAGTTCGCCGATCCCGATACCGATCTGGTGCTGTACTGCCAGACCGGGGCCCGTTCGGCGCAGGCCTGTGCCTTTCTCAGTCAGCAGGGGGTGTATACCGCTAACAACCTGCGCGGCGGTATTGTGGGGTGGGCCCAGGCCGGGAAGCCGATCGCATCTCCGGATTAGAATTCTCTTGTATTCCGATTCCGGTTCCCTTATAAGGGGAGATTCGGTTCCAGAAAGTTCGCTCCGCGTGCTGCCTTGTGCAGGCCCGGTCCGGACCTCAGTAGCCAGAGACGAAAGACAGAACCCTAAAGGAGACAAACCATGGCCAACTTTGACCAAGAACTCGATGCTTCCGGCCTGAACTGCCCGCTGCCCATCCTGCGTGCCAAGAAGGCCCTGGCGGCCATGGACGCCGGTCAGGTCCTGCACATCATCGCTACCGATCCGGGTGCGGTGAAGGACTTCCAGGCGTTCGCCAAGCAGACTGGCAACGAGCTGATGGAGCACAAGGAAGAGGGTGGCAAGTTCTACTTCCTCGTCAAGAAAGCCTGAGGCGTTTTTCAACGCGTTGAACGGGGCGGCGGTCCGGCAGGATCGACCGCCCCGTTTCCTGAATAACGACGGTTGCCATGCGGTAACTGGATAGGTGCCTGGATGCGATCTAGGCTGGCTGAGCAAGGTTCATCAAGAAACCTGCATCGCCCACAGCGAAGAGGTGACATATGGCGACATACGCTGAGATGCAGCAGATCTTCGACGATATCCGCGGAGATTTTCGCTACGATCACGAGCTCAATGGCTGTCTGAACTGCGGGATCTGCACGGCGACGTGCCCCTCCGCTCAGTTCTACGACTATTCCCCGCGCGAGATCGTCCAGCTGCTCTGGACCGAGAACGTCGAGCAGATCTACGACGCGATGCAGGAAAAAATCTGGGCATGCGCCCAGTGCATGACCTGTGCGGCGCGCTGCCCGTTCAAGAACTCCCCTGGTGGTCTGGTCGCGATCATGCGCGAAGTGGCCATCAAGCACGAGATGCAGTCCGCCAAGGACGTACTCCGTCCGTTTGGCCGGGTCATGCTGAAGCTGATCACCACGGGCAACCAGCTGTCGCCCGACATGATCCAGCCCGATCACTTCCCCGACTGGGGTCCCAATATCCAGAAGGTGGAAGGCGACCTGCGCATCCTGCGCAAGGCGATTCCGGTGAAGACGCTGCAGACGGTCGAGACCGCCTGGGAAGTGTCGCTGAAGACCTCGGTCGAGATGTACACGATCTGGGAAATGACCGGGGTCCTGAAGTCTCTCGAACTGATGGACGAGAACCTCTTCGATGTGATCGAAGACTTCATCGACGAGAAGCGCGAGGACTACGAAGACTGGCTCGAGGAGCAGGAAGAGGAAGACGACGAGTAATTCGTCACCCGATTCCCGCATCCAGGACATCAGGAGAAGCGTTATGAGCGAACAGACCCCAGGCAATCACAACCAGAATGGTGAAGGCGCTGGCGCCGGCACCATGAAGCCCGGCTACCACAATACCGACGGTCAGGGCATCGCCGGTCACGGTTCCTTCTTCCAGGCCACCGACCTGTCGAAGGAGGATGCGGTCAAGGCCACCGACTGGGTGCGCAAGCACGTTGACCGCCGCACCATCGACCTCGGCGACCGCATGGATGACGTCCGCGAGCACATGTACGAGCTCGAGAAGGACGGCCAGATCATCATCCACCGCATCGAGGACCAGCACGAACCGCAGACGGTGAAGACCCTGTTCGGCTGGGACAAGAAGGTCCCGACCAAGCAGTTGTGGCACCACAAGTCCTGTGGCCAGTGCGGCAATATCCCGGGCTACCCGACCTCGCTTTTGTGGTTCATGAACAAGTTCGGCTTCGAGCCGGGCAAGGACTACCTCGACGAGACCGACCAGACCTCCTGCACCGCGTGGAACTACCACGGCTCCGGTATCGGGAACGTCGAGTCGCTCGCCGCGGTGTTCCTGCGCAACTTCCACCAGGCCTACGTCTCCGGCAAGCAGCACGGCCACGAACTGGGTCATTTCTATCCGCTGGTGCATTGCGGCACCTCCTTCGGTAACTACAAGGAGATCCGCAAGTACCTGGTCGAATCCGCCGAGCTGCGCGAGAAGGTCACCAAGATCCTCGGCAAGCTGGGGCGTCTGGTCGACGGCAAGCTGGTTATCCCGGAAGAGATCATCCACTACTCCGAGTGGGTGCACGTGATGCGCAACCGCATCGCCTCCGAGCTGCAGACGATCGACGTCTCCAACATCCGCACCACCGCCCACGTGGCCTGCCATTACTACAAGATGGTCCACGAAGACGCGATCTATGATCCGTCCGTGCTCGGCGGCAACCGGACCGCGATCATCACCTCCACCGCCCAGGCGCTGGGTGCGCAGGTGATCGACTACTCCACCTGGTACGACTGCTGCGGCTTTGGCTTCCGCCACATCATCTCCGAGCGCGAATTCACACGCTCGTTCACGATGGATCGCAAGATCCGCGTGGCCCGCGAGGAGGCCAACGCCGACGTGATGCTGGCCAACGATACCGGCTGTGTCACGACCATGGACAAGAACCAGTGGATCGGCAAGGCCCACAACCAGAACTTCCAGATTCCGATCATGGCGGAAGTCCAGTTCGCGGCCCTGGCCTGCGGCGCGGATCCGTTCAAGATCGTCCAGCTCCAGTGGCACGCGTCGCCCTGCGAGGACCTGGTCGAGAAGATGGGCATGTCCTGGTCCGAGGCCAAGAAGACTTTCCAGGAGTACCTGAAGGAAGTCGAGGCCGGCAATATCGAATACCTCTACAATCCTGAACTCGCTTACGGGGGCAAGGTCTGATGCAGCAAGATACCGTTCTAGTAGTGGGGGGTGGCCCGGCCGGTCTGGCCGCCGCCGCGAATGTGAATTCCGCCGGTTACAAGGCGGTTGTGGTCGAGAAGGAAGACGTGCTCGGCGGCGCCCCGATCCTGTCGGGGTACGCCAAGCTGGTGCCTTCCGGCGAGTGGGCGAAGGACGCCATCGGCCGCATGGTCAAGCGCGTCGAAGACGATGCCAACTCCACTGTGCACAAGGGTGCCAAGGTCGAGAAGCTGGACGGCGAAGCCGGCAACTTCACGGCGACCCTGACCAACGGCGAATCGGTCCAGGCCGGTGCCGTGGTGCTCGCTACCGGCTTCACCCATTTCGACTCCATCAACAAGCCGGAATGGGGTTTCGGGACCTACGAAGACGTCCTGACCACCACCCAGATGGAGCAGATGGTGGGTAGTGGCAAGATCGCCTGCCCGTCCGACGGCCGTGTGCCGGAGCGCGTCTGCATCCTGCTGTGTGTCGGCTCCCGTGACCGCCAGATCGGCCGCGAATGGTGCTCGAAAATCTGCTGCACCGTCTCCGCGAACCTGGCCATGGAGATCAAGGAGATCTCGCCGGAAACGGATGTGTTCATCTACTACATGGACATCCGAACCTACGGCCTGTACGAAGACAAGTTCTACTGGAAGTCCCAGGAAGAGTTCAAAACGAAGTTCGTCAAGGCGCGTATTGCGGAAGTGACCGCCTCGGGTGACGGTCGTCTGCTGGTCAAGGGTGAGGACACCCTGGTCAAGCGTCCGATCATCATCCCGTTCGACATCGTCGTGCACGCCATCGGCATGGATCCGAACGCCGACAACCCCGAGATCTCGCAGGTCTTCGGTGTGGGCCTCGAAAAGCACGGCTTTATCGAGAAGGCCGAGCAGTACACCAACACCTGTGGCACCACCCGCAAGGGGATTTACTCCTGCGGTGCGGCCTACGGGCCGGAGACGATCGACGATTCGATCGCCCAGGGTGCCGCCGCGGGTGGCCGCGCGGTGGCGGATCTGCATGCGCTGGTTCAGAAAGCCGGCTGAGGTCGTCAGCGACGCGGCGGCTTCGGGGCTTGCCCCGGAGCCGCTCGAGGTCAGCTTCGACCGGGAGATCCTGGCGACGAAGCTGGCCAGCCTGAACGGGGCCATCGCCGAAGCGGGCGGGGTCGACGGGCTGGAGACCTTTATCGAGGCGCTGCGATCCAAGCACGAGGTGTTCGCGGCGATCGTGGCCAAGGGCGACGAGATCGACGCCGAGGATGTGCGCACCCTCGGCGGGCTGGTGTTCTCGGTTCGCCGCAAGCTCGGTTCGCTGATGGCCGAGCGCCAGGGTGCGCTGGTCGATGGCGTGCGCGCTCTGGTGCGACCGGATGTGGATGTCAATGAACGCCTGGCCGCCTTTGCGGACCTGGCCGCCGATGACAAGAAGCTGCGCCGGGCGATCTGGGACCTGGGTGCCGAGATCCTGCACTTTGCGGATCCCGAGGCGGTGCCGCTGGCCTGCCGCTGGGTCTGGGACACGTCGACCGCGACCGGTGCGCTGCGGGAGTTCATCCGCGGAAATGACACGCTCCGGTCCATCCCCATCGGGGAGTCGGTCGGGGCGATCGAGGGGGCGCGGCGCTGGTTCTTTGATGCGCTCGCCGAGGAAGGCTTCTACCGCGACCTGCCGTTTGTGACGGATCTGGTCTGGGTGCAGGCCTACTCGGACTACGCCCGGGCCCTGTCGATGAGTCTGGGGATGATCGACAACCAGTTCGGGACCAGGCACGACCCGCTGGAGCTGGCCGTGAAGATGCTGGGGATCGATTCCCCGGAAGGTCGTCTGAAAGGCACCGACGCGTCGCTGCATTGAATAACGGAACGAACTTGAGCCTGGATACCCAGGTTTTCGGAGAGACGTCATGGCAATACATGAGAAGGCACTGATCGAGAACGAACGACTCCAGCAGCACGACGAGCTGGTGGTCGACGGGGTGGATGTGTCCGGGCACTGGAACACCATGATCGCCCCGCGCACGGTTCGCGATTACGACGACGATTTCGAGGCGAAGATCCAGACGTACACCGGGGCGGAGAACGTTCACCGCTGCTGGCAGTGCGGCTCCTGCACCAATTCCTGCACCATGTACGCGCAGAACGTGCAGTTCAATCCGCGCTACTGGATCTACCTGACCCGCCTGGGCATGAAGGAAGAACTGGTCAAGGACAAGGACATCATCTGGCAGTGCGTATCCTGCAACAAGTGCACCAACATCTGCCCGAAGGACGTGAAGCCGGAAGGCGTGATGAAGGCACTGGCGCACTGGATGGAAGACGAAGGGATCACCGAAAAGGCCCCGTCCACCCATTTTGACGAAGAGTTCGCCGATCAGATCTACAAGACTGGCCGCATCGAAGACGGCAAGGTCATGCAGAACTTCTTCAAGAAGACCGGCCAGCCACTGCTGCAGGAATGGCTGAAGGTGTTCGTCTTCCGCATGATGAAACACCTCCCGGTGAAGCACCTGATGACGATGGGCTTCAACACGATTCATACGCCGCGTACCAAGTCCTGGGGCAAGACCGGGGACGTGCTGAAGAATTACGTGCGCGAACAGAAGGAGGCCGCTCATGGCTAAGGTTGCTTACTATCCGGGTTGCGCGCTCGAGGGCTCCGGTGGCCCGTACGACCGCTCCACCCGCGTGCTGGTCAAGGCGCTGGGGCTCGAGATGGAGAACCTGCGCGACTGGAACTGCTGTGGTGCGATGGAGGTGAAGAACGTCCACCCCATGCTGCAGACGTACCTGTCCGCGCGGAACATGGCGATCGCCTCCGAGCAGATGGGCATGGACACCGTCATGGCACCGTGCAATGGCTGCTACCACAACCTGAAGAAGGCCGAGTACGAGACTGCGACCTCTCAGGACGCGATGAACACTGTCCAGGACCTGGCGCGCAAGTCCGATGACCCGGTCTACAGCGGTGACGTGCGCACCCTGCATCTGCTCGAGTGGCTGATGGAAGAGCTGGGGCCCGAGGGCATCAAGCAGAAGATGACCAAGAGCCTCAACGGGATCAAGATCGCCAACTACTATGGCTGCATGTATACCCGGCCGCGTCAGATCTTCCCCGAGAAGGACAATGGCCCGGGGTCGGATTCGAGCTACCAGCCGCATTTCATGGATGACTTGCTCGGTGCCGCCGGTGCCGTGAACGTCGATTTCCCGCTGAAGACCTCGTGCTGCGGCGGTGCGCATACGCTGTCGGACTCGGACACCTCGACCCAGCTGGTGCTGAACCTGCTGCAGTCGGCCGAGGACTCCGGGGCGGAGGTGATCGCCACCGAGTGCCCGACCTGCCACTCCGGTCTGGAGATGCACCAGGTGCGTGCCGAGACCGAATTTGGCATCAAGACCGATGTCAAGGTGCTGTATTTCACCCAGTTGCTGGGCCTGGCTATGGGCCTGTCCCCGCGTAAGCTGGGTATCCACGAGAACGTCAGCGATTCCATCGGCCTGCTGAAGGAGAAGGGGGTCATCTGACCCCCGGCCTTCGCGCGCCGCGGGCGCTGAAGTCACGGTGAGCTGGGGACGGGCGCATGGCGCCCGTTCTCGTATGCGGGCGTGGTCCCGGTTGGCACTGGAGCGAGGCGGAACATGGATTGCAACGGTTGCGAGTTTCACCCTGAGCTGTTCTACGACGACGAGTTCCAGATCTGGCTCCGACGCGAGGACGACGACACCCTGACCGTGGGGATGACGGACCTCTCGCAGACCATCGCGGGCAAGATCATCCACGTGCGCGTGCGTCGGCCCGGCACCCGCCGGCCGCCGGGGAAGCCGGTGGCCACGATCGAGAGCGGGAAGTGGGCCGGTCCGATCCCGAACTTCATCGACTGCAAGATCGCCGAGGGCAACGACGAAGTGCTGGAGAACCCGGTACTGCTGAATTCGGACCCGTACAACGCCTGGATCGCGCGGGTCGAGCCGATCAATGGGGTGGAAGCGGCGCTGGAGGAGTTCCTGACCGGCGACAAGGCCGAGGAAGGCTACTGCAAGCGGGCCAGGGAAGACGACATTCACTGCCAGCGCAAGCTGCGGTAGACGGTACCATGCCCGAACTCGAAGACGACTATTATCTCGACAACGACGAACAGTCGGTGGTCTTTATAATGACCTCCGGTCCCTCGACGCCGGGCCGTTGCGCGACTCCCTTCTACCTGGGGGCGGTGATGGCCTCGATGGATGTGGAGGTTCACATCTTTTTTACCATGGAGGGCGTGCGCCTGATGGAAAGGGGCGTAGCGGACGACCTGCGCGCCATGGAAGGGGGTAAGCTGATCAAGGATTTTATCCAGGATGCCAAGCGCGCGGGCGTGCGCCTGCACGTTTGCCAGCCTGCTTTGCCGGGGTATAAAATCGATCAGTCTATGGATCTCATTGACGAGGTCGATGAAGTCAACCGGGCGAGCGAGCTGGCGGACCTGGTTTTGCGCAGTGACAAAACGATAACGTTTTAATCTCTCCCGATTTTTTTATTTTCACGCTTGGAGGAAGTGTTATGGGCGCAGTACGGGGTTGTGATATTCCGGAAGATCTGATGTACAACGTTGAAAACAACGTCTGGGTGCGCAAGGAAAGCGACGGTACCGCCACTGTGGGCCTGACGTCCTACGCCTGCTCGCTGGCGGGCACGATCGTGTCCTACACGCCGAAAAAGGTCGGCAAGACGGTCAAGAAGGACAAGTCCTGCACCACCGTCGAATCCGGCAAGTGGGTGGGACCGGCGAAGACCCCGGTGACCGGTGAAGTCACCGAAACCAACGACAAGGTCGCTGGCAACCCGGGCCTGATCAACGAGGACCCCTACGGCGAAGGCTGGCTGATCAAGCTGAAGCCGGAAGACTGGGACGGTGAAACCGCCGACCTGAAGACCGGCTCCGACGCGCTGGCCGCGTTCGAGGCGAAGATGGAGGCCGACGGCTTCGGCGGCTGCTGAGGGCGTTGTGCCCGTAGGGGCCGCCGCCCGTTCGGCGGCCTCTTTTTTTCGATAATACCCGAGTAAAACGTTCAACAAAGTTGCGCCCCGGAGCAAGCCGATGTCGAGCTGGAACGAGGTAATCCGGCGGGTCGAACCGCTGGAAGATGTCCCCGTCGATCGCGCCCTGATAGACGACCTCCAGCGACGTCGCCAGCAGGCACCGGATCCCGGGGCGGTGCATTTCTATACCCCGACCTTCAAGTCCTACCAGTCCAGCGAGATCGCGGACTGCGGCAAGAGCGCCTGGCCGGCCATGTCGATCACCGGTGGCGACTGCAAGCTGGCCTGCGACCACTGCAAGGCCAAGATCCTCGAACCGATGGTCCCGGTGCGCACGCCCGAGGACCTGTGGCGCGAGGTCAATGGTGTGATCGAGTCCGGTGCCCAGGGCATGCTCCTGACCGGTGGCTCGAATCATCGCAACGAGGTGGAGTACGACCCCTACTACTCGACCATCCGGCGTATCAAGGACGAATTCCCGGAATTCCGCATTGCATTGCATACCGCGCTGGTGGACGACGATATTGCGCGTTCGATGGAGCAGGCCGGAATCGACGCCGCGATGATGGACGTGATCGGTGCCCAGGACACCATCACTCAGGTCTATCACCTGCGCCGCAGCGTGGAGGATTTCGAGCGGACACTCGAGAGCCTGGTGAACACCCGCATGAAAGTGGTCCCGCATATCGTGATCGGCCTTCACTACGGCAGGCTTCTGGGCGAGTGGAATGCGCTGGAAATGCTGGCGCGACACCTGCCCGACGCCGTGGTCCTGGTGGTGGTGATGCCGTTCTACGCACCGGCCAGCCGTCCCTTCGAGACCCCCGATGTGCACGCGGTGGGGCGGTTCTTCCATGATGCCCGCGAGCGCCTGGGCGAGACGCCCCTGCTGCTTGGTTGTGCCCGCCCCCCCGGCGAAGCCAAGAGCCAGATCGACAGCTACGCGGTGATGGCCGGGCTGTCCGGGATTGCCCATCCCGCCGAGGGCGTGGTGGAGCTGGCGGCGCGACTGGGCAAGAGGGTGCGGGTGACCCCGGCCTGCTGCTCGATTGCCGTCGGTGACGAGGTGATGGCCGAGGATGCCGGCGTGGCGAGTGGTGTGGAACTCGACCTCGATACGATCGTCGCCGAGGAGGCGCGGCGCCGCGAACAGGAACGCAAGGCCCGCCAGGGACTGGGCGGAATTCGAGTGGTCGGCGAGACCTCTGTCGAAACCGGAGGGGGATGCCATGCCTGAGCGAGACCAGGACACGTTGCGGATCCTGGACACCGGTCTGCGCGGTGCGGCCGAGAACATGGCCTTCAACCGCGCGTTGCTGGAGTGCCATCAGGACGGTACGTCCCCGCACACCCTGCGCTTCCTGCAGTTCGAGCCGTGTGCGCTGGTGGGCTTCCATCAGAACGTTGATCAGGAGATCCGCACCGACTACTGCCGCGACAATGGCATCGCGATCCAGCGCCGCATCACTGGCGGGGGCGCGATTTATTTCGATGCCACCCAGCTCGGCTGGGAGCTGTACCTGGACAAGCGCTTCCTGGGGACCGCCGACATGGGGCGGATCGCCGAGCGCATCTGCAACGCAGCCGCGGCCGGTATGCGCATGCTGGGCGTGGACGCCCGGTTTCGTCCACGCAACGACATCGAGGTCGAGGGCCGCAAGATCTCCGGCACTGGTGGCGCGTTTGATGGCGAGTCCATCCTCTACCAGGGCACGCTGCTGATCGAGTTTGATGTCGAGGACATGCTGCGCATCCTGCGCATCCCGGCGGAGAAGCTCTCCAACAAGGCCATCGAGTCCGCGCGTGACCGGGTGGTGAATCTGGCGACCCTGCTGGACGGGATGCCGTCTCTGGAGGTGGTGAAGGAGGCCATCGCCCGGGCCTTCGCCGAGGAGTTCGGCGTGCGCACCGCCGTTGGCGAACTGCTGCCGCCAGAGCGCGCGGCGTTCGATCACGCCCTGGCGGAGATCGACACCGACGACTGGGTCTACCAGCGCAACCGGCCGGCGACCGATGCCCCGATGTTCGAGGCCCTGCACAAGTCCGCCGGCGGGCTGATGCGCGTGGGGGCGGCGCTGGACCCGGAACGCCGGCGCCTGAAGCAGTTGTGGATCACCGGCGACATCTTCGTGAAGCCGGTGCGTACCCTTGCAGACCTGGAGGCGGCCCTGCGCGATACGCCGCAGGACGAGATGGAGGCGCGCGTGCGCGCCTTTTTTGACGAGCGCGACGTCGAGATGCTCCAACTGACCCCCGACGATTTCGTCGCCGCGATCCACTCGGCCCTGATGCAGGCCGAGACCGACCAGGCTGCCGAGTGATGCAGACCCCCCGGAGCCGTTCCTGATGCTGCCCGCCGCGGTGGACGTACTGGTGGTCGGCCTCGGACCGGGCGGGGCTTCGGCCGCACGGGTATGCGCGGCCGCCGGCCTGTCGGTGCTCGCGGTCGAGCGCAACCGCGCGTTCGGCGAGCCCGTGCAATGCGCCGAGTTCATCCCCAACCCGATGGGCGCCTATGCCCGACCAGAGGGGGTGCTGCGTCAGCGCATCGATTCGATGCAGAGTTTTCTGCCCTCCGGCACGGTGGAACACTCGGCGTTCCCGGGCCTGATGGTCGACCGCCGCGAGTTCGATCGCGCGATCATCCGGACGGCCGACGCCAATGGTGCACAACTGGTGACTTCGGCCCCGCTGGTCTCGGTCGCTGCAACGCAACACCTCGCGCGGATCCGGGAGGCCGGTACAGAGCATGTGGTGGGCTATCGCGTGCTGATCGCGGCCGACGGGCCGCATTCTCCGGTCGCGGCATCGCTGGGTCTGCCCGCCCTGCCGGTGGTGCAGACCCGCCAGTACACCGTGTCGCTGAACCGCCCCTACACCGCGACCGATGTATGGCTGTCCGATGACTACCCGGGAGGCTACGCCTGGCTGTTTCCCCGCGCTGACCGCGCCAATCTCGGCCTGGGCGCCGACAAGCGCCTGGCCGGGGATCTGAAGACCCCGCTGGACGCATTGCATGCCCAGCTGGTCGAGCAGGGCCTGGTGGGTGCGAAGATCCATCGTCGCACCGGCGGGGCGATTCCGGTCGGCGGTTTGCGCGACTCGCTGGTCTGCGGGGAGGTCCTGTTCGTCGGTGATGCGGCGGGTCTGACCCACCCGATCACCGGGGCCGGAATCGCGGCCGCAGTGGTCTCGGGCGAGGCTGCCGGCGAAGCCGCGATTGGCCACCTCGCCGGCGATGCCGATGCCCTGGCCGACTACGACGAGGAGATGCGGGCCCAATACGGACCGGCGCTGGAGCGTGCCTGCGCGCGCCGCGCGTTTCTCAATGAGCACTGGCGAACCCCGCGGGCGCAGGACGATGCCGTCCAGCGCCGCGGCTGGATTGCATTTTCCGAATATTTCAACGATGGTGACCGGGCTGCGTAGGCGGCCGGGCTGCCCCGACCCGCTGGAGGAATCCCATGAGTGCAAGTGCAGAGGACATGGTCGCGCCGATCAACTTTTATCGGCCCGACTATCACATCAAGACTCCGGACATGCGTTCCCCGGAGTACGTGCAGATGTCCACCGCAGCCGCGATCACGCTGGGCCTGGTGCCGGGGACCATGCATCGCACGGCCTGCACGCACTGCCTGAACCTCCTGGTGACCTATCCGGAGGGCTGCCGCGCCAACTGCTCCTACTGTGGCCTGGCCCGCCACCGCGAGGAGTCGCGGGACTACGCTGATCGCAACTTTATCCGCGTCGACTGGCCGACCGCCCGCTATGACGAGGTGATCGAGCGCGTGAAGGATCACGCCGACGCCGGCCAGTTCGAGCGCATGTGCATCTCCATGATCACGCACCCGAACTCCGATGCCGACACCGTCGAGCTGCTGGAGCGCTGGGTCGCCGAGGTCAATCACATCCCGGTCTCGATCCTGTCCAACCCGACCACCATGAGCTACGAGGACCTCCAGCTCCTGCGCGACAAGGGCGCGGACATCTTCACCGTCGCGTTGGATGCGGTGACCCCGGAGATCTTCGAGCGCACCCGCGGCAAGGCGGTCGAGAGCCCGCACAGCTGGGACAAGTACTGGCAGTCCATCGAGTGGGCCGCCGAGATCTTCGGGCCGGAGAAGTTCGGTGCGCACCTGATCTGCGGCATGGGCGAGACCGAAGAGGAAATCCTGCAGGTCTGCCAGCGCATCCGTGACCTGGGTGGCCACAACCACATGTTCGCCTTCTTCCCCGAAGAGGGCTCGCTGATGGAAGACTGGAACCCGGTCCCGCGCGACCAGTGGCGCCGGGTGCAGCTGGGCCGCTTCATCATCGACTACGCCGGCGGTCGCATCGACGACATGAAGTTCAACTCCGACGGCCAGGTGACAGACTTCGGCCTGCCGCAGTCCGAGGTGGAAGAGCTGATCGCTTCCGGCAAGCCGTTCCAGACTTCCGGCTGCCCCGGCAAGTCGGACGAGGAGGTCTCGGCCTGCAACCGCCCGTACGGCGATTCCAGCCCGACCGATATCCTCTCCTTCCCGTTCGCGCTGAACTCCACCGATGTCGGGTTTGTGCGCCGGCAGATGCAGGGCGAGGATGTCGGTACCTTCGACTTCGATGCCGACGAGGACTAGCAATCCGTTGGCTGCGCGGGCGGGCGAGCGGCCCGTTTTCCCGCGCTCTCTCGTTGCATGGCGCCGCCATGCGGCCCGAGAGACCGAAAAAATGGACTCGCGTTCCCGTCACGCCCGCGACGATCGCCAAAACTCGGCAGACGGCCAGACGAGAAGACAGCCCGAATTTAATGCTAGTATCGCGAAAGCCCCGGTCTTCCGGGGCTTTCGTACGTCAGGGGGTCAATAAGATTTTCTGAATATTCCGGTTTCAAGTGTGGGGTTTTCGAGTCCCCATGCTGGAAGGCCCGGGCAGGCGGTCACCTGGCCCGGGAAGGGCACCACAATACCGGACCGACGGCAGGGGGCCGTGCGTAGCCGGGGTGCTGCAAGGCAAAACAAGAAGACCACCAAAGGAGAACAACATGGAAGCACATATCATTCGCCGCAGTCTGGTTACGGTCGCGGTCGGCCTTGCCATGGGGAGCGCCGGCGTCGCGCAGGCCACCAACGGCTACTTTTCGCACGGCTACGGTATCAAGGCCAAGGGCATGGGGGGCGTCGGCATGGCGATCTCCCAGGACGCCTACGCCCCGGGGATCAACCCCGCCGGGATCGCCGGTATGGAGAGCCGTATCGACGGTTCGCTGACCTACTTCCGGCCCGAGCGTTCCTACGAGGCCGGAGAGCCGCAGATGGGGTCCTTCCCGGTTGCCCCGGGCAAGGTCGACAGCGACTCCAATAACTTCTTCATCCCGTCGGTCGGCTATGTCCAGCAGATCGACGAGTCGCGTTCCTGGGGCATTGCGATGCTGGGCAACGGCGGGATGAACACCGACTATCCCGGGTTCGCCAATCCGATGTGCGAGATGAACCCGCAGACACCCGCCAACACCGGGACCTTTTGCGGCGGCTCGGCGGGCGTGAACCTGGAGCAGCTGGCCATCATCCCGACCTATGCGCAGAAGTTTGCCGACGGTCGGGTCAGCGTCGGGGTTAGCCCGATCATCAGCTATCAGCGCTTCGAGGCCAAGGGCATTGGTTCCTTCGCCGGCATGAGCGTCGACCCGCAGAACCTCAGTGACAACGGTACCGACTCCGTCTGGGGCTACGGCGCCCAGGTCGGGTTGCAGGCCGAGCTCGCCGACGGTGTGCATCTCGGCGCAAGCTACCGTTCCAAGATCCGCAACAGCGACTTCGACGACTACTCGGGTCTGTTCGCCGATGGCGGCAGCTTCGATATCCCGTCGACCTGGGGCCTGGGCGTGGCCGTCGAGGTGACCCCGTCGGTCACGATCGCCGCCGACTACCAGCGGATCAACTACACGGATGTCGACGCGGTTTCCAACTCCTTCGACAACCTGTTCGTGGGCATGCAGACCCAGGATCCCAGTTACATGCTGGGCGGGAAGAATGGGCCCGGGTTCGGCTGGCGCGACATCAACATCTTCAAGATCGGTGCGCAGTTCGATGCGGGCAACGGCTGGACCTGGCGCGTGGGCTACAACCGCGGCCAGAACCCGGTGCCCGACTCCGAGGTGCTGTTCAACATCCTTGCCCCGGCGGTAATGGAAGATCACCTGACCGCCGGCTTCACCAAGGAGCTGAGCCCGAACTCGGAACTCAGCTTCTCCGCGATGTATGCGCCGAAGAAGTCGATCACCGGCCAGAACCCGCTGGACGGCCAGAACCCGCTGGACGGCCAGGACATCACGCTGGAGATGCGGCAGTACGAACTGGAGGTGGGTTACAGCTACCGCTTCTGACGGGGCGGCCCGGC
>JBNJFQ010000006.1:97906-104404 GCA_051747025.1 Pseudomonadota bacterium
CGGCCAGAACCCGCTGGACGGCCAGGACATCACGCTGGAGATGCGGCAGTACGAACTGGAGGTGGGTTACAGCTACCGCTTCTGACGGGGCGGCCCGGCACGACCGGTTAGCCGGTCGTGCCGCGGTATAGCACGCCGGGTCCGGGACGGACCCCCGCCGTGGGAAGGCGGGCCGCGCAGGGAGGGGCGCGAGGTGTGACCCGCGGGTTGTGCCAGGAGGGCACAACCCGGGCCGGTGCCGTCTGTCGGGCCACGTGCCCGATCTGCCAACAAGATTCCGGAGGAGGATGTCATGCAATCCATTCGCACTATGCGCGGATTCTGGCGGTCGTTCGTCCTGGTCACGGTCGTGGCATTGTCCACGTTCGCCCAGGCGGCCATCGCCGATGAATACCGGCCGTTCATACTCGCCTATACCACCACGGGCACGGATGTCCGTGGCGAGGCCGAAGCCGTACGTGAACGCCTGGAGGAGGCCGGGTTCGAGACCCTGGGCGAGTACCCGGTCAGTGATGCCCGTCACGTGGTGGTGGTTACCCACGACGACCTGTTGAGGGTGGCGGGAACCGACGCACGCGCCGGCTATCTGGCGCCCATCCGGGTGGGGATCACGCGGGTCAACGGGGACCTGCAGGTCAGCTACAACAACCTGGAGTATTTTCGTCACGCCTACCGGGTCGATGACCCGGTGGCCACCATCAGCGGACGCCTGGAGCAGGTGCTGGGAGCACAGCGCGATTTCGGGTCCGACGATGGCATGAGCCCCCGTGATCTCTCCCGGTATCGCTATGCCTTCGGCATGGAACGCTTCGACCGCCCCTACGAACTGGGCAGTTTCAATTCCCGCCGTGAGGCCCTGGCCGAGCTCGATGACAACCTGGCCCAGCGTGCGGGTGGCGTTAGCGAGATCTACCGGGTCGATATTCCCGGCCAGGACGTGACCGTGATCGGAGTCGCCATCCGCGAGGCGGACGGCGCCGATTCCGATGCGGCGGACCGGTTCACGCTGGAGACGGTGGATGTGCGCGACCATCGGCATACCGCCTATGTCCCCTACGAGATCCTGGTGCGCGGTGGCGAGATCGAGGCACTGCACATGCGCTTCCGCGCTGCGCTGCACTGGCCGGATCTGAGCATGCTGGGGGCCAACAGCTTCATGAAGTTGCGCCGTTCCCCCGGTGCGATCGAGGAGGCGCTGCAGGAAGTGGCCGGCTTCGAGGAGGAGCACACGATCGACTGGTAGGCGAGCGGGTCGCTCGACCTGCTGTGCAACGGGGAAGGGCGAATGTCCCCTTGCCCCACTCAAGAACCCCGGTCCGCCGGGGTTCTTTTCTCCCGGCTCCCGCGACTTGTTTATGCTCGCATCTGGCCCGAAGCAGGATGCCCGCAATGAAATCGATGAAGATCGCCAATATCGGCGAGATCCGCAACGAACTCAACAAGTACAAGAAGGGCAAAAAGCTCGATATCCACCAGTTCAACCAGGTCGCACGCCTGGCCTGGCTGGGCAAGGTGGTGATGCAGCCGCTGGACCCCCAGGATGCCGAGTGCAAGGCCTTTCTCGTTTATATCGAAGAGCCGGAGGAGCTGGCGGCCCATTTCCTGGATACCGACCAGGAGCTGACCGGAGCCATGCATATCGTGGACGGCGAACAGGCCGGGGCCCTGGTCGAGGTCCTGCGCAGTGGGGTCGAGGAGCGGGCCAGGCTGTATCAGGATCTGTCGCGCAGCGACTTCTATTTCCGCTATTTCTACCAGCCCGGCCAGGACGACGAGGCCGGCGCCGGACAGGACAAGCCCGAGGGCGGATGATTTGGAGGCCTCCACGGTGGCCCTGGAGTGGATCGATGCCGGGGCCTGCAACGCACGCGAACTGCACGCCCTGTATACGGGGCTGACCGCTATTACAGTGCCGGAATCGCCGTTGCGGGTCGTCTGGGCTCATGCGCGCGAGGCCCACGTCTCGGTGGGTGCCAGCCAGGATGCGGCGGCGGATCTGGATCTGGAGGCCTGTGCGGGCGAGGACGTGCCGGTGGTACGTCGGCCACTCGGCGGTGGCTCGGTGTGGGTGGACGCGGACCAGGCCTGTTTCTTTCTGGTGCAGCCGCGTCGGGTTCTGGCGCGCGGCCATCGGCACTTGTTCGCGACGGGGCTCGGGATCGCGATGGATGTGCTGCGCGAGGCGGGTCTCCAGGGCGTCGAGGCGCACGGCCAGGACGTCTGGGTCGAAAGGAGCAAGATCATGGGGACCGGCGCGGCCACCCTGAACGAGGGCTGCGTGTTCGGCGCGAGCTTCCTGCGCCGCTTCCCGACCGAGCGGTTTCTGGCCTGTGTACGCGCCCCCAGCGAGGGTTACCGGGAGTGGCTGCGCCCGGCACTGGAGTCGGGCATGACCGACTGCGCCCGGCAGTGTGCGCAGATCCCCGGGCACGAGCACCTGGGGCGGGCCCTGCGTCAGGTGCTGGAACGACGGTATGGTGCGCCCCCCCGTGTGTATGTGCCGGATGCTGCGACCCGAAAGCAGTGGCTGGCCGCGGGGGAGGAGGAGCTGGAGGACCTCGCCGATGGCCAGGGGGCTCCCGCCGTGCGCGATGGCATCCGGGTGAATCGCGATAACCACGTGTTCGAGACCCGTGGCGCCTGTGGTCGCCTGCGCCTCCATGTGGAGGGGTCGCATATCGCACGTATCTGGTGCGACGATCCCGCTACTACCCGGATCCTGGAACAGCGCCTGGTCGGGCAGTCGCCCGAACGCCTGCGCGTGCGCTCGCGGCTCAACGGCCAGCTCGCCCCGAAGCTGGTGGACGAGATCAGTACCCGCATCGACGGGCTCTACCGCGGTATCGCTGCGGCCTGACCTTGGGGCACCCTGGCCTTCTGCGTTACGCTGGAGACGATCATGTCCGAACCCACCATCGAACGCCGCCTGGAGAAACGCATCATTCTGATGGCGCGGGATGACGGCATCCGCGAGCGCATGCGGGCACAGTTGCCGGCGGACTGGCAGCTGTATCCGGTCACCGATCTGGAGGATCTGGGGCCCTGGAACGAAGTATTGCTGTATCGTTTCCTGTTGCTGGACCTGGACGAGATCGAGGCCTTCGATCCGCTGGACGTGATCCGGACGCTGCGCATGGAATATCAGATCAATGTTCCTGTATTCTGTTTCGGCGGCGATCAGGACATCCAGGACGAGATGCGTCTGTCGCGCGCCGATCGCTTTTTCGGGCGCGACGAGATGATCGACAAGCTGCCCGAGTTCATTCGCCAGTACGACTGGTAGGTCGCCCGGAAGCCCGGGGCAACGCATTCACCAGGGAGCCTCTTGATGGAACCCATTATCCGGGTGCGCGAGTTGTACAAGGTGTTTGGCCCTGATCCGCAGGAAGGCCTGCGGCTGAGCCGCGAGGGTCTGGACAAGGACAGCATCTTCGAGCGTACCGGCAATACCGTCGGGGTCAAGGACAGCAGCCTGGATATCGCCGAGGGCGAGATCTTTGTGGTGATGGGGCTGTCGGGCTCCGGCAAGTCGACCCTGGTGCGGCTGCTGAACCGTTTGATCGAGCCGACCGCCGGGACCGTGGAGGTGAGGGGTCAGGACATCACGCGGATGAGCCAGGGCGAGCTGATCCGGCTGCGTACCGAGGACCTGGCAATGGTCTTTCAGTCCTTCGCGCTGTTGCCGCACAAGACGGTGATCGACAACGCCGCGCTGGGTCTGGAGATTGCTGGCGTAGGTCGGGCCCGGCGGCGCGAGCGTGCCCTGCAGGCCCTGGACCAGGTCGGGCTGAAGGCGCATGCCGGCAGCTACCCCGATGAACTCTCCGGTGGCATGCAGCAGCGTGTCGGCCTCGCGCGGGCCCTGGCCACCGATCCCTCGATCATGCTGATGGACGAGGCCTTCTCGGCGCTCGACCCGCTGATCCGCACCGAGATGCAGGACCGCCTGCTGGACTTGCAGCGCGAACGTCGCCGTACGGTGGTGTTCATCTCCCATGACCTGGACGAGGCAATCCGAATCGGCGATCGTATCGCGATCATGCAGGGCGGCGAAGTGGTCCAGATCGGTACGTCCAAGGAAATCATTACGGCCCCTGCCAACCAATACGTACGCTCGTTCTTCCACGGGGTGGACACCACCCAGGTGTTCCAGGCCTGCGACATCATGGACAGCGACAACATCCCGGTACTGGATGCCGATACCGCGGCCGGCGAGGCCCGCAACCGCATTGCCCGCATGCCCGGCAACGAAGCCGTGATCGTGGACGCGGACGGGCGGTTTCAGGCGGTGGTGCAGGTCAAGCGACTGGACGAGCTGACGGCCGATCGACCGGTCAGCGAGATCGCGGTCGCGGCGGAGCCGGTGACCGAAGACGTCGCGCTGGCCAGTCTCCCCGGGCGTGCCTCGCGGAGCCCGGTATCGATCCCGGTGGTGGACGGCGAGGGGCGATTCCGGGGACTGGTGTCGCTGCAGCGTCTGGTCGAGGCGCTGGATCGCAGCCGCGGAGCGGCCGGCGTAAACGGGGGACAATGACATGGAAGAACGTATCAATGTCCCGGTAGGCGACTGGATCGAGGCCGGGGTCGACTGGATCCTCGACAACTTCGAGCCGGCGCTGGACGGTATTGCCTGGTTTCTCGGGCTGCTGACGAACTCCTTCGAGGCCGCTCTGCTGACCATCCCGGCATGGTTGCTGGTGCTGGCCCTGGTGGGGCTCAGCTGGTGGCGGGTCAGCTGGCGCTTTGGCATCTTCGCGATCCTGGCCCTGGGCCTGATCCTGGGCATGGACCTGTGGGAGCCGACCGTCAAGACGCTGTCGCTGGTGCTGGCGTCGGCCCTGGTCGCGCTGTTGATCGGGATGCCTGTGGGGGTCGGAATGTCGCGCAGCGACGCGGTGGAGGCGGTGGTGCGCCCGGTGCTCGACCTGATGCAGACCATGCCGCCGTTCGTCTATCTGATCCCGGCAGCGATCTTCTTCGGTCTCGGCACAGTCCCGGGCGCGATCGCCACGGTCGTGTTCTGCATGCCGCCGGTGGTGCGCCTGACTAACCTCGGAATCCGCCAGGTGAACCGCGAACAGATCGAGGCCGGGCTGGCCTTCGGTTGCAATCGGCGGCAGCTTTTGACCAAGATTCAGTTACCTCTGGCGATGCCGTCGATCATGGCGGGCATCAACCAGACCATCATGTTGGCACTCTCCATGGTGGTGATCGCGTCGATGATCGGTGCCGGGGGGCTCGGCAACACCGTGCTCACCGGTATCCAGCGGCTCGATGTCGGACTGGGGTTCGAGGGCGGCCTGGGAGTTGTGATCCTTGCCATTCTGCTCGACCGGATCACCCAGAGCGTAGGACTGCGGCGCAAGGCGAGCAGTTGACCCGACCCTCGCGTCGCGCTATCCGTTTCACTCGAAGGAAGGAGTAGCACGATGAACAAGACACTGACTTCAACCCTGCTGGGCGGTGTGCTGGCCGCGTCCATGGGCCTCTCCACGGCCCAGGCCGACGATATCCAGATTGGCTGGACCGCATGGTCCGATGCCGAATTTGTGACCAAGCTGGCCGAACGCGTCATCGAGGACGAGATGGGCTATTCGGTCGAACTGGTCCAGACCGACATCGCACCGCAGTATCAGGGCCTCTCCTCCGGTGACATCGACATGATGCTGATGGCCTGGCTGCCCGGTACCCACGCTGACTACATGGAGCGCGTCGGCCAGGATGTGGTGAATCTGGGGCCGCTGTATGGCCATGCCCGGCTTGGATGGGCGGTGCCGGACTATATCCCCGAGGACGAACTCGCCTCGATCGAGGACCTGAAGAAGGACTCGGTACGCGACCGGTTGAATGGTCGCATCACCGGTATTGATCCGGGTGCCGGCCTGACACGGCTGTCGAAGGAGGCGATCGAGAGCTACGAGCTGGACGACTACGATCTGCAGATCTCCTCGGGTGCCGGCATGACGTCGGCACTGGACCGCGCGATCCGGCGTGACGAGTGGATCGTGGTGACCGGCTGGAGCCCGCACTGGAAGTTCGGCGCCTACGAACTGCGCTATCTCGAGGATCCGCAGGGTGCGCTGGGTGGTTTCGAGCGTATTCACGCGCTGGCACGCGAAGGGTTTGCCGAAGAGCACCATGATGTTGCAATGATGATTGCGCGAATGCACATCGATCTCGAGATCCTCGAGGATGCGATGTTCTTCGCTCAGGAGAACTCCTACGAGGAGGCTGTGGAGCGGTTCATTAACGATCATCCGCAGTACATAAAGTACTGGGTGAGCGGCGTGATCGACTGAGCCCGTCGGGCCGGCACCGGGGCCTGCAAACATGCCCCGGGCGTTGCCGGACACTCGATTTTTCTGTGATCAGGACCCTGCCTCGGCAGGGTCTTTTTTGTTGGTGCGCCAGGCATGGCGCGCAGCGCCTTGACTGGCGCTATTCCGGACACTGTGGTGGTGACTGGATGACTTGGAGGTGCAAGTCCTCTACCGGCCC
>JBNJFQ010000007.1:0-101329 GCA_051747025.1 Pseudomonadota bacterium
GAGGGAGGTCAGACCGGGTCATCTCCGGATGATCCGGCACTCCCAATGAAGCGCGAAACTCACGCCATAGCCTGAAAGGCTTGGCGGGAGTAGTTCATTCTTGCGACCGTGATGCAACGATGCCCCATGGCTACGAGCCGCCTGTGCGGCGACGGATGTACACCGCAAGAATATAAGGGTTATGGGATTCGGTCCGCCCTTGAAGGAATTCTGGAAAAACCACAAAGGGGGGCGTGTTTTCCAGGCCGCGTGGACGCGCGGCGCGACGCCGTGCGTTGCAATTGGGTGTGGTATGGTACGCCGAAGCTGGCACCCTGGTTCTTCGGAGGCGCACACAGAGGGACTGACGGATCACCCGGGACGGTGGGGGTTGGCAGCTCCCAGTCATACATACGAGTCGTTGAAATGGGCGAACTTTCAACCGCAGTATCGACCGGTATCGAAGGTCTGGATTTCGTGCTGACCGGGGGGGTCCCGCTACACCGGCCCACCCTTGTCCGCGGTGGCCCCGGCACGGGTAAGACCGTTCTCGCGGTGACGTTCCTCGCCTCTGTGCTGCAAGGCGGCCACGGTGCAGTGCTGGCAACCTGCGACGAATCTCCCGATTCCCTGAGGATGCATGCGCGCAGCCTGGGTCTGGATCTGGATTCCGGACTGGCTGACGGACGCCTCCGGATTGTGGATCTGCGGCCCGATCACTCGGAAGAGCATTCCGGCGGAGAGCCGGATTTGTCCGTGATCCTGGCGCGACTGGAGCATGCACTCCAGGCGACGGGCGCCCGACACATGGTGGTGGACGCGGTGGATGCCCTGCAGGCACTGGATTTCGGGGGGGTGTCCGCGGTTTCTTTGCGGACGCAGTTGATGCGGGTGTTCGACTGGATCCGCGAACGGGGCGTCACCACGATCCTGACCGCAGGAGCGGGCCATACCCTGTCGAAACAAAACGGGGACATGGATACCTATATCGAGGATTACATTGCTGACTGCGTCATCCATCTGGAGCAGTTGCTCACTCACCGACGGATGACTCGCCTGCTGCGGGTGGTGAAACGCCGCGGACGTGCCCACGGCAGCAATGCATTTCCCTATCTGATCGACGAGGAGGGTTTTTATGCCGCACCGGTGACGCGCTGGGGGCTGGGGCGAGAACTCTCGAACGAACATCTCTCCACGGGTATCAGCGGACTGGATGCGATGTTGGGTGGTTCGGGTCCCTATGTCGGTTCGTCCCTGATGTTTTCCGGGCCGTCCGGTACCGGCAAGACGACTTTTGCAAGCGCGTTTGCCCGGGCCGCGTGCGAAGCGGGTCGGCGGGTGCTGATGCTCAGCTTCGAGGAAGGCTCGGCGGAGTTGTTGCGCAACCAGCGTAGTATCGGGCTGGACCTGGAACCGTACACCCGGGGCGAAAGGCCGCTCCTGCAGATGAAGCCGGTGATGGCCAGCGAGCTGGGACAGGAGGAACATTTGCTGCGCGTGCTGCGCACCGTCGAGGCGCACCGCCCGGAGGTCGTGATCCTGGATCCGGTGAATGCGCTCGTGCGGCGTGCTGCGATGGACGACAGCCCGGAAATGCTGATCCGGCTCTTTTCGCTGCTGAAGGCGCAGGGTGTCACGACAGTGGCCACCGAACTTCTGACGGACGATCAAGAGAGCGTGAGCCGGCTGAACGTCTCGTCGATGCTGGACGTCTGGGTCAAGTTGCGCCGCGACGAGACCGCCAACCGGCTGTACCGCCGGATCACCCTGGCCAAGGCGCGAGGCCTGCCGACGTCGGACCGGGTGTGCGAATTTCGATTGTCGGCGGATGGCGTGACCATCGATACCTCCGGCGGCGCAGAAACCAGGACAGGAGGCGAGTGACCGAGATGTTGCTGCGTCTGTACATAGCCGGGCGTACCCCCGGGGCGCGCCGCGCCATCGACAACCTGGAGGCCATGATTGAAGAGCTCTCCGGCTCCACCGAACACCCCGACATTGATCTGGAGGTGATCGACGTCCTTGAGAACCCCCAGCTGGCGGAGGATGAACGGATTCTGGCGACTCCAGTGCTGATCCGAAAGCTGCCGCCGCCGGTGCGGCGCCTGGTGGGGGATCTGTCAGAGCGCGAACGGGTGCTGGTCGGCCTGGATCTGCGGGATCACTGACGCCTTGTCCCCTGATTTCTTCCACAGGCTGGTTGAAGGGTGTGCCGACGGCGTTCTGATCCTGGATGCCGAGGGCCTGGTCCTGTATGCCAACCCGCCCTGTGAACGCCTGTTCGGGCGGCGTGTGGATGAGCTGGTCGGGAGCGAGTTCGGGATGCCGCCCGCCGGTGCGGAGCCAACCGAGCTGCGCTTGCCCGACCCCGGAGGCGACGGAGCACTGGCGGTGGAGACGCGCGGGCTCGATCTGGACATGCCGGGTGAGGCGCAGGGCTCGGGAGTCAGGGCGCTGTTTCTGCACGACCTGACGGCCCGCAAGCGCGAAGAAGATCGCCTCCGGCAGTACGAAGCCATCTTTCACGGGATCAGCGAGGCAGTGCTGATCACGCGGGCCGATGGCACCATCATCGACACGAACCCGGCGTTCTCCCGGATCACCGGCTACCCCCGAGACGAAGTGGTGGGCAAGACGCCGGCAGTCCTCAAGTCCGGGCGTCAGGGGCCGGCCTTCTACCAGTCGATGTGGGCGGTCCTGAAGGAAAAAGGCCACTGGAAGGGCGAGATCTGGAATCGGAGAAAGAGCGGCGAGATCTACCCCGAGCTTCTGGAGATCAACGCGCTGACCAATGAATTTGGCCATGTCAGCCGTTACGTGGCGTTGTTCTCGGACATCACCAGCGTCAAGCAGACCGAGGAACAGATCGAGCAGCTGCTGCACTACGATGCCCTCACCGGCCTGCCCAACCGACTGCTGTTTCGCTCCCGTCTGGAACTGGCGGTGGCCGATGGACCAGTGGCGGTGGCCCTGATTGGGATCGACCGCTTCAATTCCATCAACGGCACCTTCGGCATGGAGATCGGTGACCAGTTGCTGAGGCTGGTGGCCGACCGACTGAACAGCTATGTCGGGGTGGATGAGACCCTTGCGCGTATGGGTGGCGACGAATTCGCGGTGCTTTTTCGCGGGGAGCGCGCAGGTCTGCGCGCGGGCGGATTTGCCGAGGGCGTTCAAAAGAACCTGAGCCGGCCGTTTCGCCTGGGTACGGGGGAGGTGCTGGTGGGTTGCAGCCTCGGTATCTCGGTCTCCGAGCGTCGCGGCCAGCTCGGGATTAGCGAACTGCTGCGCGAGGCGGATGTCGCCATGCATCGCGTCAAGGCCAGTGGTGGCGTTGGCTATCAGTTCTTCACACGGGAACTGGACCTGGAATTGCGGGAAAGCGTGTTCCTGGCCGGGCGGCTGAGCCAGGCGATTGCCGAGGATGAACTGCGGTTGTTCTATCAGCCGAAAGTTTCGGTGCAGGACGGTCGCGTTACGGGACTGGAGGCGCTGGTGCGCTGGCAGCACCCCAGCGAGGGTATGCTGTCGCCGGCGCGTTTCATTCCGGTGGCCGAAACCTCCGGGTTGATCAATGAACTGGGAGGCTGGGTCCTCACGCATGCCTGCCGCCAGGCGAAGCAATGGCTGGACTCGGGCCTGGAATTCGGACGGGTCGCGGTCAACGTGGCACCTGCTCAGGTACGCAAGGGGGATCTGGTGGCGCTCGTGCGGCAGACGCTGGAGGAGACCGGTTTGCCCGCCGCGCGGCTCGAACTGGAGGTCACCGAAAATACCTTGATGACACTGGCACCGGAGGAGCAGTCGGTATTGAACTCGTTGCGCGAGTTGGGCGTCAGTCTCGCCCTGGACGACTTCGGAACCGGCTATTCCTCGTTGGCATACTTGCGCCGACTGCCCGCCGAGACACTCAAGATCGACAAGAGCTTCATCGACGACATCTCCGGCAATCCCGGCGAGGCCGCCGG
The DNA here is from genome assembly GCA_051747025.1 of Pseudomonadota bacterium. Classification (GTDB taxonomy): domain Bacteria; phylum Pseudomonadota; class Gammaproteobacteria; order Ectothiorhodospirales; family Ectothiorhodospiraceae; genus Thioalkalivibrio. The sequence continues at coordinate 3,948 of JBNJFQ010000007.1, forward strand.
TGCCGCGATCGTGACCTCGATCGCCAGGCTTGCGCAGAGCCTGGGTTTCCAGGTCGTCGCGGAAGGTGTCGAAACAGCGGAACAGTTCGTGTTCTTGCGGAACTGTCACTGTTGCGACGCCATTCAGGGCTATTTCTTCAGCCCGGCGGTGGCACCGGCAGCGATTCCCGAACTGGTGCGTCGCCCGTTCGTTCTGGATGATCGCCCCTGAAGTGTAACGCCGTGCTGATCAAGTCGTTCCAGAAACCCCGCCAGCAGGTTCGGCTTGAACCGCACAGGGACGCCCTTTGAGGAAACGCGGTTGACCTGCATTTCCTTCAGCGGTCGCGGTCGGTGTTTCCCCTGCGCATCTGGCGCAGCATGGCCTCCTGCTCGTTGAAGCTGGGGGCCTGCCGCCGGCCGTGGGTGTCCTGCTCGCCGTCGTCCGCCGCTACGGCACCCGGGTGGCCTGCCCGCTCGCGCTCCTTGATCGCGCGGTAGTCATCGAGTTCGCGTTCGGCATCCGCGTCGCTGGTGTAGCGTCCGCGGTAGTCCTGTGGCGGACGGTGCCCCTTGCGCAGGAACAGCCGCTTGCGCAATTCCTTGTTGTAGCCGGTGACCCGCCGGTCGATCCAGATCAGGTCCGCCACGCCCCCGATTGCCAGCGCGGCGACCGGGGCCGCCCACCACCAAGCGGGGCCCCAGACCAGCAGGGCCAGCGCGGCAGCGGTCAACAGGACATAGAGTCCGCCGCCGAACGGTTCGCGCAGGTAGAAGCGGTGCAGGCCCAGCGGGAACAGGATCCAGGCACCGTAGGCCACCGGGCGCCGGCGCATCTCGCGGGCCAGCCGCGCATTGAGGCTTTGCAGCCCCCCGCCTTCCAGGTCCAGTTCCTTCCAGGCCTTGCGCATCATGCCGTCTCGCCAATGGAGTTCAGGGTCACTCTAGCGACCGTGATGCGACGTCGCGATTGCAGATAGGCGGCGCGGGGGCATTGCAGGGTCAGGCCGTCGCCCCCTGATGATCGCGAGCCCAGTGGCGCAGCTGGTCCAATGGCATCGGGCGGGCGATGCCGAAGCCCTGGGCGACATCGCAACCCAGCTCGCGCAGACGTGCGAGGGTAGCGGCGTCCTCCACGCCCTCGGCGACGGACTGCAGGCCAAGGTCGGCGGCCAGGCCGATACTGGCGCGCACGATCTGCGCATCCACCGAGCGCTCCAGCATCTGGCGTACAAAGCTCTGATCGATCTTCAGTGCGGACACGGGGAGACGCTGCAGGTAGGTCATGGAGGAGTAGCCCGTGCCGAAGTCGTCGATCGACAGTTCGATCCCAATGTCGGCCAGGCGCTGCAATGCCCCGATGACTTCCTCGGGGTCGTCCATCAGCGCGGTCTCGGTGAACTCGAGTTCCAGTGTGCCGGCGGCGATCCCCGCGGCATCGACGGTGGCGAGGATATGGTCGACGAATGCCGGATCGAGAAAGTTGCGTGCCGAGACGTTGATGCTCATGCGAACCCGCAAGTCTTCGGCCCGCAGGGTGGAGAGATCGTTCAGGGCCAGGTCGAGTACGTGGCGGGTCATCGGGTCGATCAGACCCGTGCGCTCGGCCTGGGGGATGAATTCGCCCGGTGCGATGGCCCCGTGACGCGGGTGTTGCCAGCGCAGCAGGCCCTCGACACTCAGCAGCGTCCCATCGTGCACGTCGATCTTGGGCTGGTAGTGCAGGTGCAGCTGCCCCCGCTCCATCGCCTGCTGCAATTCGCCCAGGCGCTCCATGGCGCGGCGACTGGATTCGCCGCGGCGGCGGTTGTAGGTCCGGTAGAGACGGCCGGCCAGGCCGGCCTCGCGGGTCGCCATCCAGGCCTTGGTCAGCAGCCGTTCGGGGTCATCCTGTTCGTGGAACGGGAACGATGCCACCCCGGCATGCGCCCCAAGGTAGACCGGGATGCCCTCTACGTCGAACGGGGTCTGCAGGCACTCGACGGCCTGTCGGGTGGCGGCCAGGTTTTCCCGCTGGCTGCTGTCCGGGAGCATCAACGTGAACTGGTCGTCGTGAAGGTGGTACACCTGTGCGCCGAGACGTTCACCGACCGCCTCGAGGCGGCGGGCGACACCCCCCCCAGCAATGGCTGTTCGGCGCCGAGCCCGAGCGCGCCGATGGTGTCCTGGTAGTTGTCCAGTTGCAGGCCGACCACGAAGATGCGTACCGCCGGGGCGTTGGAGGCCTCCGCGCCACGGATGCGCTGATGGAGCTGGCCTTCCAGGGCCTGGCGGTTGGGCAGGCCGGTGACCGGGTTGCTGCGGGCCCTTTCCAGCAGTTGCCGGGCGTGATGGTTGAGGCGGGTAAACAGCCACCCGGTAAACCCGCCCAGCACCACGTAGATGGTGGCGCGGGTGCCCCAGTTGAGCAGCGGCTGGGGCTTGCCGGTCGCGGTATCGATGGGCATGAACGGACCAGCACCAGCCCGGCGAGCAGGCCGAACAGCAGTCCGCCGCGCCAGCCGAACAGCGCCGCGCTCAGGATCACCGGGATCAGGATCAGGTTGAGGTAGGCGGTCGAGGTCCCGCCGGAGTAATAGACCAGTACCCCGGCAGCGGCGATCAGCACGACCACCAGAGTCAGGCCTGCGAGGCGCCAGGCGCCGGTCACGCCGAGCCAGGGCTCGGGTCTCCAGGATGACCAGAGGGTTCTTGGGAGTTCCATGTGGGCTCCTTGTGCCTGGGCGTGTCTGGCCGTGTGCTTCCGGCAGGCTAGCATGCTGCGGGAACCGGCATCACCGTGCAGTGGACGGCCGTGCCGTATCTCCCTGGCGGCGGGGTCTTTCTGTTGCCGGGGTGGCGGCGTTGGTAGCATGAGGGCCCCGGATGTCGGGATGGCTCCGGGGTTCGGGTGGCAAACGGTGAATAGCACATGGCCGATCGGCGGTTGCAGGTATTTCTCACAGTGGCACGGCTGCTGTCGTTCACGCGCGCGGCGGAGGTACTGCACATGACTCAGCCGGCGGTCACCTTCCAGGTGCGCCAGCTCGAGGAGCAGCTGGATACCCGACTGTTCGATCGCAACAACAATCGGGTCTCGCTGACCGATGCCGGGCGCCTGGTGCAGCGCTATGCCGAGCGTATCTTCGAGACCTATGGCGAGCTGGAGGCAGCCCTGCGCGAGCTCAAGGGGGCCGATGGCGGGGCCCTGGTGATCGGGGCGAGTACCACGGTAGCGGAGTACATGCTGCCGGCCCTGCTCGGGGCCTTCCGGCGCGCGCACCCGGATATCGGCATACGCCTGCGGGTGGGCAATACCGAGACGGTGGTCGCGATGGTGGAGGAGGGCAGTGTTGATCTCGGGATCGTCGAGGCCCCGGTGACCCATCGCAGTCTGGTGGTGCAGCCCTGCATGGTCGACCAGCTGCAACTGATCGTCCCGCCGGAACACGAGCTTGCCGGGCGCGAGTCGGTCGGCGTCCGGGATTTCATCGAGCGGCCATTCATCTGCCGCGAGGAGGGTTCCGGGACCCGCGAGGTGATCATGGAGTACCTTGGGCGCGCCGGGTACGACCGCAATGCCCTGCGCGGCTGTATGGAACTGGGCAGCCCCGAGGCGATCAAGGGTGCGGTGGCCGCGGATATGGGCGTCTCGGTGCTGTCCGGTGCCGTGGTGGCGAAGGAGCTGGTGCTGGGCGAACTGGCGGCGATCCCGCTTGCGCCGCCGCTGGAGCGCCCGATCTCGCTGGTGCATGCCCGGCAGAAGTTCCGGGTGCCGACGCTGGAGGTGCTGATGCAGTTCCTGCGCGGCTACTGTACCGGCAGCCGCACGACGGAGGACGAGCCCCCGGCGACAGGCACACCAACCGAACGAGACGCGACATGAAGAATTACTGCGTAGTGCAGCACACCTATTCCGAGTTTCTCGGGTTGATCGAGTCGCAGCTGGAGAAGCGCGACATCGGGTTTTCCTATTACCGGCCGTTTGTGGGCCAGGACCTGCCGGGTTCGGCGGCCCAGTTCGACGGATTGTGGCTGCTGGGGGGCGCCTGGCCGACTGCGGATCGCGAGGAAAACCCGCAGGTCCCGGACGAGCTGGCGCTGATTGACATCTTCCGGCGCTCGCAGCGTCCGGTGGTCGGCATCGGTATGGGCGGATTGCTGGTGGCCGAGCAGGCCGGCGGGACGGCGCACGAGGACCCGATGTACCGGGCGCGGTTCGTGACCGCGCACAAGACCGCGTCCGGGGAGGGTGACGCGCTGGCCGAGGCCCTAGACGGTCGGCGCGTGCTGCAGCTGGTGAACGGGCGGGTGGATCTGCCCGCGGAGCTGGAGCCGATCCTGGTGGACGAGGACGGTGACTGGCTGGCGGTCCGGCCCGATGAACGGACCTATGGCATGCTGTTCCGACCGGAGATGAAGCCCGGCATGCTGGAGGACATCATCATGGAGGCTCGGCACAACCCGCCACCCAATATGGGCGAACTGCTGGGCGAGGCGCGCATGGAATGGGGTGAGATGCAGAAGGTGACCGAGGACGTGATCGTCGCCCTGGTGAAGACCCTGGGGCTGATGCAGGAGCGGCGCAAGATGCCGGTGTTCAGCCTGAAGATCGAGAGCGAGGAATGATCCCGCCGGCCGATATGAGCGGCGCGGGGGACAGCGGACTGCCCGGCGGCGACCTGGGCAGCATGCTGGCCGGTGCGCGCAAGCGGAAGGGGGATGGCAAGGACGCCGCGAAGGAACTCGCGGCGATCGCCGGGCGCCTGTCCGCCGAGGACCGGGATACGCTGCTGAAGTTTGCGCAGTTCCTCGAGGCGCGGAACCCGGCTCCGGCTGCCCCCGAACCGCTGCCCGAGCCGGAGCCGATCCCGCGTCCGCAGGAGGAGTCGGTGATCAAGGCGATGCGGCGGCTTTCGGCGACCTATTTCATGCTCGATCGCGCGCGGTTGCTGAACGAGACCTCCGCGCTGATGGCCAAGCACGTGATGCAGGGGCACTCGGCGGTGGAGGTGATCGACCAGCTCGAGGAGGTCTTCGCGGCGCATTACCAGAAGGCCCGCGCGGAAAACGCGGAGCAGCGCGCCGCGGCGGGCGGCGGGGAACCGGCTGCCAGCCCGGATCCGGCGGCAGAACAGGACGCGGGGAACGACGCCCGATGATCGACGTCCTGCGCGAGTGGTACCGCCGGCACTTCACCGACCCGCAAGTGGTGATCCTGGCCTTTCTGCTGCTGGCCGGGTCTCTGATTATCGTGTTCGCCGGGCGCATCCTGGCGCCACTGCTGGCCTCGCTGATCATCGCCTATCTGCTGGAAGGCGCGGTGCAGAAGCTGGTGCGGTTCCGTATCCCGCGCATCCTGGCGGTGACGTTCGTGCTGCTCGCGTTTGTCGCGCTGACCGTCGCGGCGCTGTTCAGCGTGGTCCCGCTGATGTCGCAGCAGGTGACCCAGCTGGTGCGCGAACTGCCGGGCATGATTTCGGAGGGGCAGTCGCTGTTGCTGCAGCTTCCGGAACGCTATCCGCAGCTGATTACCGACGATCAGGTGTTCGAACTGATGGGTGCGATCCGGGCCGAGGCCACCCTGCTGGGGCAGCGTGTCCTGTCGTTCTCGCTAGCCTCGGCACGCCATATCGTCGGCGTGGTGATCTACCTGGTGGTGGTGCCGCTGATGGTGTTCTTCATGCTGAAGGATCGTGACCTGATACTGGGCTGGATCCGTGGCTTCATGCCCCGCGATACGCACCTGGCCAGCGAGGTGTGGAGCGAGGTCAACCTCAAGATCGCCAGCTACGTGCGTGGCAAGTTCATCGAAATCCTGATTGTCTGGGCGGTGAGTTTTTCGACCTTTCACTGGTTCGAATTGCAGTACGCGGTGCTGCTCTCGTTCATGGTAGGGATCTCGGTGATCATCCCCTATATCGGCGCGGCGGTGGTGACCATCCCGGTGGCGACGGTCGCGTACTTCCAGTTCGGCCTGGGCAGCGAATTCGCCTGGGTACTGATCGCCTACGGGGTGATCCAGTTCCTGGACGGCAACGTGCTGGTGCCACTGTTGTTCTCGGAGGTCGTCAACCTGCATCCGGTCGCAATTATCGCGGCGGTGTTCGTGTTTGGCGGCATCTGGGGTCTGTGGGGGGTGTTCTTCGCCATTCCGCTCGCCACTCTGGTGCATGCAGTGATCAAGTCCTGGCCGCGCACCGAACGTCCTCCGCCGTCCGGGGAGCTGACCTCCGAATCCGACGGGGCTGCGTCCCGCTGAGCCCCTGCCCCGGCCCGCTCCGGTCCCCGATCAGGGGGCCGCGTTTTTTTCACGACAACAACAAGAAGAAGAACACCGCATGACCGGTACCGAAATTCTCATGAATGTGACGCCCCAGGAGTCCCGCGTGGCCCTGGTGGAGAATGGCGTCCTTACCGAACTTCATCTGGAGCGCAGCCGACGGCGCGGAATCGTGGGCAACATCTACAAGGGCCGGGTGGTGCGCGTGCTCCCGGGCATGGACGCCGCGTTCGTCGACATTGGTCTGGAACGGACCGCGTTTCTGCATGCCTCGGATGTCGCGCCGGTGGAACGCGAGGAGCTTGACCGCGCCAATGGCAATGGCAATGGTAGTCGCAACGCCAACGGGACAGGGCTGGCCGAGGGGATCCGAAGCCTGCTGCGCGAGGGCCAGGACCTGCTCGTCCAGGTGATCAAGGACCCGCTGGGATCCAAGGGTGCCCGCCTGACGACCTACATCACCCTGCCATCGCGCAATCTGGTGCTGATGCCGCACCAGGCGAATGTCGGTGTCAGTACCCGGATCGAGGATGAATCTACCCGGGCGCATCTGCGCGAGACCGTCGAAGCGCTGCGTGACGAGCTGGCCCCGGAGCACGGGTTTATCGTGCGGACTGCGGCGGAACTGGCCAGTCGCGAGGGCCTGCACAACGATACCGTGTTCCTGAAGAAGGTGTGGGACAACCTGCAGGAGGCCACGGTCCGCGCCGAAGCGGGTCAGGAGGTGTATTCCGATCTGCCACTGGTCCTGCGCATCCTGCGCGACACGGTAGGCGGCGATATCGAGCGGATCCGTATCGATTCGCGCGAGACCTATCAGCGGGTGCGCGACTTTGTGGCCCGTTACCTGCCGGAACTGGAAGACCGCATCGAACATTATCCGGGCGAGCGCCCGATCTTCGACCTGTTCAATGTGGAGGAGGAGATCCAGCGTGCCCTGGAGCGCAAGGTGGAACTGAAATCCGGGGGCTACCTGATCTTCGACCAGACCGAGGCGATGACCACGGTGGACGTGAACACCGGCGGTTTTGTCGGGCATCGCAAGCTGGAGGAGACCATCTTCAAGACCAACCTGGAGGCGGCCCAGGCGATCGGGCGCCAGCTGCGGCTGCGCAACCTGGGCGGCATCATCATCATCGATTTCATCGACATGCAGGACGACGAGCACAAGCGCCAGGTGATCCGCGCCCTGGAGCGGGTTCTGGAACGTGACCATGTGAAGACCCAGACTTGTGCGGTGTCCCCGCTGGGTTTGGTAGAGATGACACGCAAGCGGACCCGGGAGAGCCTGGAACACCAGATGTGCGAGCCGTGTCCGACCTGTGCCGGGCGTGGCTACCTGAAGTCGGCGGAGACGGTCTGCTACGAACTGTTTCGGGAGATCCTGCGCGAGGTTCGCCAGTATGATGCGCGCGAGCTGCGGGTGCTGGCCTCCCAGAGTGTGATCGACCTGTTGCTGGACGAAGAGTCTTCCAGTCTGGCCGAACTGCAGAGCTTTGTCGGCATCCCGATCCGGTTCCAGGTGGAGAGCCTGTACACCCCGGAGCAGTTCGATGTGGTGTTTGTCTGACCGGCTGAAAGCATTCTGGTTGTCCGGGTCACCAACCCCTTGAGGGCCCGGCTGACGGCGATGGGCATGGTCGTCTGGACGCTCGCGGGTCGTGGATGGATGATCGTGGAGCGATGAAATCGTACCGATACAAGCGGGGCACGCAGGCGCTGGCGGCGGGTCATGCGCGCGGCGGGGCGCCGTGCCCGTGAAACTGCTGTCGAGTTCGGTGCGGCATGCCCTGGGCCTGGTGTCGGGGGTGCTGCTGGTGGTGGCCCTGCTGCTGGTTGTTGCGCGGGTGCTGCTGCCGCACTGGGAAGGCCTGCATGCCTGGGTCGAGACACGCGCGTCCGAGGTTCTGGAGCGTGAGGTCGCGGCCGGCACGATCGAGCTCGGCTGGACCGGCTGGTCGCCGGCCCTGGTGGCGCGGGATCTGCGCATCGCGGTGCCCGACGGTCAGCCAGTCGAGCTGGATGTGCTGGCGGTCTCGTTGCGCGCCTGGGCCAGTCTGCGTGCGCGTGAGCCCGAGTGGCGGCTGGAGGTGGAAGGGCTGACGCTGCGTTTTATCCGCCATCCGGACGCTCGGATCACACTGGCGGGGCGCGAGCTCGGATTGCGGGAGGGGGCTTTGCTCGCTCTGCCGGTGGATCGCTGGCCGGAGGTGGTGGCCCGTGATGTCAGTGTAGTCTGGGATGATCGCCCGGCCGGGCTGGAGGCTGCCGCTCGGCTGGCACGGGCCCGCCTGGCCGCGACCCCGGAGGGTGCGTTGCGGGTGCACGCGAGCGGTCGCCTGCATCCCGCGGCAGGGGGGAACTTCACCTTCGGGCTGGATATACCGGATCCTGCGCACCGGGACGCCCGGCTGTTCCTTGCCGGGGACGACCTCCCGTTCGATTACTGGGACGGCTGGCTGGACTATCTTGGCTGGCCGGTGCTGGAAGGCACGGCCTCGCTGCGTGCATGGGGCACCATCAGAGACGGCGAGATCGTTGCGCTGCGCGGGAGCCACGACACCGCGCTCGCCCGACCGGATGCCGCCGCGTCCGCGCCGCGTGCGATCGGGCACCGCTTCGACTGGCGCCTGAGCAACGGGCATTACCGCACTGCGTGGGTCGGCACCCGTCCCGGGTCCGGTGACATGCGCCTGAACTACCGCCTTGAGGCCGATCCCCGGCGGATCGAGGTGGATGCGCTGGAACTGGGCCTGCGTGCGCTGGACCTCGAACCCTACCAGCCCCTGCTGGGCCTGCTGGAGGGGCGGCAGCCGGAACTGGCGGAGTCCCTCGCGCAGGCGGCCCCGCACGGGCGGGTGGAGGCCGCCCGCCTGTCGGCCCGGCGCGCGGGCGGCGCGTTGCGCGTGGAGCATGGCGAGGCCGATCTGCGCGACCTGGGATGGCACGCGCTGGGGGCATGGCCGGGCGTGGCGGGGCTTTCCGGTCAGTTGCGATGGGACGGCGGACGCGCGGAACTGGCCCTGGACAGTCGCGAACTCCGGGTCGAATTGCCGGAGCTGTTGCCGGAGCCGGTGTGGCTGACCGAGGCGCGCGGGCATCTGCAGGCCGAGCGCGATACCGAAGGTCACTGGCGACTGCGCGGCGACGACCTCCACCTGGCGAATGCGCATGCCGCGGCGGCCGGGCGCCTGGGTGTGCGGCTGGACGGCCACACGGATGGACCGCTGGTGGAGCTGGCGCTGGACTTTCTGCGGGCGAACGGGGCCCATGCCGCCCGCTATCTGCCGATCCGTTACCTGCCCGACAACACCCGGCAATGGCTGGTGGACGCGATCCACTCTGCGTATTCCCCGGGCGGCGGGATGGTGTATCGCGGCCGCGGCCGGGCCTTCCCGTTTCGTGGGCAGGAGGGGATCTTCGAACTGTGGGCCGACGTCGAGGACGGGGTGCTGGACTATCGGGCCGGCTGGCCGCGCATCGACGATGTCGCTGGCCGCCTGCACTTTCGCAATGCCGCGTTCCGCGCGGAGGGGGCCTCGGGCCGCATCCTGGATACCCGGGTGGAGAATGCGGAGGTACGCATCGCGGACATGCGGGCACAACCGGTGCTGGAGGTTGAGGGCAATGCTCGGGGTGCCTCCGGGGATCTGCTGGACTACCTGCGCCAGGCCGGTTTGCTGGAGGGGATGGCGGATATCCGGGACCGTGCGGAGGCCCGTGGGCCGGCGGGGCTGGCGCTCGCGCTGGAAATGCCGTTGCAGGGCGAGCGTCTGGCCGAGAGCCGGGTGTCCGGCGAGCTGGACCTGCGCGGTGTGCGCCTGGAGTTGCCCGACTGGCCGGTGGTGCCGGAAGCGGTCGAGGGCCGGTTATCGTTCGATACGGCCGGCCGCGTCCAGGCCACGGGGTTACGTGGTCGGGTGCACGGGGAGGTCGTGGAGCTGGATGTCGACTGGCCGCTGGATGGCGGCGAGGCGTCCCTGGCGGCGCGGGGTCCGCAGCCCCTGGCGCCCTGGCTTGAGCACCTGCCGGCACTGCAGCGGCATCTGAGCGGAACCGCGCACTGGGAGGCCGGACTCCGGGTGGGCGGCGCGCGCGATGGTGCGCGGCTCGACCTGCGCTCGGACCTTGAGGGGGTCGTAATTGACTGGCCCGAGCCGCTTGGAAAGGCACCGGGACAGCCGCGTGCGCTGGCGCTTTCTCTGCCCCTGGGGCATGCCTCGTCGTCGGTCGGAGAGCTGCGCCTGGGAGAAGTGCTGCGCGCACGCCTGCGCCTGGAGCCGGCGGATGTGGCCGTGTCGGGTGCGGCACCCACTGTGGCCGGGTTGCAGGCGCTGGCGCTGGAACTGGGCGAGTCGGAGGACAGCCCGCTGGCCCTGCCGGGCTCGGGTATTGCGGTACAGGCCCGCTTCACGGCACTGGACCTGGCACCGTGGGCCGAGGCTCTGGGCGATGCGTCCTGGACCGGCGGGCTGGATGTGGGCACTGTGGATCCGGCGGCGCCGGACGGGGAACGGGAGGCGGCACTCGCCCTGAATCGGCTGGATTTGCGGGTGCGGCACGCCCTGCGCTGGGGGCGTACGCAACTGCCCGGGCTGGCGCTGCAGGCCCGGCGCCACGCCACCGGCTGGAATGCCGAGGTGCGCGCCGACTGGCTGGCCGGCGAGGGTCGCTGGGAGGTCGGCACGGGCCAGGCCGGTGCGGGTCGGGTGGACGCTCGTCTGGAACGCCTGCATCTGCCCGGCCAGTTCCGGGACGACGTGCAGGGGACAGGGCCGTCGGCGACTGATGCGGCTGCTGTGGATCCGGGAGGGCTGAACGATCCGCGCGCCTGGCCGGCACTGGACCTGGAGCTGGACAGCCTGCGGTTGGGGGATTACGGTTTCGCCGGCATCACCCTGGGCCTGGAGCCCCAGGCGGCCGGACTGTCGGTGCGCGAACTGAAGGTTCGGGCACCGGAGTCCGATCTCCTGGCGGACGCCCTGGGTGCCTGGACGGTGGATGGGCAAGGGCGTGCCCGCAGCCGTCTGGATGTACATCTGACCGGCGAGGACTGGGGCGAGGGCCTGCGCGCGAGCGGACTGTCGCATGCCCTGCTGGGCGCGGCGGGCGAGGGGCAGCTGTCACTGTCGTGGGCGGGTGCGTTGTATGCGCCGCGCGTGCCACTGCTGGAGGGCTCGATGTCCCTGGCCCTGGAGGACGGTCGGCTGGCCGATGTTGATCCGGGGGCCGGCCGTCTGTTGGGGCTGGTCAGCCTGGATCTGCTGCCCCGGCGGCTGCGTCTGGATTTCCGGGACGTGTTCGAGGAAGGTCTCGCCTTCAGCGCGCTGACCACGACGGCGACCCTGGCCGATGGTGACCTGGTGATCCCCGACCTCGAGCTGGAAGGGGCCTCCGCACGAGTCCGCCTGGTCGGGCGCACCGGCCTGGTGGCGCATGACTATGACCATCGGATCGAGGTCCTGCCACGCCTGCGTACCGCCTTGCCGCTGGTCGGGGCACTGGTCGGCGGTCCGGTGACGGGTGCGGTGGTGTTTCTGGCGGAACGGGTGCTGGGGATCGGCGACCAGATCGAGGAGGCGGCACGGGTGGAATACGAGGTGACCGGGACGTGGGACGAGCCACAGGTGCGCACACGGATCGAGCCGGTTAGTGTCGATAACGACTGACAGGAAACAGACATCCTATGACCCAGGTAGCAGCGCTCCAGATGGCCTCGGGGCCGCAGCCAAGCGCCAACCTGCTCGAGGCCGGCCGCCTGCTGCGCGAGGCCGCCGGGCGCGGCGCACGGGTGGCCGTGTTGCCGGAGAACTTCGCCTTTATGGGCATGCAGGAGACCGACATCCTGGAGGTCGCGGAGAACGCCGGTGGTGACGGGCCGATGCAGGCATTTTTGGCACAGCAGGCCCGGGAGCTCGGGATCTGGATTGTGGGCGGGACGGTGCCGTTGCGCACGCCGGCCCGGGACCGCGTGCGTTCGGCCTGCCTGGTGTTCGATGATCGGGGCGAGCCGGTTGCGCGTTACGACAAGATCCACCTGTTCGACGTGCGTCTGCCCGAGAGTGGCGAGGCCTATACCGAATCGCAGGTATTCGAGCCCGGAGATGCGGTGGTGGCCATCGATACCCCGGCCGGAAGGCTGGGGCTGGCGGTCTGCTATGACCTGCGCTTCCCGGAGTTGTTTCGCGCCTTGCTGGACCACGGGGTGGAGTGGGTGGCACTGCCTGCGGCCTTTACCGCGCGGACCGGTCAGGCCCACTGGGAACCGCTGCTGCGGGCGCGTGCGATCGAGAATCAGTGCTATGTGCTGGCGGCGGCCCAGGGCGGCTTTCATGCAAACGGGCGCGAGACCTACGGGCACAGCGCGCTGATCGATCCCTGGGGGCGGGTGGTCGCGGAGCTGGGCCGCAGCCCCGGGGTGCTGGCCGGCGACCTGGACCGGGAGCAGCTGTACCGGATTCGCCGTTCGTTTCCTGCCGTGGATCACCGGCGTCTCGCCGCCCCTGCGGGCTCAGGTTAGGAGCCTGTCGGACTTGGGACCGATCTGCTGCGCGCGGGCAGGAGAGTGGTCTTTTTTCCGCTCTCTTTCGTGACATAGTTCCCACTATGCGCATCGAAAGACCGAAAAAATCGCCTCACTCTCCTGCCTCACGCTCGCGACGATCGCCCAAATTTCGACAGGCTCCAAAGGAAACACTGGTGGTAAGGTGACAAAACCGCGCCGGCAGCGCGCTTGAAAGCGACGCCGGCGTCCCAAGTTCCATACTGACCCGGGGGGCCGTTGACGATCCGCTCCCCGCGCACCGACCCGCACTACGAGCGGGCCTTTCCCCGGCAACAAGAGGGACCCCATGATCGACAGCCTTGCGCAACAAACCCTGCTGGATCCCGCCGGCCTCGGTGACAGCGAACTGGATACCCTGCTGGCCACGACCTTTGGTCACGGTATCGACGGGGGCGACTGCTACTTCCAGTTCGCCTGCCAGGAGGGCTGGTCGCTGGAGGACGGTATCGTGAAGTCGGCCAGCTTCAATATCGAGCGCGGGGTCGGGATCCGCGTTGTCAGTGGCGAGCAGACCGGTTTCGCCTATTCCGACGATATTGCGATGCCGGCGATGCTGGAGGCAGCCCGGACCGCGCGCAGTATTACCAGCGCCGGGCAGAGCGGCCGTGTGGCGGTGGCCGCGCGCAATCCGGGCCGCGAGCTGCTGTACCGGCCGGACAACCCGATCGATTCCCTGGACGAACAGGCCAAGATCGGCATCCTCAAGCAGGCGGATGCCGCGGCACGCGCCGCGGACCCGCGCGTGACTCAGGTCATGTGCTCGCTGGGCGGGGTCCACGAGGTGGTGCTGGTCCTGAATGCGCGCGGCGAGGTCACCACCGACGTGCGCCCGCTGGTACGCCTGAGTGTCCAGGTGATCATGGAGCAGGGCGGGCGGCGCGAATCCGGCAGCTCCGGGGGGGGCGGGCGCTTTGGCTACGCTCATTTCCTGGAGGAGGACCGCGCCGCCGGCTTCGCCCGCGAGGCAGTGCGTCAGGCGCAGGTCAACATGGAGGCCGAAGATGCGCCGGCCGGGAGCATGAAGGTCGTGCTGGGACCCGGCTGGCCGGGCGTGCTGCTGCACGAGGCGATCGGCCACGGACTGGAAGGAGATTTCAATCGCAAGGGGACCTCGGCGTTTGCCGGACGGGTCGGCGAGCGTGTGGCGGCGAACGGCATCACCATCGTCGACGACGGGACCCTGGCGGGCCGTCGGGGTTCGCTGAACGTGGACGACGAGGGGACACCCACCCAGCAGACCGTGCTGATCGAGGATGGCATTCTGAAGGGCTACATGCAGGACGAGATGAACGCGCGGCTGACGGGGACCCGTTCGACCGGCAACGGGCGGCGCGAATCCTATGCCCACCTGCCGATGCCGCGCATGACCAATACCTATATGCTGGCCGGGGAGGCCGATCCCGAGGAGATCATCGCGTCGGTGGACGACGGCCTGTATGCGGTGAACTTCGGCGGGGGGCAGGTCGATATCACCTCGGGCAAGTTCGTGTTCTCGGCCTCCGAGGCCTACCGTATTCACAATGGCAGGGTGACGCATCCGGTCAAGGGTGCGACCCTGATCGGCAATGGCCCCGATGTGCTCACCCGGGTGTCGATGATCGGTAACGACATGCAGCTGGACCCGGGGATCGGGACCTGTGGCAAGGAGGGACAGGGCGTGCCGGTTGGCGTGGGGCAGCCGACCCTGCGGATCGACGGCATGACGGTAGGCGGGACCCAGGCGGCCTGAGGTCGCGGATCCGAATGCAACCAAGGAGGCAGCAGATGAATCTGGACTTTCTGGATCAGGAACGCTCCCTGCCCGAGGGGCACGGACACGACAGGATCGTGCAGTGGCATGTGTTTCGTGCACGCGACAAGGCCAAGCAGTTCGCGCGGCATGTGGAGCTGGGCGAAACTCAGGACCTGGTGGGTGGCTGGACCCGTGACAGCGTTGGCCTGCTCTACTGGATTGGCGTGCATGTCGACGACCTCGAGCGCTGGGGCAATGCCGGCGCGGTTCACAAGCACGGCACACGTCTGTAGCCCCGGCGCGCCGCCGACCGCCTGGTCGGGTCCGCGCTCACATTTCCCATTCGTGGCCCGGACCCGGTTCGGGCCCCAACCGGATTGTCATCGAACCCATGAGCGAAGCACTGCAAACCCCGGCCACCGCCAACGAACCCCAGGCCCTGTCACATGACCCGGATTCCCTGCGGGCCCGCGTGCAGCAGGTCCTGGATGCGGCGCGTGCGCGGGGCGCCTCCGATGCGCAGGCCGTGGTCAGCCACTCGGTCGGGCTGCAACTGGACGTGCGCAAGGGCGAGATCGAGACCCTCGAATACGAGCGAGACCAGAGCCTGTCGCTGATTGCCTATTTCGGCCAGTCCAAGGGTGCAGCCTCGACCACCGACTTCGGCGAGCAGGCGTTGCTGGATACGGTCGAGGCGGCATGCCGCATCGCCCGTCACACCGAGCCGGACCCCTACGCCGGGATGCCGGACCCGGCATTCAAGGCGGAGTCCTGGGATGACCTGGACCTGGATCACCCCTGGGCCTGCGACGCGACTGCGGCCGCCGAGCTCGCGCGCACCGTCGAGGCCGCCGGGTTCGCGACCGATCCGCGCATCGAAAACTCCGATGGCGCGAGTGTCAGTACCCATCGCTCGATTGCGTTTCTGGGCGACAGCCAGGGTTTCATGGGCGGATATTGCAGCACTCGCCACTCGCTGTCCTGTGCTCTGGTCGCGCGCGACGCGAACGGCATGCAGCGCGATCATGCCTACAGTGTCGCGCGCGCTGCGGGTGATCTGGAGGCCGCCGAGGCTATCGGACGCGAGGCGGCCGAGCGCACGGTGCGCCGGCTGGGCGGACGCAAGCTGCCCACCCGTTCCTGCCCGGTGCTGTTCGCGCCGGAAATGGCGCGCACCCTGATCGGAAGCTTCACCCGTGCGATCTCCGGCCCTGCGCAGTATCGCGAGAGTTCGTTCCTGCTCCGTGCCGTCGGCGAGCCAGTGTTTCCGGCCTGGATGCAGATCGACGAACGCCCGCTGACCCCGCGTGCGCTGGGCAGTGCCCCGTTCGATGGCGAAGGCGTGCGTACGCGCAATCGGCCGCTGATTGCGGATGGCGTGCTGCAGAGTTACACCCTGGACAGCTATGCCGCACGCCGCCTGGGGCTGGAGACCACCGGCAATGCCGGTGGTGCGCGCAACGTTACCGTGACCCCCGGCGACAAGGATTTCCGGGCGCTGTTGCGCGAGATGGGCACCGGCTTTCTGGTTACCGAGTTGATCGGGCAGGGGGTCAACCAGGTCACTGGGGACTATTCGCGCGGGGCGGCCGGGTTCTGGGTCGAAAACGGGGTGCTGGAGTATCCGGTCGAAGAGGTCACGATTGCCGGCAATCTGAAGGATATGTTCCGGAGTATTGTCGCGGTGGGGACGGATGTTGACCGACGCGGCAACATCCGCACCGGCTCCATCCTGGTCGAGGCCATGACCGTCGCCGGCGAATAGCATCTCCGTTGGCCGGCCCTGGTGTTTACGTCCCTTCGTCCCCGCCGCCGGCCGAAGGCACCGTAAACACCGGAGGCCGAACCAGGCCCAGCCACCAGCGGCGCAGATGGTCGGGCCGAAGCCTCTGGAAACATCCAGGGCCGAGTGTCTGCTGCGCACCGGTCGCATAGTGCCCCGCCCCGGCGACCACAGCCCGGAAATGCAATAATCCGGGCAACGCACATGCGCAAGTGGCAATCCAGGGGACAGCGGAGGCTCGAGGCCCCGCGCAAGGAGTGACCCATGCGATACCGGGGAGGGGGATGGCGTCAGGCGGCGCGCTGGTTCATGGTGCTGGCCGCGCTGTTGGTGGCGACGGGGCCAGTCCCCGCGAAGGAACCACGTTCCGGCGCCTGGGTGGACTACTCGCTGGGGCCGGTGGAGCGTCTGCGCGAGCTGTATCCGGATGCCTCCTGGCTCCCGGCGCCTTATGCCTCCCTGTATCCGGACCTGTCCGCCACGGTCGCGCATTTCACCCGCCAGTCGCTGGTGCGCGACGGGGTCGGGGATCCGGCGGTCGAGGTGCGCCGGGTGTCCGCGCCGGACGGCGATGTGCTGCGGGTGCGGATCGCGCCGGTCAATGCGACGACCGAGCGTTATGCCAGCCGGCATCCACAGTTTCTGGGGCCGGAACTCGCCGGTCAGGCGCTGCGCGGTGCCCAGGCCTGCCGGGCCGAGCCGGGGTGCTGGGATCCGCAGCCGGTAGCCGACGAACCCTGGACCTTCTTCCTGCCGCTTGGGCTGCCAATGGTGAGCCAGCAGGCGGTGTTGTTCCTGGATTATCCGCCGGTCCCGGCGTTGACCGGCAAGGATTACCTGAACAATTTCACTCTGTGCCGCTGGGGCCGCATTCTCGGCGCGGCGGGAATCGAAGACCCGCATGCCTTCGAGGCGATCGTGGATGCCCGGCCGCTGGCGGCGCCCGGTTCCGGCGAGGAACCCTGGCTTCCGGATCCGATGCGCTGGTTTGACGATTCTACCGGCGAGGCCGGGGATTACCTCTCGCCGATGCTGGCGTTTCTGGCTGGTGTCGAGCGTGACGGGGCCGAGCGTTCGCGGCCGGTGGCGGTGTTCGGCAAGCCCGCGCGCGATACCTGGGCGCGCATTGTCGGGCGTCCCTCGGTGGAGGTGATGGACGTTGGCAGCACGGCCCTGCAATCCGGCGCACCGGGTACCCCCTGGATCGCCACCAATCATCCGGTGGTGACCACCTACCAGACCTGCCCGGATCCGGATGACGAAGCCGCGAGCGGGTCGCAGTATCGCGATGACCAGTTGTTGCCCGACCTGCAGAAGGATCTGGTGGCCGGTTGCTGGCTGAAGTCCATGACGGGGGATGACCCGCCCTCGGCCTCCGCGGCGCGGGCGGCCTGTCGCGCCCGCTGGGCGGACGCCCCGGGTGCGCGCGCCAGACACTTTGCGTACAGGCCAAGCTGGACGATGATGATGTGGCGGCGCGTTGCGACTCGTATGCCGAGGCCTGGCGCTACTGTTCCGCGCATGCGGCACGGCCGTGCGCCAGCCGCGACTGTCGCTACGACCCGGACCGGGTACGCGAGCCGGTACCGCCGCCCGCCCAGCGCCCCGTAGGGTGGGCCGATACCTGCAACCAGTATCGTCCGGGTGGCTGACGGCGAGGCGCGGGATGTTCTGCTACTTTGGCTATGGCTCCAACCTGGATCTGACCTCGCTGCGGGCCAAGGGGGTCGAGCCGCGGGCCTCGCGGCGCGGGGAGCTTCCGGGCTGGCGGCTGCGTTTCAACGTGCAGCATTTTTTTCGCCACGAAGGCGGGGTCGCCAATATCGAGCCGTCGAACAACCCGGAAGATGCGGTGCAGGGGCTGGTGCACTGGTGCGACGAGACAGCGCTGGGCCCGCTGGATGATGCCGAGGCCTGCGGTTACGGCTACCGGCGGATCCGGGTCCCGGTGCGCGTGGACGGGGCGACCGTGGAGGCGCTCGCCTATGTGGGCATGCCGGAGTTCATTGACGATCGCTGTCGGCCCAGCCGGCGCTATCGCAACATCCTGGTACGCGGTGCCGAGGCCGGCGGACTGGAGCCCGAGTATGTGGCGCGCCTGCGCGCAGTCCCGGTGCACGAGCCGGGCGAATATCCGCCGTTCCGCCATCCGTCCGGCGACTGGCCCCGGTTTGACGCCGAGCAGCTGGCGGCCCGGCCGCATTGCACGGCCCTGTACGGGGCGGTGTTCGACATGCGCGCGGCGCGCGCGCAGCATGCGTTCCTGCAGCGCTTCTTCGGCGGGCGCGACATGACGCTGTTTCATCTGCGGAGGATGGACAGCAGCGATGGCAGCGAGACCGAGGCAGCGATCCGCGAGGGCCGACTGGATTTGGCCCAGCGAACGTATCTGAATGCCTACCTGCATGAATATGACCGCGAATACCAGTATGTTGGGCGCTTTCTGCACACCTGAAGCCACGAGGACACCGATATGAGCGAATCGATGGATCGATTTCCCGCCGCGCTGCCGCACGGCCCTGTCCGGGAGGTATTTCCCGACGTGTTTTTCGTGACCGGTGGTATGGAGGCCGAGATCGGTGGTCTGGAATGGCATTTCAGCCGCAACATGACGGTGGTGCGCGAGGACGGACGCCTGACGCTGATCAACTCGGTGCGCCTGTCCGACGCCGGGCTGGTAGAGCTGGAGGGGCTCGGCGAGGTCGCCGGGGTGGTGCGGATCGGGTCGTTGCACAGCCGCGACGACGCCTTCTACCTCGATCGCTATGGCGTGCCACTGTGGCAGATGCCCGGCATGACCCATCCCGATGGCCTGGCGACGGATCGCACCCTGGGCGAGGGCGGGGCGATGCCGCTGCGCGATGCCAGCGTGTTCGAGTTCCGCACCACACGGATCCCGGAGGGCATCCTGCACCTGGATCGCGAGGGCGGGATCCTGGTCGCCTGCGACTCGCTGCAGAACTGGCTGCAGCCGGACGAGCACTTTTCCGAAGCATCACGCGAGCGCATGGAGGCGATGGGGTTTTTCACCCCGGCCAACCTGGGGCCAGTCTGGATGCAGGCGGCCGAGCCCGGGGTTGAGGACTTTGCCCGGCTGAAGGCGTTGCCGTTCCGGCATGTGCTGTGCGGTCATGGCGAGCCGCTGCGCGACACCGCCCGGGAGGATTACGCGGCGACCTTCCAGCGCATGTTCGGCGTCTGAGGCCTTGTATCCCGAGCTGCCCGGGTACCGTATCGAGGGCGTCCTGCGCGAGGGGCGGGGCCGGGTGGTCTATCGTGCCGGACGCACGGCCGATGGGGGTGCCGTCGCAATCGAGACCCTGCGCGCCGAGTATCCCGATCCGCAGCAGGTCGCGATGCTGCGCCGCGAAGGCCGGATCGCACAGCAACTTGCGGATGTCGAGGGGGTGCCGACGGTCGAGGCCATCCTCACCCACGGGAACGGCAGTGTAGCGCTGGTCACGGAGTGCCTGGAACGCACGCTGGCCGATGACCTTGCCGACGCACCTGGGCCACCGTCCCTGGACGAGGGCCTGGATCTGGCTCTGAAGCTCGCCGGGATCCTGGATGCGGTGCATGCGCGTGGCGTGGTGCACAAGGCGGTCTGCCCCGAAAATGTGCTCATCGATTCCGCCACCGGGCGCCTGCGGCTGGGCGGGTTCGGGATCGCCTCGGAGCTGACCCAGGAACGTCAGGCCACCGCGACCGGGGCCGGCGTGGAGGGGCCACTGCCGTACATCTCGCCGGAACAGACCGGGCGTATGAACCGCGAGCTGGACTACCGCTCCGACCATTACTCGCTGGGCGTGCTGCTGTTCGAGCTGTTCACCGGTGAGCGGCCGTTCGTGGCCAGCCATGTGCTGGAGTGGGTCCACCGCCATATCTCCCGGCTGCCACCGGATCCGCTCGAGATCCATCCGACCCTGCCTCCCGCGCTGGGACGCGTCATCCTCAAGTTGTTGAGCAAGGACCCGGAAGATCGATACCAGAGTGCGCGCGGGCTGATGGTTGATCTGAGCCGTTGCCGCCAGTTGCGGCCGGGTGATCCCGAATGGCTGTCGTTCGAGCCCGGCATGTATGACCAGCCGCGCAGCTTCCTGGTGCCGCAGGCCCTGTACGGACGGAGCCGCGAGCAGGCCGAGCTGCTGGGCCTGTTCGAGTCCGCAGCCGCCGGCGGGGTCGAGTTCTGCCTGGTGCATGGCTATTCCGGGGTGGGCAAGTCGGCCCTGGTCAACGATATCGATCAGCCGCTGGTGCGCGCGCGCGGATTTCTGATGCAGGGCAAGTTCGACCAGTTCCGGCGCGGCGAGGCCTATTCCGCCCTGGCGATGGCCTTTCAGGGCGGGGTACGGCAGTTGCTGGCGGAGCCGGAAGCACGCCTGGCGCCCTGGCGCGAGGCGCTGTGCGAGGCCCTGGGACGCAATGGCGCATTGATGGTCGATCTGGTGCCGGATCTTGAACTGATCATCGGACCGCAGTCCCCGGTGGCCGAGCTGCCCCCCAGCGAGGCACAGAACCGGCTGCAGATCGTGCTGGTGAACTTCGTCCGGGTGTTTGCGACGGCCGACCACCCCCTGGTGCTGTTCCTCGACGACCTGCAATGGAGCGATGCGCCGACCCTGCGTCTGCTGCAGCGACTGGTGACCGCGCGCGAGCTGGGCCACCTGCTCCTGATCGGCGCCTACCGCAGCAACGAGGTGGGGCCGGGCCATCCGCTGCGCCTGATGCTGGAAGACGTGGCACGTACGCGCCCGTTGCAGGACATGCCGATCGGGCCGCTGGACCGCGAGGCGGTGGGGCAACTGGTCGCGGATGCCCTGCGCCGCACGCCGGAGGCCGCGCGGCCGCTGATCGACCTGCTCTACGACAAGGCTCGAGGCAACCCGTTCTTTACCACCGAGTTGCTGCGCAAGCTGCACGACGACGGTGCGCTCGAGTTTGTGCCCGAGCACGGCTGGTGGGAATGGGACCTGGAGGCGGTGTTGCACTCCAGCCTGAGCGACGATGTCGTGGAGTTCATGGTCGACAGCCTGCGCCAGTTGCCGGCGGCGACGCGGCAGACGTTGCAGCTGGCCGCCTGTATCGGCAATACCTTCGACCTGCAGTCCCTGGCGATCATTGCCGAGGCCCCGGCACGCGAGGTGGCGGCGGCCCTGTCTCCGGCCCTCCAGCGGCATGCGCTGGTCCCGCTGCACAGCAGCTACCGGCTGGTGGAGTCGGTGGCTGTGCCGGACTCCGGGGCGGCAGAGGTCAATCCGCGTTACCGCTTTCAGCACGACCGGGTGCAGCAGGCCGCGTATGCGCTGATCGACCCGGAGCGCAAGCGCGCGGTGCACCTGTCGATCGGGCGTCTGATGCGGCGGCATGCCCGGGAGGCCGAAGAGCAGGACGAGCGGCTGATCGCCATGGTCGGGCACCTGAATGCCGGCCGGGCCCTGATCGACGACCCCGTCGAGGCCCTGGACCTGGCCGAACTCAACCTGCGCGCGGCGATTCGTGCGCGGCGTTCGGCCGCCTACGAAGCTGCTCGCGAATTCCTGCTGGTCGGAGAGGGCCTGCTGCCGGACGACGCCTGGGAGCGGGTGCCCGAACTGGCGATGATGCTCGCGGTAGAGGCCCAGCAGGCGGCCTACCTGACGGCGCGATTCGACGAGGCGGAGCAGCGCAGCGAGGCGCTGCTGCAGCGGGCGCGCAGCGACCGCGAGCAGGCGGAGGTGCTGGCTACGCGCACTCGCCAGTATGCGACCCTGGGACGCATGGAGGCATCGATGCAGGCGGCGATCCGGGGCCTGCAGCTGCTCGGCATGGAGGTGACCGACGACCCGGACCGGCAGGCGGTCGAGGCGGAGCGTCGACGGGTGGAGGAGGGACTGGCCGGGCGCCGGATCGCCGAACTGGTCAACGCGCCGGCGCTGGAGGATCCGGCGACCCTGGTGGCGGTGCGGCTGCTGATGGAGGTCTTCCCGGCCGCATTCCTGTCGGGCAGCGGGAATGTCTTCCCCTACCTGGTGCTGAAGGCGGTGAACCTGTCGCTGCGGCATGGCAACTGTCCCGAATCGGCGTTTGCCTACGCCGCCTACGGCATGCTGCTGTGCGGCGAGCTGGATGATCCCGCGCAGGGCTACGAATACGGAAAGCTGGGGCTGGCGATCAACGAGCGCCTCGACGACATCAGCCTGCGGGCCCGGGTGATCTACGTCTATGCCATGTTCGTGCACCACTGGAGCAACCACTGGGCGACGCTGACGCCCTGGTTTCGCAAGGGGATCGAGGCCGGCTACCAATCCGGCGACCTGCTGTACCTGGCCTACAGCGCCCAGGACTGCGTGATCTGGGACCCGGGGCTGGACCTCGAAACCGCCGAGCGCCAGCACGCGGAGAACCTCGAGATCGTACGCGATTGCGAATACCAGGACTCGCTGGACTCCGGCACCCTGTTTCTGCAGATGCAGCGCAACCTGCTGGGGCGTACGGATGCAGCGGACACGCTTGACGACCCGGATTTCTCCGAGGCCGAATGCCTGGCGGGCATGCGCGCGCGCCAGTTCATGACCGGGATCGCCAACTACCACATCTACAAGGCGGAACTGGCCTTCCTGTATGGTGAGTTCACGGCGGCGCTGGAACATGTAGCCGAGGAACCCCGGGTGTTCCGCTCGGCGATGTCGCTGCCGCAGCTGGTGCGCTTCCACGTGGTCGCATTTCTGGTGCGCGCGGAACACTACCCGGATCAGGATCCGGCCACCCAGCGGCAGACCCGGGCGGATCTCGAACGCGGGCTGGGGCGCATGGGCCGATGGGCCGCGCAGTGCCCGGCCAACTGCCAGCATCTGGCCGACCTGATGCAGGCCGAGCTCGATCGCCTGGACGGTCATGCGGCGCGCGCGCTGGAGCGCTTCGAGGTCGCGATCGAGGGAGCGCGCGAGCAGGGGTTTGTGCGTGACGAGGCGGTCGCCTGCGAACGCACCGCCGCCTGTCTGCTGGGCCTGGGGCGCGCGCGGGCGGCGGAGGGCTATCTGCGCGCCGCGCATCATGCGTATCGTCGCTGGGGGGCGCGGCGCAAGCTGGCGCAGATGGAGCAGGAATACCCGCTGCTGCGCGAGATCGCTGCCGGGGTCGGCGAGAACGACCCGGGCGCGGCGACCCTGGAATCCTGCGCGCTGGATCTGGCCTCGGTGATGAAGGCGGCGCGTTCGATCTCCTCGGAGATCGAGCTGGATCGCCTGCTGCACACTACCATGCAGACCCTGCTGGAGAATGCCGGTGGTCAGCACGGGTGCCTGCTGGCGCGCCGCGAGGGGATGCTGGAGGTGGTCCTCTGCTCGACCCCCTGGGCGGACGGTACGGTCCCGGCGGAGCTGCCGGAGCATGCCCTGCTGCCGCGTGCCGAGGGCGGGCGGCAGCCGCTCCCGGTGACCGTGATCAACCATGTGCTACGCCGTGGCGAGGCCGTGGTCCTGCACGATGCGGCCCACGAAGGCGCGTTTACCGAGGACCCCTACATCGCCTGCTGCCGCCCGCGTTCGGTACTCTGCGTACCGGTACGCCGCGAACACTTCGAGGGCGCGGTCTACGTGGAAAACAACTTGGTCGCCGGTGCCTTCAGCCGTGCCCGGGTGGAGGTGGCCGGGCTGCTCGCGGCGCAGGCCTCGATCTCCATCGAGAACGCCTGGCTGTACGAACAGGTGCAGGCCTACTCGCGTACCCTGGAGGACAAGGTTGCGCAGCGCACCGCGCAGTTGCAGGAGCTGAACCAGGAGCTGCGCAACATCGCCGACCAGGATGGCCTGACCGGGGTGGCCAATCGTCGGCGTTTCGATGCCTATCTGCAGGAGTGCTGGCAACGGCTGCGGCGCGAGCAGGGTCCGCTGTCGCTGGTGCTGTTCGACGTCGACGACTTCAAGCGGTTCAATGACTGTTACGGGCACCAGATGGGTGATGACTGCCTGGTCATGGTGGCGGCCGCCGGGCGCGAACAGCTGCAGCGACCCGCGGATCTGGTGGCGCGCTACGGCGGCGAGGAATTCGTGGCCCTCCTGCCCGATACCAATATCGACGGGGCGGTTCGGGTGGCGGAGCAGCTGCGGCGCGCGGTGGAGGCCCTGGGGGTGCCGCACGGTCGGTCTTCGGTCAGTTCGGTTGTGACGGTCAGCCTGGGCGTGGCCACGCTGTTCCCGGGGCCGGAGGTTAGCCCGGACGAACTGCTGCGCCGCGCCGACGCGGCCCTCTACCGGGCCAAGGCGGAAGGACGCAACCAGGTCCTGGTTGCGGACGCCTGAGGGAAACACTGATTAATGCACGTGCTTGCGTTCGAGTCACTTTTGCGTGCGAACAAGGCACGGTGGCTGCCGTGCAGTCACTCTGCACAAGGGAGCCGGAACTCCGTGCGCGCGTGTTTTTGTCAACAACGGGCATCGAGCCCCTTCTTGCAATAGTTTGTGGGGTTGGTGCCCCAGGTTCCCCGATTCTGCGTTGCGCCGCTTGCGGGTAGCGCCACTGCCCGCTGCACACCGCGCTTTGCCTCGGAATACCTGGGGTACCAGCGCGACCTTGTGCATTAATCATTGTTTCCCTGGGCAGTACCCGGGTCAGAAGATCATCTCCAGCCCGAGGCCCAGCGCCCAGGCCTCGCGCCGGTCCGGATCGTGATCACCGCGCGGCCAGAAATGCCCGAGGATGACCTCGCCGATTATCCAGTCGCGATAGACGGGTTGGCGATAGGCCCCGCGCAGGCCGTATTCGCGGACCTTGACCGGGCGCGCGGTCTCGCCGTTGGCCAGCACCTCCAGCGAGATCTCCTGCTCCGGGCCGAGACGGTGAAACACGCCCAGGGCCGTCGACCAGTCCGCGCCGCGCGTCTCGGTGCTGACGGTGGCCGAGCTCCGCCAGCGGAACGCGCGGCGCTCGGTGAGTGCGTGTGCCAGATCCAGCGAAGTGGTGGCGCCGATGCCGTCGCCGGTGGCGACGAACAGGGTCTCGCGGAAATCCAGCGTGGTGGCATCGGTTGGCCAGAAGACCCGGCGATAGCGGGCCTGGGCATACGGCTTGTATCCACCGCGGATCCCCAGGCGCAGATCGACATGCTCGCGCAGATGATAGCCGAGCCCGCCGAACCAGGTCTGGTCCTCGTCACGGTCTTCCGGCAACAGGAGCTGCGCGCGCGAGAAGGTATCCGGCTGGTCCTGCACCAGCTCGTCCTCTGCGCCGCGCCCGACAAACAGGTAGATGCGTTCGTCCACGTTGGGCATGGTTACGTCCAGCCGGAATCGTGCGGACGATTTGAAACCCTTGTCTTCGCGGTGCAGTCCGCCCAGCTCTACACGACCGCCCGCATGGCCTCCGCTGTCGTCGAACGGCTTGTCGCCGAACCACCCATCCACGTTGCGGACCAGCCAGTAGGTCAGGTCGCGCGTGCCCTCGCGCGTCTCGTGCAGCCATTGCTGCCGGGGTTCTTCCGCTTCGGTTTCATCACTGGCATGTGCCAACGCCGTGCAGAGCAGGAGTATCGGGACCAGGAGCGGAGATCGGCGCATGCGGTAACCATCGACATGAAGGGGCGGGATGTCGGCACGCGGGTATCCGGCGGTGCGCGGCGTCACCGAATCATTCTACGACCAATCCGCCCCCCCGGTTGGCATCCATGGACACCGCTGAATGGGGAGCGCGGCATCGGGCGTAGTCGGAACACCGGCCTCACGCCGCGCGAGTGTAGTCCAGATGGCCGATGCCGAGATCGTCCGCCTGCAGCAGCAGAAAGGCTACGGCCACAGGCACTGGCGCCGCCCCGGGGATCGCCCCCCCCCCTGGCGCGGGCGGGGCTATTCAAAGACCGAAGATCTCGGATTTGAGGTTCCACTTGGAGGCGAGGGTTTCGGTGGCGTTGAGGAATTCCTCGGCGCGGGCGGGATGATTCCATTGTCCCTTGGCGATCCAGGCCAGGGCGGTGTCGCGGTCGGGCGCCAGCGACAGGATGTGGATCAGTTCGCCGGCGTCGGTGCCAATCACCTCGCCGCCCAGCAGGGCCCCGGTGTCCATGTCGCCGATCAGGCGCACGAAGCCCTCGGGCTCGTCTTGGCCCAGGGCGCGCGGGGAGGTCTCGAAGGCGGCAAAGCCGACCGCCGGTTCCAGTTCCTCGTCCTCGGCGTCGTCCTCGTCCATGCCCAGGCGCGCCATCTCGACGGCGGAGTAGATCGCAATCGGGACGAAGCGTTCGTCCTGTTCACGGGTGTTGCCGCTCTGGATGTTCTCGACCGCGATGGTCGCGTCGGCCAGGGCGTGGTTGGCGGTCTGCCACTCGCTGGCGACGTCGCCGATGACGTAGATGTTGTCGGCGTCGGTCTGCAGGGTGGGGCGGCGCTTCACGAAACCGCGGGCGTCGGTCTTCACCCCGATCGCATCGAGGTTCAGTCCCTCGGTGTGCGGGGTGCGCCCGGTGCCGAGCAGGACCCAGTCGACCTCGAAGCGGTTGCCGTCACTGTCGGTGATGTTGACGCCATCGTCGGACGTCTCGACCTTTTCGTAGGCCTTGACGCGGGTGGGTTCGATGCCGTCCTCGGCGAGGCGGTCCTTCAGGGTGCCCAGGGCCTGGGGGCTGAATTTCTGCCCGGACAGCGGCTTGGAACGGCTCAGCCAGGTCACGTCCTTGCCGAGATGGGTAAAGATCCAGGCGAACTCGGTCGCGACCACGCCGGAGCCGATCAGGGCAACGCGCTGGCCCGCCGGAGGCTTGTCGTCGAACAGCATGTCGGTGGTGAGCACGCGGCCGGGCTCGGCTGCGAACGGCGCCGGCACGCTGGCGGTTGCACCGGTGGCGATGATGGTGTGCCGTGCGCGGACGGTCTCGGTGCCGTCGTCGGTGACCACCTCCAGGGTCTCGGCGTCGCGGAAGCGGGCGGCTCCGTGGAGATACTGGATCTTCAGGTGCTTCATGTAGCCGAGATAGGAGTTGCGCACCTCGGTGACTACGTCCTTTTGATGGTCCCAGGCCTTGCCCATGTCGGCGGTGAGACTGCCGCTGATGCCACGGCCGGCGAAGTGGCGCTGAGCGGCGACAGTGCGCGCGGTGTGGTACCAGTCCTTCTTGGGCACGCAACCGCGGTTGAGGCAGCAGCCGCCCCAGTCACCCTTTTCGATGATGGCGACGTTCAGTCCGCGCAGGGCGCCCAGGACGGCAGCACGATAGCCCCCGGGGCCACTGCCGATGATGGCCAGGTCAAAGGTTTCGCTCATGGTGGTTACTCGTCGTTCAGGTCAATGATCGGGTCGTGCCATTCCAGCTGCGTGAGGTTCAGCTCGAACACGCGGCCGTCGGCCTCGTAGTCGAAACGCACCGGGATGTGGCGAAGCTCGCGGGCAAACCAGGCAGACAATTCGACATCGCTGTCCTGGCTACGGCGGTCGATGCGGATGGTCTCCACACGGCCAATCGGGGAGTCCATGGTCTCGCGCCCGCCGTATTCGAACTGGTATTCGCGCAGGCGGTCGCGTTCCAGGGTCTGGATCTCCAGACGGTCGCCGGGCTGGCGCAGTTCGCCTCCCTCGAGGGTCTGCATCATCAGGTAGAGCGAGCCCAGGAAGTCCAGGGTGTGCGGGGGCGCGTCGAGGGTGAAGGGATCGCCATTGATAGTGCCGATCGCGCGGTTTGCGGACCAGTCGAAGCGTGTCTCGACCTTGCGTTCGCGGCGCGGGGTGACCTGCTGGCTGCGCGAGTGCACCAGTTGCAGGGCCTCGTTCCGGCTGTTCAGCAGTGACTCCCGGTTCAGTTCGAAGCGTCCGAGGATGCGCAGGAAACCGGAGACGTGGGCGTCCATCGCCATCCGGGTCTGCACGTCCTCGTGGTTCAGCGTCACCCGGGCGTTCAGGGTGTTGCCAAGGGCATGGGCCTCGTAGCTGGCGGTGTAGGGCGGGATCGGCGGCGCGGTTCGCGGAGTGGTTTCCGCGCCTGCCGGACCGGCCAGCCACAATGTTGCCAGCAGCAGAGTGCCCACCAGGCGCGCCGTCATCCGGCGACCGGCCAGGGTCTCCCTAACCGGTCGGGTGCGGTGCGCTCCGGTCGTCGGGGTCTGGGGCATCGTGTACTTCCTCGTCGAGTTCGAGCGGGGCTTCCAGCGGCGTATCGTCGGCGCGCAGGACCCGGCCGTCCCAGTGGATTTCGCCTGCACACAGGCGGCGCACGACTTCCGGATACAGACGGTGTTCCGCGCGCTGTACGCGGGCCGCCAGGCTGTCCGGACTGTCGCTGGCCAACACCGGCACCCGCGCCTGCATGATTACCGGGCCGCCATCCAGTTCCGGAGTCACGAAATGCACGCTGGCTCCATGTTCGGTCGCGCCGTCGGCGAGTGCGCGGGCATGCGTGTCCAGGCCGCGGTAGTTGGGCAGCAGCGAAGGATGAATGTTCACCAGCCGGCCGGCGAAGTGCTGTACCAGGGCCGGGGTCAGGATGCGCATGAAGCCGGCGAGGATCACGAAGTCGGGTTGGCAGGCCTCGATGGCTTGAGTCAGTTCTGCATCGAAGGCCTCGCGCGAGCCATATTCGCGGTGGTCCACGACCCGGGTCGGGATTCCGCGGGCGCGCGCGAATTCCAGCCCGCGCGCCTCGGGGCGATTGCTGATCACGCCGACGATGTGCCCCGTGATCCGACCCTGCTCGCAGGCATGCGCGAGGGCCTCGAGATTGCTGCCACGCCCGGAGATCAACACGACCAGGCGACGCGGGGCCGGGGTGCTCCCGTTGGTCATGGGGTGGCGTAGGTGACGCCCGGTTCGCCGGCCGCACGCGGGGACACGTGGCCAATCGGCCAGCACGGGATGCCGGCGCGGGCGAGTTCCGAGCTGGCGGCCTCGACCCGGTTCTCGGGCAGGATGACGACCATGCCGACGCCGCAGTTGAAGGTGCGCAGCATCTCGTCGTCCGCGATCGCGCCGGCCTGTTGCAGCCAGGCGAATACCGGCGGGCGCGGCCAGGCCCGCGGATCGATGTGCGCCGCGAGCTCGTCGGGGAGCACCCGCGGCAGGTTCTCGGTCAGACCGCCGCCGGTGATATGGGCGGCGGCATGCACGGGATGGTTGCGCATCAACTCCAGCAATGGGCGCACGTAGATTCGCGTCGGGGCCATCAGGGCATCGCCCAGGGTGATGTTGCTGTCTTCCGGCAGGGGGGCGTCCAGGCGGGTACCGGCATGTTCCAGCACGCGGCGGATGAGCGAGTAGCCGTTGGAGTGTGGGCCGCTGGATGCTAGCCCCAGGAGCACATCCCCGGGCGCAACCCGACTGCCATCAATCAGCGCGTCCTTTTCGGCGATGCCGACCGCGAAGCCGGCCACATCGTAGTCCTCGCCCTGGTACATTCCGGGCATCTCGGCGGTCTCGCCGCCGATCAGCGCGCAGCCGGCCTGCGCGCAGCCCTCGGCAATGCCGGTGACCACATCCGCGGCGATGTCCACGTCCAGGTGGCCAGTGGCGTAGTAGTCGAGAAAGAACAGCGGCTCCGCGCCCTGGACCACGATGTCGTTGACGCACATTGCGACCAGATCAATGCCGATACTGTCGTGGCGACCGGTCGCCTGCGCCAGGCGCAGCTTGGTGCCGACCCCGTCGGTGCCGGACACCAGGACCGGCTGCCGGTAGCGCTCCATTGGCAGCTCGAACAGGGCGCCGAAGCCGCCCAGCCCGGCCATGACGCCGGGGCGCCGGGTGCGTGCCGCGTGCGGCTTGATGCGCTCGACCAGCTCGGCGCCGGCCTCGATGTCGACACCGGCCTCGCGGTAGGTCAGGCCTGAACGGGATTCGGACATTGGGGGACCCGGGATCATTGCGGATGCGTGGACGCGAAGCGGGTTCGCGGAGCCCGGCATGGTAGCCGGCTCGCCGGGGGCGTGCAAAGCGCAGGATCCGGCCTGGTCGCGACCGGCTGTGGTATTTTGCGCATTTCACGAATGCGACCGCCGACATCATGATGCGCCACTCATTGCGAGCACCTGCCGTTCTGCGGGCCCTCCCGGGCCTGGTCCTGCTGCTGGCCCTGACGGCATCGGGGGCCGTGCAGGCCACGGTGATGGTCTCGGTCAGTGCGGAGGACGAGACGACCGCGCTGGCGGATGGACTGGAGGATGCGCTGGTGCAGGTCGCCGGCTGGCGCTCGTTCGAATTGCGCCAGGTCGCGCAAGCGATGCTGCTGCGACTGGACGAGGACGGCGATCTGCCGGCCCTGCGTCGGCGTCAGTTCGAAGGCGAGAGCGAGTATCGCCTGGAGTTCCATCGTGACCATCTGCACGATGCCCTGCGCGCCGCCGGGGTTCCGATGGTTCTGAGCGCGCGCCCCGGTCTGCTGGTGTGGGCCGTGCATGAGGCGGACGGTCAGCGGCAATTGCTGGGGACCGGGCTTGACGGGCCCGGGGTATTGAGAGCCCTGGATGAACTGGCGGAACAGCGGGCGATGCCGCTGATCCTGCCGCTGGGGGACCTGGAGGACCGGCGCCGGGTGCGGGTCGCCGACATCGTTGGCGGGGTGTCGGAAGGGCTCGCGGAGGCGGGGCGGCGTTATGACCCGGAAGGGTTGGTACTGTTGCGGGTGCGCGAAACCGCGGGCGGTGCCGAGGCGCACGCGCTGGTCGTCTATCGTGGCGACGAGTTCCGTACCTCGGCACGTGGTGACCAGGCTGCGCAGGTGGCACGCGCCGCCGTGGCCGAGGGTCTGGATCGCCTGGGGCGCAGCCTGGCGCGGGTCGTGGCCGAGGCCGACTGGGTGCGCCTGGGCTTCGTGCCGGTGCCGGACTATGTGGCCTTCGAGCGCCTGCGCGAATCCCTGGCGCGGCTGGATGCGATCGAGGGGGTGCGTCCGGATACTGTGGCGGGGGAGGTCGTGACGCTGCAACTGCGTACCGGCCTCGCGGCGGATGCCCTGGCCGACTTGCTGGAGGACGCGGCGTTCTCGCGCACCGATCCACCCAATCCGGCCATCCCTGCCGAGGGCTGGCTGCAGTTGCCTCGCCGAGGGTTCGAGTGATGAAAGTTCGGCCAGGATTCGCAGCGGGATCGGGGCGACGGCGCGTCGATCCCGCATTGGCGCTGGTACGCGCGGTCTGGCGGGCAGGGTCGCGCGAGTGCAGTCTGGCCCCCGGGCGGTAGCCCGTTCGCCTATGCTGCCCCGCCATCAGATTCCGAATGCGGTCACGCTCGCTCGGATCGTGCTGACGTTGCCGATCCTCTGGCTGCTGTGGTCCGAGGCCTATCTGGCGGCGGTGCTTCTGCTGGCGGTCGCCGGTCTCAGCGATGTGCTGGACGGTTGGCTGGTGCGGCGGTATGGCTGGTATACGGCGCTCGGCGCCTGGCTGGATCCGGCTGCCGACAAGCTGCTGATCCTCGGTGTCTACCTGGTGGTAACCCTGTCCGGGTTGCTGCCCGTGTGGCTGCTGATCCTGGTGCTTGGGCGGGATCTGTGGCTGGCGCTGGGTTCGCTGCTGTATCGCCTGCGGGTGGGGCCGCTGGAACCGCAGCCCCTGGTCATCAGCAAGCTGAACACCTTCCTGCAGATCGTGCTGATCCTGGTGGTGATTGCCGGTGCTGGCGGCCTGGCTGCGGTCGCGACCGTGGTCCCCGTACTGGTGGCGCTGGTGGCGGCGACCACACTGGCCAGCGGCGTGGCGTATAGCTGGCAATGGGGGCGACGGGCGCGGCAGGCCCTGCAAGGGATCGCGGCCCGCGACCGGGGCGGGGCATGAGCGAACAGCAGATACGACCCTTCCGGCCGGTGTCGGCCGCTACCCTGGCGGCCCTGGTTGCCCTGCTGGTGCTGGCCGGGCTGTTCTACCTGCTGGCCCCGATTCTGACTCCGTTTCTGATCGCCGCGCTGCTGGGCTATCTGTTCAATCCGCTGGTCACACGGCTGGGTGAGCGCACTGGCGGGTCGCGTACTCTGGCGACGGTCGCGGTGTTTCTGCTGGTGATGCTGGGGTTGGCGGCCCTGCTGCTGTTGCTGGTGCCGCTGGCCCTGGCGCAGTTCGAGCGGCTGGCGCTGCTGGCGCCGGACGTGCTGGCGTGGTTCGACCAGAAGGCGCGGCCGCACCTGGAGGGCTGGGCCGGCGATGGCCTGCCGCCGCTGGATGCGGAGGCGCTGCGCGAGCTGGTCGCGCAGCACTGGCGCGAGGCCGGGGGGCTGGCGGGCGGTGCCCTGCACTGGCTGGGCAGTTCCGGCGGGGCGCTGGTCCTCGGCGTCTTCAATCTGGTGCTGATTCCGGTGGTGACGTTCTATCTGCTGCGTGACTGGCCGCGTCTGACCGCGGGACTGGCGGACCTGATTCCGGGGGCGTGGCGCCCGACGATCTTGGGTTTCACAACAGAATCGGATGCGGTGCTGGGCGCGTTTCTGCGCGGGCAGCTACTGGTGATGCTGGCACTGGGGCTGTTCTATGCGGTCGCCCTGACTGCAGTCGGGGTGGAGATGGGGCTCGCGATCGGGTTGATCGCGGGCCTGGTCAGTTTTATCCCGTATGTGGGTGTGATCGTCGGTCTCGCCCTGGCCAGTGCGGCGGTGCTGGTACAGGGTGATGGCTGGACCCTGCTGCTGTTCGTGATGGGGGTGTTCGCGGTGGCCCAGGTGCTGGAATCGATGGTGCTGACACCCTGGCTGGTCGGCGATCGTACCGGCCTGCATCCGGTGACCGTGCTGTTTGCGGTCCTGGCCGGGGGGCAGTTGTTCGGCTTCTTCGGCGTATTGCTGGCATTGCCGGTTGCGGCGGTGCTGGCGGTGGCAGTGCGCCACCTGCTGAAACGCTACCGCCGCCTGAACGCCGGGTCGCCCGGGGCCGGGGGGGAGGTATGAGCCAGGCGATCGCACGCGGCGGACAGATCCCGCTCGACCTGCGCCTGCGGGATAGTTCGCGCTTTTCCGGTTATCACCCCGGCAGCAATGCGCTGGCCCGCGACGCGGTGGAGGCGCTGAGCGCGGCCGGGGCGTCCGGTGAGCGCCAGATCCTGTTGCACGGCACGCCCGGGGCCGGCAAGACCCACTTGTTGCAGGCGGCCTGCTATCGAGGGCACGAGCGCGGTGACCCGGTGGCCTACCTGCCGCTCGGCGAGCTGGCAGCGGTAGCACCCGAGGTCGTCCTGGACGGTCTGGAACGCGCGCCGCTGGTTGCGCTGGACGACCTCGACGCGGTACTTGGCCAGCCGGCGTGGGAGGAGGCCCTGTTCGGCCTGCTCAACCGCCTGCGCGATGCCCATTGCCGGGTGCTGCTGGCGGCCCTGCACGCCCCCGAGGGCCTGCCTGTGCGGCTGCCCGACCTGGCTTCACGGCTCGCCTGGGGGCCGGTCTTCCGTTTGCATCCGCCGGACGAAGCGGCCCTGAAGTCGATCCTGGCGCAGCGCGCAGCCTGGCGGGGACTGGAGTTGCCCGATGTCGTGGCCGAGTATCTGTTGCGGCACTATCGGCGCGACCTCGGTGCCCTGCTCGAGTTGCTGGACCGGCTCGACCTGGCCGCGCTGGCCGAACAGCGGCGCCTGACCGTGCCGTTCGTGCGCGAGCAGCTTGCCCGGGTGGATCCCGGGCGAGGCACTGATCCCGAAGGTACCGACTGAGTAGCCGATGCCAGTGTCGGGGTGGACGGAACGGGGCTGCGTCGGCGGGAGGTAGGTTCAGGCCGGCGGGTGGGCCGCGCGCGCCCGCCGAGCGTCGAGCTTTACGTAGAGCAGACAGCCGGCGAACCAGGCGAGACTGGCCACGCTCATCAGGATGCCGTAGACGCGGTCGTCCGCAACCGCCGCCAGCGTGATCCCCAGGGTGATGTAGGCCAGCGCCAGCAGGCTGGACCAGGCGTGGGTGTAGCGGCGTCCGTGCAGCATCCCGCGCAGCGGGAACAACAGCGGCAGGACGAGGATCACCAGTGCCACCGAGATCGGCACGATCTCCGGCGGGTCGATCCAGGTGGTCCAGACCAGGATCAGGCCGATCAGGGCCAGATAGGCGATCAGCGCCAGCCCGCGGGCCGCGAGGATCATGCCGGATCCCCGGCCTGCAGGCGTCGCGTGATTCGGCCGACCCGCTCGCCCAAGGCCGCGGCGATACGCTGCTCCTCCCGCGTGACCGGGTGCTCGCCCTGGCCACCGGCGACGTGGCTGGCGCCGTACGGCGAGCCGCCCGAGGTCGTGGTGCTGAGTTCCGGCACGGTGTAGGGCACGCCGACCCAGAGCATTCCCTGGTGGATCAGTGGCAGGGCCATGGTCAGCAGGGTGGTCTCCTGGCCGCCGTGCTGGGTGGCGGTGCTGGTGAACAGCCCGAACGGTCGGTCTACCAGCCCGCCGCTGGCCCACAGGCCGCTGGTGCCGTCGAGAAAGTACTTGAGTGGCGCGGCCATGTTGCCGAAGCGGGTGGGCGAGCCCATCACCAGCCCGGCACATTCTTCGAGGTCGCGGGTCTCCGCGTAGGGCGGACCGTCGGCGGGCACCGCCGGGGTGTCGCCGGCAATGCGGGTGCTGACCGGCGGGACGGTGCGCACGCGGGCAACCGCGCCGCCCCGTTCCACGCCGCTGGCGACGTGGCGGGCCAGCTCGGCGGTCGCCCCGTAGCGGCTGTAGTACAGCACCAGGACCTCGAGGGCCGCGCTCACGACAGAATCTCCAGCACCTGCTCCGGCGGGCGCCCGATGCGGGCGCGGTCGCCGTACACGAGGATCGGCCGCTCAATCAGTTTCGGGTGCTGGACCATGGTCTGGATCAGCGCCTCGTCATCCAGCTCGGCATCCTTCAGGCCCAGTTCGCGGTATTCCGCCTCACCGGTGCGCAGTAGTTCGCGCGGCGGGATACCAAGCTGATCGAGGAGGGTTCGCAGGGTGGTGGCGTCCGGCGGGGTCTTCAGGTATTCGACGATCTCGGGTTCCACACCCTGTTCGCGCAGCAACGCCAGGGTCGCGCGCGACTTGCTGCAGCGCGGATTGTGGTACAGCGTAGGGGCATCGGACATGCATCCACTCCGGAGGTCGTTGATGACGGGGACTCATGATAACCGTGCCCGCCGCTGGCGTGTCAGGGGGCGCGTCCAGGGTGTGTTCTTTCGCGCGTCTACGCGCGAGCAGGCCGAGCCCCTCGGGCTGGCGGGGCATGCCCGCAACCTGCCGGATGGCAGTGTGGAGGTGCTGGCGGTGGGTGCGCCGGAGGCGCTGGATCGACTCGGCGAGTGGCTCCGGCAGGGGCCGCGCATGGCGCGGGTGGAGGCGGTCGAGGCCACCGACGAACCGGCACCGGACCCCTTGCCGAGCGGTTTCCGGACGGGTTGAGGGGCCCGGAGACTTGCCCGATCAATTCGCGGCGGAGGCCAGGAGTTCGCGGGCGTGGGTGCGGGTGGTCTCGGTGAGCTGGGTGCCGCCGATCAGGCGGGCCAGGGCCTCCACGCGGCGTTCGTCGTCCAGCGGCTGGATCGCGGTGCGGGTGCCGTCCTTGGCGTGGGTCTTTTGTACCTCCAATTGCTGGTGCGCCTGGGCGGCGACCTGGGCGAGGTGGGTCACGCACAGGACCTGATGGCGCTCGCCCAGGGTGCGCAGCTTGCGCCCGACGACCTCGGCGACCGCGCCGCTGATGCCGCTGTCGACCTCGTCGAAGATCAGCGTGGGCACGGTCTGCTGCTGGCTGGCCAGCACCTGTAGCGCGAGCCCGATACGCGAGAGTTCGCCGCCGGAGGCGACCTTGACCATGGGCTGCGGCGCGGCGCCGGGGTTCGCGGCTACGCGGAATTCGATGTGGTCCACGCCGTGGGCCTGCGGCTTGTCGGCGGGCTCGACGCCGATCTCGAAGTGGCCGCCGACCATGCCCAGTTCCTGCATGGTCTCGGTGACCGCCTGACCAATGCGTGTTGCCGCCTTCTGGCGAGCCTGAGTGAGGGCCGCGGCAGCGGCGTCGAATGCCGCGCGGGTCTCCTGCTCGCGGGCCTCCAGGGCCTCGACGCTCTGATCGCCGTTCTCCAGGGCGTCCAGCTCCGCTTGCAGCTCGTCGTACAGCCCCGGCAGCGCCTCGGGATCGACCCGGTGCTTGCGCGCCAGGCGCAGGTATTCGCCGACGCGGGTGTCCAGTTCGGCGAGGCGTTCCGGGTCCAGCTCGATGCCGTCGGCCAGGCGGCGCAGGGTGTCGTCGGCCTCGTCGATCTGGATGCGTGCTGATTCCAGCAGCTCGAGTGCCGGGTTGACCCGCTCGTCGTGCTGCGCGGCGTCCTGCAGGGCATGCAGGACCTGGCCCAGCTGTGTGTCCAGCCCGCTGTCGTCCTCGATCTGCTGGCTGGCGGTCTGCAGCGCGGTGAGCACCTCGGTGCCGTGGGCGAGCTGGTTTTGCTCGGTCAGCAGCTGCGGGTATTCGTCCGCGAGCGGTGCCAGTTCGGCCAGCTCGCCGGTCTGGAAGCGCAGCAGGTCCAGGCGGTCGGAGGTGTCGGCCTGGGCCTCGCGGGCCTGTTCCAGGGCACGGGCCGCGTCGCGCCAGGCACGGTAGGTATCGCGGACATCGGCGGCCGGGTGCTCGTCGAGAAAGCCGTCCAGCCACTGGCGCTGGGTGTCGCGCTGCAGCAGTTGCTGGTGCGCGTGCTGGCCGTGGATGTCCACCAGCCACTCGCCCAGCGTGCGCAACTGGCCGACCGCGACCGGGCGACCGTTGATCCAGGCGCGGCTCTTGCCCTGGCGGGTCAGTACACGGCGCAGCAGCACGTGATCGTCCTCGTCGCCGCCCAGCTCCTGTTCGGCCAGCCAGGCGCCGGCGGGGCCGTGCTCCGGCAGGGCGAACTCGGCGGACAGGTCGGCCTGCTCGGCGCCGTCACGCACCATGCCGGCGTCGGCGCGGTCGCCCAGCAGCTGGCCGATGACGTCGATCAGGATGGACTTGCCGGCGCCGGTCTCGCCGGTCAGGGCACTCATCCCCGCGTCGAACTCGAGCTCGAGCGTATCGATGATGGCGAAATCGCGAATGCTGATCAGACGCAGCATGGCGGGATCAGGGCTGCTCGCCCCAGCGCAGCTTGGTACGGAGCACGCGCAGGAAGTGGTGTTCGCGGGGGTGGATCAGGGTCAGGGCCTGTTCGCGGCGATGGATGCGCAGAAGGTCGCCGGGGGCAAAGTCCACGTTCTCCTGGCCATCCAGCGCAATCTGGGCCGGCGACCGGCTGCCGCTGGACAGGCGGATCTCCACCGTGGAGCGACCGCTGACCACCAGCGGGCGATGGTTCAGGCTGTGCGGGCAGACGGGTACCATCACCATGGCGTCCAGCTGCGGGGTCAGGATTGGCCCACCGGCGGATAATGCGTAGGCAGTGGACCCGGTAGGGGTCGCGACGACCAGCCCGTCGGCGCGCAGACGTCCGACATCCATGCCGTCGATGGCAGTGTCGAACTCGATGATGCGCACCACACTCAGTACGTGCAGGACTACGTCGTTCAGGGCGATGCCACGATGGATGGTTACGCCGTCACGGATCAGCTCGGCTTCCAGCATGGCTCGTGGTTCACGCTCGAAGGCCCCGTCCAGGACCTCGCCCAGTTCTTCCGGGGCGGTGTCGGGGGACACATCCACCAGAAAGCCGAGCCGGCCGAGGTTAATCCCCAGCAGCGGGGTGTCGGCATCCGCGGTGACGCGGGCGGTGGCCAGCAGCGTCCCGTCGCCACCGATCACGATCAGCAGGTCCACCGCGCGGGCCAGCTCATCCAGGGGCAACAGGTCGACGCTGTCCGGTCGCTCGAAGCCGTCGATCTCCTGCTCCATGAAGACCTGGCGGCCGCGTTCCTGCAGCAGACCCATGAGGGTCGCGACCAGCGGCGCGGTGCGCGAATCGCTGGTCTTGCCAACCAGCCCGACCTTGTTGAAGTCTGGCATCATGCCGGCATTATCCGGAAAAGGGGCCGCGACTGCACCCAGGGGCTCTTGACCTGATAGCGGCACCATCCAAGACTGGGTCTTGTCACTCGCCCCAATGGAGCGCCAATTACCGATGGAACACCCTGCGATCAATCTGGATGCCAGGGCCCGCACCCTGCTGCGGAACCTGATCGAGAGCTATATCCGGGATGGCCAGCCGGTGGGTTCGCGTACCCTGGCCCGTAGCTCGGGCCTGAATGTCAGTGCAGCCACCGTGCGCAACGTGATGGCGGATCTCGAGGACATGGGGCTGATCCAGTCCCCGCATACCTCTGCGGGGCGGATCCCCACGGCTTCGGGGTATCGCCTGTTTGTGGACAGCCTGCTGGAGGTGCGCAAGCCGACGCCCGAGGAGATCCGCGCCATCCAGGCCGGGTTCGACCCCAACGCCAGCACCCATGACCTGATGGATACTGCCAGCAATGTGCTGTCGCAGGTGACCCGCATGGCGGGGATGGTGCGGTTGCCGCGTCATCGCAATGTGGCATTGTCGCAGCTTGAGTTCCTGCGCCTGGGCGAGCGCCGGGTGCTGGCGATCCTGGTGATCGACGGCAAGGAGGTGCAGAACCGGGTGCTGGAGCTGGAGCGCGACTTCGGCCAGGAAGAGCTGCAGCGCATGGCGAATTACCTGAATGCCCATCTGGCCGGCAAGAGCCTGCATGCGGTGCGTGCCCAATTGCTGCGCGAGATGCGCGATGTGCGCGACAACCTGGATGCACTGATGCTCGCAGCGATCGACCTCGGGGAGCAGGCGGTGGGCAGCGAGGACCCTGACGACGTGGTGGTCGCCGGACAGACCCAGCTGCTCGGTTACGAGGAACTGGCGGATATCGATCGTCTGCGCCAGCTGCTGGAGGCGTTCAACGAGAAACAGGAGATCCTCGGGATCCTCGATCAGTGTATCCGCAGCGATCGCGTGCAGATCTTTATCGGCCGCGAGTCGGGGCTTGACTGGTTCGAGAACTGTTCGGTGGTGACTGCGCCCTACAGCGTCGATGGTGAGGTGGTGGGCGTGCTGGGCGTGATCGGTCCCACCCGGATGTCCTACGACCGTGTGATCCCGATTGTCGACGTGACCGCTCGTTTGCTGGGTTCGGCCTTGAATTATCGCGGGGAGTCCCCAGACACGCAGTAGTATCGATTCGGCGGGTGCCCCGGGTCCCGGGGCACCCGAATCCATTGTTCAGCGATCACGAGGAAGACATGTCCGAGCAACGGGAAGACCAGGAACAGCCGGAAGGTGCTTCGACCGGGGAATCGGCCGGTGGCCGGGATGCGCCGCAGGCTGCGGACGCGGCGGGTGACACGACCGAGGAACGTCTGCAGGAACTGGAGGCACTCGCGGAGGAGCGCCGCGACCAGGCCCTGCGGGCGCAGGCCGAATTGGAGAACCAGCGTCGCCGGTTCGAGCGCGAGATCGAAAGCGCGCACAAGTACGCAATCGAGAAGTTTGCCTCCGAGATGCTCGAGATCAGCGACAGCCTGGAGATGGGGCTGCAGGCCGCACGCGAGTCGCGCGATGTGGAACGCATCATTGAAGGTACCGAACTGACCCTGAAGAATCTGCACAAGACCTTCGACAAGTACGGTATCCAGGTCGAGGATCCGACCGGCGAACGTTTCGATCCGGAGCGCCATCAGGCGATGTCCATGCAGGAGAATGGCGATCAGCCGCCCAACACCGTGGTCAATACCATGCAGAAGGGCTACCTGCTGCAGGGTCGCGTGCTGCGCCCGGCGATGGTAGTGGTATCGAAGTCGCCGACCTCGCCCGGCATCGACGAAAGCGCCTGACCGCGCTCGCAGCACCATTTTCTACTGCCGCGCGCCGCAGTCAGGCCCCTTGAAAAGGCGGCGGCGGTCCCCAGATTCCCGTACAAGCTGGCAGGCAACACGTCCTGCCCCGAAATTTTTCGCATCAGGAGAGTTCAGTCATGGGCAAGATCATCGGTATCGACCTCGGGACCACCAACTCCTGTGTCGCCGTAATGGAAGGCGATCAGGCCAAGGTCATCGAGAACGCGGAAGGCACCCGCACCACCCCGTCCATTGTCGCGTTCAGTGACGACGGCGAGGTGCTGGTCGGCCAGTCGGCGAAGCGTCAGGCGGTCACCAACCCGCAGAACACCGTGTTTGCGGCCAAGCGCCTGATCGGTCGCAAGTTCGAAGAAGGCGAGGTCCAGAAGGACATCAAGCTCGTCTCCTACAATATCGTTAAGGCCGACAACGGCGACGCGTGGATCGAGGTGCAGGGCAAGAAGATGGCCCCGCCGGAGATCTCGGCGCGCGTGCTGCAGAAGATGAAGAAGACCGCCGAGGACTACCTCGGCGAAGAGGTCACCGAGGCGGTGATCACCGTCCCGGCCTACTTCAATGATTCCCAGCGCCAGGCGACCAAGGATGCCGGCAAGATCGCCGGACTCGAGGTCAAGCGGATTATCAACGAGCCGACCGCGGCCGCGCTGGCCTACGGCATGGACAAGAAGCGCGGGGATCGCAAGATCGCGGTGTATGACCTCGGTGGCGGTACCTTCGACATCTCCATCATCGAGATTGCCGAGGTGGATGGCGAGCACCAGTTCGAGGTGCTCGCGACCAATGGCGACACCTTCCTGGGTGGCGAAGACTTCGACAATCGGCTGATCGACTACCTGGTCGACGAGTTCAAGAAGGACCAGGGCATCGACATCAAGGGTGATCCGCTGGCGATGCAGCGCGTGAAGGAGGCCGCCGAGAAGGCCAAGATCGAGCTGTCCTCCAGCCAGCAGACCGAGGTGAACCTGCCGTACATCACGGCCGACAACACCGGGCCCAAGCACCTGGCGCTGAAAATCACCCGTGCCAAGCTGGAGAGCCTGGTCGAAGACCTGGTCAAGCGCTCCATCGAGCCGTGCAAGGTCGCGCTGAAGGATGCCGGCCTGTCCGCCTCCGAGGTGGACGACGTAATCCTGGTCGGCGGCCAGACCCGCATGCCCAAGGTGCAGGAGGCGGTGCAGGAATTCTTCGGCAAGGAGCCACGCAAGGACGTGAACCCGGACGAGGCCGTTGCGGTCGGCGCCGCGGTCCAGGCCGGTGTACTGGGCGGCGATGTCAAGGACGTGCTGCTGCTGGACGTGACCCCGCTGTCGCTCGGGATCGAGACGATGGGCGGCGTGATGACCAAGCTGATCGAGAAGAACACCACCATCCCGACCCGGGCACAGCAGGTGTTCTCCACCGCCGAGGACAACCAGACCGCGGTGACCGTGCACGTGCTGCAGGGTGAGCGCGAGATGGCCAGCGCCAACAAGTCGCTGGGTCGTTTCGACCTGCAGGATATCCCGCCGGCCCCGCGCGGCGTGCCGCAGATCGAGGTCACCTTCGATATCGATTCCAACGGCATCCTGAACGTCTCGGCCAAGGACAAGGCGACCGGCAAGGAGAACAAGATCGTTATCAAGGCCTCCTCCGGTTTGTCCGAGGAAGAGGTCGAACAGATGGTCAAGGACGCCGAGGCCCACGCCGAAGAGGACAAGAAGTTCCAGAAGCTGGTGCAGGCGCGCAACCAGGCCGACGCCCTAGTGCATTCCGCAGAGAAGTCGCTGAAGGATCTGGGTGATCAGGTCTCGGACGACGAACGCTCCGCGATCGAGTCGGCGCTGGCCGAGGTCAAGTCCGCGATGGAAGGCGAGGATGCCGATGCCATCGAGCAGGCTTCGCAGAAGCTGGCCGAGGCCTCCGGCAAGCTGGCCGAGAAGGCCTACGCCCAGGATGCGGCGGGGGCCGGTGAGCCGGGCGGCGAACAGGCCGAAGGCGGTCAGCAGACCGACGACGTGGTAGATGCCGAGTTCGAAGAGGTCGACGACGACCAGAAAAAGCAGGGCTGATGCCACAGCCGGCGGGGCCTCGTGTCCCGCCGGATCTGTTTGAACGCCGCGCCCGGGGTACTCGTGACTCCGGGCGTTTGCGTGAAGGCATTCCGCGTTCGCGCGCACGATCCAGCTGGGAATGAGTATGTCACAACGCGACTATTACGAGGTGCTGGGGGTGTCGAAGGACGCCTCGGCCACCGATATCAAGAAGGCCTTCCGGCGCCTGGCAATGAAATATCACCCGGATCGCAATCCGGGCGATGCTGAGGCCGAGGCCAGGTTCAAGGAGGCACGTGCGGCCTACGACGTCCTCAGCGACGACCAGAAGCGCGCGGCCTACGACCGCTACGGTCACGCCGGGGTGGACGGCTCGGCCGGCGGCTTCGGCGGGGGCGCCGGGGCCTCCAACTTCAGCGACATCTTCGAGGACATCTTTGGCGATATCTTCGGTGGTGCCGGGGGGCGGGGGCGCGGCCAGCGCGCCTATCGCGGTTCCGACCTGCAGTACAATCTGGAGCTGACGCTGGAAGAGGCGGTATTCGGGACCGAGGTCAAGATCCGCATCCCGACCACGGTGAGCTGCGACGTCTGCGACGGCAGTGGTGCGGAACCCGGGAGTACTCCGGAGACCTGTTCGACCTGCAACGGGGTGGGCCAGGTGCGTATCCAGCAGGGCTTCTTCTCGGTTCAGCAGACCTGTCCGCGCTGTCAGGGCTCGGGCAAGATGATCCCGAACCCCTGCCGGGCCTGCGACGGGACCGGGCGCAAGCAGGAGCAGAATACCCTGGACGTGAAGATCCCGGCCGGGGTAGACACAGGCGACCGTATTCGTTTGGCCGGGCAGGGTGAGGCCGGCGTGAATGGCGGGCCGCCGGGGGACCTCTATGTCCAGGTGCGGGTCAAGCCGCACAAGCTGTTCCGCCGAGAGGGTTCCGAGCTGCACTGCGAGGTTCCGGTATCGTTCGCCACGGCGGCACTGGGCGGCGAACTCGAGGTGCCGTCGCTGGATGGTCGGGTGAAGCTGAAGGTGCCGGCCGAAACCCAGACCGGCAAGCAGTTCCGGATCAGCGGCAAGGGGGTGCGCTCGGTGCATGGCGGCGGCGTTGGCGACCTGATCTGCCGTGTGGTGGTGGAGACTCCGATCAATCTGACCAAGCGGCAGAAGGAACTGCTGCGCGAGTTCGATGAGTCCACCCAGGCCGGGGGTACCAAGCACAGTCCGCAGGCGCAGTCCTGGCTGGACGGGGTCAAGGGGTTCTTCGAGGATCTCAACTTCTGGTCGAAGTGAGCCTGCCTTTCCCGTTCGCCGGGATTCCGGAGGAGGGGGTCAGCTGGCCTCGAAGTCGAAGGTTGGGGTAGTCATCGGAGGTTGCAGGAAAAAGCCCTGTACCAGGTTGATGTTGAGGCTGTACAGCACCGCCAGGGTGCTGGCGTCCTCGACATGCGGCACGATGACATGCTTGCCCTTGGCATGCGCCGCGGTAGTGTGCTGGCGGACCAGCTCCTGGCTTTCCTCGTTGTCCGCCAGGTCCTGCACATAGGACGGGTCCAGCTTGATGTAGTCGGTCTCCATGTGCTGCAGCAACTGGAACGGGTTCAGTCCGTTGCCGAAGTCGTCGATGCACAGGTGGCTGTGCATGTCGCGCAGGCCGCGCGCGACGTGCATGGACGATTTAAGGTTGGTGACGATC
This sequence comes from Pseudomonadota bacterium, assembly GCA_051747025.1. Taxonomy (GTDB): domain Bacteria; phylum Pseudomonadota; class Gammaproteobacteria; order Ectothiorhodospirales; family Ectothiorhodospiraceae; genus Thioalkalivibrio. The sequence continues at coordinate 47,693 of JBNJFQ010000007.1, forward strand.
GTCGGTTCCTTCAGTTCCACCACGACGTTGTCGGCGGGCACGCGCATCGCGTGCAGGTCGTCATGCAGCCAGGTCACCACATTGGGGTCGCCCAGAGAACCGTTGGTCAGCTTCAGGAAGAACTGGGTCTCCGGCTCCTTTTTCAGCTGTTCTGCGAGAACCTGAAGGGCCTGTTTCAGGATCCAGCGGTCGATCGGTCGTGCGATGTCGGTGCGTTCGGCACTCGGGAGGAATACCTTCGGTTCGTGCACGCCGCCGTCGGCATCATGCAGCCGAACAAACACCGAGTAGCGTGGCCGGTCGCCGCCATGGAGGTTGACGATCGGCTGGTACAGCAGTTCCAGGCGGTCGTGTTCCAGTGCGTCCTCGATGCGCTGGCGCCATTGCTGGTCGGCCTGGGCCTGGGACATCTCGCCCTCCGCCGGGTGGTACAGGCGGTGGGTCCCCCCCCCGTTGGCGACTGCCTCTTCGAGGGCGCGCGTGGCCTGGGCCAGGAGTTCTTCGGTATCGGGTGCGGTCTCGTCGGCGATGACCAGGCCCGCCGACAGGGTGCAGCCGGTGGAGGCCGTGCCCAGTTCGAAGACCCGGTCGGCGACCTGGGTCATCAGCGCATCCAGCTGTCCCTCGACCGTGTTGCGTCGCGTATCGGGTACTAGGACGCCAAAGTGCTCTCCTTCCAGCCTCGCGGTAACCGCCGGAGCAGGGAAGTGCTCTTCGATCAGCTTGCCGAGATCCGCCAGCAGCATGTCCGAACCCGACAGGCCCACGTTGCCGCGGATCTCGGAGAATCCGTCGACCGAAAGATTCATCAGGGCGAAGGGCTTTTCCGACTCGCCAGCCTTGACCTGGGCTGCCTCGATCGCGGTGACGAAATGCTGTCGGTTGAACAGCCCGGTGACCAGGTCGCGCTGAGACAGGTAATCGATCTTCTCGGCCAGTTCCGGGTCCTCGCCGGAGGTGAGCTGGAGCTGGATGCATTCCTCGCCATCGACCGTGGCCGCGGAAAGTTGCAGTTCCGCCGTGAACGTGCTGCCGTCGATGGCGCGCAACGAGAATCGCCCGACGGGATGCGTCTCGGTGGATTCGCCGTTCTGGAACTGGCGCAGGAATGATTTCAGGGTGTCGCGGCTGTCCGGGTCCACCAGGTCCATGAGCGGCAGGCCGTCGACCTCCTCCGGGTCCTCGATGCCGAAGCGCTCGCGCCAGCTTGCGTTGGCATAGATATGCATGCCGTCGTGTACATAGGCGATGGCATCGCGCGAATTGTCCAGCAACAACTGGGCGCGACGTTCGGACTCCTGCAGAGTGGTCTCCAGCCGGTTGAGCCGCTGACGCAGGTGCAGGCCGTCCGCCGCCCGTACCGCCATCACGGCCGCGAGTTCGTGGAGCTCAGAACCGACCTCGGCAAAGACGCCGGCCTCGTATCCTTCCAGGCGCTCGGCCTCCGGGCGCTCGGTCATCACCACCACTGGTGTCCGGCGTCCGGTCTCGTGCAGGAGGTGATCCAGCTCTGCGCGGGTCACCTGCATGCCGGGCTCGATCAGGATGACCACGTCAAAACGCGTCTCTTCCAGCACCGTGGCCAGGTCCTCCGGATTGTCGGCCTGTTCCGGGCGCACGGCGTAGCCGCGTGTGCGGATACTGCTGATCACCTGTTCGGCGAGATTCGGGTTGGTTGTGGCGAAAAGGACGCGGATGGACTCGATCATGGACTCACGCTGAGGAATCGCCGGGTGGGAAGGAAAGGTTGTCGTCCGAGGCCGGGGCAGACAGGTCGTCGGTGTCGACATCAAGACTGGTCAGCTGGCAGCCGACCTCGGTAAACAGGGTAGTGCCGGTGCGCTCGCTGTCCAGCATCAGGACCCGCGCACGCCCCGAGAGCCAGCAGACGACCCGGCTTTCGTGATCGAAAACCTGGGCCGGAAGGAACAGTGCTGCGCCCTGCCGATCCGTGCGTACCGGTGCAAACAGGCCCGGGTGCAGGCTACCGGCGGGGCGTCCGGAACGGTAGTCCTGGACCTGCACCGGCAGGCAGCGTGTGGCCAGGTATTCGACGCCGATGCTGGTCGCCGAAGCGCTGTCGAAGCGGATCCAGCGCAGCACCCCGACGGTCCAGCTGCCGCTGCGCGCGCGCGGCGCGCGTAAAGCGACGAGGTCGCCAATCAGCAGCGACTGGCGTGGATTCTCCAGGCGCAGGCGCACCCCGCCGGCCCCGATATCGTCCACATGCCAGTGCTCCGGGGGGCTGCGCTTGGTAATCGGGGTGTTCGAGGGCCCGGGTTGGTGGCTGATCTCCAGGCCGCGTCCGACGTCCTCCCAGGCGCTGGCAGCGACATCCGGTGGGCCCGAGGTCAGGGGGTGGGGGTCGTCGTCGCGCGGTGCCTGGTCCGGGGTCTCGATCAAGGCCATGTCGCTGTCAAGTGCGGCATCGCTCAACTCGAACACCGTGACCCGATTCGGATCCCGGGGCGGGTTGTCACGGCGTGCATCACCCTCGCGGGCTTGCCGGCGAGCGTCGGCAGCCGCCCTTTGACGTTCGTTGTGGCGTGCGTCCAGTTCGGCCTGCAGAAAGTCGTGGATGCGGTTGAGCCCCACCAGACACAGACGCTGCTGGTCGTGTGTGGTTTCCCGGCTGTGCTGGCGCGTCGCGGGGCGTGACCATTGGCGCAGCAGCCGTTCGGCCAGGCTGCGCCCATCTGCGCGCGGCGCCGGTTCCAGCTCCTCCGGCCTCTCGCGCAGCGCCTCCAGCATCGGACGCAGGTCGACATAGCAGCCTGCGCGTTCATCGGCGGGCACCTGGTGCAACAGCGCCGGTGGTTCGTCACGCTCCAGTCGCGCATGCAGGATCGGTGCGTGGCTGTCGGCTCCGGGGTCGGGATAGCTGGAGCAGACTACGGGAATGCGGTTGATCCAGCGCGCGAGCAGGTCGATCTCGCCGATTTCCAGGGCATTGGTGTCGGTTGCGCCGACCGCGAGGATACGTGCCATCACGTGGTCGATCCGATCCAGTGCCAGGGGGCCGTAACGTGGTCCAGTGACGCCCGGGACGTCCGCGATACCGAGGATGTTGGCGGCCTGCAGGATGTCGTGGAGCTGTCGCCAGTGATCGCTCGGGGAAGGCTGGTACAGGCGCCCGTGGTGCACCGTGAGCGCCCCGGCAAGGACCAGCGCTGTCTGCAACGGGGCCACCGCGCGCTGGGCGTGGCGAGTCATGCCCTCGGTATTTTCATGGGCGACCAGCAAATGGGCGAAACCCAGGGCACGCAGCAGGGCGGCGTAGGTGTCGGCGCGTTCCCGGCTGCGCCGGCCCAGCGGGAGCACGTGCTGGCGCAGGGCCTTCTCGACGTCGGGCAAAAAGGGCAGGAGCACGGACTCGATGATCGTGATCAGCTCGGCACGCACTCCGGCCCGCAGGGGGCAGGTGTTGAGGCCTTCCAGGGCTCGCAGCAGTTCCGCCAGGGTGCGTTCGAGGTCAGTGACGGGCAGCTGTTCACGCCAGGATTTCACGGACTCGGGTGTCCGGTGTGGAAAGCACTCAGCACCCGGCATGCCGGTTGGCGGTGCGGGCAGGAGCGCGGGCATGGGCTCGTCCATGGCCATTTCCCCTGATCTGGTTCAGTGTAGGCCCTACTGTACCAGCAAAATCGCGCTTGCATGACGTTTGCGGAGAATCGGCCCCGATCGTCACCCGGCGGGCGGGACCGGGTCGATATGCAGAGCACTCATTTGATGGTCGTCGGGATGCCCGCGGGAAAGACCTGCTTGCCTGCCTGACCGGGCTTTTCGCGCGCCAGACGCGGCAGCAGATACCCCGGCAGACGGGCGTGGAGCTCGGTATACAGCATGCGTGCGCGTTCCGGAGGGACCTCGAAATGGGCGGTGCCACGGGTGCGGTCGAGCAGGTGCAGATAGTAGGGCAGAACGCCGTGGCGAAAACCGGTCAGCTGCAGCTCGCACAGGGTGTCGGCATGGTCGTTGACGCCGGCCAGCAGCACCGCCTGATTCAGGAGTACGACCCCGGCACCGCGCAGCCGGGCCAGCGCGGAATCCGCCGGGTGTGCGAATTCGCGCGGGTGATTGGCATGCAGAACCAGTACATGCTGGAGCCGCCCCTGCCCGAGCCACCCCAGCAGCGCATCGTTGACCCGTTCCGGGAGTACCACCGGAAGACGGGTGTGGATGCGCAGGCGTTGCAGGTGAGGGATTGTCGCCAGGCGCTGCGCAAGGTCGGCCAGACGCTGATCAGACAGCGTCAGCGGGTCACCGCCGCTGAGGATGACCTCCTGGATGTCGGGATTTGCCGCCAGATAGGCGAGGGCCGGTTCCCAGTCCCGGTGCGCCGGATTGTGCTCGGCATACGGGAACTCGCGGCGGAAGCAATAGCGGCAATGGATCGCACAGGCGCCAGTGGTCAGCAGCAGGGCGCGTCCGTGGTACTTGTGTACTACCCCGGGGGCTGCCAGTGCGGCATGATCGCCCACCGGATCGGCCACGAAGCCCGGGGCCGCATCGGCCTCGCAGCCTTGCGGCAGGGCCTGCAGCAACAGCGGATCATGTGGATCGCCGGGGTGGATGCGGGCCACGTAGCTCTCCGGGATGCGGGTCCGGAACAGGCGGTCGCCCTCCTGCATCCCGGGCAGGGCCGCCAGTGGCAGGTCCAGACGCCGCGCCAGTGTGTGCGGGTCGTTGATTGCGCGGGCCAGTGCCTCTTGCCACGCAGGTGTATGGGTTCCGCGCTCCGGGCGCGTTATCATGATCGGATTTGTGGGCATGGATCGCTTCCGCGCGGGCGGGCCCGCATCGCGCTGCAATGTCGAACGAAATGAAACCGGGGCCGTATCCCCCTCCGAGGAACTGCAACATGGCAACCTACAGTACCAACGAATTCAAGGCCGGTCTCAAACTGCTGCTGGATGGCGACCCGTTGACGATCGTCGAGAACGAATTCGTCAAGCCGGGCAAGGGCCAGGCCTTCAACCGGGTCAAGCTGCGCAACCTGCGCACCGGTCGCATCGTGGAGAAGACCTTCAAGTCGGGCGAGTCGGTGGAGGCCGCCGACGTGATGGACACCGAGATGCAGTATCTCTACAACGATGGTGAATTCTGGCACTTCATGGTGCCGGACACCTTCGAACAGTATGCGGTTGGCAGGGCCGCGCTGGGTGATGCCGACCAGTGGCTGAAGGAGCAGGATGTCTGCACCGTGACCCTGTGGAACGGCGAGCCGCTGTCGGTGGTGCCGCCGTCGTTTGTCGAGATGAAGGTCACCGAATGCGACCCTGGGGTGCGGGGCGATACCGCCCAGGGTGGTACCAAGCCGGCCACCCTGGAAACCGGTGCAGTCGTCAAGGTGCCGCTGTTCGTCGAGGAAGGCGAGACCGTCAAGGTGGATACCCGCACCGGCGAATACGTGTCGCGCGTCTGAACGCGCCGACCATGCGTGACTGGCGGCCGCAGGCCGGGCCGGCCCGATCGCACCGGGCGCGACTCCTGGCAGAGGTTCGTGGTTTTTTTGCACGCCGCGAGGTGCTGGAGGTCGAGACCCCGATTCTGGGCGCCGGGGCGCCGCTCGATCCGGCGCTGGAGAGCTGGCGGGCCGAGGCCGGCGACGGCGTATGCGGATACCTGCAGACCTCGCCGGAATACCCGATGAAGCGCCTGCTGGCGGCTGGCGAGGGGGATATCTACCAGATCGCTCGGGTGTTTCGCGGCGGCGAGAGCGGGCCGCGTCACAACCCGGAATTTTCCCTGCTGGAATGGTATCGCCGGGGGTTCGATCATCACAGGCTGGCCACCGAGGTCATCGAGTTGATCCGGGCGCTCTGCGGGCTCCGCCCTGACTGGCACTGCCCCGACCCGCTGGTCCGGCGGGTCGCCTACGGGGCACTGTTCCGGGACGAACTCGGTATTGATCCGCTTGACATCTCGCCGGCGGAACTGGCCCGGGTCGCGGGGGGGCGCGGTCTGAGCATCGCCGGTGACCTGGATCGCGACGGCTGGCTGGACGCACTGGTCAGCCTCGTTCTGGCGCCGCGGTTCCCGCCGGAACGCCTGACCATGATCTTCGACTACCCGGAGTCGCAGGCCGTATTGGCCCGGCCCTGTACGGATCGGCCCGGCTATGCAGCACGCTTCGAGGTCTACTGGGGCGATCTGGAACTTGCCAACGGCTATCACGAACTGACCGATGCGGCAATATTTCGTGCACGGCGCGAGCGGGACCGCGCCATCCGCCAGTCACGTGGTCAGGAACAGCCGCTGGCGGACCCCTGGCTGGAGTCCGCGATGGCGGCCGGTCTGCCCGACTGCGCCGGAGTGGCGCTGGGGCTGGATCGCTTGTTGATGCGGCTGCTGGGCGTTGATGATATCCGGCAGGTACTGGATTTTCCGGCTGCATACGCGTAGCCGTGGAGGGTTGTCGGTGCCCGGCGGGCCGGTCAGACTGATTTCAGTGACGATGGACGGGTAGAGTAGCCCATGGTGTGTTGGGGGTGGCGTAGTGTTTGCAGCTTGCGCGGCACGGGCCGGATGGCGGTGCTGGCCGTGTTCCTGTGGCTGGTGCCAGGCGGGGCGGGGGCCCAGCTCGAGCGTCTCCCGGCGGCCCTGCAGCAGGCAATTCAGGCGCAAGGATTTCCAGGGGATTCCGTGGGCCTGCTGGTGCAGCGCCCGCGTGATGGCATGGTACTGGCACGCCTGAATGCCGGGCAGTCGTTCAATCCGGCCTCCACGATCAAGCTGGCTACCACGCTGGCGGCGCTGGATCAGCTCGGCCCCCACTACACCTGGACCACCGAGGTCTGGGCGACCCGCGAGATCCGCGACGGCATTCTGCCTGGCGATCTGGTCATCCGCGGGACCGGCGATCCGGGTATGACCATGGAGGAGCACTGGCGCATGCTGGGCCGTCTGCGCCAGGTCGGACTGCAGCATGTCGCCGGTGACGTGATCCTGGATGCAAGCCATTTCCGGCTTGCGCCGATGGACCCGGGGGCGTTCGACGGGCAACCTCTGCGTGCCTACAACCAGCCACCGTATGCCCTGCATGTGAACGCCAGTGCACAGCGGATCCGGGTTCTGCCGCAGCGCAACGGCAACGGTGTGGATGTGGTGGTCGATCCCCCGCTGCCGGGGTTGCGCCTGGAGAATCGTCTGGAGACCGGGCTGGGCTCCTGCGGGACCTGGCAGCGTGGCATTCATCTGGATGTCGATCGCGATGCGCGGCGGCTCACCCTGTCCGGCGAGTATCCGGTGAACTGTGGCGAGTACGAATTGCTGCGTTCGGTGCTGGAGCCGGACGTCAATCATGCGGAGCTGTTTCGCCTGCACTGGGGGCAGTGGGGTGGAACTCTGGATGGCGAGGTGCGCAGCGGCAAGCTTCCGGTCCTTTACGACGAGCCCGTCCTGCGCCACGAGTCGCGCCCGTTGGGGGACCTGATCCGGGTCGCCAACAAGTGGAGTTCCAACCTGATGATCCGCCACCTGATGCTCACGCTGGGAGCAGAGCGCTTCGGGGCTCCGGCCACCACCGAGAAGGGGCGCAAGGCACTGGTGGAGGCATTGCGCGAGCTCGGGGTCCCGGTGGGCGGAATGGTCGTGGATAATGGTTCCGGCCTCAGCCGCGCCGTGCGTATGAGCCCAGCGCAGCTGGCCGCGATCCTGCAGGCCGGCTGGGAGCATCCCCACCAGCCGGAATTTCAGTCCTCGCTGGCCCTGGCCGGTCTCGACGGTACGGTCCGCGAGCGCTTCCGGAATGGTCCGAACCGCGGACGCATGCATCTCAAGACCGGCCACCTGAATGAAGTGTCCGCGGTCGCCGGCTATGTGCGCACACAGGGGGGGGAGGATCTGATCGTAGTGGTGCTGGTCAACCATCCACTGGCGCACCGTGGGCCGGGGCAGAAGCTTCAGGAAGCGGTTCTGGACTGGGCACACACGCTGTAGACACCGTGTCTCGCTCACTGGGTGCAACGGGTGCTGAGCGAGGCTGATACGGCTGCTGCGGTTTCAGCACGCCAGCGAAGTGGATCGTGCGGATAGGCACTGCATGGGCGGGGTCGTCAGTGGCGTTCCAGCTTGCCCAGTTCGGCGAGGATCGAGGTGACCAGCGACTCGCCCTGGGCCCCCATCCCCCGGCAAAGCGCCTCGGGATCGCGCTCGCCGTCGACCAGGCGCTTGGTGATCGCACCCAGGCGCGCCATGTCGCCGCCCGCGCGGGTCATCTGTTCGGCCATCTGGGACAGCCAGTGCAGGGACTGGGCGTCGCCATGCGCGGCACCATGGATCATCTGCGCAAGCCCCGGGGCGGCCTGGGTTGGGTCGCCGGCCTGGTTCGGATCGGGGAGGGTCGAGGGATCCTGGAGCCCGGTCAGGATAGCGCTCAGGATGACCGTGTCCTCGTCGTCCAGACCCTGCAGCAGGCCCGGATCGCGTTCGCCGGCCAGGACCCGGCGGATGCGCGGCACCAGGTCGGTCCAGCCGGCCTCCAGGGCCTGGTTCAGGACCGGTTCCAGTTCCTGGCGGGTCTCCGGATTGTGGGCGGCCTGCACGACGAGGTTGATGAGTCCGGCCTGTGCCTGGCGGATCTGTTCGGCATGCTGCGGATTGGTCATGGTGCGTCGGGCCCTCCGGGTGGTGCGGCTTGACGGGTACTGCATCGGTGAAAGCCGAAGCGGCTCACCCTTGGGGCACGAGGTTAGCATGTCCGGCAGTGCGTTCGGCCAGGGCCTGCGGCACAATGGCGGTTCCATTTGTAGAGGATGTCGTGGTGGAAGAGCAGACAGCAGTGGGGTTGTGGGTGGCCCTGGGGATCCTGGCGATCGTGGTGGCGGGCCTGGTGGGCTTCTGGGTCGGCCGTGTGACCAGTGACGAACGCAAGCTGATTCGCCAGCTCGAGGAGGAACTGGACCGGCGCATGCAGGAGCTCACGCGCTACCGGTCGCAGGTGAATGATCACTTCGACCGCACCGCGACGCTGTTCGCGACCATGGCCGGATCCTATCGCGACCTTTATCACCACCTCGCGCAGAGCGCGGAAGAGCTGGCCGACAAGCCGACCCGCGAGCGGCTGGAAGACCGCGCCGGCCAGCTGCTGTCGAACGTCCCCAATCGGGATGCCGGCGAACCCGATACCGGGAGCCGCGAGCCCGCCGATCCTCCGCGCGACCCGGACGAATTGCCCGGCGAGTCGTCCGGCTCCGAACGCCGCTCATACGGCCAGGACTGATTCCCCGGCCGGGACGGCACAGTGGTCTTGTTCAGAGGGCGGAGACCTGGGCGCGAATCTGATTGTCCAGGTTGATGATCCAGTTGTTGTAGTTCGGGTGGATCTCGCCGTCCTGGTAATTCAGGTTCGCGCTGTCCTTGTAGCGGATACTGTATTGCCCGTCGGCGTACGGGATCTCCACCACGGCTACGTGGTCGCGCAGGTGCAGGCGGGCCTCCAGCAAACCGGGTTCCACCTCGCTCATGCGCCAGCCCAGTGCGGCCCCGGCACTGCGGATCGCCTGCTGCATCTGGTCGGCGCTCGGGTGGTCGCCCTGGACGTCGCTCACCGTGGTGTCGCTGACGTTGTGGACTGGCACGGTCCCCCGGCACCCGGTCAGGATCAGCAGACTGGCAAACACGACGATGACGAGCGTCTTGAGGTTCATGGCGTCTTCCTTGTCAAAAAAGGGGTTGCATGCGCGAGTGTATGCCGCGTCTGCGGTATTTTCCATGCATGCGCTTGTGGCCCGGCCACGGAGTGGATGGTGCGCAGATCAGCTGCGGGGCGGGTGCAGTGAGCGCAGTAGCCCGGCCGGGCGCATACCGCGCAGGACCAGGCGTCGGGCGACCATTGCGATAATGCGCAGGGTGTCGCGGGTGGCGCGGAAATGGCTCGGCCGGTGGTTCTCGGGGTAGATGCAGCGCACCGGGACCACGCGTGCGCCGAAGCCGAGGTGCTCGGCTTCGATGATGGCCTCGCTTTCAAAGACGAAACAACGCCCGCGGTGGTGCGGGATGGCAAGGCGCCGGAGCAGTTCCGCGGGATACACGCGAAAGCCGGACTGCGAGTCGCGCAGGGGCTGGCCGGAGGCCCAGGCGATCCAGAAATCGGCCATGAGGTTGCCGAACAGGCGCAGCGGCGGGGTCTGTTCGCGCCCCTTCAGGCGTGCGCCCAGGATCAGGCGGTCGGGGGTCTCCTGCCAGGCCTTCTTCAGGGCGGGGATCTCGCCGGCATCGTGCTGACCGTCGCCGTCCAGGGTGATGACAGCGGCCGCGCCGGACGCGACCGCCTGGTGCATCCCGTTCCAGAGCGCGGCGGCCTTGCCCTCGTTCTGCGCATGCCGCAGGACTTCGGCGCCGCTGGCCTCGGCGCAGGTGGCAGTCGCGTCCTCGGAGCCATCGTCCACCACCAGGATATGGTCGACATGGGGGCGGGCGGCTGCGATCACGGCCGCGATGGTGGCCGCCTCGTTGTGTGCCGGGATCAGGGCATGGACCGGGGTTGAGCCCCGGTCCGGTGCGGCGGCGGTAGGCAGGCCCATCGCGACCCGTGGCCCCCTATAATGCGCAGCAGCAGAGCTGAAAGGGGATGTCCTCGCGCGCCGGAGCCGGTCGGCCGCGAAAGCCCTGGGGCTCGAAGAAGCGTACAGTGAAGCGCTGGCGTCCGGCGCTGATCTCCGGGTAGTAGCCGAGTTCGGGGTCGATGGCGACCCGGATCAGCTGCCAGGCATGGCTGGTGTCAAGGGTGCGTTCGAAGTAGCCATCCACGGCGCTGGTGGCCTCGTTATGACCGGATGCCCGCATGTAAGACAGTACCTGAGCAGTGGCTTCGGCGACGGTGTCGAGGGGTTCGAACCACTCCTGCAGCAGTGCGGTCCGGGCGCTGGCCGATTGCGCGAGCCAGTAGTGGTAGATCGGCAGGTCGAAGTCGAAGGCGCCGCCGGGCAGCGCCATGCGCTGGCGTACACTGTTGAAGAATTCGTTGTCGCGCACCCGGTAGTCCAGTGCACCGGCCTGTTCCTCGAGGGCGAAGTGCAGACGGCGCTGGGCGTCCATGGTCTCGCGAAAGCGTGCCGGGTCGACGTCGGGCTGGTCGGCCAGGCGGTTCAGGTTGGCGGTCTGGCGTTCGATCTCGCCCATCAGTTCGCGCTTGATGTCGACACGGGTGGCCAGGGCATAGATGTCCACCAGCGCGACCAGTGCCTCGTGGTGGTCGAACGGGCGTCCCGACTCGACGGCATCGGCAAAACGCTGGCTCAGGGCCTCCATGCGCAGCAGGAGGCGGACCCGTTCGTGCAGCGGTTGTTCGAAGGTCAGCAGCTCGGTCACGGTTGGCCGTCCGGCGAGAGGCATGGAAAACGCGCGTTCCGAGGCGCGTTTGTGGAGGGTTCGGGTTCCCGTCGCAGTATCAGGCATTTGGGTGGCACTTTTCTACCCGCTCGTGGCCCGGCGACCGTGTCCCTGTTCAGGTTCTGAGTGATCCGCTGCGTAGCCGGCGGTCGAGTTCGGCGACCTGACGATGGAGGTCGGCCTCCGAGGTCGCACGGGTGTTGAGGATCTCCGCATCGGCGCGGGCGCGGCGTTGCTCTGCGGGCAACTGGGTGGCCATCACCGCCTCGACCTCGGCGGGGCTGCGCCCGTCGCGCTGGCCGACCCGCCGGATCTGTTCCTCGGGTTCGGAGTGCACAGTGATGATGTAGTCGAAGTCTTCCTCCCAGCCGGCCTCGAACAGGAGCGGAACGACGATCAGGGCATAGGGAGGGGTCTCCGGCAGGGCCGCGAGACGCTCCTCCAGCGTCGCACGCACTGCCGGGTGGACGAGCTGTTCGAGCGCCGCGCGCTCTTCCGGGTTGGCGAAGACCCGGGCACGCAGTGCCCCGCGATCCAGGTGCCCGCGGGCGTCCAGTACACCGGGGCCGAAATGGCTCACGATGGCGGCGTGCAGTTCGTGCCCGGGCTCCTGCAGTTCGCGGGTGATGGCGTCGGCGTCCAGTACCGGGACGCCATGCGCGGCGAACAGCCCTGCGACCAGACTCTTGCCGCATCCGATTCCGCCCGTGAGCCCCACGCGTCGCATGCCGGATCCGTCAGAAGCCGTGAGGGAAATACAGGGCGAGCAGGTCTTCGCCCCAGGCCAGCGCGAGCCAGCCGGCGGCCGCCAGGTAGGGACCGAACGGGATCGGGATGTTGCGGTCGCGTCCGCGCAGCAGGATCAGCGCGATCCCCACGACCGCGCCTACCAGCGAGGCCAGCAGCAGGATCAGCGGCAGCGCCTGCCAGCCGAGCCAGGCCCCGAGTGCGGCGAGCAGCTTGAAGTCCCCGTAACCCATGCCTTCCTTGCCGGTCGCGAGGCGAAAGCCGTGATAGATCAGCCACAGCACCAGGTAACCGGAAATCGCCCCGATCACCGCCGATTGCAGGTCGGTGAAGGTCCCGGGAATATTGACCAGTAGTCCGAGCCATACCAGCGGCAGGGTGAGCTGGTCCGGGAGCAGGGTGGTGCGGGCGTCGATCCCGGAGGCGGCGATTAGCACCGCGGTGAACACCAGCGCCAGTAACCCCGCGGTGCTGAAACCGAAGACCCAGATACAGGCTGTGAACAGCAGTGCAGTGAGTGTCTCCACGAGCGGATATTGCCAGCTGATCCGGGCATTGCAGCCGGGACAGCGTCCGCGCAGGGACAGGAAGCTCAGGATCGGGATGTTCTCCAGGGCACGGATCGGACGCTGGCAGGCGGGACAGCGTGAGCGCGGGCGCACCAGGTCGAACGCTTCGTCGCTGTCCGGGGGGGCTTCCTGTTCCAGAATCGCGCGGGCCTCGCGTTGCCAGGCGCGCTCCAGCATCACCGGCAGGCGCGCGATCACTACGTTCAGGAAGCTGCCGACTACCAGGCCGAACACAGCGGCCAGCGGGACGGCCCAGGGGCCGAGAGCGGCGCTCGTCTCAGTCAGCACGGCTCGCTCCGGGGTGGATGGCAGGGTAGTGGCAGGACCACTAGATCACCTGGCCCATCTGGAAGATTGGCAGGTACATCGCGATCACGAGGCCCCCGACCAACACCCCCAGCACAACCATGATCAGGGGTTCCAGCAGGCTGGAAAGGCTGTCAACCGCGTTGTCGACCTCTTCTTCGTAGAAGTCCGCGACCTTGGCCAGCATCGAGTCGAGCGACCCGGATTCTTCCCCGATCGACACCATCTGCACGACCATGTTGGGAAACACTGCGGTATTGCGCATGGACCATTGCAACTGTGCGCCGGCGGCGGTTTCGTCACGCATGCGCTGGGTGGCCTCGGCGTATACCGCATTGCCGGTCGCCCCGGAGACCGAGTCGAGCGCGTCCACCAGCGGGACACCGGCGGAGAACATGGTTGACAGGGTGCGTGCGAAGCGGGCGATCGCGGCCTTGCGCAGGATCGGGCCGAACGCCGGCGCGCGCAGAATCGCAATATCGATGAAACGGGCAAAGCGCTTCGAGCGGCGGCGGGCCTGGACGAAGACCACGCCGATCAGTATCAGCACCCCGAGCATGGCCCACCACCACGACTGAGTGAATTCCGACAGGTCCACGACCATGCGGGTGAACACCGGGAGGTCGGCGCCGAAGCCCTGGAACAGGGCCTCGAACTGCGGGACCACGTAGATCAGCAGGATCGCAGTGACGACGATGGCCACCACGACCACCGCGGCCGGATAGAACAGGGCCTTCTTGATCTTGGCCTTCAGGGCCTCGGTCTTTTCCTTGTAGGTGGCGACCTTGTCGAGCAGGGTCTCCAGGGTGCCGGCCTGTTCCCCGGCCTCGACCAGGTTGACCACGAGGTCGTCGAACTGGCGCGGGTGCTTGGCCAGGGCCGCGGCAAAGGTCTCGCCGCCCTCGACGTCGGACTTGATCTTTAGTATCAGGTCGCGCACCGACGGCTTTTCGTTGCCGCGTCCGACGATCTCGAAGGCCTGTACCAGCGGGACGCCGGACGAGAGCATAGTGGTCATCTGGCGCAGGAAGTAGGCGATGTCGGCGGGGACGATCTTCTTCTTTCCGCCCGAGAGCAGGGGCTTGGGTTTCTTGCGGATCTTGACGACGTTGATGCCGTTCTTGCGCAGGTCGGCGCGCGCTGCCGCCTCGCTCTCGGCGGGAGTCTCGCCCTTGACCCGGTCGCCGTTCTTGTTGAGGCCTTCCCAGCTGTAGATTGTCCCGGCGTCCGCCATCCCGCAGTCTCCTTGTGTCCCAGGAAAACGCTGATTCATGTACACGTTCGCTGCTTCGTCGCTTCTGCATGCGAACAAGGCGCCTCGAGCGCCGTGCAGTCATTCTGCTACAGGTGGGCCGCCACGCCGTGCGTGCGCCCGATTTCGTCAACAACGGGCGAACGAGCCCGCTGTATTCAATCAGTGGCGGGGTTGGTGCCCCGTGTTCCCCGACCCTGTGTTGCGCTCCGTGGATCAACACGGGGCCGTAGAGCGGCTACGGCGCTGCGCGCCGCGCTATGTCTCGGAGCGTACTCATCCTGGACTGGGTGGGGCACCAACGCGAACGTGTACATGGAATAGTGTTTCCCTAGTCCGTGGTTACTCGATTGACTTCTTCGAGGCTGGTCAGTCCCGCCATGACCTTTTTCAGGCCCGAGCGGCGCAGATCGTCGATACCGTCTTCCTCGGCCAGGGTCGCGAGCTGCATGGAATTCGCGCCCTCCAGGATGGCCCGCTGCATCTTCTCGGTCACCGGAAGCACCTGGTAGATCCCGACCCGGCCCTTGTAGCCGTTGGTGCACTGGTCGCAACCCACGGGCTTGTAGGCGGTAAAGCCGGACTGGATATCGGCATCGGTAAAGCCTTCCTTGCGCAGGGTCTCTTCCGGGATATCCTCCGGAGCCATGCAGTTGGTGCATAGCCGTCGCGCCAGGCGCTGGGCAATGATCAGCAGGATCGAGGAGGCGATGTTGTAGGGGGGGACCCCCATGTTGGCCAGACGGGTCAGGGTCTGAGGCGCGTCATTGGTGTGCAGTGTGGACAGCACCAGGTGCCCGGTCTGGGCCGCCTTGATGGAGATTTCGGCGGTCTCCAGGTCGCGGATCTCCCCGACCATGATGACGTCCGGATCCTGGCGCAGGAACGCGCGCAGGGCACTGGCAAAGGTCAGGCCGACCTTCGGATTAATATTGACCTGGTTGACCCCCGGCATGTTGATTTCGGAGGGGTCCTCGGCCGTCGAGATGTTGCGGTCCGCGGTGTTCAGGATCCCGAGCCCGGTATACAGGGAGACCGTCTTGCCCGAGCCGGTGGGCCCGGTGACCAGGATCATGCCATAGGGCCGGTTCAGCGCGTCGAGGTAGGCCTTCTTCTGTTCCTCCTCGTAACCGAGGGAGTCGATGCCCATCGATGCGCTGCTGGGATCGAGGATGCGCATTACGATCTTTTCGCCATACAGCGTGGGCAACGAACTGACACGGAAGTCGATCGCCCGACTGCGCGAGAGCTTGAGCTTGATGCGACCGTCCTGCGGGATCCGGCGTTCGGCAATGTCCATGCGCGACATCACCTTGACGCGTGCGGTGATGCGGGGAGCCAGCGAGTTGGGGGGGTGCGCGACTTCGTGCAGCACACCATCGATCCGGAAGCGAACCCGGAAGTCCTTTTCGAACGGCTCGAGATGGATGTCCGAGGCCTTGCGATGGATGGCATCCATCAGCAACTTGTTCACGAACCGCACCACCGGGGCATCGTCGACGCCTTCGGTGCCGTCCGCGGTATCCGGTTCGTCACTCGAGTCGATCGCCAGGTTTTCGAGGTCGTCATCCCCGAGATCGTCCATCAGCGAGCTGGCCGCACTCAGGGCACTCTCGATCAGCCGGTCGAGCTTGTGCGGTTCGACCAGGACGGCCTCCACCGGCATGCCGGTGGCGAACTTGAATTCGTCGGTCGCGCCCAGGTTGGTCGGGTCGGAGACTGCGATGTACAGGCGGTTGCCGCGCTGCATCAGGGGCAGCGCATGGTGCTTCTGGATCAGCTTCTCGTTAAGGTGGTCCTTGGGCAGGAGCTCCGGTTCGAACGCGTTCAGGTCGAATACCGGCAGGCCGAATTCCTCGGCGGCGGTCTCCACCAGGCGCGCCTCGGCGACCTGTCCCCGGCTGGCGAGCAGCGCCATCAGCGGGGTCTGCTGGGTGCGCGACTCCTCGACCAGTTCGGATGCGATGTCTTCCGCGATCAGGCCCGCCTCCACGAGACGCTTGGCCAGGCCCGGCAGGCGGGGTGCCGTTGTGGTTTTCGACATGGGCCTCTGCTACCCGCAACTCGATGTTGTCCCACACTCTACGTGGGTAGGCGATGGAAGGGAAACGCCCAGCCCGGGCGGCACCCGTCCCGATCATAGGCACCAGCCCTGTCCTGGGCAAGGATCGCGCGCTGCCCGGTGGTCGGTTCGGGCCGCTGGCGCAGGGCGTGGCAATGGACGGCCGACGGGTGGCTTGACGCTGCCCGGAGAGCTGGTTCAGAATACGCGGCTTGATCGAGGAGGGATACCCA
The DNA here is from genome assembly GCA_051747025.1 of Pseudomonadota bacterium. Lineage (GTDB taxonomy): Bacteria > Pseudomonadota > Gammaproteobacteria > Ectothiorhodospirales > Ectothiorhodospiraceae > Thioalkalivibrio. Next base: position 64,196 of record JBNJFQ010000007.1, read on the forward strand.
AGCGGTCAACGGGGGCAGACTGTAAATCTGCTGGCTCAGCCTTCGGAGGTTCGAATCCTCCTCCCTCCACCATACGGTTTCCAGGGCCAGCAGCCTGAGCGGGGTGGTGGCACGATCAGCCAGGGTTCTGCGGGTGTAGTTCAATGGTAGAACCTCAGCCTTCCAAGCTGATGATGTGGGTTCGATTCCCATCACCCGCTCCAGTTGTTGGTCTGTTCGGGATCGGCGTTGGGTCCGGTTCCGGCGGTTAGGCAAGGCTCATGTAGCTCAGTCGGTAGAGCACTTCCTTGGTAAGGAAGAGGTCACCGGTTCAAGTCCGGTCATGAGCTCCAATTTTTTGTTTGATGGTCAGCGTACAACCTGCATCGCTTTAGAAAAGCGTCACGATCCGGGGAAGCAAGCAGATGTCCAAGGAAAAGTTCGAGCGTAAGAAGCCGCATGTGAATGTGGGAACGATTGGTCATGTGGACCACGGGAAGACGACCCTGACGGCGGCGTTGACGGCGGTGCTGGGGAAGAAGTACGGGAGTGAGGCGCGTGCTTTTGACCAGATTGACAATGCGCCGGAAGAGAAGGCGCGCGGGATTACGATCGCGACGGCGCATGTGGAGTATGAGTCGGACAGCCGTCATTACGCGCATGTGGACTGCCCGGGGCACGCGGACTATGTGAAGAACATGATCACGGGGGCGGCGCAGATGGACGGCGCGATCCTGGTGGTGTCGGCGGCCGACGGTCCGATGCCGCAGACCCGCGAGCACATCCTGCTGGCACGTCAGGTGGGTGTGCCGTACATCGTGGTGTTTTTGAACAAGGCGGACATGGTCGACGATCCGGAGCTTCTGGAGCTGGTCGAGATGGAAGTGCGGGATCTGCTGTCTTCGTACGATTTCCCCGGGGACGACACCCCGATCGTGACGGGTTCGGCGCTGAAGGCGCTGGAAGGTGACGAGAGCGAAGTGGGCGCGCAGGCGATCTACAAGCTGGTCGAGGCGATGGACAGCTGGATTCCGGAGCCGGAGCGTGCGGTGGACGGCGATTTCCTGATGCCGGTGGAAGACGTGTTTTCGATTTCGGGTCGCGGCACTGTGGTGACCGGGCGTGTCGAGCGCGGTGTGGTGAAGGTTGGCGAAGAGATCGAGATTGTCGGGATTCGCGACACCCAGAAGACCACGGTTACGGGTGTGGAGATGTTCCGCAAGCTGCTGGACCAGGGCGAGGCGGGCGACAATGTGGGCGTGCTGCTGCGTGGTACCAAGCGTGACGAGGTCCAGCGTGGTCAGGTGCTGTGCAAGCCGGGTTCGATTACGCCGCACACGCATTTCGAGGCTGAGGTGTACATCCTGGGCAAGGACGAGGGTGGTCGTCACACGCCGTTCTTTAACGGGTATCGTCCGCAGTTTTACTTCCGCACGACGGACGTGACGGGCTCGGTGGAGCTGCCGGAAGGCACCGAGATGGTGATGCCGGGTGACAACGTGAAGATGACGGTGTCGCTGATCAGCCCGATTGCGATGGAAGACGGGTTGCGTTTCGCGATCCGCGAAGGCGGCCGCACCGTCGGCGCCGGCGTCGTCTCCAAGATCATCGAGTGATAGAGTAGACAAGTTGACAAGACGTCCACGAGAGGCGGCGCCACGAGCGTCGTCTCTCGTGTTTGTTTCATGCCGTTTCGAAAATAGGCCAGTAGCTCAATTGGCAGAGCAGCGGTCTCCAAAACCGCAGGTTGGGGGTTCGAGTCCCTCCTGGCCTGCCATCTTCCCGATGGCAGCGGGCACCGGGTGATACGTATTCATGAGTGAACAATCGGAACAGACCGGCGTGCTTGATACCTTCAAGCTCGCGGTGGCCGTGGCGTTGCTGGTTGCCGGCGTCATGGGCTTCTATTGGTTCCAGGACGAATCCACTCTGATTCGTGTCCTCGGCCTGCTGGCCGTCGTTGCTGTGGCCGCGGGTATTGGCCTGACCACCGAAAAGGGGCGCCAGCTGAGCGGTTTCATGGGCAATGCCCGCACTGAAGTCCGCAAGATGGTGTGGCCAACCCGCGTCGAAACCACGCAGACCACCCTGATCGTGATCGCGGTGGTGATCGTCGTGGGGATCTTTCTCTGGCTCCTGGACATGCTCCTGGGCTGGGGGATCAGCCGGTTCATCGGATAGTCACAGGATCAGTCCCCATGGCATTACGCTGGTACGTCGTACAGGCATTCTCGGGTTTCGAGGCGCAGGTAAAACGCTCCCTGGAGGAGCGTATCGAGCGCTTCGGCATGCAGGATCACTTTGGCGAGATCCTGGTGCCCACCGAGGAAGTGGTCGAGATGAAGGACGGCCAGAAGCGCAAGAGCGAGCGCAAGTTCTTCCCCGGCTATGTGCTGGTGCAAATGGATCTCAATGACGAGGCCTGGCACCTGGTCAAGGCTGTCCCGCGAGTCCTCGGCTTTATCGGCGGAACGGCCGATCGTCCGGCCCCGATCAGTGACAAGGAGGCCGACGCCATTCTGCAACGCATGCAGGAAGGTGCCGAGAAGCCGCGTCCGAAGGTGCTGTTCGAGGTGGGCGAGATGGTGCGTGTGACCGATGGCCCGTTCAACGATTTCAACGGCGTCGTCGAAGAGGTCAATTACGAGAAGAGCCGCCTGCTGGTAGCGGTACAGATTTTCGGGCGCTCGACGCCCGTGGAACTGGAGTTCCACCAAGTCGAGAAAACCTAGGGACGCGCAAGCGTCGTTACCTGCTGATCGGGGAGCCGCGAGGCGTTCGCACCCGAGGGAGTTCTCATGGCAAAGAAGATCGAAGCGTATATCAAGCTTCAGGTTCCGGCCGGCAAGGCCAACCCGAGCCCGCCCGTCGGCCCGGCGCTGGGTCAGCGCGGCGTAAATATCATGGAGTTCTGCAAGGCGTTCAACGCCCAGACCCAGGAGATGGAGCCCGGCCTGCCGATCCCGGTGGTCATCACCGTGTATGCGGACCGCAGCTTCACGTTCGTTACCAAGACCCCGCCGGCCGCGATTCTGCTGAAGAAGGCCGCCGGTATCCAGACTGGATCGGGTGAACCCAACACCAAGAAGGTGGGCAAGGTTACTCGCGAACAGCTCGAGGAGATCGCGCGTACCAAGGAGCCGGATCTGACGTCCGCCGACCTCGACGCGGCGGTGCGCACGATTGCCGGTAGTGCCCGCAGCATGGGCCTCGACGTGGAGGGTCTGTAGAGATGGCGAAACTGTCCAAGCGAATGAAGGCGATCCGCGAGAAGGTTGAGCCCGGGCGTCTGTATCCGGTGTCCGAGGCCTTTGACCTGGTGCGCGAACTGCCCAAGGCGAAGTTTCGCGAATCCGTGGACGTTGCGGTGAACCTGGGGGTCGACCCGCGCAAGTCCGACCAGGTGGTGCGCGGTTCGACGGTGCTGCCGCATGGCAACGGCAAGGAGGTCCGGGTGGCGGTGTTTACCCAGGGCGCCAATGCCGACGCCGCGAAAGAGGCCGGGGCCGACGTGGTCGGGATGGATGACCTTGCCGAGCAGGTTAAGGCCGGCCAGATGGACTTCGACGTGGTGATCGCCTCGCCCGACGCGATGCGCGTGGTGGGTCAGCTCGGCCAGATCCTGGGTCCGCGCGGTCTGATGCCGAACCCCAAGGTTGGCACGGTCACCCCCGATGTGGCGACAGCGGTGACCAACGCCAAGGGCGGCCAGGTCCGCTACCGCACGGACAAGGGCGGGATCGTGCACTGCACGATCGGCGCGGCGGACTTTGACGCCAGCGCCCTGATCGAGAATCTGAACGCCCTGCTCGGCGATCTGATCAAGATGAAGCCCGCTACCTCCAAGGGGCAATACGTCAAGGGCGTCACCGTCTCCACCACCATGGGGCCGGGCGTGAAGGTCGACCAGGCCTCGCTGAGCCTTTGATCCGTAATACCGGTTTTTGGTCGGCTGTCGCGCAAGCGGCACGCCATCCAAGACCGCAGGCGCCGGCCCCCGGGGTCCGGCTTAATCCGCCAGCCTGCGCAGATGGTGTCACCCGATTCAGGAAGTACCTGCGACGGGAGCACCGAAGGTCCGGGTCCGCCCGGTTTCACGACCACCCTGGTGGTCTTACTAGAGGAGAGTCAACGTGGCTTTGAATCTCGATGACAAGAAGGTGATTGTCTCGGAACTGGCTACGGTTGCTGCCTCGGCGCATTCCGCGGTCGCCGCGGAATATCGGGGTCTCTCGGTAGCGCAGATGACGGACCTCCGTCGTCAGGCCCGCCATTCCGGGGTCTACCTGCGTGTGGTGAAGAACAACCTCGCCAAGCGGGCGATCGAAGGCACGGATTTCGAGTGCATGCAGCCCGAGCTGCATGGCCCGCTGATCCTGGCCTTCAGCGAAGAGGAGCCCAGCTCCGCCGCGCGCCTGGTGAAGGACTTCGCCAAGTCCAATGCTCAGCTGAAAGTCCGGCTGGTGTCGTTTGGTGGGCAGTTGCTCGGTGCGGGCGATCTCGATCGTCTGGCCAGTCTGCCGACGCGTGAAGAGGCGCTCGCGCAGCTTCTTGCCACCATGCGTGCGCCGCTCGACAAGTTCGCCCGTACGGTGAACGAAGTGCCCGGCAAGCTGGTGCGTACCGTTGCAGCAATTCGTGACCAGAAACAGGCAGCCTGAATCGCATCACGCCGTTTCTGAGCAAGTACTGAATGAATACGGGTATTCCCGTTAGGAGATAGAAAATGGCCGTTTCGAAAGAAGATATCCTGGAAGCCATCGGCAACATGACGGTCCTGGAGATTGTGGACCTGATCAGTGAGATGGAAGAGAAGTTCGGCGTGTCCGCTGCTGCGGCCGTGGCCGCCGCACCCGCCGCTGCCGGTGGTGGTGACGCCGGTGCCGCCGAGGAAGCCAAGGACGAGTTCGACGTCGTGATGTCCAGCTTCGGCGACAACAAGGTTGGCGTCATCAAGGTGGTTCGTGGTCTGACCGGCCTGGGCCTGAAGGAGGCCAAGGAAATGGTTGAGGGTGTGCCGGCTACCGTGAAGGAAGGCGCCCCGAAGGAAGAAGCCGAAAAGATGAAGGCGGAGCTGGAAGAGGCCGGTGCTACCGTCGAACTGAAGTAAGGCGCTTGCGCCTGTTGTTTTCGTGCCCATCACGAAAGCCTGAGGCTGGCGGCCGTCCTGGTCGTCAGCCTCAGCCCGTGGTGGCACGGGTTGTTTGCCGCGCGTTGTTCCGCTAGCCGCCGAGGTATGCCATGGCCCTCAGTTATACCGAAAAGAAACGTATCCGCAAGGACTTCGGGAAGCGTCCCCAGATCCTTGATGTCCCCTATCTGCTGGAGACCCAGCTGACCTCCTACCGGGATTTCCTGCAGGCGGATCAGGCGCCCGATGCCCGGGACAGCCTGGGACTGCATGCGGCGTTTCAGTCGGTATTCCCCATTGTCAGCTATTCCGGGCATGTCCAGCTCGAGTATGTGAGCTATCGCTTGGGCGAGCCGCTGTTCGATGTCAAGGAGTGCCAGATCCGCGGTGTGACCTATTCCGCGCCGCTGCGCGTCCTGCTGCGTCTGGTGATCCATGACAAGGAGGCCCCTGCCGGATCGACCGTGGTCAAGGAAGTGAAGGAGCAGGAGGTCTACATGGGCGAAATGCCCCTGATGACCGAGAACGGCACCTTTGTGATCAACGGTACCGAGCGCGTCATCGTGTCGCAATTGCATCGCTCGCCGGGCGTGTTCTTTGACAGCGACAAGGGCAAGACCCAGGGCAGCGCCCAGAAGCTGCTGTACAACGCCCGCATTATTCCCTACCGCGGTTCCTGGCTGGACTTCGAGTTCGATGCCAAGGACGGGGTTTACGTGCGTATCGACCGCCGCCGCAAGCTGCCGGCGTCGATCCTGCTGCGCGCGCTGGGCATGGATACCGAGGAGATCCTTGCCACCTTTTTCGAATTCAACCAGATCACTCTCGACGAAGACGGGGGCGAGCTGGACCTGATCCCCGAACGCCTGCGCGGAGAGACCGCGGTGGTGGATATCCGCGATGGCGACAAGGTGCTGGTCGAGGCCGGCCGCCGGGTCACGCCGCGCCATATCCGGGAGATCGAGAAGGCCGGAATCACCCGTCTGCGGGTGCCGGACGAATACCTGGTCGGCCGCGTGCTGGCCAAGGGCGTGGTCGATGAAGGGACCGGCGAGCTGATTGCCGAGGCCAACGAGCCGCTGACCCAGGAAGTCCTGGACAAGCTGCGCGCCGAGGGCGTGAAGACGGTCGAGACCATCTATACCAACGACTATGACCATGGTCCGTTCATGTCGGACACCCTGCGTCTGGATCCGACCCGTACGCAGCTGGAGGCGCAGGTGGAGATCTACCGCGTGATGCGTCCGGGCGAGCCGCCGACCAAGGATGCTGCGGAGAATCTGTTCTCCAACTTGTTTTTCTCCGAGGATCGCTACGACCTCTCGGCTGTGGGCCGGATGAAGTTCAACCGCCGCGTTGGTCGCGATACCGACGAGGGCGAGGGCGTGCTGTCGCCGGAAGATATCCTGGATGTGCTGAAGGTCCTGATCGACCTGCGCAACGGCAATGGTCGCACCGACGACATCGATCACCTCGGTAACCGCCGCATTCGTAGCGTGGGCGAGATGGCCGAGAACCAGTTCCGCCTGGGCCTGGTGCGCGTGGAGCGCGCGGTCAAGGAGCGCCTGACCGTCGCCGAAAGCGAGGGCCTGATGCCGCAGGAGCTGATCAACGCCAAGCCGGTGGCCGCCGCGGTCAAGGAGTTCTTCGGGTCCAGCCAGCTGTCGCAGTTCATGGACCAGAACAATCCGTTGTCCGAGGTCACCCACAAGCGGCGGATCTCGGCGCTGGGGCCGGGTGGTCTGACCCGCGAGCGTGCCGGCTTCGAAGTGCGCGACGTGCATCCGACGCATTATGGCCGGGTGTGCCCGATCGAGACCCCGGAAGGCCCGAACATCGGCCTGATCAACTCGCTGGCCGTGTATGCGCGCACCAATCGCTATGGTTTCCTGGAGACGCCGTACCGCAAGGTCGAGGACGGCAAGGTCGCCGACGAGATTGTGTATCTCTCGGCGATCGAGGAAAGCCAGTACGTGATCGCGCAGGCGAACGCGGCCATGGACGACGAGGGGCGTTTGACCGACGACCTGGTCTCCTGTCGGCATCAGGAAGAGTTCACGATCTCGACGCCGGACAAGATCCAGTACATGGATATCTCGCCGAAACAGATCGTCTCGGTCGCCGCCGCGCTGCTGCCGTTTCTGGAACATGACGACGCGAACCGTGCACTGATGGGTGCCAACATGCAGCGCCAGGCCGTACCCTGCCTGCGTGCGGACAAGCCGCTGGTGGGCACCGGTATCGAACGCACCGTGGCGGTGGATTCCGGTTCCGCGATCGTCGCCCGGCGCGGCGGCACCGTGGATTCTGTGGATGCCGCCCGCGTGGTGGTTCGCGTGAACGACGACGAGACCGTGCCGGGCGAGCCCGGGGTGGACATCTACAACCTGACCAAGTACTCGCGGTCCAACCAGAATACCTCCATCAACCAGCGGCCACTGGTCGCGGTGGGCGACGAAATCGCGCGAGGCGACGCGATTGCTGACGGCTCGTCGACTGACCTGGGCGAGCTGGCACTGGGCCAGAACATGATGGTCGCGTTCATGCCCTGGAATGGCTACAACTTCGAGGACTCGATCCTGATCTCCGAGCGCGTGGTGCAGGAGGACCGCTACACCACCATCCATATCGAGGAGCTCAACTGTGTGGCCCGGGATACCAAGCTGGGCCAGGAAGAGATCACCGCGGACATTCCGAACGTCTCCGAATCTCTGCTGAACAAGCTGGACGAGTCCGGTGTGGTCTATGTCGGGGCTGAGGTCCGCACAGGCGATATCCTGGTCGGCAAGGTCACCCCGAAGGGTGAGACCCAGCTGACCCCGGAAGAGAAGCTGCTGCGTGCGATCTTCGGCGAGAAGGCCTCGGACGTGAAAGACACCTCCCTGCGCGTGCCGTCCGGCATCGAAGGGACGGTGATCGACGTGCGCGTCTTTACTCGCGATGGTGTGGAGAAGGACGCGCGCGCCAAGTCGATCGAGGAAGATGACCTGGCTGCGGTGCGCAAGGACCTGAAGGACCAGTTGCGCATTTACGAGGACGATATCTATGCCCGTGTCGAGAGGCTCCTGGTTAACAAGACCGCGGCGGGTGGGCCGGACGGCCTGGGCGAAGGTTCCAAGGTCACCAGGAAGTACCTGCAGGGCCTGTCCCGCGACCAGTGGTTCGAGGTGCGTCTGAAGGATGACGCGGTGAACAGCCAGCTCGAGGACCTGGGCCGTCAGCTCAAGGATCAGTACGAGGCGTTCGACCACAAGTTCGAGCACCAGAAGGCCAAGCTGGCCGCAGGCGATGACCTGCCGCCGGGTGTGCAGAAAATGGTCAAGGTCTACGTGGCGGTGAAACGGCGCCTGCAGCCGGGCGACAAGATGGCCGGCCGCCACGGGAACAAGGGCGTGATCTCGATGATCGTGCCGGAAGAGGATATGCCGTTCCTCGAGGACGGCACACCGGTCGACGTCGTGCTTAACCCGTTGGGGGTCCCCTCGCGCATGAACGTCGGGCAGGTGCTCGAGGTGCACCTGGGCTGGGCCGCGAAAGGTCTGGGCGACAAGATCAACCGCATGCTCGAGGCGCAGGCCGAGATCACGCGGCTGCGCGAGTTCCTCGGCCAGATCTACAACCACCGCGAGCGCAAGGTGGATCTCGACGCCCTTTCGGACGCCGAAATCATCACTCTGTGCAAGAACTTGCGGGCAGGCGTGCCGATGGCTACGCCGGTGTTCGACGGCGCGGAAGAGGAAGAGATCAAGGCGATGCTGCGCCTCGCGGACCTGCCGGAGACCGGGCAGACCCAGCTGTACGACGGGCGTACCGGCGATGCCTTTGACCGCCCGGTGACGGTCGGTTACATGCACATGCTGAAGCTGAACCACCTGGTGGACGACAAGATGCATGCGCGTTCGACCGGTCCGTATTCGCTGGTTACCCAGCAGCCGCTGGGCGGCAAGGCGCAGTTCGGTGGTCAGCGCTTCGGCGAGATGGAGGTCTGGGCCCTGGAGGCCTACGGCGCCGCCTATACCCTGCAGGAGATGTTGACGGTGAAGGCGGACGACGTGCAGGGCCGCAACAAGATGTACAAGAACATCGTCGATGGCGAGCACCACATGGAGGCCAATGTGCCCGAGTCGTTCAACGTGCTCATGAAGGAGATCAAGGCGCTCGGCATCAATATCGAGCTGGAGCAGGACTGATCTCCGTCGATCCGAATGTGATCCGAAGGGGCGTGCGCGCCCCTCGACCCAAAGCTTTGTGAGGCATAGCGAATGAAAGACCTCCTCAATCTGTTCAAGCAGCAGACCCAGCCCGAAGAGTTCGATGCGATCCGCATCGGGCTGGCCTCGCCGGATCAGATCCGGTCGTGGTCGTTCGGCGAGGTGAAGAAGCCCGAGACTATCAACTACCGCACTTTCAAGCCGGAGCGCGACGGGCTGTTCTGCGCCAAGGTCTTCGGGCCGGTCAAGGACTACGAGTGCCTGTGCGGCAAGTACAAGCGCCTGAAGCATCGCGGCGTGGTCTGCGAGAAGTGCGGTGTCGAGGTCACGCAGACCAAGGTGCGGCGCGAGCGCATGGGGCATATCGACCTGGCGTCGCCGGTTGCGCATATCTGGTATCTGAAGAGCCTGCCGTCACGTATCGGGTTGCTGCTCGACATGACCCTGAAGGATATCGAGAAGGTCTTGTACTTCGAGTCCTTCATCGTCACCGATCCCGGTTTCACCACGCTGGAGAAGCGCCAACTCCTGACCGACGAGGAATACCTCGAGGCGATGGAGGAGCACGGCGACGATTTTACCGCGATGATGGGCGCCGAGGCCGTGCTGAGCCTGCTGAAGGAAATGGACCTGCCGGCCGAGGCGGCGCGCATGCGCCAGGAGCTGTCGGAGACCGGGTCCGAGACCAAGATCAAGCGCCTCGGCAAGCGGCTCAAGCTGATCGAGTCGTTCCTCGAGTCCGGCAACAAGCCCGAATGGATGATCATGAAGGTCCTGCCGGTGCTGCCGCCGGATCTGCGTCCGCTGGTGCCGCTGGACGGCGGTCGTTTCGCGACCTCCGACCTGAATGATCTGTACCGCCGGGTGATCAACCGCAACAATCGCCTGCGTCGGCTGCTGGAGCTGAACGCCCCGGACATCATCGTGCGCAACGAGAAGCGCATGCTGCAGGAGTCCGTGGATGCGCTGCTCGACAACGGCCGCCGCGGGCGGGCGATCACCGGGACCAACAAGCGTCCGCTGAAGTCCTTGGCCGACATGATCAAGGGCAAGCAGGGCCGCTTCCGCCAGAACCTGCTGGGCAAGCGTGTCGATTACTCCGGGCGTTCCGTGATCGTGGTGGGCCCGACCCTGCGCCTGCACCAGTGCGGCCTGCCCAAGCGCATGGCGCTGGAACTGTTCAAGCCGTTTATCTTCGGCAAGCTGCAGCGCCGCGGCCTGGCCACCACCATCAAGGCCGCGAAGAAGGCGGTCGAGAAGGAAGGTCCCGAGGTCTGGGATATCCTGGAAGAGGTGATCCGCGAGCACCCGGTGATGTTGAACCGCGCACCGACCCTGCATCGTCTCGGCATCCAGGCGTTCGAGCCGGTACTGATCGAGGGCAAGGCAATCCAGCTGCACCCGCTGGTCTGCGCCGCGTTCAATGCGGACTTCGACGGTGACCAGATGGCCGTACACGTGCCGCTGTCGCTGGAGGCCCAGCTGGAGGCGCGCACGCTGATGCTGTCCTCCAACAACGTCCTGTCCCCGGCGAATGGCGAGCCGATCATTGTGCCGTCGCAGGATATCGTGCTGGGTCTGTACTACCTCTCGCGCGAGAAGGTCAATGCCAGGGGCGAGGGCATGACCTTCTCCGACGTGGACGAGGTGCACCGCGCCTACGAGCACGAGCTGGTCGATCTGCATGCGCGCATCACCGTACGCATCGCGGACACCATGGCCGAGGTCGGCGAGGGCGAGACCCTGCCGTCCATGCGCGTGGAGACCACCGTGGGTCGCGCGATCCTGTCGCGCATCATGCCCAAGGGCCTGCCGTTCGAGCTGATCGACCGCGAGTTGAACAAGAAGGCGATCTCCGGGTTGATCAACCAGTGCTACCGCCGTCTTGGTTTGAAGGACACGGTCGTGTTCGCGGACCAGCTAATGTACGCGGGGTTCTACTATTCCACCCGCGCCGGCGTGTCGTTCTGCGCCGACGACATGGTGATCCCGGACGAAAAGCACCCGATCCTGCAGGCGGCCGAGGACCAAGTGAAAGAGATCGAAGACCAGTACGGCTCGGGCCTTGTCACCAAGGGCGAGCGCTACAACAAGGTCGTGGATATCTGGTCGCACTGCAATGACCAGGTCGCCAAGGCCATGATGGAGCGCCTGGGCAAGGAACAGGTCACCAACAAGGATGGCGAGACCGTTGAGCAGAACTCGTTCAATTCGATCTTCATGATGGCCGACTCCGGGGCGCGTGGTTCCGCCGCGCAGATCCGTCAGCTGGCCGGCATGCGTGGTCTGATGGCCAAGCCGGATGGTTCCATCATTGAGACGCCGATCACCGCGAACTTCCGCGAGGGCCTGAACGTCCTGCAGTACTTCATCTCGACCCACGGCGCACGCAAGGGTCTGGCCGATACCGCGCTGAAGACTGCGAACTCGGGCTACCTGACCCGACGGCTGGTGGACGTCTCCCAGGACGTGGTGGTCACCGAGCCGGATTGCGGAACCGAGCAGGGCCTGCTGATGAAGCCGATCATCGAGGGCGGCGACGTCGTCGAACCGCTGCGCGACCGGGTGCTCGGCCGTACCACCGCGGTGGAGGTTCTGCGTCCGGGTACCGACGAGGTCCTGATCCCCGCCGGCACCCTGCTCGACGAGGCCATGGTGGACAGCCTGGATGCCGCGTCGGTGGACGAGGTATGGGTGCGCTCCGCCATCACCTGCGAAACCCGCCAGGGCATCTGCGCCAAGTGCTACGGGCGCGATCTGGCCCGCGGTCACGAGGTCAACGCCGGCGAGGCGGTAGGCGTCATCGCCGCGCAGTCGATCGGCGAGCCGGGCACCCAGCTGACTATGCGGACCTTCCACATTGGCGGGGCCGCCAGCCGTGCCGTGACCGTCAGCGCGATCCAGGTGAAGAACTCGGGTTCCGTGCGTCTGCACAACCTGAAGACGGTCACCAACAAGGCCGGCAACCTGGTCGCGGTATCGCGTTCCGGCGAACTGGGCGTGATCGATGACCAGGGCCGTGAGCGCGAGCGCTACAAGATCCCGTACGGCGCGACCATCACAGTTCACGACGGCAACAGCGTAGAGGCCGGACAGGAGGTCGCGACCTGGGATCCGCATACCCACCCGATTGTCACCGAGGTAGCCGGCAACATCCGTCTGGAAGACTTTGTCGAGAACGTGACGGTGACCAAGGAGACCGACGAGTTCACCGGGCTGTCCTCCAACGTGGTGCTGGACCCCAAGAGTCGCTCCTCGGCCGGGAAGGACCTGCGCCCCACCGTCAAGCTGCTGGACGATGCCGGCAACGAAGTGTACATCCCGGGCACTGACATGCCCGCGCAGTACATGCTGCCCGCCAACGCGATCTTCAACCTCGAGGACAACGCGCGGGTCGAGGTCGGCGACGTCATCGCCCGCCTGCCGCAGGAGTCCTCCAAGACCCGCGATATCACCGGTGGTCTGCCGCGGGTGGCGGACCTGTTCGAGGCCCGGCGTCCAAAGGAGCCGGCGGTGCTGGCGCAGATCTCCGGTACCGTGTCGTTCGGCAAGGAGACCAAGGGCAAGCAGCGTCTGGTGATCACCCCGGATCAGGGCGAGCCCGTGGAGATGATGATCCCGAAGCTGCGTACGGTGAACGTGTTCGAAGGCGAACGTGTCGAGCAGGGCGAGGTCGTGGTCGACGGCGAACTGGATCCGCACGACATCCTGAGTCTGCGGGGCGTGACCACCCTGGCCGAATACCAGGTGCAGGAAATCCAGGACGTCTACCGCCTGCAGGGGGTGAAGATAAACGACAAGCACATCGAGGTGATCGTGCGCCAGATGATGCGCAAGGTGAATATCCTCGATCCCGGCGACACCAAGTTCCTGGGCGGCGACCAGGTCGACCGGACCCGGGTGCTGGAGGAGAACGAAAAGCTCGATGCGGACCAGCGTCCGGCCACCTACGAGCGTGTGTTGTTGGGGATCACCAAGGCGTCGCTGGTGACCGAGTCGTTCATCTCTGCGGCCTCCTTCCAGGAAACCACGCGGGTGCTGACCGAGGCCTCGACCCGGGGCGCACGCGATGACCTGCGCGGACTGAAGGAGAACGTCATTGTCGGACGCTTGATTCCGGCCGGGACGGGGCTTGCCTATCACAAGGAGCGCCGCCGTCAGCGCGAGCTGGAGATGCCCGACTTTGACGCAATCACCGAGGAAGCCGTGGTCGAAGAAGGCCCGGAGGTGACCAGCCCCGATGCCGGGGACGCGGAGACCGGGGCTGAATAGCCCGTTCCTCATGTTGACACTACCGGGGGCGGCGATTAGAATTCCGCTCCCTCGACAGGCCGGTCTCGGCGCCGGCCTGTCGTTATTTTTAGGCTAGGAGAAAGGGTTTCATGGCCACGATCAACCAGTTGGTACGCAAGCCGCGCAAGCGCCCCGTGGAAAAGAGCGGAGTGCCGGCGCTGCAGGGTTCGCCGCAGAAGCGCGGGGTCTGCACCCGCGTCTACACCACCACGCCGAAGAAGCCGAATTCCGCGCTGCGCAAGGTTGCGCGCGTGCGGCTGACCAATGGCTACGAAGTCAGCAGTTACATCGGCGGCGAGGGCCACAACCTGCAGGAGCACTCGGTGGTGCTGATCCGTGGCGGGCGCGTCAAGGACCTCCCGGGTGTGCGCTACCACACGGTGCGCGGCAGCCTGGATACCCAGGGCGTGCAGAATCGCGCGCAGGGCCGTTCGAAGTACGGCACCAAGCGTCCGAAGAAATCCTAACCGTGATCCAGTCCGGGAACTGAAACATGTCAAGAAGAGCAGCTGCACCCAAGCGTCACATCCTCCCCGACCCGAAGTTCGGAAGCGAACGTCTGGCCAAGTTCATCAACACTGTGATGCGCGACGGCAAGAAGTCCGTTGCCGAGCAGGTCGTGTACGGTGCGCTGGACCAGATCGAGGCCAAGCAGGGTGACGGCATGGGTGCGCTGGAGCGTGCGCTCGACAATGTGCGTCCGCGAGTGGAAGTCAAGTCGCGCCGTGTGGGTGGTGCCACCTACCAGGTTCCGGTGGAAGTGCGCTCCGTGCGCCAGGATGCACTGGCCATGCGCTGGGTGGTCGAGGCCGCTCGCAAGCGCGGCGAACGCACCATGGCGCTGAAGCTGGCCGGCGAGCTTATGGACGCCTCCGACAGCAAGGGCACGGCCGTGAAGAAGCGCGAAGACACTCATCGTATGGCGGATGCGAACAAGGCGTTCGCGCATTTCCGCTGGTAAACCTGTTTAGAGAGGCTCACCGTGGCACGCAAGACCCCACTGAAGCGCTACCGGAACATCGGGATCAGCGCGCACATCGACGCCGGCAAGACGACGACGACCGAGCGCATCCTGTTCTATACCGGGCTGTCGCACAAGATCGGCGAAGTGCATGACGGTGCGGCCGTGATGGACTGGATGGAGCAGGAACAGGAACGCGGGATCACCATTACCTCCGCGGCAACGACCTGCTTCTGGTCGGGCATGGCGCAGCAGTTCCCTGAGCACCGCGTCAATATCATCGACACCCCGGGGCACGTGGACTTCACCATTGAGGTGGAACGCTCCATGCGTGTCCTGGATGGCGCAGTGATGGTGTATTGCGCAGTCGGCGGCGTGCAGCCCCAGTCCGAGACGGTGTGGCGGCAGGCAACCAAGTACAGCGTGCCGCGGATGGCCTTCGTGAACAAGATGGACCGCGCCGGCGCGGACTTTCTGCGGGTCTACGAGCAGATGAGGCAACGCCTTCAGGCCAACCCGGTGCCGATCCAGCTGCCGATTGGCGCCGAGGACAATTTCCGTGGCGTGATCGACCTGGTCAAGATGCAGGCCATCTACTGGGATGAAGAGAACTTCGGGATCTCCTTCGAATACAAGGACATCCCGGATGAGCTCCGGGCCGAAGCCGAGAAGTGGCGCGAGAACATGCTTGAGGCTGCGGCCGAAGCCACCGAAGAGCTGATGGACAAGTATCTCAACGAGGGCACGCTGTCCGAGGACGAGATCAAGTCCGCGCTCCGCCACCGCACCATCGAGCTCGAGATCGTGCCGATGTTGTGCGGCTCTGCATTCAAGAACAAGGGCGTTCAGGCCATGCTCGACGCCGTCGTCGAGTTGCTCCCGTCGCCGGAAGAGGTGCGCGCGATCAAGGGCGTGAAGGCCGGCACCGAAGAGCCGATCGAGAAGAAGGCCTCGGATGATGAGCCGTTCGCCGCGCTGGCGTTCAAGCTGATGACCGACCCCTATGTCGGCTCGCTGACCTTCGTAAGGGTCTACTCCGGTGTGGTGAGCGCGGGCGACACTGTGCTGAACACCCAGAACAACCGTCGCGAACGGATTGGCCGGATCCTGCAGATGCACTCCAACTCCCGCGAGGAGATCAAGGAACTGCGTGCCGGGGATATCGGTGCGGTCGTCGGGCTCAAGGATCTTTACACCGGTTCGACGCTGTGCGATCCGAACGATCCGGTTGAGCTGGAGCGCATGGAGTTCCCCGATCCGGTGATCTCGATCGCGGTGGAACCCAAGACCAAGAGTGACCAGGAAAAGATGGGTATTGCGCTGAACAAGCTGGCGCAGGAAGACCCGTCGTTCCGGGTGCACACTGACGAAGAATCCGGTCAGACCATCATCTCCGGGATGGGCGAGCTGCATCTCGAGGTGCTGGTTGACCGCATGAAGCGCGAATTCAAGGTCGAGGCGAATGTGGGTCAGCCGCAGGTGGCCTATCGCGAAACGATCAAGAAGAGTGTCGAGGTGGAAGGCAAGTTTGTCCGTCAGTCGGGCGGTCGCGGCCAGTACGGGCATGTTTGGCTGCGTATCGAGCCGCAGGAGCCGGGTGACGGATACGAATTCGCCAATGCCATCGTGGGCGGGGTGGTCCCGAAGGACTATATTCCGGCGGTGAACAAGGGCGTCGAGGAGCAGATGGCCAACGGCGTACTTGCCGGGTATCCGGTGGTGGACGTCAAGGTCACCCTGTTCGACGGCTCCTACCACGACGTCGATTCCAACGAGATGGCGTTCAAGGTGGCCGGCTCGATGGCCTTCAAGGAAGGCGCACTGAAGGCCGGTGCGGTCCTGCTCGAGCCGATGATGAAGGTCGAAGTCGAGACGCCCGAGGAGTACATGGGCGATGTGATGGGCGACCTCAACCGGCGCCGCGGACTCGTGAAGGGCATGGAGGACGTGGCCGGCCAGAAGCTGCTGAAGGCCGAGGTCCCGCTGTCCGAGATGTTTGGCTACTCGACCCAGCTGCGCTCGATGAGCCAGGGTCGCGCGACCTACTCGATGGAATTCGACAAGTATGCCGAGGCCCCTGCGCAGGTGGCCGAAGCGGTCGCTGCCAAGGCGTCCTGATCCGAATTCGCGTTATCTGAAGAACTGCAAAGAGGTTTGAGCTGTGTCCAAGGAAAAGTTCGAGCGTAAGAAGCCGCATGTGAATGTGGGAACGATTGGTCATGTGGACCACGGGAAGACGACCCTGACGGCGGCGTTGACGGCGGTGCTGGGGAAGAAGTACGGGAGTGAGGCGCGTGCTTTTGACCAGATTGACAATGCGCCGGAAGAGAAGGCGCGCGGGATTACGATCGCGACGGCGCATGTGGAGTATGAGTCGGACAGCCGTCATTACGCGCATGTGGACTGCCCGGGGCACGCGGACTATGTGAAGAACATGATCACGGGGGCGGCGCAGATGGACGGCGCGATCCTGGTGGTGTCGGCGGCCGACGGTCCGATGCCGCAGACCCGCGAGCACATCCTGCTGGCACGTCAGGTGGGTGTGCCGTACATCGTGGTGTTTTTGAACAAGGCGGACATGGTCGACGATCCGGAGCTTCTGGAGCTGGTCGAGATGGAAGTGCGGGATCTGCTGTCTTCGTACGATTTCCCCGGGGACGACACCCCGATCGTGACGGGTTCGGCGCTGAAGGCGCTGGAAGGTGACGAGAGCGAAGTGGGCGCGCAGGCGATCTACAAGCTGGTCGAGGCGATGGACAGCTGGATTCCGGAGCCGGAGCGTGCGGTGGACGGCGATTTCCTGATGCCGGTGGAAGACGTGTTTTCGATTTCGGGTCGCGGCACTGTGGTGACCGGGCGTGTCGAGCGCGGTGTGGTGAAGGTTGGCGAAGAGATCGAGATTGTCGGGATTCGCGACACCCAGAAGACCACGGTTACGGGTGTGGAGATGTTCCGCAAGCTGCTGGACCAGGGCGAGGCGGGCGACAATGTGGGCGTGCTGCTGCGTGGTACCAAGCGTGACGAGGTCCAGCGTGGTCAGGTGCTGTGCAAGCCGGGTTCGATTACGCCGCACACGCATTTCGAGGCTGAGGTGTACATCCTGGGCAAGGACGAGGGTGGTCGTCACACGCCGTTCTTTAACGGGTATCGTCCGCAGTTTTACTTCCGCACGACGGACGTGACGGGCTCGGTGGAGCTGCCGGAAGGCACCGAGATGGTGATGCCGGGTGACAACGTGAAGATGACGGTGTCGCTGATCAGCCCGATTGCGATGGAAGACGGGTTGCGTTTCGCGATCCGCGAAGGCGGCCGCACCGTCGGCGCCGGCGTCGTCTCCAAGATCATCGAGTGAGCAAAATGGCTAATCAGCGAATCCGAATCCGCCTCAAGGCCTTTGATCACCGTCTGATCGATCGCTCCGCCGCAGAGATTGTGGAGACGGCGAAACGGACCGGCGCCCGCGTCAAGGGCCCGATTCCGCTGCCGACCAAACGCGAGGCGTATACCGTCCTGATCTCGCCGCACGTCAACAAGGACGCGCGTGACCAGTACGAGCTGCGCACGCACAAGCGCCTGATGGACATTCTGGACCCGACGGACAAGACCGTCGACGCCCTGATGAAGCTGGACCTGGCTGCCGGCGTGAATGTTCAGATCAGGCTTAACTAACGGTTAACTTTCTGCCATACTATTGGGCTTTCCGTGGCCCGGCGGAATCTTCGCCGGGCCACGGCTTTAGGGCGCTTGCCAGCGCCGTCTGATACGGAAGGGGTTTTGTAATGGCTCTTGGACTCATCGGTCGCAAGCTCGGTATGACACGCGTCTTTACGGACGACGGTGTCTCCGTGCCGGTCACGGTGCTGCAGGTGGACAACAATCGCGTGGTCCAGGTCAAGCGCACCGACGGCGACGGTTACAACGCGATCCAGGTGACCGCGGGTGAACGCAAGCCCTCGCGCGTCAGCAAGCCGGAGGCGGGCCATTTCGCGGCCGCCAACGTGGAGCCGGGGCGCGGCCTGTGGGAATTCCGGGTCGAGGAAGGCGAGCTGGAGGGCATCGCGGCCGGCGATACCATCGGCGTTGATCGGTTCGAGGAGGGCCAGACCGTCGACGTCACCGCGCAAAGCAAGGGCAAGGGCTTCCAGGGTGTGGTCAAGCGTCACAACTTCCGCACCCAGGACGCGACCCACGGCAACTCGCTGGCGCATCGTGCGCCGGGCTCCATTGGCCAGAACCAGAGCCCCGGCCGTGTGTTCAAGGGCAAGAAGATGGCCGGCCACATGGGTGCCGAGCGCAAGACCATCCAGAACCTCAAGGTGGTGCGCGTCGATGCCGATCGCAGCCTGGTCCTGGTTCAGGGTGCCGTGCCGGGCGCGCCGAGTTCCGACGTGATGATCCGTCCGGCCGTGAAGGCGAAGGGTTAAGACAATGCAAGTAACGACTGCCGATACCGGGACCAGCGTGGAGCTGTCCCCCGCCTGCTTCGAGCGGGACTTCAACGAAGCGCTGGTCCACCAGAGTGTGGTCGCGCAGCTCGCCGGGGCGCGCAGCGGCACCCGCGCGCAGAAAACTCGTTCCCAGGTGAGCGGCGGCGGCATCAAGCCGTTTCGTCAGAAGGGGACGGGGCGCGCGCGAGCTGGTACTATTCGCAGCCCGCTGTGGACCGGGGGCGGCAAAGTGTTCGCCGCGCGTACCCGGGACTTCTCGCAGAAGCTGAACAAGAAGATGTATCGCGCCGCGATGGCATCCATCCTTTCCGAGCTCCTGCGCCAGGAACGTCTGAAGGTGGTCGCGAATTTCGCGGTCGAATCCGGCAAGACCCGCGACGGGGTGGCACGCCTGGCCGAGCTGGGGCTGGAAAGGGGCCTGGTTGTCCTGGCCGAAGAAGATACGATGACCGAGCGCGCGCTGCGCAATGTGCCCCACGTGGACGTTGCCACCACCAGTGAAGTGAATCCGGCGATCCTGGTCGGCGCCGACACGGTGGTGATCAGCGAGGCGGCGGTCCGCAAGCTCGAGGAGTGGCTGGCATGAATGCACGCTTGATGCAGATTATTCAGGGTCCGGTGGTCTCGGAAAAGTCCACCAACGCGGGCGAGCTGAACCAGTACGTGTTCCGCGTTCTGCCCGATGCGGAGAAGGCCGAAATCAAGGCCGCCATCGAGCAGTTGTTCGAGGTGCGTGTGGCCAGGGTGCGGACGCTGAATCAGCAGGGCAAGAATAAGCGGTTCGGTCGCCTGTTCGGTCGCCGCAACCACTGGAAGAAGGCCTATGTGTCGCTCGCCGAGGGCGAGAACATCGACCTGGGCGAAGGAGAGCAGGTCTAGTCATGGCGATTATCAAGACCAATCCGACCTCTGCCGGGCGCCGCCACGCGGTCAAGGTCCGGGGCGACGGACTGCACAAGGGTGCCCCGCATGCGCCGCTGCTGGAAAAGCAGTCGCGCTCGGGGGGGCGCAATAATGCCGGTCGTATTACCACCCGTCATGTGGGCGGTGGACACAAGCAGCATTATCGCGTCATCGATTTCAAGCGCACCAAGGACAATATCCCGGCGCGGGTAGAGCGCCTGGAATACGATCCGAACCGCAGCGCCAACATCGCCCTTCTGCTGTACTCCGACGGCGAGCGCCGCTACATCCTTGCGCCGAAGGGTCTTAAGGTCGGTGATTCCGTGATTAGCGGTTCGCAGGCGCCGATTCGGCCGGGCAATGCGATGAGTCTGCGTTCCATTCCGGTGGGTACTGTCGTGCACTGTGTCGAGTTGAAGCCGGGCAAGGGCGCGCAGATGGTGCGTTCGGCCGGGACCTCCGCGCAGGTGGTGGCCCGCGAGGGTTCGCAGGCCACGCTGCGCCTCGGTTCCGGTGAAATGCGGCGCGTTCCGAGCGAATGCCGGGCCGCGATCGGCGAGGTGGGGCACTCGGAGCACAGCCTGAAGAAATTCGGAAAGGCCGGTGCGAAGCGCTGGGTCGGAGTTCGTCCGACCGTGCGCGGCACCGTGATGAACCCGGTTGACCACCCGCACGGTGGCGGCGAGGGTCGGAACTTCGGGCGTCATCCGGTGACCCCGTGGGGTCGCCCGACCAAGGGCTACAAGACCCGCAACAACAAACGTACCGACCGCATGATCGTGCGGCGGCGCAAGAAGTAACGGAGTGCCAGCATGCCGCGTTCATTAAAGAAAGGTCCGTTTGTCGACCACCACCTCCGCAAGAAGGTGGACGAAGCCATCGAAAAGAACGATCGGCGTCCGATCAAGACCTGGTCGCGCCGTTCGATGATCATTCCGCAGATGGTGGGGCTGACCGTCGCGGTACATAACGGTCGTCAGCATGTGCCGGTTCTGATCAACGAAAACATGGTGGGTCACAAGCTGGGCGAATTTGCGGCGACCCGGACCTTCAAGGGTCACATCGCCAACAAGAAGTCGCGCTGAGGAAGAACGATGGAGACGATTGCAAAACTGCGCTTTGCGCGGATCTCGCCGCAGAAGACGCGCCTGGTCGCCGACCAGGTCCGCGGCCTGCGGGTCGAGGACGCGCTCAACGAGCTCGCCTTCAGCGCCAAGAAGCCGGCCGCCGTCGTGAAGAAGGTCCTCGAGTCCGCGATCGCGAATGCCGAGAACAACGATGGTGCCGATATCGACGAACTGCGCATCTCGCGGATTCAGATCGACGAAGGCCCGGTGCTCAAGCGTATGCGCGCCCGTGCCAAGGGCCGCGGCAACCGCATCATGAAGCGGACGAGCCACATCCTCGTCGGCGTCAGCGAGAAGGGAGCGAAATAGCCATGGGTCAGAAAGTACATCCAACCGGTATTCGGCTCGGCATTTCGCGCCCATGGGCCGCGACCTGGTACGCCGACGGTCGCGAGTTCGGCGAGACGCTGAACAACGATATCCGACTGCGCGAGTTCCTGCTGAAGAAGCTGGCTCACGCCTCGGTGAGTCGCGTTGCCATCGAGCGCCCGGCGAAGGCCGCGCATATCACGATCCAGACAGCGCGTCCGGGGATTGTGATCGGCAAAAAGGGCGAAGATATCGAGAAACTCCGCCACGAAGTCGCCCGCGAGACCGGCCTGGACTACGGATCGGTCAAGATCAATATCGAAGAGGTGCGCAAGCCCGAGATTGAGGCGCAGCTGGTGGCCGAGGGGATCGCCCAGCAGCTCGAGCGCCGCATCATGTTTCGGCGCGCGATGAAGCGCGCGGTCGGCAACGCAATGCGTCTGGGTGCCCAGGGCATCAAGGTGCATGTCTCCGGGCGCCTGAACGGTGCCGAGATTGCGCGTTCGGAGTGGTACCGCGAGGGTCGCGTGCCGCTGCACACGCTGCGGGCGGACATTGATTACGGTTTTGCCGAGGCGCGCACGACCTACGGGATCATTGGCGTGAAGGTGTGGATCTTCAAGGGCGAGGTCTTCGGCCTGGAACCCGCCGAAGCCACGCGTACCGCGGCCAACGCGAGCTAGGACAGAATCATGCTGCAGCCAAAAAGAACCAAATTCCGCAAGCAATTCAAGGGCCGTAACCGGGGCATGGCCTCGGTCGGCGCGAAGGTCAGCTTCGGTGAATACGGCCTGCAGGCCGTCGAACGCGGACGCATCACTGCCCGTCAGATCGAGGCCGCGCGGCGCGCAATGGTCCGGCATATCAAGCGGGGCGGGAAGATCTGGATCCGCGTATTCCCGGACGTGCCGGTGACCAAGAAGCCCCTTGAGGTGCGTATGGGCAAGGGCAAGGGCGGCGTCGAGTACTGGGTTTGCAAGGTCCAGCCGGGGCGGATGCTCTACGAGATGGAGGGCGTGCAGGAAGATGTGGCGCGTGAAGCCATGCGTCTGGCGGCCGCCAAGCTCCCGGTCAAGACGGTGTTTACCCGTCGGCAGGTGATGTGATGAAAGCGAACGAACTGAGAAACAAGTCGGACGACGATCTGAAGAGCGAGCTCGAGGCGCTCTACAAGGAGCAGTTCGGGCTGCGCATGCAGAAGGCCATTGGTCAGCTCGCGCGCCCCGACCGGGTCGGCAAGGTGCGGCGCGAGATCGCGCAGATCAAGACGCTGATGAATGAACGCAGAAGGGCAGGCTAAGACGATGACCGAGGAAGGTTCCAAGACCCAGCGCTCCGTAGTGGGCCGCGTGATCAGCGACAAGAACGACAAGACCCGGACGGTCCTGGTCGAGCGTCGTGTGCGTCATCCACTGTATGGCAAGTTCATTCGTCGCAGCACCAAGCTGCATGTCCATGACGAGGAGAACGTGTCGCGCATGGGCGACCGCGTGCGCATTCGTGAATGCCGTCCGGTCTCGAAGCACAAGCGCTTTGCCCTGATCGAAGTGGTCGGGCACGACGCCCTTTGATCCGGGTTACTGGGAGATAAGTCATGATTCAAATGCAGACCGTTCTTGAGGCCGCGGACAACAGCGGTGCCCGGCGGCTCCAGTGCATCAAGGTCCTGGGCGGCTCGCATCGTCGGTACGCCCGGGTCGGCGACGTGATCAAGGTCAGCGTCAAGGACGCGATCCCGCGCGGCAAGGTCAAGAAGGGCGACGTCTACTCCGCGGTCGTGGTGCGTACGGCCTCCGGCGTACGCCGCCCGGATGGTTCGGTAATTCGCTTCGACCGGAATGCCGCGGTGCTGCTGAACAACCAGAATCAGCCGATCGGCACCCGTATCTTTGGGCCGGTGACGCGTGAACTGCGAGGGGAGAAGTACATGAAGATCATCTCCCTCGCTCCGGAAGTGCTGTGAGGGCGTGATGAAGAAGATTCGCAAAGGCGACGATGTCGTCGTGATCGCAGGCAAGGACAAGGGCCGACGCGGCAGCGTGGTCCGGGTCCGGGACGACAAGGTCGTGGTGCAGAACATCAACATGGTGAAGAAGCATCAGAAACCGAACCCGCAGCGGGGGGTCGGTGGCGGCATCATCGAGATGGAGATGCCGATGGACATCTCCAACGTGATGCTCTTCAACCCGGCAACCGACAAGGGTGATCGCGTGTCGTTCAAGACCCTGGAAGACGGACGCAAGGTGCGCGTCTTCTGCTCGAACGGCGAGGTCGTGGACGCATAACGCGGAACGGACGGTTTATGGAACGCTTGAAAGAACAATACGAATCCAACGTGAAGCAGGCCCTGCGCGAGCAGTTCGGCTATGCGAACGTGATGGAAATTCCCCGCGTGACCAAGGTGACCCTGAATATGGGACTTGGCGATGCGGTTGCGGACAAGAAGGTGATCGAGCACGCGGTCAGTGACATGGCCGCGATCGCTGGGCAGAAGCCCGTGGTCACGAAGGCCCGCAAATCGATCGCGGGCTTCAAGATTCGCGACGACTATCCGATCGGTTGCAAGGTCACCCTGCGCCGGCGGCAGATGTACGAGTTCCTGGATCGCCTGATCAACGTGGCACTGCCGCGGGTTCGGGATTTCCGCGGCTTCAGTCCGAAGTCGTTCGATGGCCGGGGGAATTACTCGCTGGGCATCAAGGAACAGATCATCTTCCCGGAGATCGATTACGACCGTGTCGACAAGCTGCGCGGCATGGACATCACGATTACAACCAGCGCAAAGACGGATGCGGAAGCCAAGGCCCTTCTGGAGGCCTTCCGGTTCCCGTTCCGGCAGTAAAAGAGGTAGCGCAAATGGCGAAGGTTTCGATGATCGAGCGCGAAAACAAGCGCGCCCGTCTGGTCAAGAAGTATGCCGCGAAGCGAGCGGAGCTCAAGGCAATCGTGGTCGACGAGACCAAGTCGGGCGAAGAACGACTTGCGGCCATGCACGCGCTGCAGAAGCTCCCGCGGGATTCGTCCTCGGTGCGGCAGACGAATCGCTGTGGCGTGACCGGTCGCCCGAAGGGCTATTACCGCCGCTTCGGCCTGGGCCGTAACAAGCTGCGCGAGCATGCCATGAAGGGCGAGATCCCGGGCCTGCGCAAGGCGAGCTGGTAAGGAGACACGAGCAATGATGACCGATCCGATTTCCGATCTGCTGACCCGGCTGCGCAATGCGCAACGCGCGGATAAGCAGCAGGTCACCATCCCCTACAGCAAGGCCAAGGAAGCGATCCTGAAGGTCTTCGCCGAAGAGGGTTTCGTGGGTGATATCCAGGTCGACGGTGAGGCCGCGTCGAAGAAGCTGGTGGTTCAGCTGAAGTATTTCGAGGGGCAGGGGGTCATCGAGAACGTCGAGCGGATCTCGCGCCCGGGGCTGCGTATCTATCGTGGCAAGGACGAGCTTCCGAAAATTAACGCCGGTCTTGGCGTGGCGGTGATTTCCACTCCGCAGGGCGTCATGAGCGACCGCGCGGCCCGGGCTGTTGGCCAGGGCGGCGAGGTGCTCTGCAAGATCTACTGAGGAATCGAGCATGTCACGCATTGCAAATCTCCCGATCAAGCTGCCGAACGGCGTCACGCTCGAGCAGAAGGAAAGCGAGATCACCGTCAAGGGTCCGAAGGGCGAGCTGCACCTGGCGTGCCCAGAGCAGGTGACTGTGACCGTCGAGGAAGGCGTGGTTCGTGTGCAGGCGCACGAGAACGCGAAAAACGTAGCGCTCGCCGGTACCATTCGTGCGCTCCTGGGCAACCACGTGCACGGTGTCAGCGAGGGGTTCACCAGGACCCTGGAACTGGTGGGCGTCGGTTATCGTGCACAGGTTCAGGGGAGTAACCTGAATCTGACGCTCGGTTACTCGCATCCGATCGATTACGCCATCCCGGATGGCGTGAATGTCGAGGTGCCTTCGCCGACCGAGGTCGTGGTCAAGGGTATTGATCGCCAGAAGGTTGGGCAGGTCGCGGCGAACATCCGCGGGATGCGTCCGCCGGAGCCCTACAAGGGCAAGGGCGTGAAGTACAAAGACGAGCGCATTGTGCGCAAAGAAGCCAAGAAGAAGTAGGTAGGCACCAGTGGACAAGAAAGAGGCCAGACTGAAGAGGGCGCGACGCGCACGGTTCAAAATCCGTGAGCTGGGGGTGCATCGTCTTTGTATTCACCGGACCCCGCGTCACATGTATGCACAGGTGATCGCCCCGTCGGGCGACACGGTGGTGGCTTCGGCCTCCACGGTGGAAAAGGACCTGAAGAATGCCGGCGGATATACCGGCAACGCGGAGGCGGCCGCCCGAGTCGGGCAGGCGATTGCCGAACGGGCACGCAAGGCCGGTATTGAACAGGTCGCGTTTGACCGCGCGGGCTTCCGTTATCACGGACGCGTCAAGGCTTTGGCCGACGCGGCCCGCGAAAACGGCCTGCAGTTCTAGTCAAACGCGATCGAGCGGAGAGAGATATGGCACGTAACGATGTAAGCGAAGCCACCGATGGCATGCAGGAGAAGCTGATCGGGGTGAACCGCGTCGCCAAGGTGGTCAAGGGTGGCCGGCAATTCCGATTCGCGGCCCTGACCGTGGTCGGTGACGGAGAAGGCCGTGTCGGTTTCGGCTATGGCAAGGCTCGCGAAGTCCCGCAGGCGATTCAGAAGGCGATGCAGCAGGCGCGCCAGGAACTCCGCCAGGTGGCGCTGAACGACGGTACGCTGCAGTACGCCGTGAAGGGCCGCCATGGCGCCGCAAAGGTGTACATGCAACCGGCCTCGGAAGGGACCGGGATCATCGCCGGTGGTGCGATGCGTGCGGTGCTGGAAGTCGCCGGCGTGCGCAACGTGCTGGCTAAGTGCCAGGGTTCGCGCAATCCGATCAACGTCGTCCAGGCGACCATCAATGGCTTGGCCATGGTGAATTCGCCGGAACGAGTCGCCGCCAAGCGCGGCAAGACTGTCGAAGAAGTGACGAGCTAGTCATGAGCAAACTCAAGCTGACACTGGTGCGCAGCACCGCCGGGCGCATGGCCTCGCACAAGGCCTGTGTTCGCGGGCTGGGGCTGCGCAAGACCCACAGCACGTCCACCGTCGAGGCTACCCCGGAGAACTGGGGCATGGTTAAGAAGGTGTCGTACCTGCTGAAGGTAGAGGAAGTCTAGACATGCGACTGAACGACATCACGAGCCCTGACGGGGCACGCAAGCCGGGCAAGCGCGTTGGCCGGGGCATTGGCTCCGGGCTGGGCAAGACCGGCGGGCGCGGCCACAAGGGTCAGAAATCCCGCTCCGGCGGCTTTACCAAGACCGGGTTCGAAGGCGGGCAAATGCCGTTGCAACGGCGCCTGCCGAAGGTGGGCTTTCGCTCGCGCAAGCAGCGATTTGCCGCCGAAGTACGGCTGAGCGAACTGGCGCGGGTCGAGAACGGCGAGATCACCCTGGACAGCCTGAAGGCCGCGGGTGTGATCCGGGCGGATGTGCAGTCTGCAAAGATCTTTGCGTCGGGTGAGGTGAGCAAGGCCTGCAGCGTCAAGGGCGTGGGCGTGACCAGAGGTGCGAAGGCCGCGATCGAGGCCGCCGGCGGGACCGTCGAGGCCGTATAATGGCGCGAGGAGCGACAGCACGTTCCGGTGGTGGCCTCACCGGTTTCACCGAATTGCGCCAACGCCTGTTGTTCGTGCTGGGCGCGCTTGTGGTGTACCGCATCGGTACCTTCATCCCCGTTCCGGGGATCAATCCGGTGGCCGTCAGTCAGTTCTTCGAACAGCAAAGCGGCACCATCCTGGACATGTTCAACATGTTCTCGGGGGGGGCGCTGGAACGGCTGTCGATCTTCGCGCTGGGCGTCATGCCGTATATCTCCGCCGCGATTATCATGCAGCTGCTCGCCGCGACGGTACCGGCGCTGCAGCAGCTGAAAAAGGAAGGCGAGGCGGGGCGCCGAAAGATTACCCAGTACACCCGCTACGGCACCGTCGCGCTGGCGCTATTTCAGAGCATCGGTATCGGGGTCGCGTTGAATGGGCAGACCATCCAGGGGATGCCGATGGCCCTGAATCCGGGGCCGGTGTTCATCTTTACGGTGGTGGTCTCGCTGGTGACGGGCGTGCTGTTCCTGATGTGGCTGGGCGAACAGATCACCGAGCGGGGCATTGGCAACGGGATCTCGATCATTATCTTTGGAGGGATCGTGGCCGGGTTGCCGGGCGCGGTCGCCGGGACGCTGGAACTGGCGCGTACCGGTGAGCTGGCCGCGGCCTTCGTCGTGATCCTGATCGTGCTGGCACTGGCGGTGACCGCCTTCGTGGTTTTTGTCGAACGCGGCCAGCGGCGGGTCACGATCAATTACGCCAAGCGGCAGGTGGGCCGGAAGATGGTCGGTGGCCAGTCCTCGCATCTGCCGCTGAAGCTGAACATGGCGGGTGTGATCCCGCCGATCTTCGCATCGAGTATCATTCTTTTTCCGTCGACCCTGGGTCAGTGGTTCGGACAGGCGGAAGGGATGGACTGGCTGCGCGAGATCTCGACGACGCTGGCGCCCGGACAGCCGCTGTATGTAGCGTTTTATGCAGCCGCGATTATCTTCTTTTGTTTCTTCTACACCGCGCTGGTATTCAACTCGCGCGATACGGCGGAAAACCTGAAGAAGCAGGGCGCTTTCATTCCGGGGATCCGTCCCGGTGTGCAGACCGAACGTTTCATTGACGGGGTGATGACGCGCCTGACTGCGGTCGGTGCGGTGTACATCACCGCGGTGTGTCTGCTGCCGGAGTTCCTGATCCTGTACTGGAACGTGCCGTTCTACTTCGGCGGGACGTCGCTGCTGATCATCGTGATCGTGGTCATGGATTTCATGGCGCAGTTGCAGTCGCACTTGGTGTCGCACCAGTACGAAGGGTTGATGAAGAAGGCGAATCTGAAGGGTTTCGGCGGGACCGGGATCCGCTAGGAAGACTGGAGAAAGACGATGAAAGTACGTGCATCTGTGAAGCCGATCTGCCGCAACTGCAAGGTGATCCGGCGTAACGGGGTGGTCCGGGTGATCTGTTCCGATGCCCGGCACAAGCAACGCCAGGGTTGATCTTGGCGAGCCGGCGCTGGACTGCTAAGATAGCCGGCTTTGCCGAATTTTGTTGGATTTGATGGAGAGGTTGGATGGCTCGCGTCGCCGGAATAAACATTCCTGATCAGAAGCATACCGTGGTCGCCCTGACCGCGATCTACGGGATCGGCCCGACTCGGGCCCGCCAGATCTGCGATGCCGCGGGCGTGCGCCCCGATATCAAGGTGCGGGATCTGACCGATGCCGAAGTCGACGCTCTGCGCGCCCAGATCGACAAGTTCCCGGTGGAAGGGGATCTGCGGCGCGAGGTGAGCATGAATATTAAGCGGCTGATGGATCTGGGCTGCTACCGCGGAGTGCGTCATCGCCGCGGGCTGCCCCTGCGGGGCCAGCAGACGCAGACCAACGCGCGCACCCGCAAGGGTCCGCGGCGCCCGATTCGCAAGTAATCAGACTGGGATCACAGGTACATGGCACAAGCGCAGACTCGGACCAAGAAAAAGGTCCGCAAGAATATCGCCGAGGGCGTGGCTCACGTGTATGCCACGTTCAACAACACGATCATCACGATCACCGACCGGCAGGGCAACGCGATCAGCTGGGCCACCTCCGGGGGCTCCGGTTTCCGCGGGTCGCGCAAGTCGACCCCGTTTGCCGCCCAGGTCGCTGCGGAACGCGCCGGGACGGCAGCCGCCGAGCACGGAGTGAAGAACCTCGACGTGATGGTGCGCGGGCCGGGACCGGGTCGCGAGTCGGCGGTACGTGCGCTGAACAATGCCGGGTTCAAGATCACCAATATCAGTGACGTGACCCCGATCCCCCATAACGGCTGCCGGCCGCCCAAGAAGCGTCGCGTTTAACGCTGGAGTTTTAGTATGGCTCGTTACATTGGACCAAAGTGCAAGCTGAGTCGGCGTGAAGGCGTTGATCTGGGCCTGAAGAGCGCGGCTCGCGCCCTGGAAACAAAGTGCAAGCTGGACAAGCCGCCGGGTCAGCACGGCGAGCGCCGCACCCGGCTGTCTGACTACGCCGTGCAGCTGCGCGAGAAGCAGAAGCTGCGCCGGATCTATGGCGTACTGGAGAAGCAGTTCCGCAACTATTACAAGAAGGCGGCGCAGCGCAAGGGCTCCACCGGCGAGAATCTGCTTAAGTTGCTGGAGGGTCGTCTGGACAACGTCGTGTATCGCATGGGCTTCGGTTCCACGCGTTCCGAGGCGCGCCAGCTGGTCGCGCACCGATCGATCATGGTCAATGGACAGGTTGTGAACATTGCGGCCTATCAGGTGCAGCCGTCGGATGTGGTCACCGTGCGTGAAAAGGCGCGCAAGCAGGTACGAATCCAGGACGCGATGACGCTGGCCGAACAGGGCGGCTTTCCGAGTTGGGTCGAGGTCGACACCAGCAAGTTCGAGGGCACCCTGAAGGCGATCCCGGATCGCTCGGACCTGCCCTCCGACATCAACGAGTCGCTCGTCGTCGAGTTGTACTCGAAGTAATCAGCCGGCCTGTAGCCAGGAGCCACCATGCAGTCGAACGAAACGGTCAAGAAACAACAGATCGAGGTCGAGGCCGAGAACCGGAATCAGGCCAAGGTCGCTCTGGAACCGCTGGAGCGGGGCTTCGGGCATACCCTGGGCAACGCCCTGCGGCGGGTGCTCCTGTCCTCGATTCCCGGCGCCGCTATCGTGGAGGCACGCATCGAGGGCGTGTTGCACGAGTACACGGCGATCGAAGGGGTGCAGGAGGATGTAGTGGATATCCTGCTGAACCTGAAGGGCGTGGCACTGCGCATGCATTCGCGCGAAGAATCCACGCTGAGCCTCAAGGCGAAGGGCCCGTGTGTGGTGACCGCCGGGGATATCCAGCTTGACCACGACGTCGAGGTGGTCAACCCCGATCACGTGATCGCGACCATTACCAAGAACGTGGAACTGGATATGACGCTGCTGGCCCGCGCGGGTCAGGGCTATGAGCCGGTGACCGCTCGTGCGAGCGGTGACAGTGAGGACACCGGTATCGGTCGCTTGCTGTTGGATGCGAGCTTCAGTCCGATCCGGCGCGTGGCGTATCGAGTCGAAAGCGCGCGTCTGGCGCAGCGTACCGATATGGACCGGCTGGTGCTGGAGCTCGAAACGAATGGCGCGATCGCGCCAGACGATGCCGTGCGCCAGGCCGCGACGATCTTGCAGGGTCAACTCGCCCCGTTCGTGGACCTGCAGGAAGAGGCGGCCGAAGCCCCGGGGGCCGGAGCCGGTGCGATGGACCCGATCCTGCTGCGTCCGGTGGATGAGCTGGAACTGACGGTTCGTTCCGCGAATTGCCTGAAGGCCGAGAACCTGTACTACATCGGCGACCTGGTGCAGCGCACCGAGGTCGAGTTGCTGCGCGCCCCGAACCTCGGCAAGAAGTCGCTGACCGAGATCAAGGACACGCTGGCTACGCACGGTCTGTCGCTGGGCATGCGGCTGGAGAACTGGCCGCCGCCGGGTCTGCGCGACGACAACGAATAATCATTCGGGCGCGTAACGCGCCACCGTTTTCCAGAGGGTATCTGTCATGCGTCATCGTCATTCCGGTCGTCAGTTGGGCCGCAACAGTTCGCACCGCAAGGCCATGTTCCAGGCGCTGGCCGTGTCGCTGTTTCGGCACGAACTGATCAAGACCACGCTGCCGAAGGCCAAGGAACTGCGCCGGGTGGCCGAGCCGCTGATCACGCTGGCGAAGGAAGACAGCGTGCATGGGCGCCGGCTGGCTTTTGCGCGGCTGCGCGACAAGGAAATCGTGGGCAAGCTCTTTCAGGAGCTGGGGCCGCGCTATCAGGAACGGCCGGGTGGCTACCTGCGCATCCTCAAGTGCGGCAACCGCGCGGGGGACAATGCCCCGATGGCTTATGTCGAGCTGGTGGATCGTCCGGAAGCGGATAGCGAGGCCGCCTGAACGGTATCCGGCGGGGCCTGGCGCTTTGCCAGGCGAGAGTAACGAAAAGCCGGCCGAGTGCCGGCTTTTCGCGTGTTAGGTCCCATGCGAAGGGGCGCGTCGCGCGCCCGCGGCAGGATGTATCGTCGGTGTTTACCGCACCTTCGCCCGTCCGCTCACCGGCCGGCCTTGGTGTTGGCTGGGCCTGGTTCGGCATCCGGTGTTTACGTGCCTCGCGGTGCGCTGGCGAGTCAGCGCCTGACAGTATGTGGACCAAAGGCAGCGTAAAAACGAAGGGCAGCTCCAAGCCTGGCCATTACGGGGCAGGGCGCCGAGCTGGAGCCACCGTAATCACCAGAACCGGATCCAGGGCCCGCTACTGCCGTGCAGGACGGCTGGCTGGCCGAAGGCAACGGGCCCTGGCTGCGACTGGGAGCTAGGAGCCTGTCGGATTTGGGCGATTGTCGCGAGCGTGAGGCAGGAGGGCGAGGCGATTTTCTCGGTCTTTCGAGGCTCATAGTGGGAACTATGTAACGAGAGAGAGCGGAAAAAGGGTCCACTCTCCTGCCCACGCGCGGCAGATCAGTCCCAAGGCCGACAGGCTCCTAGGCGCTGGCTGCGCGCGCACTGCGCGCCGCGTCCAGCAGCGGCGCGAGGAAGCGGCCGGTGTGGCTCTGCGGGGCGTTGGCCACGGCCTCCGGCGTGCCGGCGATCAGCAGTTCGCCGCCGCCACTGCCGCCCTCCGGGCCGATATCGAGGATCCAGTCGGCGGTCTTGATCACGTCGAGATTGTGTTCGATGACCACGATGGTGTTGCCGTGGTCGCGCAGGCGGTGCAGCACGCGCAGGAGCTGCGCGATATCCTCAAAGTGCAACCCGGTGGTCGGTTCGTCGAGGATGTACAGCGTGCGGCCCGTATCGCGCTTGGACAGCTCGCGTGCCAGTTTGATGCGCTGGGCCTCGCCGCCGGACAGGGTGGTCGCATTCTGGCCGAGCTGGATGTAGGACAGGCCCACCTCCATCAACGTCTCCAGTTTGCGGTGAATCACCGGGACGGGCTGGAAAAAGTCCAGGGCCTCCTCCACGGTCATCTCGAGGACCTCGTGGATGTTCCTGCCCTTGTAGCGCACATCGAGGGTCTCGCGGTTGTAGCGCTGCCCGCGGCAGACGTCGCAGGGCACGAACACGTCCGGCAGGAAGTGCATCTCCACCTTGATCACGCCGTCTCCCTGGCAGGCCTCGCAGCGCCCGCCACGCACGTTGAAGGAAAACCGCCCGGGCTTGTAGCCGCGTGAGCGTGCCTCATTGGTCGCGGCGAACAGCTCGCGAATCGGCGTGAACAGCCCGGTATAGGTGGCGGGATTGGAACGCGGGGTGCGCCCGATCGGGCTCTGGTCGATGTCCACGACCTTGTCGATCTGATCCATGCCGAGGATCCGGTCGTGTGGCGCGATGGTATGGCGTCCACCGTGCAGGGTGCTGGCGATGGCCGGATACAGGGTGTTGTTTACCAGGGTGGATTTTCCGGAGCCCGAGACCCCGGTTACGCAGGTGAACAGCCCCAGGGGGAAGGCGAAATCGCCGCCACGCAGGTTGTTTCCGCGCGCGCCCAGGACGCGAACCTCGCGGTCGGGATTCGGGGCATGGCGCTGTTCCGGGACCTCGATACGACGGGTGCCGCTTAGGTAGGCACCGGTCAGGGATTCCGGGTGCTGGATGATGTCGGTTGGTGTGCCGGTGGCAACGATCTGCCCTCCGTGGCGCCCGGCGCCGGGGCCGATATCGACCACGTGGTCAGCCTGACGGATGGCGTCCTCGTCGTGTTCGACCACGATGACGGTATTGCCGAGGTCGCGCAGGTTGCACAGGGTGTTCAGCAGTCGCGCGTTGTCACGCTGATGCAGTCCGATCGACGGCTCGTCAAGGATGTACATGACTCCGACCAGTGCCGAGCCGATCTGCGAGGCCAGGCGGATGCGCTGGGCTTCGCCGCCCGACAGCGTGTCGGCGGCACGATCCAGGGTCAGGTAGTCCAGCCCCACATCGACCAGGAAGCCCAAGCGGGCGGCGATTTCGCGCACGATCTTCTCGGCGATTCGGGCGAATCGGCCGGGCAGCCGCAGGTCAGCGAAGAACGCCTGCGCCTGGGCGACGCTCATGCGGGTTACCTCGGGCAGGGCGTGCCCGTCGACGAACACATGGCGTGCGGCGGCGTTCAGGCGGGTGCCGTGGCAGTCCGGGCAGGGCTGTTCCGCAAGGTAGCGGCCGAGTTCCTCGCGGACAGCGGATGAGTCGGTCTCTCGATAGCGGCGTTCCAGGTTCGGAATGACGCCTTCGAAGACACGGGTATCGGTGCGCAGGGTCCCGTTGGCGGCCGGCGTGTTGAGGGGGATCCTTTCTGCCCCGGAGCCGTGCAGCACGACCGCGCGCACCTCCGCGGGCAGGTCCTGCCAGGCCGTTTCGACATCGAAGCCATAATGCGCGGCGAGACTGTTCAGCAGGCTGAAGTACCAGGCGTTGCGCCGGTCCCAGCCGCGCACGGCACCCCCGGCCAGGCTCAGTTCGGGCTGCGAGACCACGCGTTCGGGGTCGAAATACTGGTGCACGCCCAGGCCGTCACAGGTGGGGCAGGCCCCGGCCGGATTGTTGAACGAGAACAGGCGGGGTTCCAGTTCACGCAGGGCGTAGCCGCAGACCGGACAGGCATAGCGTGCGGAGAACACTAACGGGGCGCGCTCGGGCTCGTCCATCCAGGCGATCAGGGCCAGGCCGTCGGCGAGCTCGGTGGCGGTCTCGAAGGATTCGGCGAGCCGCTGGCGCAGGTCCTCGCGTACCTTGAAGCGGTCGATCACGATCTCGATGTGGTGCTTGCGCTTCGGGTCCAGCGTCGGCAGGGCGTCAAGGTCATGGATCTCGCCATTGATGCGTGCGCGCAGGTAGCCCTGGGAGCGCATCGCCTCCAGCATCTTGTGGTGTTCGCCCTTGCGCCCGCGCACCACCGGCGCCAGCAGCATCACCTTGTCGCCTTCGGGCAGCTCCAGCACTTGGTCCACCATCTGCGAGATGGTCTGTGCGGCCAGGGTCTCGCCGTGTTCCGGGCAGCGCGGCTCGCCGGCGCGCGCGAACAGCAGGCGCAGGTAGTCGTAGATCTCGGTAATGGTGCCGACAGTGGAGCGCGGGTTGTGCGAGGTGCTCTTCTGTTCGATGGAGATCGCCGGTGACAGGCCCTCGATCTGGTCCACGTCGGGCTTTTCCATCATCGACAGGAACTGTCGGGCGTAGGTCGACAGGCTCTCCACGTAGCGGCGTTGACCCTCGGCAAACAGGGTGTCGAACGCCAGCGATGACTTGCCGGAGCCCGAAACCCCGGTGATCACGATCAGCCGCTCGCGCGGCAGGTCGAGATGGATGTCCCGGAGGTTATGGGTGCGGGCGCCGCGAATGCTGATGCTGTCCATGGGCCTGGGGAAACTCCGCTCGATGACGTGGGGCCGGGGTGCCGGCCGCAAACCCCTCATGATAACACCGGCCCCGTCCGGGAGAGTTCAACCCGGGGGCGTGCGGACGTGTCGTGCTCCGGCGATCTGCACGCATCCCGCAGATCGGAGCCCGGGGCGGGCTCTGCTAAACTGCGCGCGCATGAACCCCGCCTCAGGCAAGCCCGGATTCATGTACACGCTCGCGCCGATCTCGTGTGCGTGCAGGGCGCGGCGGCGGGCGTGCGGTCGCACCACAGATCCGTCCCGGGGCCGGCAGGCACCGGATCCCGGAAGACATGGGGAACCCACACCAATGCGTACATCAATCCGTGTTTCCGCGGGAGCTCCGGGCGCATGAATCCCCGCGAGCTGCGCGCCACTTCTGGTCTTGCCGCGATCTATGCCGTGCGCATGGCGGGGCTGTTCATGGTCCTGCCGGTGTTCATGCTGTACGCCGACCGGATCCCCGGTGCCACGCCGCTGCTGATGGGGGTGGCCCTGGGGGTCTATGGTCTCACCCAGGCCATGCTGCAGATCCCGTTCGGGCTGCTGTCCGACCGTGTCGGGCGCAAGCCGCTGATCGTGGTGGGGCTGCTTCTGTTTGTCCTCGGCAGTCTGGTCGCGGCACTGGCGGACAGTATCCACGGCATCATCCTGGGGCGGGCGCTGCAGGGGGCGGGTGCGGTTGCGGCCGTGATCCTGGCGCTGACCGCCGACCTGGTCGGCGAGGACCGTCGCCTGCGCGCCCTGGCCGTGATCGGGCTGACCATCGGCCTGACGTTCACCGCCTCGATGGCCGTTGGCCCGCTGGTGGACCGGGCGGTCGGGCTCTCCGGGGTATTCTTGGTCTCCGCGCTGCTCGGCGCGCTCGCGATCCTGATCCTGCTGGTCTGGGTACCGACCCCGGAGCGCGTGCGCCAACACCCGGACATGGTGCCGCAGTGGTCGGCGCTGCCCGGGATCCTGCGCGAGCCGCGACTGGCGCGCCTGAACCTCGGCATCCTCATCCTGCACCTGATCCTGGCGGCGAACTTCCTGGTCATTCCGCTGCTGCTGGTCGAGACCCTCGGGCTGCCCGGTCCGGAACACTGGCGTTTCTATCTGCCCGTCCTGCTCGCCGGCTTTGTAGTGATGCTGCCGGGGATCCTCCTGGGCGAGCGCCTGCGGCGTGTGCACCAGGTGCTGCGGGGGGCCATCATGCTGCTGATCGCTGTCCAGGCCCTGCTCGCTGTGATGGTCTACGCGGGGGGTGGCCTCTGGACCCTGAGCCTGTTGATGGTGCTGTTCTTCGCCGCCTTCAATCTGCTGGAAGCCGGATTGCCTTCGCTGGTCGCGCGGATGGCCCCGATTGCGCACAAGGGCACGGCGATGGGGGGGTTCGCTACCGCGCAGTTCCTTGGCATCTTTGCCGGTGGCCTGCTGGGTGGCTGGATGCTGGGGGCGGTCGGGCCGGCCGGGGTGTTTCTGCTCGGGGTGCCGCTGCTGCTGCTCTGGCTGGGGGCCGCATGGCAGGTACGGCCGTGCTACCTGTCCAACCGGGTGCTGGCCCTGCCGGCGCACTGGGACGGGCGCGAGGGCCAGTTGCTGGAGGAGCTCCGGGCCAGGCCGGGGGTGGCCGAGGCCAGCCTGTCTCCGGACGCGCGTTCGTTGTATCTGAAGGTGGATCCCGCCGCGGTCGGCATCGCGAACCTCGCTGACTGGCTGGCCCGTCCCCCGACCGGCCGGTCCGCCTGAAGGGCCGATGCGCGCGAGGGATCCTGTCTCCGCAGCGCGAGGGGCTGCTACACTATCGGGTCCGTCCCATCGTGCCCGACACAAGGAGTTCCCATGGCCCGCGGCGTCAACAAAGTCATCCTGCTCGGCAATCTCGGAGCCGACCCGGAAAAGCGTGAAACCCCCAACGGGGTCACTGTTACCAACCTGCGTCTGGCCACCTCCGAGCAGTGGACCGACAAGAACTCCGGCGAGAAGCGCGAGAACACCGAATGGCACCGCGTGGTGATGTTCGGGCGTCTGGCCGATATTGCCGCGCAGTACCTGTCCAAGGGCTCGCAGGTGTATATCGAGGGCCGCATCCAGACCCGCAAGTGGCAGGATCAGTCCGGCAACGACCGCTACACCACCGAGATCGTCGCCAACGATATGCAGTTGCTGGGTGGTCGGGGAGGCGGCGCCGACCAGGATCCGGGCTATGGTGGTGGCACCTATGGCGGGGCAGGCCAGGGAGGCGGCCGGACCAGCGAGCCGGTGTCCAGCGGAACCTTCGATGACGACGACGTGCCGTTTTGA
>JBNJFQ010000008.1:0-94952 GCA_051747025.1 Pseudomonadota bacterium
CGACGATGACAGCGATCGTATCCTGAATTTTCAGAACGGCATGCCCCCGACCGACCAGTGGCCCAATGGCTCGGCGGAAACGGTCTGGGATTATGGCACCACGCGCGCGCGGAAGATCAGCACCCGCTCCTGTACCGAGTATTTCATCGACTATCAGATTCCGGTGGCGATGCTTGACGCCACGCCTGACGGTGGTCCGAAGATCGACCGCTCGACGCCGATCTCGATGCTGTTCTGCACCGCGAACAGCCTGAACAACCCGTTTCAGAAGGACTGTGCCCTGAATCGGGAGTGGGCGGCGGATCCGAATCGGGCGGGCCCCTTCGGCGACTACATTTCCTTTGATCAGGAGGAACCCTTCTCCCAGCCGATTATCCGCGAGGTGGAGGCCGAGGCACCCGGTACCTGTGACGAGACGTACACCCTGACCGCCACGATCCAGGATACGCTGGCGGTGATCGACGGCGAGGTGCGCGAGTCGGTCCAGGAGGTCACTTTCTGGTACTACCAGGACGTCAACGGGGACGGGGTTTCCAATGATGGCAGCGCCTGGACCCGTATCGACGGCAACGCCGAACTGGTACCCGGCAGCCTGAACAAGTGGCGCGCGAACTGGGACAGCAGCAGCCTGCCCAAGGGGCGCTATCTGATCGGCGTTCAGGCACTGGATGACAACACGCTGGTTGACGACGGTATGGCGCCCAGCGGTATTGACAACCGCACCTTCTCGTACGTCACCAGCAACGAGATGGGCCAAGTCTACATTGACGATGATTGGGCCTCCGGTGAGGACAGCGAAGGCAACCCCATCAATTTCCCCGGAGACTTTCCCGAGCACGATCCCGACATGTCTCCGGGGAGTGACGAGAACTGGTACGGCAATCCGGCCGTTACCGGTGTCCAGGTGGCCACCGCGGGTGTGGATCTGGCCGTTAATGCCTGCGGCGTGGCACCGGAGATCCGCAAGGAGGTAACCCCCGGGAACGTCGCGGTGGGCGAGACGGTGAGCTACACCATCACCATCGAGAATCCGGCCAACAATGCCGATATCACCGTCGACAGTGTGACCGATGTGCTGCCCGATGGCTTCACCTTCGGCAGCACCACGGGTGGCACGTTGTCCGGCTTCGATGCCGAGCCGAACAGCGGCGATGGCGGAACGCTTGCGTGGCAATTGAGCTCGCCGGCCACGCTGAGTGCGGGTGACAGCGCGACGCTCGAGTTCGCTGCCAGTGCTTCCGATGAGGCGGGCACCTACAACAACATCGTCCGGGCCTCGACCAGCTTCGGGATGATCGAAAGCGATCCCGTCCCGGTGAACGTGGACGCTGCACGCCTGTCGCTCACCAAGACGCCAGACGCCTATCTGGTCACTCCGGATGGCGCCACCCTGCTCCGGTATACCCTGACCTGGTCCAACGACTCCGCAGTGTCGCTCACCGATGCGGACATCGAGGATGTCCTGCCAAGCGGCGTGACCTACGTCGATTGCGGCGGTGGCGTCAGTTGCGAGGAAAGCGGCGGGACCGTGGCCTGGCAGCTAGGGCCTCTCGCTGGCGGGGCCAGCGGCAGCGTTACGCTCGACGTGACCGTCGATAGCGATTATGCAAGCACGTCGCTGGTCAATACCGCAACTCTCACCGCCGTTGCGCCGGACGGAACAGAGGTCAGTCGAGATTCGGCCGTCACGATTGCCGTGGATGTCCCCCTGGAGGCATTGCCGGCCATTACCCTGCAGAAGACCGCTGACCCGATTCGCGTGGACCCCGAGGGGCAGGTGGCCTGGACACTGAGCTACCGTAACTACAGCAGTGGGTCGGCTACCGGCGTGCTGTTGACCGACGATCTGCCCGCCGGGTTCGAGTCCATCACATGTGATGCAACCGGCTCCAGTCACTTCGGCGGATGCAATGTCGATGGGGGGACGGTCACCTTCCACGACGGTAACGGCAATGGCGTGTCCATTCCGGGTGATGCGGACGGCAGCGTTACGGTTACCGGGACGGCGGCCGGAGAACCGTTTGTCTACCCGAATCCCGCGATCAACGTCGGCACGATTACATGGCCGGATGGCAGTGAATCCGCGCAATCGGCGGTCGGCATTTCGGGGCAGACCTGTGATGCGGCCTATTATTTTACGGCGGATGGTGGTGCCCTGGGTGAACCGCTTGATCCCGATGACGCCGGGACCTCCACAACGACCAATGGGAATGCTGGCAACGAGATCGTATTCGACAGTGAGCCAGTAACTGACCCGCTTGAACTGGCCGAGCGGGTACTTTCGATGCGGCTTTATGTCGAGGCTTCCAATAACGCCTCTGCCATCGATATTTCTGTGACGCGAATTGACGAGTCAGGCAACCCCGATGCGGAGCCGCTGGCGACATTTAACCAGCCGATCGGGAATCAGTCTGCCTGGTATGCATTCTCGACGGAGGGTGCATTTGATACCGGCACCGATCCGATTCTTGAGGGCGAGGGACTCCGGTGGACGATACAGGGTGATCATACCAATCATGACATCACGATCTATTATGGGGGCCTTGTAACCAATAATGATGCAGAAGACGTCTTTGCCGATTCACTGACATCCATTTGTACAGAAACGCTGG
Organism: Pseudomonadota bacterium; assembly: GCA_051747025.1. Lineage (GTDB taxonomy): Bacteria > Pseudomonadota > Gammaproteobacteria > Ectothiorhodospirales > Ectothiorhodospiraceae > Thioalkalivibrio. Next base: position 2,613 of record JBNJFQ010000008.1, read on the forward strand.
CGCCGAATCTGACGCTGTCCAAGACCGTGGACAAACCGGGTATTGATGGTGCGAGCGAGACACTGACGTACACGCTGACGTACGCCAATACGGGGGGGAGCACCGCCGAGAACGTCGGTTTGGCCGACACGCTGCCCGGGGATATGGATGGGTGCGAGGCCTCCAGCGATGGCCAGAACTGGAGCGGCTGCGATACTGCAACGGAACACGTGTTTCAACTGGGCTCGGTCGCCCCTGGTGCGACGGGGATCCGTTACATCCGCGGTGAGTCCCCCGAAGCGCCCGTGTCGGGGACCGAACTGATCAACACCGCCACTATTAGCGGTGATGCTCCCGTTGACACCCCGGTCGAGGACGCGGCGACGACTCTGGTGGGGCCACCCGGTGGCGAGCCCGTCGGGTCGCCTGAGCTGTCCATTACCAAATCAGCGGACAAGACCGCGATCGGTGCTGGCGAGGAGGTGGCCTATACGCTGACCTTGATCAATGTCGGGGACGGGCCCGCCGGTCCGGTCGCGGTCTCCGACACGATCCCGGCAACGGACTATTTCACCTATCAGTCTGGCAGTATCGCCGGGGGCGACTCGCAGACTGTCAATGGCGACGATCTGAGTTGGACCATCGACAGCCTGGCGGCGGGGGAGGGTGTCGAACTGAGCTACCGTATGGGTTCTGCCGCCACCGGCATCCCGGCCGGCATCACGCAACTCGACAATACAGCCAGCGCCAGTGATAACGAATACTGCATCGGCGAGCCGCTGCCGGAGAGTTGCACCTCTGACACCGTCACCGTCTCACTGAGCGGCAATCCAGTGCTCGGTCTCACCAAGTCCGCGAGCCCGGACACCGATCTTTCCCCCGGTGACGAGGTGACCTGGACACTGACGGTCCGCAACGACGGGAGTACCGCGGCAAACAACGTGCAGATCGCCGATGACATCGTTGATGGCACTCACTTCGTGAGCATCCAGGAGCCAGGCAGCTTCGATGCGGTCAACAATCGGGTCTTGCTGGATCTCGAGAATCTTGGCGCTGGCGAGCAGGAGACCTTGACCTTCGTCTCGCACGTTGGCACCCCGTCGGCCGGAAGCCACACGCTGACCAATACGGCCACCGCCAGCGCATCCAATGCCCCGGGCGTATCCGCGGAGGCAGCCGTCGTGGTCACCGCCGCGCCCCAGCCGGGGATCGTGAAGTCGGGGCCTTCCAGTGTGCCGTATCCGGCCGCGCGGCTGGTGGAAGGGGCCGAGGGCGCTACCAGCCTGGAGCTTGAGAGCGCCGCGCTGCTGGAACCGGGGGACTACATTCAGATTGGCTCCGACATCCGTCGCGTCACCGCGCGTGCGGGTAATGTGATTACCGTGGATGATCCCGTCACGGCAGGCGAGGGCGCGGAAGTGACACTGGGTGTTGGCTATGCGCTGTCCTACCGTAACGATGGCGATGCAGCCGCCACCGGTGTCTCCATCACTGACAGCCTTCCCGAGGGCTGGCGATTTGCCGCCGCCGACCGTAATCCGGACGATACTGCGGCCGATACACCGGCCGTGGGCGAGAGCGGTGACGTGATCTGGAACATCGACACGCTGGAGCCCGGCGACAGCGGCACACTTCGGGTCACCGCGATCCCCGGAACTGCCGGTAGTGCCGTCAATACGGTCACTCTTGCCGACGACGACGTGTGCTCCGGGGAGGGAGTGCCGGATGCCTGTTCTGATGACGCGGTCACCACAGTCGGCGGCCTGATCGTGCACAAGCACACCAGCACGCCGATCGTACAGGTGGCGCCTTATGAACCCGATGATGCGGTCGCGCGCTATACGATTCGCCTCGCCAACTCCCTGACCGATTCCGTCGACGATGTCAGAGTGACTGATAGTCTGCCTCAGGGCTTCAGCTATCGGCCGGGAACTGCCGAGGTTGATGGGGTCAGTCAGGACCCGACCTTCATTGACGAGGATACGGACCACACGCAGCCGACGTGGTCCAGCCTCACCGTGCCAGCCAACGGAACGCTCGAGATCACCTTCCAGGCCGATGTATTGGAAAATACCGGGACGGCGACCTACGACAACGAGGTGGAGGTGGAGGCGCCCGCCGATGTTGGTGTCACTCCCTTTGATCCACTGACCACCACCGATGAGGACGTTACCGTTATCGGCGAAGGCAGCTTCGTACTGGAAGGCTACGCCTTCCGCGACTATGGCACTTTGGGCGCGTTCGACGAGCCCGACCAGGGGGTGACCGCGGTGCGGATCGAGGTCAATGACGACCCGTCGCTCGATCCGTACGAGGTGTACACCGACGAGTTCGGCTACTTCCGCCAGGTGCTTCCGGCTGCCACCTGGGAAGTCCAGCTATCCGAGAATGACGCCAATGCCGAGATTCTGGGAGGGCTCACTCTGTTCAGCGGCTACTCCGATCCGGACATTGTCGAGCTGGGGGATGACGTGGCCAGCGCCACTTCATTGTTCGGTTTTGTCGATGATGGCGCCGAGAGCGAGCTTTCTGGCACGGTCTTCCGCGACAACGGGGCCGGCGACGGTATTGCCGACAATGGCATCCGCGATGGCGACGAACCGGGCACCAATGCCGCGGGTCTGAATGTGGTTGTCCTGGATTCAGCCGGCACCGTGCTCGCCGTTGCACCTACAGGAGTGGAAGGAGGCTGGAGCACGTCGGTGTCGTCGGAGACCGGCTTGACCGCCTACCTGACCACGGAAAGCCCCGACCTCGGCACTACGGCCGCACCGGACGTACTGCTTCCGGAAGGCTGGGACATCACCGGCGAGAACGACGGCGTGGACGACGGCCAGCGCATCGACATCGATGCTACCAGCAATGTGACCGGACTCGACTTTGGCATTCGCCTGGTGGGCCCGGACGTTTACACCCGCATCGCGTTGCCGCCGGAGACTGCGCCCGATGGGTCGACCACGGCGAAGCTGACCTTCGGCAATATCGGCGCCAGTACCGGTGAAGGGATTACCTACCAGGTGAACGGCCTGCCCACGGGCCTCGACGGGGTGGAATGTGACGGGGCCACCTGCCGTTACGACGCCGATGCCGGCAGCGCGGTGATTACCGGCCTGCCCACTGCGCTCGCGCCCGGTCAGGACCTGCAGGCATTGCTGCACTTCACCGGGCCGTCCGACGGTACGGTCGAGCTGACGTCCCTGATTGCCACCACGACGCCCGACGATCCGGAGCCCAATAACAACAACACGGCCAGCGTGGTGGTTCAGGGGGAATCGGGCGCTGAAGTGACCACCACCATCTTCGCCCCGGACCGGGTATCGGAGGGCGCACAGGTCGGCGCGACGGCCTACTTCATCAACATTGGCAGCGTGCCGGCGACAGGTATGAGCTACGCCCTTAGGGGCACGCCGTCAGAGGCCGTGGTGACGCACGAGGGTCAAACCTGCGATGTGGACGAAGGCACCGGTGCGCTCGATGGGTGTGGTCTGCCGGATGATCTGTCCACCGGAGAAGATGTGCCGGTGGAGGTTACCTATACGGCGCCCGCCGAGGGTCCAGTCAGTATTACCTCGGAAGTTGATGCCGGCAATGATACCGACGAGACCAACAACGAGGCGACGGCGCTGACCGAGATCGACAGCGAATCCATGGCCGATGTCACGACCACCGTGGCGCCACCCGCCACGGCCGGTGTGGCGGACACCGCGGAGGTGTCCGTGACCTACGCGAATCTCGGACCGCTGGCGGCCGACGAGGTGACGTACTTGCTGCTGCTGCCCCCCGGCCTGGAAGACGTCGGATGCGACGGGGCCAACTGCTCCTATGACTCGGGCAGTGGTCGTCTGACGCTGGATGGGTTGCCGGAGACTCTGCATCCGGGACAACAGACCGCCTTCGTGGTGAGCTACACGGCGCCGGAGGAGGGCCCAGTGGTGGTGCTCAGCGAGATCGGCACGACGACCGACGAGGTGACTGAAGACAACAATCGTGCGACCGCACTGACGGAGATCGTGGATGGGGAAGCCGGGCTGATGCAACTGGTGAAGACCGCCTATCTTGGCCATGACGGGGGTGACAGTTGTCCCGGCACCAAGGAGCTCGTGGTCGTCAACAAGGACCGCGTCTCGGTGGATATGACCTGGTGCTTCATCGCGACCAACACCGGCGACACCTGGCTTGACGATGCCGTCTTCACCGACGCGGGGCTGGGTGTCACGCCGGGTAATCAGGACGGCATGGAGCTGGCGAGCGGCAGTTTCCCGCTGGCGCCCGGTGAGACCGCCGTGTGGTACTTCGAGGAGACGCGCGACACCAGTCTCGAAAACTTCGTCAGCCTGGAAATGACGGTGGTCGACGAAGAAGGTGCCCCGGTTCCCGAAGGCGAACCCGTGGAGGCGGGGGACGACACGCCCGCGATTTTCGGCTATGTCTTCGATCCGCCCTTTGGCGTGAAGACGGGCGAACAACAGGACGGGCAGGACGTGGTGCGTTGGACCATGGTATGGGTCAACGACAATGTCATTACTGCCGAGAACGTGCTGATCACTGATCCGCCACCCGAGGGCATGACCATGCTCGGTGCGCTGACCTGTACAGCGTACGGCGTTACCACCGTCGATGTGTGTACCTTTGATGAACCGGACGGCAGCTTCCCGCGTGGGCGTGTGCGGGTTCGCGCAGACATTGGGCCGGACTTCGGTGTCACGCTCGGGACTATCGACACCGCGGAGAACCGCCTGGAGATTGCCTTTGATGTGCTGGTGGACGACCCCAGCCAACCGGATGACTATCACAATCAGGGTCGTGCGGAGTGGTACCCCTCGGGTGAAGACGAACCATTCGAGGCCGAGACCTACGACTCGACTCAACTGGAGAACCTGGACCCGAACACGCCGCCTTCGGAGCGGGAAGACGAAGTGCCACCGGCGGAGTCTACCGTGCCGTTTGATCCGGTTCCGCCGGGCAACCCCAGGCGCATTCCGACGCTGATGGCCTGGTCATTGTTGCTCCTCTCGTTGCTGATCCTGATTCTTGGGATGACGGCGAGGCAACGGGCGGGCAGGCACTGAGGTCTGTCAGGGAGTTGGGACCTCTCGTGGGCGGATCCTTGAGGCGAACGAGGCAGGGGCCGCGGATCGGGGACGCACACCAGGCCCCGCCACGTACCGGATTCCGAACTGTGACAGATCTGGCACACAGGGAGTCGTTCGGGTGACAGGAAATCTGCAAGTACTTGAAAATATGGAGCCGGCGACAGGAGTCGAACCTGCGACCCTCTGATTACAAATCAGATGCTCTACCAGCTGAGCTACACCGGCCTGGTGGGGGATGGCCCGGGTCGGGGCCGAAAAAACGATGGTGCCGGGAGCGAGAATCGAACTCGCACTCTGTTGCCAGAACCGGATTTTGAGTCCGGCGCGTCTACCAGTTCCGCCATCCCGGCTTGCGAGGCGCTAGTGTAGCGCACGTGCCGGGTGTGACAAGGGACGTCGCCGCATTATTGTGCGGCATGCGGGCTACCGGTCTTCATGACGAGCGCCCCTGCGCACGGCCAGGCCCCGCGGGTGCGTGATCCGTAACACCATCCCGAGCCCGACGTTCAGGCTCGGCCAGAGCATCCGGAAGCGCAGGCGGCGACTCCGGGGTTGCGAGTGGGTCGACAAGGTCGAGCGCGGGGTTCAGTTCATCGATGGCGTCGAGCGAACCGAGCCATCCAACACCGACTGGAGCGCCGCCTGACCCTCAGTGCTCATACACCAGAATTGACAATAACTCATGCGGACGGTGCCGTAGACGGGGGCCACTCACATCCCGCGGTGGCCTGTGCGGGAATTCTCGGGTGTGTGGCCGTCCGAAGCGGCGGGCAGGCCGCTATCCACCGGGGGCGGCGCACCCGTATGGTGCGGCTCGGCCAGGGTCTGCTGCATGGTGGAGCGGATATGGCCCATGGTCGGAACCGGGACCACGCTGTGTTGGCGAAGACCGCCGCGGTTGCCGGTTCGGCGGCGTGGACGATGTTGCCGATGTCGAGCACACCCCAGCCATAGACCGAATCGACCCCGCGTTCGCCCAAATCGATAGCGGTTTGCAGGATCAGTTGAGCCCGTTGGTCGGGGTGGCCTCGGGGAACATTTCGGCTGCGAGGACCACGGCCCTGCTGACATGCGGGGTGGCCATCGATGTCCCGGTAAATGCTTCGTGCCCTCCGCCGGGAACCGAGGAAAGGACCTCGGTGCTGGGGGCAAGCAGGCAGAATTCTGCGGCCGAGCCACAGGTCACGCTGATGACGCTCCCCCGTCGGGAGCGAGGTTGACGACTGCCAGCCAGGCACTTTGAAGCTCCGGGAACGCCAGGGGCAGCGCAGCCGATACGTCGATGTCCGGGAGTTCGGGATCGTTGGATGCCGGAAACACCACCACGCCCGTCTCCCGTGCGGCGCGCAGGGCCTCGACGAAGTCCCGCGATTGCTCTGTGAAGAAATCTCGATCAGCGATGGCCTCGTTAATGTCGATATCGATGCCCCAGCTGTTGCTGTAGACCACGGCGTCTTGTGCCACTTTTGCGTAGAAGGCGTGGGCGGCAGTACGAAGGTCCAGTGGCTCTTCAGGCTCGGCATAGGTGTAGAGCGCCAGATCCGCGCCCGGCGCGACGCCGGGGGCGATCCCGCTCACGTGTGTGCCGTGTGCTTCTACCGGCATCGGCTCAAGGTCGGCAGTGGCCGTGTGTATGGCCTCGACGACCCGGTCGCGGAAGGCGGGGTGTGCCAGATCGTAGCCGTCGTCGATGACTTCAATCACGGCACCCTGCCCGGTAATGCCCGCGGCCATGGCTCAGGGCAGGCCGATCAGGTCAAGGCCGGGATTCTGGAGGAATTCGGCGGAGGATCGGGGCTGAAAAGCCGGGGTGACCGAGTCGGGTTCCTTTGCGGCCCCTGCAGAGTTTGCGAGCAGCACAACCAGAGGTGCCAGGACATAGCCACGTTTCATTGCATACCTGTCCGATTGGGGAACACAAGTAGACCCGGGAACACTGCGAGCCACGCATGCTTGCCGACCCGTCGAGGCGCGGTCCGGCAGTCGTTCTGCGCAAGGTATCCGCAACGACGTGCGAGTGTCAGATGGGGCGAGCCCGGTGTTCTGGCACTGCGTCCTGCGCGAACGATTGAAGGTGGTGCGTGGTAGGATCGCGCGCCATGCGTGTCGCCGACTTTGACTACGAGCTCCCGTCGGAGCTGATTGCCCAGTATCCGCTGCCGGAGCGGGCCGGTTCGCGCCTGCTGGTGCTGGAGGACGAGCGCCCGCGGGACGCCCGGTTTGCGGAGATCGACGGCCTGCTGCGCCCGGGCGACCTGCTGGTGTTGAACGACACCCGGGTGATCCCGGCGCGCGTGTTCGGCTGCAAGGAGAGCGGGGGGCAGGTCGAGGTGCTGGTCGAGCGCATCGAGTCGCCCGGGCAGGTGCTCGCGATGGTGCGCGCCAGCCGGGCGCCGAAGGTGGGGGCCCGGCTGTGCCTGGCGGATGCGTTTACGGTCGAGGTGACGGGGCGCGAGGGGCCATTCTTCCGACTGGCGCTGATCGATGACGACGACGTGCTGGCGCTGTTGCGCGAGCACGGGCATATCCCGCTGCCGCCGTATATCGAGCGCGCCGACGAGGCGCACGATGCCGATCGCTACCAGACCGTGTTCGCCCGCCGCGAGGGGGCGGTGGCCGCGCCCACGGCCGGCCTGCATTTCGACGACGCGCTGCTCGGGCGCCTGCGGGAGGCTGGGGTGGAGACCGCGACGGTGACCCTGCATGTGGGGGCCGGGACCTTCCAGCCGGTCAAGGTGGAGGATACCGCCGCGCACGAGATGCATGCGGAGTGGCTGGAGGTCTCGCCCGAGGCCTGCGCTGCTGTAGCCGCCTGCAAGGCGCGCGGCGGGCGCGTGGTCGCGGTGGGCACGACCTGCGTGCGCTCGCTGGAGACCGCGGCTACCGCGGGCGGTAAGCTCGCGCCATTCCAGGGCGAGACGCGGCTGTTCATCCAGCCGGGCTATCGTTTTCGGGTGGTCGACCGGATGGTGACCAATTTCCATTTGCCGCAGAGCACGCTGCTGATGCTAGTGGCGGCGTTCGCCGGCTATCGTCGTATCCTGGATGCCTACGCGCACGCGGTCGCCCAGCGTTATCGCTTCTTCAGCTATGGCGATGCGATGTGGCTGGCGCCGGGTCGGGCCGACGACCTGCCGCCCAGTGTCGCCACGGATACGGGAGCCTCCGATGGAGTTTGAGAACCTGGCCAGCGACGGCCCGGCGCGCCGGGGGCGCCTGCAGTTCCCGCGTGGGACAGTGGAGACCCCGGCGTTTATGCCGGTGGGGACCTACGGCACGGTCAAGGCGATGACGCCGGAGGAGCTGCGCACACTCGGTGCGGAGATCATTCTCGGCAATACCTTCCACCTGATGCTGCGACCGGGGACCGAGGTGATCCGGGCGCACGGCGACCTGCACGACTTCATGCACTGGGAGGGCCCGATCCTGACCGACTCCGGGGGCTTCCAGGTCTTTTCGCTGGCCGAGATGCGCAAGATCAGCGAGGAGGGCGTGCGCTTCCAGTCACCGGTGGATGGCTCGAAGGTACTGATGACCCCGGAGTCGTCGATGCAGGTGCAGCGCGAGCTGGGGTCGGACATCGTGATGATCTTCGACGAGTGCACCCCGTACCCGGCCACGGAAGACGAGGCGCGCCGGTCCATGGAGCTGTCGCTGCGCTGGGCGGCGCGTTCGCGCGCGGCGCATGGCGATAATCCGGCGGCGTTGTTCGGGATTGTGCAGGGCGGGATGTATCCGGCGCTGCGCCGGGCATCCGTCGAGGGCCTGCAGGCGATCGGCTTTGACGGCTACGCGATCGGCGGGTTGTCGGTGGGCGAACCAGAAGATGAGCGCCTGCAGACCCTGGACGTGACCCTGCCGCTGTTGCCGGCGGACCGCCCGCGCTATCTGATGGGGGTCGGGCGTCCGGAGGACATCGTCGAGGCGGTGCGCCGCGGCGTGGACATGTTCGACTGCGTGATGCCGACCCGCAACGCCCGTAACGGTTTCCTGTACACGCGCGAGGGGGTGCTGCGCATCCGCAATGCGCGTTTTCGCGACGACACCGGACCGATCGACCCGGAATGCGGGTGTTACACCTGTCGTCACTACTCGCGTGCCTATCTCAAGCACCTGGACAAGTGCAACGAGATCCTCGGGTCGCGTCTGGCGACCACCCACAACCTGCATTACTACCAGGACCTGATGCACGGCTTGCGCGAGGCGATCGCGGCGGGGGCGCTGGGCGCGTTCGTCGCCGATTTCTACGGGGGGCGCGGCATGGACGTCCCGCCTGTGCCATAATCCGCGCGTTATTTTTCGCGTCTGCCCGTGGCGACTCGGCTGCCGGGCGGCGTTTGCATCCGAACCGAGAGACGGAGTGTTTCGATGGACTTTCTGATTTCCGCGGCCCACGCTCAGGAGGGCCAGCCAGCCGGTGGCGGCATGATCGAGTTCCTGATCATGATCGTGATCTTCTTCGCGATCATGTATTTCCTGATCATCCGCCCGCAAAGCAAGCGCGCCAAGGAGCATCGCGCGCTGATCGAAGGCCTGTCCAGGGGCGACGAGATCGTCACCAATGGCGGCGTTGCCGGCAAGGTAACCGAGGTGAGCGACGATTTTATCCGGGTGGAAGTCGCGGACAACGTGAACGTGGTTGTGCAGCGGCAGTCTGTTGCTTCCGTGTTGCCCAAGGGCACCCTGAAAGACATCTGACGACCGGACCCCTGTAATGCGCAATTCCTATCCGGCGTGGCTCTACGCCCTGATCGTCGTGGTCGCACTGGGCATGGGGCTTTATGCCGCGCCCAATCTATTCCCGGAAGACCCCTCCGTGCAGGTGGGCGATCCGATGTCCGGCGAAGTCGACCAGAACATTCGCGACCTGATGGACACGATCCTGGAGGCCCAGGGCGTGACCCCCAAGCAGGTCGAGCAACAGGAGGACGGCCAGGTCCTGCTGCGCTTCGACACCACGGACGAGCAGGCACTCGCCGCCGATATCCTGCGCAATGCACTGGACGATACCCATACTGTCGCGCTGAACCTGGCGCCAGCGACGCCAAACTGGCTGCGCGCGATCAACGGGCAGCCGATGTCGCTGGGTCTCGACCTGCGAGGCGGGGTGCACTTCCTGATGGAGGTGGACCTGGAGGCCGTGGTGGGAACCGCGATGGAGCGCTACTCCAGCGAACTTCGCCGTCTGCTGCGCGAGGAGCGTTTTTCCTTCGACAGCGTCGAGCACGGGGCCGATTATCTGGAGATCCGGTTTGTTGACGAGGCGGAGCGCGAGGATGTGGAGAGCTGGCTCAACCGCCAGTACCGTGGCGAACTGCTATGGGAGGCGCGCGGCAATGGCGAGGAGAGCCGCCTGGTGGCGGTGCTGGAAGACGAACATCTGATCGAACTCCGGCGGCAAGCCCTGCAGCAGAACATCTCCACCCTGCGTTCGCGGGTCGACGAACTGGGTGTCGCCGAGCCGATTATCGCGCAGCAGGGCGAGCACCGAATTGTGGTCCAGCTCCCGGGTGTACAGGACACTGCCCGTGCCAAGGAGGTCCTGGGGTCGACCGCCACCCTGGAGTTCCGGCTGGTTTCCGAGGCCGGCGACGCGTTCGAGGCCGACGCCTCCGGGCGTGCGCCGTCCGGGACCCGCCTGTATTACGAGCGTGACGATACGCCGGTCCTGCTGCAACGCCAGGTGATGTTGACCGGTGACTACATTACCGATGCCTCGTCCGGAATTGCACAGGACACTGGCGGGCCGGCGGTGTTTATCAACCTCGACGGCCAGGGGGCGCGGATCTTCTCGCGCGTGACCGCGGATAACGTGGGTCGCCTGATGGCCACTGTGTTCATCGAAACCACGACCGAGACGGTCGAGGAAGATGGCGAACCGGTGATGCGCACCTCGCGCAACGAGGAGGTGATCAACGTCGCGCGGATCAACGAGCCGCTGGGGCGGCGGTTCCAGATCAGTGGTCTGGACTCGACCCGCGAGGCCCGCAATCTGGCGCTGCTGCTGCGTGCCGGGGCGCTGGCCGCGCCGATGTCGATTGTCGAGGAACGTACGGTGGGCCCGAGCCTGGGTCAGGAAAACATCGACCGGGGCATGCAGTCGGTGGTGATCGGCTTCATCCTGGTGATGATCTTTATGATCCTGTATTACCGGGTATTCGGGTTGGTCGCAAACGTGGCGCTGGCGCTGAACCTGATCATCATCGTCGCGGTTCTGTCGATGTTGCAGGCGACACTGACCCTGCCGGGGATCGCCGGGATCGTGCTCACGGTCGGCATGGCGGTGGATGCGAACGTGCTGATCTTCGAGCGTATACGCGAGGAGATCCGAAACGGGTTGTCGCCCCAGGCGGCGATTTCCTCCGGCTATGACCGTGCGTTCACCACCATCGCGGATGCCAATGTCACCACGCTGATCGCCGCGCTGGTGCTCTTCCTGTTCGGCACCGGCCCGATCAAGGGCTTCGCGATCACCCTGTCGATCGGGATCATCGCCTCGATGTTTACGGCGATTGTGGTGAGCCGCGCGATCATCAATTTGACCTATGGCCGCCAGCGTCGTCTGACGCGCCTGTCCATCTAGGCGGAGAGAGATATGGTTCCGCAGCTGAATTTCGCCGAATCGAACATCGACTTCCTCGGCAAGCGCCGGATCACCATCGCCATCTCGGTCGTGCTGGTGCTGATCTCGGTGGCTCTGCTGGCGACCCGGGGCCTGAATTTCGGGATCGACTTCACCGGCGGGACGCTGGTCGAGGTGGGCTATCCCGAGGCCGTGGACCTGGGGCCCATCCGCGAGCAACTGGCGGACAGCGGGTTTACCGGTGCGCAGGTGCAGACCTTCGGCACCTCGCGCGACATACTGATTCGTCTGGCGCCGCGCGCGGACGATCCGGACCAGGAGACCCTATCCAACCAGGTGCTGAACGTGCTGCGCAGTGGCGGGCCGGAGGGTGCCGAGTTGCGGCGAGTGGACTTCGTCGGGCCCGCAGTAGGCGAGGAGCTGCGCGAGCAGGGTGGTCTGGCGATGATCTACGCCCTGGCGGGGATCCTCATTTACGTCGCGCTGCGCTTCGAATGGCGGTTCTCGATCGGATCGGTGCTGGCGCTGGTCCACGACGTCCTGATCACGCTGGGGATCTTCTCGCTGTTACAGCTGGAATTCGATCTGGGCGTGCTCGCCGCAGTACTGGCGGTAATCGGGTATTCGCTGAACGACACCATCGTCGTCTATGACCGAATTCGCGAGAATTTCCGCGTGCTGCGCAAGCAGGGTACCGAGCAGGTGATGAACAACGCGGTCAACAAGACCCTTGCGCGTACCATCGTTACCAGTGTCACTACGCTGCTGGTCCTGTTCTCGCTGGTACTCCTGGGTGGGGCTGCCCTGCAGAACTTCTCCATTGCCCTGATCATCGGGGTGCTGGTCGGGACCTATTCGTCGATCTTTATCGCCGCCACCGCCGCGCTGCTGCTGGGGGTGGACCGCCAGGTGCTGCTGCCGGTGAAAAAGGAAGGGGCCGAAGAAGACACGACGCCCTGAGGCCGACCCGCGCGATACCGACGCAGTGGGCAAAGCAACGCCCGGTGGCCTGACTGGACCGCCGGGCGTTTTCGTTGGTGGGCGAGCCGGCCCCTGTAGCAGCCGGGAGCGTTCCCGGGCTGCGCTGGGATGCCGCGGTGGTGTGCGCGGGAGGATCAGAAGGACAGGGCGTTTTGCACGATACGGTCGACCAGTGCGTTAACGTCGCGCAGGGCCTCCTCGGAATCCGAATCGCCGGTTTCCGGGACACGCTGGTAACCCATGTACACGGTGCCGGGCTCGTCACTGAGTTCGTATACTGCGATTACGTAGGGACAGAACGTGATGTTGTGCGGGTCGGCCTCCATGGTCGCGCGCGAATAGGTTGCACTGCAGAAGTCGACGGACATCCCGTTGAGATAGACCCCTTCGCCCTGCTCCTGATCGGAGGTCCGGTCCAGCATGTCGGCGATATGCCCCATGTTGTTGATGACCAGGCCTTCGGCGGCAATCGCCTCCTGTACCATCTCGAAGTAGAAGTCGAACTCGCCCTCGATGCTGTAGACCACGCGTTCCTCGGTCTCGATGACGGTTTCCGGCTCGCCGAAGGCAAGCGCGGAGCCGGGAACAAACAGGCTGCCCAGGGCCAGTCCGGCGGCCAGTGCAGGTCCGCGCAGGAGATGATGCGGCAGGGTTGAACGATGCATTCTGTGGTCCTCGTTGACAGGGGGTGAATGAGGGAAGGGAAGGCTGTGTTGCGGTCCGCCCGACCCGGACGCTGCACAGGGTACCGTGTTGGACCGCGGCGTGAGCGAGGGATTCCCGGCGGCAGGTCGTCGCTTCGTGATTTGTCTCTGCATGGGGTCAGAACAGGTCGCGTTCACCGTAGCTATCCGGAATCGTGAACAGTTCGGTTCCCAGAGGATCCGTGGAGACCGCCCTGAGCTGGGTGGTGGTGCCACCATGCTCGCGGACCTCCAGCGGGATGCCGTCCACTTTCGGGAGCAGCGATCCGCCCATTTCTGCGGCCATCGGGCCGCCCGCCTCCAGGGCTCGCAGCGACAGCTCATGGAGCCGTTCCATCAGGCGGTCTAGGGCGCGAAAGTCCGCGTCGGGGATGCCCAGTGTCCGGGCATCGGTAATGCAGACGGTGCTTTGGGAGCGGTTGTCGATCAGGATCTCGAGTTCGCGGCAGGTGTATTCGCCGAGGTCGCGTTCGGGATCGGTGGTGCGGGTGGTAATCTCCGCCTCGAAACCCTCCGGGCCCAGGCCGATCTGTTCGCGCAATTGTTCGCGTACTTCGGGCGGGAGCTGATCCATCTGGCGTCGGATTTCGCCGGCCATGTCGGTCATGGTCTGCAGGTATGCGTCCATGCGTTCCGCGGTTAGTGGCAGGTAGGTGCGGTCACCGTCGTCCACTACGGTGAGGGTCCGGTCGCCGGTGTCGAACAGCATGTAGCCGGTGGTGCCGCTGACGGCCTCGTTCAGGTCCATACGCACGATCTCCCCGCGCACCAGGATCTGGCTCTGATGACCGTCGTCGTCAACGTACTGCAGCAGGGTATCGGCGCGCGCAGTGGCGCCCGCTGTCAGCAGGACAATCAGGACTGTGGCGAACAGGCGGCGGGGTGGGCGTGGGGCAAGCATCATCGAGGTCTCCGGTGGCGTTCGGGTCTACGGCGGGCAGTGCCGGGCTCACCACGAGACATTGCACCCTGTACCGTGGTTCCCGGGGCCCGGTGCGCCGGTTCAGGTCGCGTGCGAGGGTTCGAGTAACTGGCGCGCCAGGCTGTCGGTATCCAGTGGCTGGTTGGGTGCGACTTCCACCACTCCTTCGTCCGGACCAGGCCATTCCTGCTGCGGGCGCTGTTGCTGCATGACCGCGATATCGGCGTCCGAGGCATCGGTCCCGGCGGTGCTGCGTGTTTCCAGGCGCTTGCGCAGGGTGCCCTCGTCGGCCTGGCAGGCCACTACCGCAAAGCCGGCGCCCAGGCGTTCGGCCAGCCCCTGAAACGGCATGCGCCGGGCACGCTCCAGGAAGGTGGCGTCGACGACCACGGAAAAGCCCAGCGCGAGCAACTGTTCGGCACGCTGTTTCAGGTGCTCGTAGACGCGCGCGCGGGCATCGTCGTCGTAGGACACGGTGTCCGCGAGGCGCTTGCGTTCGACATCGGAGCGCAGACGGAGCGCGCCCAGGGCCTCGATGATTCGGGTGCTGACCACGGTCTTGCCGCTGCCCGAGACCCCGTGCATCAGTATCAGGCGCGGGCGGTTCTGTTCGGTCAGGCGCTCGGCCAGTGCCAGGTAGCGCCCCATCTCCGCGCGGTGAGCTCCCTGCTCGTCGGACGGCAGGTCGGTCTCGGCGGCGTGGATGCCCTGGACCTTGGCGCGGATCAGCGCGCGGTAGACCTGATAAAGCGGGAGCAGGGCCAGACCCCCGAAGTCCTCGCGGCCATCCAGGTACGCATCCAGCAGGCGCCATGCGTGGCTGCGAGCCTGGCGTGCGAGCAGGTCCATGGTGGTAAAGGCGATCTCCGACATCACGTCGATCCAGCGCAGCGCCGGGTCGAACTCGATGGCGTCGAACGCCGCCAGCTGGTCGCGCCCGCCGGCATCCGGGACGTAGACGATGTTGCCCAGGTGCAGGTCACCGTGGCCATGGCGCACAAAGCCCTGGTCGTGGCGGGCCTGCAGCAGGGGGCGCAGGCGCTCGATTTCGGCCCGGGTCCAGGCTTCCAGCCGCTCCAGACGGGCGCGTTCGGCGGCACCGTCGACCGCGCCCGCCAGGGCCTCGAAGTTGTCCAGCATCGGTGTGGTCGCGGCCTCCACCGTGCCGTATTCGGAATCGGGACTGGCGCGTTCGGTGCGTTCGTGGAACGCGGCGATGTAGTGACCCAGGTCCTCCATCGCGGCGGTGGAAAGCTCGCCATTCTTCAACAGGTGGTCGAGCTGGCGTTCGCGATCGAACCGGCGCATGCGCACGGCGACATCGAGAATCGGGCCGTCACCGTTGATGACCGGGGCCTCCGGGGTGCCGTTCAGGGTCACCACGTCGAGATAGATCTGTGGCGCCAGGCGGCGGTTGATTTCGACCTCGGCGTCACAGTAGTGGCGGCGGGCTTCCAGCGTGGAGAAGTCGAGGAAACCCAGTGCCAGCGGCTTTTTGAACTTGTAGGCATGGTCGCCGGCAAGTATCACAGTGGAGATGTGGGTCTCGATCCGCCGGATACGGGCGTTCTCCGGCAGCGGGTCGGGGAAGCCGCCGGTGGCGATCAGCTGTTCGAGTTGGGCGTGGTGCTGCTCGATATCCGTCATCATGCCTCCAGCCGCGAGCGAAGTGCCCGGGGTGCGTTTTCTGCCGACGAGTTCGCGGATTCGGCGTACCGGGTGGGGCGCAGCCCCGTCGGTCGGCATCGCGTCCGGTAATCTGTCGGCACCTCCGTCTCAGGTTACCATTGGCAGCGCCCGTGGCGTTTTTGTCCGCCATTCACTCTCGTGAGCCCGAACGTCCGAAAATGCCGCGCAAGAAGACTGCCCGTCCCGCTCCGCGCCGCCGCGTCGGCCGCACTCGCCTGCGCCTCGTGTTCGGAGCCGGGGTGTGGGTGCTTGCGGGTCTTCTGCTCGCCGGGATCGTGGTCACAGGCGTATGGGTGCAGGGGCTGGATCGGGAGGTCCGCGAGCGCTTCGAAGGGCAGCGCTGGGCCCTGCCCGCAAGGGTCTATGCGCGTCCGTTGGAGCTGTATTCTGGCCGCCCGCTGACCCCGGGTGCGCTGCGCACGGAGTTGCAGGCCCTGAACTATCAGGTCAGCGCGGACGGCGCCGGGCCCGGCGAATTCCGGGTCGACAACGGGGAAGTGGATCTGACTACCCGGCCGTTTGTGTTCGGAGACGGACCGGAACCGGCGCATTCGGTCCGTGTGGAGTTCGATCACGGGCGGGTGCATCGGGTGGTGCAGCGCGACAGCGGACAAGTGGTGGACCTGATGCGGATCGAGCCCCTGTTGCTCGGCAGCATCTATCCAACCCATGGGCAGGACCGGATTTTGGTGGACCTGGACGAGGTCCCGCGGGAGCTCGTCGCGGCGTTGCTGGCGATCGAGGATCGGCGCTTCCTGTCGCATCGCGGGATCGACCCGCTGGGGATCGCGCGGGCCGCCTGGGCCAACCTGCGCGCCGGACGCACGGTGCAGGGCGGCAGTACCCTGACCCAGCAGCTGGTGAAGAACTTTTATCTCACCCACGAGCAGACCCTGGCGCGCAAGCTGACCGAGGCAGTCATGGCGCTGCTGCTGGAACACCGCTACTCCAAGGCCGAGATCCTCGAGGCCTACCTGAACGAGGTGTTCCTGGGGCAGGGCGGTGAACGCGCGATCCACGGATTCGGGCAGGCGGCGCGGTTCTACTACCAGCGTCCCCTCAACGAACTGCGTCTGGATCAACTTGCATTGCTGGTCGGGCTCGCGCGTGGCGCGAGCTATTACGACCCGCGCCGCCATCCGGAGCGCGCCCGCGCGCGGCGCGATCAGGTGCTTCGGGCAATGGCGGAAACCGGCGCGGCCGCGAGCGGGCGGGTGGAGGCGGCGCTGTCCGCCCCGCTCGATGTGTCGCCGGTCGCGCCGCAGGGACGCAGCCGGTTTCCCGCGTTCCTGGATCTGGTACGTCGGGAGCTGCGATCGGATTATGCCGACGCCGACCTGCGCAGCGAGGGGCTGCGCATCTTTACCACCATGGATCCGGTGATCCAGCTCGCGCTGGAAGACCGTGTCAGTACAGGTGTCGAACAACTGATCGCTCGACATGGCGAGGGCCTGGAAGACCTGCAGGCGGCCGCGGTGGTGACCGACCCGCAGGCGGGCGAGGTGCTGGCGGTGGTTGGTGATCGCGATCCGCGCTACCCGGGGTTCAATCGGGCCGTGGAGGCACGCCGGCAAATCGGATCGGTGGTGAAACCGTTTGTGTATCTCGCCGCCCTGACCAATCCGGGACGCCATACCCTGGCGAGTCTGCTGGACGATCGTCCGCTGACCCTGCACCTTCCGCATGGTAAGCCCTGGACGCCGCGCAACTTCGATGATGAATATCGCGGGCCGGTGACCATCTGGGAGGCCCTGGTACAGTCCTACAACGTTGCCACCGTGCGTCTGGCCGAGGATATCGGAATTTCGCAGCTTGTCCGTCTCCTGGAAATACTCGGTCTGCAACGCACACCGGCACCCCTGCCGTCACTGGCGCTGGGTGCACTGGAGCTGACCCCGCTGGAGGTCGCCGGTCTGTATCAGGCACTGGCCAATGGAGGCTATGCCACCGGGACCCGAGCGATCCGCGAGGTACTGGGTGCCGACGATTCCATGCTCACGCATTACGGACTGGAATTGCGTGGTGCGGTTGCGGACGGCGCCGTGAATCTGGTGGCGCATGCCCTGCACGATGTGACCGTGGAGGGCACCGGGTCGCTGATCGGACGTCGTCTGCCGGATGCGCTGGTTGCGGGCAAGACCGGGACTACCAGCGATTTTCGCGACACCTGGTTTGCCGGATTCGACGACCGGCACGTGGCGGTGGTCTGGCTGGGCATGGACGACAATCGCTCCACTGGGCTCACCGGCGGGTCCGCGGCTGCGCCGATCTGGGCCGAGGTGATGGCCGCGATCGGCCCGCAATCGCTCGACCTGGAGGGCCACCCCGGGGTGGCCTATCAGGAGGTGGATCTGGATTCGGGACTGCCGGTGGAGAGTGATCGGCATGCCTGCGAGCGGGTGAAAACCCTCCCGTTCTGGCAGAATTCGATCCCCGAGGGCCGCGCGCCGTGCGACAACGGGCGCGGGCGGGACAGCGGCGGCTGGTTCGAAAGGATTTTCCGGTGAGGAATGGCGGCATGCACAGACGACTGGCGGAGGGCATCGGTCGATGCAGTGCACGCTGGGGCGTTGTCGTGGTGGCGGCGGTGTGGCTGGCGGCCTGCGCGACTCCGGTGCCGCGCGACAGTGCCCCGGAACCGGTGGAGCGTGACGCCGGCGATTCTGCCGCGGTACCGGTAGTCCCCGAATCCGGGCGTACGCCGCCGGCGGCGCTGGCACTGGCGGATCAGGCCGCGGCCGCACGGCAGGCCGGTGACCACGGGCTGGCCGAACAGCGCCTGGAACGCGCACTGCGTATCGCACCGCGCGACGCGACCTTGTGGCACCGAATGGCGGTGTTGCGTCTGGAACAGGCCCGCTATCAGCAGGCAGAACGCCTGGCGGAGCGTTCGCTGCGTCTGGCCGGCGGGCGGGACCGCGCGCTGGTTCTGGCCAACTGGCGGGTACGGCTCGCGGCACGCGAGGCGCTGGGCGATACCGCCGGTGCTGCGCGTGCACGCGAGAAGATCCATGAACTGGAAGCCGAAAGTGCCTGATTCGACCGTTGTCGATAACCCGCGGTCGGACGCGGTCCACGCCCTCAGCCCGGGCGGGGATCTGGCGGTTGCACTGGCGGGGTTTCGTCCACGCGCCCCGCAGCAGCGCATGGCCGCTGCGGTAGAGGCGGCCCTAGGCGATGCCCCAACCGCGTTGCTGGTGGAGGCGGCCACCGGGGTGGGCAAGACCTTTGCCTACCTGGTGCCGGTGCTTCAGGCACGCCGCCGCGCGCTGATTTCCACCGGTACCAAGACCCTGCAGGATCAACTGTTCGAGCGCGATCTGCCCACCGTCTGCGAGGCCCTGGGCTACACCCCGCGTCGCGCGCTGTTGAAGGGCCGCGCGAACTATCTGTGCCACTACCGCCTGGAGCTGGCCAGCGCCGAGGCCGGGGGGGCGACTGGCCGCGGCGCACGGGCCGAACGGCTGCCGGTGCTGGAGGCCCTGCAGCGGTATGCCCGTACCAGTGACAGCGGGGACCTGGGCCAGGCCGGCATCCTCGCGGAGGATTCGCCCTTGTGGCCGCAGGTTACCTCGACCGTGGACAACTGCCTGGGCGGCGAGTGCCCGAACCTGCAGGACTGTTTCGTCCTGCGCGCCCGCAAGCGCGCGCAGGAAGCCGATGTGGTGGTGGTGAATCACC
Source organism: Pseudomonadota bacterium (assembly GCA_051747025.1). Lineage (GTDB taxonomy): Bacteria > Pseudomonadota > Gammaproteobacteria > Ectothiorhodospirales > Ectothiorhodospiraceae > Thioalkalivibrio. Next base: position 22,245 of record JBNJFQ010000008.1, read on the forward strand.
ACCTGCTGCTGGCCGACATGGCACTGAAGGAAGAGGGTTTCGGTGACCTGCTGCCGGAGGTGGATGCGGTGATCGTCGACGAGGCGCATCAGCTGCCCGATATCGCCGGTTCGTTCTTCGGTGTGGCCCTGGGCACGCGCGCGCTGCGCGAGCTGGCACGGGATACGCGTCGCGAGCAGGAGCAGCAGGTGTCGGAGGCGGCGGATATCCGGCATCGGGTGGGCGATCTGGAGACGGCCGTTGCAGCGCTGCTGGAGATCTCTGCCGACTGGGAGGCGCGTTCCGCGCATGCCGATATCGCCGCGGATGGTCGCCTGGAGGGGTGCCTGGATGCGCTGGATGACGCCCTGGGCCAGCTGGAACAGGCGCTGGAGGCGGTGGCCGCGCGTGCGGCGGGACTGGAGCAGCTGCGCGGGCGCTGCGCAATGCTGCAGGCCCGTCTGCACGAGTGGCGCGAGGACACCCCGGACACCGTGCCCTGGGCCGAGCGCTTCCGGCAGAGTCTGACCTTGCACCGGACGCCACTGGATGCAGCCCGGCCGCTGGCCCAGCGGCGGGCGGCGCGGCCCGCGACCTGGGTGTTCACCTCCGCGACCCTGGCGGTGGGCGAGGACTTCTCGCACGCCGCACGCCGGCTGGGGCTCCCCGGCGACGTCGCCACCGAGCGTCTGGACAGCCCGTTCGACTTTGCGCGCCAGGCCTGTTTGGTGCATCCGGATCCGGCGCTGCCGGATCCCAACAGCCGCGCTTATACCCGGGCCTGTATCGCCTGGGCCTGGCCATTGCTGCGCGACAATCCGGGGGGCGGGTTTTTCCTGTTTACCAGCCATCGGGCATTGCAGGAGGCGGCGCTGATTCTGCGCTCGGAGCTGCCGGACGGGCGGGAGCTGCTGGTGCAGGGCGAGCAGCCCCGCGGCGATTTGCTGGAACGCTTTCGGGCCTCCGGTACCGCATGGCTACTGGGCGCACACAGCTTCTGGGAGGGGGTGGATATCCGCGGCGATGCGCTGTCGATCGTGATCATTGATCGGCTGCCGTTCGCAGCGCCCAACGACCCCGTGCTCCAGGCGCGTGCGGCGGCGCTGGAGGCCGAAGGTCGCTCACCATTCATGGAGTACAGCCTGCCGCAGGCGGTGCTGGCACTGAAGCAGGGGGCCGGGCGTCTGATCCGCGATGCCGAGGATGCCGGGATCCTGGCGCTTTGCGACCCGCGCCTGACCGGCAAGTCCTACGGACGGCAGTTTCTGGCGAGTCTGCCGCCGTTTTATCGCGCGCGCGAACCGGCCGAGGCGTTGCGTTTTCTGCAGGCCGCGAGAGAGAACCCCGCATGCGTCTAATTGCCCTGGAGACTGCGACCGAACGTTGTTCCGCCGCGTTGTGGCTGGATGGCGAGATGCTCGCGACGGGAGAGGTGGCCCCGCGCCGTCACGGCGAGTTGATCCTGGGGCAGGTCGAGGCACTGCTGGCACAGGCGGGGGTAGCGCGTTCGAGCCTGGACGGCGTGGCGGTGGGGCGTGGCCCCGGGGCATTTACCGGGGTACGGCTGGGGCTGGGTGTGGCACAGGGTCTGGCGTTTGCACTGGGGCGCCCGGTGCTGCCGGTCTCGACCCTGCTGGCGCTGGCCCAGCAGGCCCTGCGTGACCCGGCCCCCGGACTGGATGCGGTCCTGGCCGCACTGGATGCGCGCATGGGTGAGATCTACTGGGGTCTGTATCCGGTGGACGGGGGCCGGGTCGAGGACGCGGCGGAATGGGTCTCGCCACCCGCGGCGGTAATTGCCGACTGGCGGGCTCCGGAGCGCTATGGGCTGGGGTCGGGGTTCGCGGCATGGCCCGAGCTCGGGCCGCAACTCGAGCTCGCGGCCGAACAAGTCAATGCCCGGGCTCTGCCGGATGCGCGCGAGGTCGCGCTACTGGCGGTCGATGCCTGGGAGCGGGGCGAGGCGGTCGCGCCGGAGGATGCGCAGCCGGTGTACCTGCGCGACGATGTCGTGCGCCCACCGGGGCGTTCGGCATGACGGCCTCGGTCGACGAGACACGGGCCCCCGCAGCGGTCTACCCGTGGGTGCCGCCATTGGTCGGGACCTTCAAGGCCTGCCCGGAGGACTTCCGGGTCGAGGAACTCCCCGCGACGCTCCCCGAAGGCAAAGGCGAACATGTGTGGCTGGAGATCGAGAAGCGCGAGCTGAACAGCGAGGACGTCGCGGTCTGGCTGGGGCGGATGGCGGGTGTCGGACGAGCGCGGGTCAGCTTTGCGGGGCGCAAGGACCGCCAGGCGATGACTCGCCAGTGGTTCAGTGTCCAGTGCCCGCCGGATGCGGGGCCCGACTGGAGCGCCGGGGCCGCGGCGTGGAGTGCGGAGCGTGAGGCTGCCGGGAAGCCTGGCCGGGTCGAGGTGCTGCGGGCCGAACGCCATGCGCGCAAGCTGCGTACTGGTCATTTGCGGGGCAACCGGTTCGTGCTGCGGTTGCGCGAGGTGCGGGGCGACTTCGCGATGGCGGACGAGGTCCTGGAGTCGGTCCGCCTCGGCGGGGTGCCGAACTACTTCGGTGCCCAACGCTTCGGGCGCGACAATTTGCGTCGCGCCCGGGCATGGTTTGTGGAGGGGCGCAAGCCTCACGGGCGCAACCAGCGCAGCCTGTGGCTGTCGGCGGCGCGCGCGGCGATCTTCAACGCGGTGCTGGCGGAACGGGTCACCCGCAGTGACTGGGATCGCCTGTTGCCCGGGGACGTCGCCAATCTGGAGGGCTCGGGAAGTGTGTTCGCGGTGCCCGAGGTGGATGCCGAGCTGGAGGTGCGCGCCGCGCGGCTGGATGTCCACCCCACAGGCCCGCTGTGGGGTGCGGGCGAGTCGCTGGCGGGCGGCGCGGTGCATGATCTGGAGACGACGGTGGCGAGGCGCTATCCGCATCTGGCCGCAGGACTGGTGGAAAACGGGCTGAAGGCGGCACGGCGATCGCTGCGTATGGTTCCTCGGGCGCTCGAATGGCAGCGCGACGCCGATGGTCTGGAACTGCGACTGGAACTGGGGGCGGGGGAATACGCCACCAGCGTGCTGGATGCGCTGCTGCGCGCGCCGGGGGACGATGCGCCCGGACAGACATGACGTGTGCCCGGTTCAGCCGTATGGTTCGTTCAGGCGCCGTTCGGCGCGCTGCTCGGCCTCGATCCGGTCGGTAATGTCCTTTTGTACGCCAATGTAGTAGGTGAGTCGGTCCTCGTCGTTGAATACCGGCGTCAGCGAGAGTTCGTTCCAGAACAGGCTGCCGTCCTTGCGATAATTGCGCAGGACGACGCGGCAGGGGCGGTTCGCTTCGATGGCCGCGCGAACCTCGCGTGCGCCCTCCTGCTCGCGGTCGTCGTTCTGCAGGAAGCGGCAGTCGCGGTAGAGGATTTCCTCCGCGCTGTAGCCCGTGAGGTCCTCGAACGCTCGGTTCACGTAGATCAGGATGTTGTCATCGCCCTCGCGCTCGGCGATGGTGATGCCTTCATTGGAGGCATCCACGGCCAGGGCGAGCAGTTCGGCGTCGATCGTTCTTGTCATGGCAGCGCGGTTGTGAGCCTTCGGGCAAAGCGGTATGGCGTTCGTCCTGGGCCATCCATCGCTCGGGGATGTCGGCGCCCAAGGTAGCATGAGGGGCAGTGTTCTGGCTGTTTGCGAGCACAAAAAAGGCCGCAACGAGTGCGGCCTCTCGCGGGTGCGTCAGCGTTCGGCGGCTACATTTCCTGGGTGATGGTGAAGGCACCGCGGACGTCGCCCTTGCTGAAGCCGGTCGCCCGGTCCTCGGGATACAGGCGCTCCAGGGCATGCTGGACATCGCTGTCGATGCTGGAACCGTGGCAGGTCAGGCAGACGCCGCCGGTCGGGATGGCTGCCATGAAACGGAATTCCGGCTTGCCATCGTCGCCTTCGACCTTGAAACGCGGGGGCAGATCCGTGGCCGCGGTGCCGGCCGCACGCTGGGCCTCGAAACCCTGCAGGGTCAGACGCTCCCAGCGGTCGGGGGCATTGTTCGGGTTGCGCAGCTTCAGGCTGGTACGACCGATCTGCATGCCGGTCTCGGCCGACAGGTCGGCGGCAATCTCCGGCGCACGCTCGTTGCATACGCGGATGGCCTCGGTCGGGCCACCGGACTTCATCGCGGCCTGCAGCTCTCCCTTCAGGGTGCCGGCAAATTTCTGTATGACATCGCGGCTGGCAGCAGATCGCTCCTGGATCTCCTGCTGGCTAAGCGCTGGCGTGTCGGCCGCGACGGTGGTGCTGGCGAATCCAGCGAACAGGGTGGCCAGGGCCAGGGGGGCAAGCTTCCGGTAGTGCATCACGTGACCTCACAGTGCAGTGTCCGTTGCGTACATAACCTGTACATATTTTGTACAGAGGATGCGATCAGACGACGAGAATTGCAACCCCCGGTTCCAGCGCCCGATGTCGCTGTCAACCGACGGCAGTATTTTCCAGTTTAGTGCAGAAGGCCCGAGAATTCGATCCCCCGTATGTCCGCCCGCGCCGGATCAGCGAGGCGCACGCAGGCGTCTGAGCAGCACGTAGACAGCACCGGTGCCGCCGTCGGCGGGAAGTGCCGAGCAGAAGGCCAGGACATCGTCGCGCTGGCGCAGCCAGTGGTCGGTGAGGCCCTTGAGGACCGGGCCCTGCTGGCGCGAGCGCAGGCCCTTGCCGTGGATCACGCGCACGCACAGGCGATCCTCGGTACGTGCGAGGTCGAGAAATCCGGCAAGGGCCCGACGCGCCTCGTCGGCGAACAGGCCGTGCAGGTCGAGCTCGTCCTGCACCCGATAGTGACCGCCCCGCAACTTGCGAAATACGCGCTTGCTGATCCCCGGGCGCGCGAACCGCAGTTCGTCTCCGGGCTGCAGATCGGCGGCGGCGATCGGGTCGCTGAGCCAGTCGGCATGCGCGGCGGCTTCGTCTTCCGCGCGTTTGGCTGCACGCGGCGCAGGACGCGGGGGGTGTACCTCCGCGCGATCGCTGTGTACCCGGCGTACGTCGCCCACCGCGCGCAGGAATTGTTCGAAATCGTTGGGATTATCGCCGGAGTTCATGGCAGGATACTCGCACTTTTCGGGGGGCAGGTGCGATCAGCGTCTCCCACGCCGGCGTTCGCACTTGACCGTTTCCAGTATATTAGAGGCCTTTCCATGGCCCCAGTCCCGCATGCGCATCCTGGTAAGCAATGACGACGGAATTCATGCCCCGGGCATTCAGTGCCTGGCCGGTCACCTGCGCCGCAGGGCGGAGGTGCAGGTGGTCGCGCCCGATCGCGACCGCAGCGGCGCGAGCAACAGCCTGACACTGGTGCGCCCGCTGCGCGCGCGGCATCACGAGAACGGGGATGTGCAGGTGGACGGGACACCCACCGACTGCGTCCACCTGGCGATCACCGGACTGCTCGAGCACGAACCGGACCTGGTGATCTCGGGGATCAATGCCGGTGCCAACATGGGCGACGATGTGCTGTATTCGGGTACCGTAGCCGCAGCTATGGAGGGCCGTTTCCTCGGTCTTCCCGCGATTGCCGTATCCCTGGTGGGCAGCGAATTCCGCCATTACGATGCGGCCGCGCAGGTGGTGCTGGGTCTGCTCGATCGGATCGGGCGGGTGCCGCTGCCGGCGGCGACCATCCTCAACGTGAATGTGCCGGATCTGCCGCATGGGGAAATTCGCGGTGTGCAGGCCACCCGGCTGGGGCACCGCCACCGTGCCGAGCCGATGGTGGCCGACCAGGATCCGCGTGGTCGCCCGATCTACTGGGTCGGGCCGGCGGGATCGGAGCAGGATGCCGGACCGGGTACCGACTTCAACGCAGTGCGCGAGGGCTACGTATCGGTGACTCCGATCCAGGTCGATCTGACCCGCTTCGATGCGATCGATACCGTGGGGCGCTGGCTGGAGGGGACAACCTCGGGGAGTCACCATGCCGGCTGATGCCGTCGGGGCCGGTCTGACCTCGCAGCGGGCCCGTGATCGTCTGGTGCGCCAGCTCGAGGAACAGGGCATCCGGGATCCGCGCGTGCTGGAGGCGATCCGTTCGGTGCCGCGGCACCTGTTCGTCGAGGAGGCGCTGAGCCATCGCGCCTACGAAAACACGGCGCTGCCGATCGGGCACCGCCAGACCATCTCGCAACCCTTTATCGTCGCGCGCATGACCGAGGCGCTGCTGGAAGGCGGGCCGCTGCGCACCGTGCTGGAGATCGGTACTGGCTCTGGATACCAGGCGGCAGTGCTGGCGCAGATTGTGGAACGGGTGTACTCGGTAGAGCGCATTCAGGCGCTGAGCCGCGAGGCCCGCGAACTGCTCAGCCGGCTGGGTATCAACAACGTCAATCTGCGCCACGGAGATGGTGCGGAGGGCTGGCCGGAACGCGCACCGTTTGATGGCATTATCCTGACGGCAGCGCCGCGCGAGGTCCCGGAAGCGCTGCTGATGCAACTGGCCCCGGGAGGGCGACTGGTCGCGCCGGTACAGGGTGCGGATGGCCGGCAGCTGCTGGTGCGCTATACCCATACACCCGATGCGTTCGTGCGCGATGTGCTGGATGCAGTGATGTTCGTGCCGATGCTCTCGGGGGCCGAGCAGTGAAGGCCGCAGAGATCGTGGCTGCGCTGGTGCGAGTGCGGTAGATGGCGGTCAGCGAAGATGGCGGGCGACGAGGCGCGCAATGAAGCTGTTCGAACCCCTGTACGATCGGGTGATGGGCTGGTCCCGGCATCGATATGCGCCTCGCTACCTGGCCGGTCTGTCATTCGCGGAGTCGTCATTCTTCCCGGTTCCCCCGGATGTGATGCTCGCGCCGATGGCGGCTGCGCGACCCCGCGCAGCCTGGCGACTTGCCGCATTGACCACGGTGTTTTCGGTGCTGGGCGGGCTGCTGGGCTATTTGATCGGTTGGTTCGCATTCGAATGGATCGGCCCGTGGCTGATACGCATGGGGCATGGCGAGGAGCTGGTGCGTGCCGAGGCGTGGTTCGCGACCTGGGGCGTGTGGGTGGTCCTGGTGGCGGGATTCTCGCCCGTTCCCTACAAGCTGTTCACGGTGACTGCCGGGGCACTGAGCATGCCCCTGCTGCCGTTCGTGGTGGCCTCGCTGGTGGGCCGCGGCCTGCGTTTTTTTCTGGTGGCCTTGTTCATGGCCTGGGCCGGACCGCGCGCGGAGACGCACCTGCGACCGTATATGGAACGGATTGGCTGGGCCGGAGTTGTGCTGCTGGTCGGCGGGCTGGCCATCATGTTCCGGCTGGAGTGATCCTGCCGTGATCGTCCGCGCACTGCTGCCAATCCTGGTTGCAGCCCTCCTGGGCGCACTGCTGAGCGGATGTGCGGCACGGGTCCCGAGCGGCGGGTCCGCGCTGCCGGAAGTTCATTTGGTACAACGCGACGAAACCCTGTACCGCATCGCCCGGCGCTATGGTCTGAAGTGGCGCGCATTGGCGCGCCATAACGCGATTGGAGCGCCTTACATCATTTACCCCGGCCAGCGCCTGCGTCTGCGCGGGACCGCCCGCAGCAGTCCTCCTCCGGTCCCGGGGCAGGCCGGCGGCAAAGCGACCGCGTCGGCATCGCCAGCGGATACCGGAAGCTCCCGGCGCGCCGATCGGCCGCAGTCGGTACCGGATGCGCCACCTCCCGAAGACCCTGGTGGATGGTTGTGGCCGGCCGATGGCGAGATCCTGCGCGGGTATTCCAGTACCGGGTCGCGGCGCGGCATTGCGATCGGCGGTAACCGGGGCGATCCAGTACGTGCAACCCGGGCCGGAGAAGTGGTCTATGCAGGCGGCGGCCTGGTGGGGTATGGTCGGCTGGTAATACTGAAACACGACGGGCGCTTTCTGAGTGCCTATGGTCATAACGACGAGCTCCTGGTGTCGGAAGGTGACCGTATCGAGGCCGGGGCGACCATCGCCCGCCTCGGGTCATCGGGGGCGGAACAGACCCTGCTGCATTTCGAGATCCGGGTAGACGGGACGCCGGTTGATCCGATCCGCTTCCTGCCGGCACGGTGAGTTGGTGCAGGTGAAGGTGGTGTAATTCATGGCCAAGCCGCAGCATCCGGAACGTCCCGCGGACGTGGACGCCGAGCCCCTCGCCGACACGGCCTCGGAGCCGACGGAACCGGAAGATCTGGCCGGGCCGGTGGACATGCCGGCTGTGCCTCCTGGTGTCGCGGATGCCGACCCGCTGGTGGACGGTGCCGAGGTGCCGGACCATCCGTCTTCGAAGGAAGCTCGGGAGACACACGACGCAGGGCCCGCGGCAGCGCGTCCGCGGACCCTGAGGGATGCCCGTCCGGCCGAGCTGGATGCGATCCAGATCTATCTGCGCGATATCGAGTTTCGTCCGCTGCTTACGCCCGATGAGGAGCGGCACTACGCACGCCTTGCCCGACAGGGGGACGAGACCGGCCGGCGGCGCATGATCGAGTGCAATCTGCGGCTGGTGGTGAAGATTGCACGGCGCTACCTGAACCGCGGCCTGGCCCTGCTGGATTTGATCGAGGAGGGCAACCTGGGCCTGATGCATGCGGTGGAGAAATTCGATCCGGAGCGTGGTTTCCGGTTTTCTACCTATGCGACCTGGTGGATCCGGCAGACCATCGAGCGGGCCCTGATGAATCAGGGACGCACAATCCGGATTCCCGTGCATGTGGGCAAGGAGTTGCGCACCCATGCCCGGATCGCGCGCGGTCTGGCTCAGGAGCTGGGGCGTGATCCCAGCGAAGAGGAGCTTGCCGAGCGGTTGGGCAAGCCGGTGACCGAGGTCCAGAAGCTGCGGGCGATGTCCGAACCGTCGACCTCCATGGACCTGCCGCCGGGCCCGGATGGCGAACGTTCGCTGACCGACATCCTGCCGGATGCCAATGCCCCCGAACCGTCGTCGTTGCTGGAAGACGATGATATCCGCCATCTGGTGGATGCCTGGCTGGAGGAACTGGACTACAAGCAGCGCGAGGTGCTGGTACGGCGCTTCGGCCTGCACGGATTCGAGCGTTCGACGCTGGAGCAGGTCGGCGCAGAGATTGGCGTCACCCGCGAGCGTGTGCGCCAGATCCAGATGGATGCACTGAAACGGCTGCGGCGGCTGATGGAGTCGCGCGGGATGAAGGGGGACGAGGTTCTGCCGCGTTCCTGATCAGGGTTCAATGATCAGGGCGGCGGCCACGTCACGGCCCTCGGCCATGATCAGATTGTAGGTGCGGCAGGCCGCGGCGGTATCCATGACCTCGACCCCCAGCCCCCGCTCGCGCAGGGAGCGCCAGAGCGAGCGCTCCGGAAACCGCTGGGTGGTGCCGGTCCCGATCAGCAGGACTTCGGGCGGGCTCTCCAGTACCGGTTGCAAGTGTTCCAGCGCAAGGTCGTCCACTGCGGGTACCGGCCAGTCGGCGTCCAGCCGGTGCGGGCGTATGATCAGGCTGCGGGTGTACGCGACCTGGTTGATCCCGACCGTACCGGGTGCATAGCCGGTAACGATATAGGTTTCTTCGGCGGTGACTTCGGAGAACAGCATCCGCTCACGCTACCCCGGACATGTGGCGTTCTCAAGAGGACCGCGCGCGGCTGGCGGTTTGTGCGTGCGGTCCGTGCCGCGGCCGGTTCGTTGACAGGTACGGGTCCGGGTTATACTTTGGCGCGCTTTCCGGTGCGGCATCCGGAGGGGCCCGTCCGGCCCCGGAATACAACCGCCAACCAGGACCCAGACCCGTGACCGACGTCTTTCCCCGTATCGAGCGCCTCCCGCCCTACGTCTTCAACATCGTGAACCAGTTGAAGGCCGAGGCCCGCGCCCGCGGCGAGGACATCATCGACTTCGGTATGGGCAACCCGGATCAGCCGACCCCGCAGCATATCGTCGACAAGCTGTGCGAGGCTGCCCAGCGCGGCGATACCCATCGCTATTCCGTGTCGAAGGGCATCCCGCGCCTGCGCCGCGCGGTCACCCGCTGGTACAAGGACCAGTTCGACGTGGATCTGGATCCGGAAAGCGAGGCGATCGTGACCATCGGATCGAAGGAGGGGCTGGCGCATCTGGCGCTGGCGACCCTGGGGCCGGGCGATGCCGTGCTGGTGCCGAATCCGGCCTATCCGATCCACCCGTATGGCTGCGTGATCGCGGGCGCCGACGTGCGCCACGTGCCGCTGACCCCGGATGTCGATTTCTTTGCCGAGCTCGAGCGGGCAATCCAGGACTCCTGGCCGAAGCCGAAGATGCTGATCCTGAACTTCCCGGCGAACCCGACTACCCAGTGTGTGGAACTGGAGTTCTTCGAACGGGTGGTGGCGATCTGCAAGGAGCACGGGATCTGGATCGTGCATGACCTCGCGTATGCCGAAATCACCTTCGACGGTTACAAGGCGCCGTCGATTTTTCAGGTACCGGGCGCCAAGGACATTGCGGTGGAATTCTACACCCTGTCCAAGACCTACAACATGCCGGGCTGGCGGGTCGGCTTCATGTGCGGCAATCCGACCCTGGTGGCGGCGCTGGCACGCATCAAGTCCTATTTGGACTACGGCACCTTCACGCCCATCCAGGTCGCGGCCATTGCTGCCCTGGAAGGGCCGCAGAACTGTGTCGACGAGATCCGCGAACTCTACCGGGTGCGTCGCGATGTGCTGTGCGACGGCCTGAACAAGCTCGGCTGGCAGGTGGAAAAACCCAGGGCGACCATGTTCGTCTGGGCGCCGATCCCGGAGGCTTATCGCGAGCTGGGTTCACTGGAATTCGCCAAAAAGATGCTGCGTGACGCCAAGGTCGCTGTCTCGCCCGGGGTCGGGTTTGGAAACTACGGCGACGACCATGTGCGCTTCAGCCTGATCGAGAACGAACAGCGCACGCGCCAGGCGCTGCGCGGCATCAAGGCGATGTTCCGCGCCGACTCCATCCTGGCGGGTGCCACTACCGAAACCCCGGGCACGGATGGCTGAGGGAAACGTTGATGGGCGTTTCCCCGCACGCAACGGCGCGCGGGATCAGAGCAAACTACACCGGGCGCACGGGCGCCCGTCGTCAAGGACAGCAGGGCTATGACGCCGATAAAGATCGGAATTCTGGGACTGGGCACGGTCGGTTGCGGTACGGTTAACGTACTGGATCGCAACGGGACCGAGATCGCGCGCCGCGCCGGCCGTGCGATTCAGGTGGTGGCCGCGGCCGCCCGCGATATCGAGCGCGCGCGTGAATGTGATTGCTCGACACTGCGCCTGACCACGGATCCGGCCACGGTCGTGAACGACCCCGAGGTCGAAGTCGTCGTCGAATTGATGGGCGGTACCGATCCCGCGCTGGACCTGGTGCTGGCGGCGATCGATGCCGGCAAGCACGTGGTGACCGCGAACAAGGCGCTGATCGCGCTGCATGGCAACGCCATCTTCGAGCGCGCCCAGCAAAAGGGCGTAATGGTGGCGTTCGAGGCAGCGGTGGCCGGCGGCATCCCGATCATCAAGGCGATCCGCGAGGGCCTGGCCGGGAACCAGATCGAATGGCTTGCCGGGATCATCAACGGTACCGGCAACTTTATTCTGACCGAGATGCGCGACAAGGGTCGCGATTTCGAGGATGTGCTTGCCGAGGCTCAGGCGCTGGGCTATGCGGAGGCCGACCCGACCTTTGACGTCGAGGGGATCGACGCCGCGCACAAGCTGGCGATCCTGGCCTCGATCGCGTTCGGTATTCCGCTGCAGTTCGACAAGGTTGCGGTGGAGGGGATCAGCGACATCACCCGCGAAGACGTCGGCTTTGCCGCGGAGCTGGGTTATCGCATCAAGCACCTGGGCATCGCGCGGCGCACCGAGGCCGGTTATGAGCTGCGCGTCCATCCCACCCTGATCCCGGAACGCCGCCTGATCGCGAATGTCGACGGGGTGATGAATGCCGTGCTGGTGAATGGTGATGCCGTCGGGCCGACGCTCTACTACGGCGCCGGCGCCGGGGCCGAGGCGACCGCCTCGGCGGTGGTCGCCGATCTGGTCGATGTGGTGCGTGCCCTGACCACCGACCCGGAGAACCGCGTTCCGCATCTGGCGTTCCAGCCGGATGCGCTGTCCGACAAGCCGGTGCTCGGCCTGCCGGATGTGCGGACCTCGTTCTATCTACGCCTGCGTACCCTCGACCGACCCGGCGTACTGGCCGACATTACGCGCATCCTGGGCGAACACGGCATCAGTATCGAGGCGATCCTGCAGCGCGAGCCGGACCCGGAGCGCGGGGAGGCGACCATCATCATGCTGACCCATCAGGTGCGCGAGGGGGCGATGAACGAGGCCATCGCGGCGCTCGAGGCGCTGGATCACCTGCTGACTCCGATCACCCGTATCCGAATGGAGGGCCTGGCACCCTCCGCGACGCATTAAGGAAATACTGATCCCGCCGGACCGGATCCCCACGAGCCGGGGTCGACGCCCGGCCGCTGCGAGCAAGAGAAGACCATGGCCCTAGGACATCGCTACACCGGATTGATCGAACGCTATCGTGACCGTCTTCCGGTCCACGACGACACCCGTATTATTTCACTGGGCGAGGGTAATACCCCGCTGATACGCCTGAACAATATCCCGCGTTCGCTGAATCGCGAGGTCGAGATCTATGTGAAATTCGAGGGGCTCAATCCCACCGGTTCGTTCAAGGACCGGGGCATGACCATGGCCGTCACCAAGGCGGTGGAGGAAGGCTCCCGTGCGATTGTCTGTGCGTCCACCGGCAATACGTCGGCGGCTGCGGCGGCCTACGCGGCGCGTGCCGGGATTACGGCATTTGTAGTGATCCCGGACGGCAAGATCGCGATGGGCAAACTGGCGCAGGCGATGATGCACGGTGCGACCGTCATCCAGATCCAGGGCAACTTTGATGACGGGATGCGCCTGGTCAAGGAGGTGGCAGCGAATACGCCGGTGACGCTGGTGAATTCGGTCAACCCCTACCGCCTGCAGGGCCAGAAGACGGCGGCATTCGAGATCGTCGAAGAACTCGGTCGGGCACCGGATTACCACTGCCTGCCGGTCGGCAACGCCGGCAATATCACTGCCCACTGGATTGGTTACTCCGAGATGGCGGCACATGGCAGTGATGACGTGACCGAGGCCTGTGCGTACTGCAAGGGACACTGCAAGTATGCCGGTGGCGGGGTGATTGGCAGTCGACCACAGATGCTGGGCTATCAGGCTGCCGGCTCTGCCCCGTTCATGCGCGGGGCGATGGTGGACAACCCGGATACCGTGGCCACCGCGATTCGTATCGGTCACCCGCAGTCCTGGGATATGGCCTGGAAGGTGCGAGAGGAATCGCGCGGCTGGTTCGACGAGTGTCAGGATGAGGAGATTCTCGCTGCGCAGAAGCTGCTGGCGGAGAAGGAAGGGGTATTCTGCGAACCCGCGTCGGCCGCCTCGCTGGCTGGTGCCCTGCGCGATATCCATGCCGGCAAGATCCCCGAGGGCTCTACGGTGGTCTGCACCCTGACCGGTAATGGCCTGAAGGACCCGGATACGGCGATCAGCCAGAGCCTGGTTCAGCCGACCAAGGTGCCCGCTGAACTGGAGGCGGTCTCGCGCGCGATTCGCGACAACCTCGCCTGATCGTGCTTCTGGAGGAAAACGTCAGGGTTTGCTGCGCAGGTCCAGGTCGTAGAGGGTGTCGCCTCCCAGGCGAAAGATGCGACAGGGCGGGCGCAGGGCCTGGTCCAGGGTGTCGATGTCCGGCAGGGTGATGCCGTTGCGCCCGGATCCGATCAGCATCGGCGCGATGGTCAGGTGCAGGCGGTCGAGGGTGTCGGCGGCCAGGAAGTGCGATACGGTCTGACCGCCACCTTCAACCAGGAGCCGGTGCAGTCCGCGGGCCGCCAGGGCATCGCGGATGGCCTCCGGACGGAAGCGATCGTCCTCCGCGCGCGGCAGTTCCAGGCACTCGACATGCCCGGGCATGTCGCAGGGGCCAAGGCCGGGGGCGTGGATGACCAGGGTGCCGGTCTTCCCGTCCTGGAATATGCGCGCTTCGGGGCGGATCCGGCCATCCGGGTCCAGGATCACCCGCACCGGATGCGGGCCGTCGACCTTGCGTACGGTGAGGCGCGGGTCGTCGGCGAGCACTGTGCCGGCGCCGACGATCACTGCGTCGACCAGTGCGCGCAGGCGATGCAGGTGCTCGATGTCCTCGGGGCCGGTGACGTCCTGGGAATGCCCGGAGCGCGTCGCGATTCGGCCGTCGAGGCTTTGCCCGAGCTGCGCGACGGTGATGCTTTCGGCCTCGACAATCGGGCCGTAGAGTTCCAGCAGCTCGTGAGCGGCCGGGGCGAGGCGCCCCGGCAACGCGCAAACGCCCGGGTCGTACCGGCGTGCCAGGAGCCAGCGCCAGGCCTCGGCCTCGCTGACCGGATAGCTGGTACTCATGCCGCTGCCCCTGCGGGAATGCGGCCACCGGCGAAGACTTGCGGTAACCTAGGGGGAACCGGTACCAGCCCCTGGTGCGGTGATGCCGCCGGTCCGGAATTGACGGTCTGCGGGCTGGTCATAATCGAAACTCCGTATGGAAGTACTCAATGCACAATGCCGATCGCGGGATCTTTGATCTTCGTCGGGCCCATCCCGTCCTGGTCGCCGGCCCCGAATCCAGTGTACTGGTTGCGGCGGTCGAAGGCCTCACCCCCGCGTTGCTGGACCGGCTGTCGGTGATGACGGGTCAGGCGCCTCGACTGATTCTAACCGCCCACCGCGCATCCGCAATGGGCTGGACCGGCCCGCTCGCGGACGGTTGGGATGGCGTGGCGCTGGAATTCGACCCGCAGACCCAGCCAGAAATTCTGTTCGCACTGGCCAGCGCGCCCGAGGCGTCGAACGAGGCCGGCGAACCCGGAAAGGCCTTCGCCGGGTGCCGGATCGAAGAGGCCACACCGGCCGAGATTGCAGCGCTGGAACTGGTGCGGGCCGGGCGCCTGCTGCCCGCCGTGGTGTCGGCACCGGTGCCCGAACCGGTGCCAGAGGCGATCGAGGCGGCCGTGCTGGATGGCATGATCCTGGAGGTGGCCGAGGAGCAGGCGCGCGAGGTGGCCCGGCACCCGCGCCTGGAGCTCACCTACGTCAGCGAGGCACCGGTGCCGCTGGCGGATGCGCCGGTGACGCGATTCATGCTGTTCCGCGAGGGCAACGGCATTCTCGAGCACGTGGCGGTGGTAATCGGCGAGCCCAGTGAATGGCCCGACCCGGTGCCCGTTCGCCTGCATTCAGCCTGCCTGACCGGAGATCTGTTTGGCAGCCTGCGTTGCGATTGTGGCGATCAGTTGCGTGGTGGTGTGAAGTCCATTCATGCCGGGGGCGGTGGTGTCCTGCTGTATCTGGCCCAGGAGGGGCGCGGGATCGGCCTGGCCAACAAGCTGCGCGCGTACACCATGCAGACCGCCGGTCTGGATACCATCGATTCCGATTGTCAGCTTGGCTTTGACGCGGACGGGCGGCGCTATGATGCCGCGGTGGAGATGCTGGAGTTTCTCGGTATCGAGCGGGTATGCCTGCTGACCAACAATCCCGCCAAGATCGATGCGCTGCAGGCCGGCGGGATTGACGTGGTGGCGCGCGAGCCGGTGCACGGCAAGCTGAACCCGCACAATCTGCGCTATCTTAGTACCAAGGCGGATCGCAGTGGTCACTGGCTGCAGGAGCTGCTGGCCTCCGAGGCCGAACGCGGCTGAGCGGCAGGGGACTTGCGAGCGCCTGCTCGCGTTTCTGGTGGTCTTGGCCCGGTCGCCTGCCTGGTGGTGGCTGGCCCTGGGTCAGCATCCGATGTTTACGTGCCTTTCTCCGGCCGCCTGCCAGGCCGGAGCCAACGTAGGCACCAAAGCCAAGTCTAGGTCCAGCCATCAAGACGGCAGGACGCGCGGCCGAAGGAACGTAAACACCGGATGCAGAACTCGGCCTAGCCATTACCGGCGCAGACCGCAAAACCGGAGCCATCATTATTCACCAGCGCATGCTCGAGGCCCGGCGATCACCTAGCAGGCGACCGGGCCTGAGGACACCGGATCCAGGCCTGGCCAGTGCCAGCCACTCCCGGTGCGAGGGGCCAGGAAAACGCCCACCCCTGAAGGCCCGAGTCGGACGGGCTGCACTAGCGTCCGAGCCGCTCCAGGGGGAATCGACGGGTGTCGCGGATTGCGGCCGCCAGCCCCGCAGCGTAATGCTCCACCAGTCGACGCCCCTGTTCCGCGGTGGCGGAGCGGCTGTCACCGACCACACCCTCCGGATTCAGGTCCTGTGCCAGCCAGGCAAATGAGGCCCGGCCTTCCGGGCCCAGGATCTCCAGGTCGCGCTGGAGGTCCTCGCCCAGCGAGCGGGCGAGGCCGACCGCCTCGGTGCGTACGCAATGCGGGGCCAGGTACAACAGCATCGCGGTCTCGATTTGCCCCCCGTGCAGGCCATGGCATACCTCGGCGGGTGGAATCTCGGCGTCGGGCGGCAGTGGCTGGCGGAAGTAGTGGTATTTGCCGACCAGCAGCGCGTGCCTGCGGCGCAGGTCCAGTGCGGCGAGCTCCATGATGGCGGCATTGCCGCCGTGACTGTTGTGCAACAGCAGGCGCCGGATTCCGGTGCGGGCAATACTGGAACCGAGGTCGCGCAGCACCGCCAGCGCGGTTTCGGGCTGCAGTGTCAGCGTGCCGGGGTAATCCGAATGCTCTTCGCTGGTAGCCACGCGCATCGGTGGGAGGATGCGCAGCGGAATCTCGTCGGGCAGTTGCGTACAGGCGTGCTCGAGCAGTCCGAGGCCGATTCGGTCGTCGGTATCCAGGGGCAGATGGGGGCCGTGCTGTTCGATGGCCGACAGGGGCAGCACCAGCACGGGGTCACGTGCCGCAAGGTCCGCGATTTCGCGGGTGGTCAGGTCGTGCCACCAGGGGATCTTTGCTGGAGTCATGTACCGAGCGTTGCGCCTCGGGCGGGTGGCGTCAAGGGCGCAGGCGGGCGTACAGGTCGCCGGAGCCGATCCGCTCGGCATGCTGTTCCAGCCACGCGAGCAGAGTAGCCGCGTCCTGCCAGGGGGCGAAACGGAAATGACGCTGCTCGCCGGCGACCACGTTGTACTCGTAGTCGCCGAGTTCGGCGAGGCGTTGCAGGCAGTCACGCGGGATGTCCAGTGCGCCGGCCACGAATTCCAGGGACAGCGCCGGGATCGGGGTGGTCAGGCCGCCTAACACCTCGAGTTCGAAGCCCTCGACATCAATCTTGCAGAAGTCGGGGCGGCCGTGCTCGGCAATCAGCTCGTCGAGGGTGATCTGACGCACACTGATGCGATCGTCCCAGCGCACCGCGCGGAAGCTCGGATTGGCCTCGGGCAGCTGCTGGACCCAGCGTCCGGACAGCGTCGACACGGTAGGATGAGCGTGGCTCAGGAACAGGGTGGCCAGGCCGGGCTGCGCGCCAACGGCCTCGTGTCGGACCCGGACCCGCTCGTGGCGCCCTGGTCCGCGGCGCAGCCACGCCAGCAACCGGGGTTGTGGCTCCAGCGCAATGACGCGGGCGCCGAGTGACGCGAATGCCCGGGTGCGGTCACCGAGGTGGGCGCCGATGTCGAAGACCAGGTCGCCGGGCCGTACCAGCGGCGCGTACATGCGGCGCAGGCGGCGCTGGCGACCAGGACGCCGATAAATGACGAGCGAGCGGACGAGACCGCGCAGGCGCGCCTGCCAGGCGCTGGAGCGGGAGGATGTGGTGTCGGGGTCCATGCCCTCAGGCTAGGGAAACACGGATTCGTGTGCACGTTTGCGCCGGGGACCCTGTATACCGGGACCCAGGGCTCGTGCAGGCCGGTAAGGGTGCCGCCCGCATGCAGGCAGTGCAGGATCAATGGCATATCATCCGGAACGGATGGGAGCAGGGCGAGTCGGAGCAGGGCAGGGACGGGGCCAGCCGCAAGGGCCTCGCCGTTGGCGGATGACAGGAGGACACGAATGCGGGAAGAGTGCGGATGGCGGGTGTGGCTGATGGCGGCGCTGCTGGCGGGTGGAATCGGACCGGCAGCCGCCGGGACCGCATGCCCCCCACTCGGAGGCTGGGCGGACACGACGGGCGCGGCCATCGATCATACAGAGCTGTTCGCGGATCTGGCCGAAGCGGATGTGGTGCTCCTCGGTGAACGCCACACCGAAATGGATCATCACCACTGGCAACTGGGGGTAGTGGCCGCGTTGTATGGCCGGCATCCGGATCTGGTGATCGGACTGGAGATGCTCCCGCGCAGCGCGCAGCCTGCGCTGGACGACTGGGTGGCGGGACGGTTGTCACCGGCGGCGTTTCTGGAGGCCAGCGACTGGTACAGCCACTGGGGATTCGATCCGGACCTGTACTGGCCGATTCTGAACTTCGCGCGTGTCCATGGAGTGCCACTGGTCGGTCTGAATGCAGAGCGGGCGGTGGTGCAACGACTCGGGACCGAGGGCTGGGGCGCAGTGCCGGCCGCGGAACGCCATGATGTCAGCGCGCCGGCGGAGCCCCCGGAGGCATATCGGACACACTTGCGGGAACTTTTCGAACGTCATCCGGCGGCCGATATTCACGGCGAGTTCGAGCGCTTTCTTGGGACCCAGCTGGCATGGGATCGAATGATGGCCGCGAGCATCGCGGATACGCTGGCGTCCGCGGGCGAGGAGCCGCCCCTGATGGTCGGGCTGATCGGGCGGGGACACCTGCGCTACGGGCATGGTGTGCCTCACCAACTGGCGGATCTTGGGGTGCGGCAGGCGCCGGTGTTACTGCCCCAGGCGATCGGGGACGATTGCTCCGCGATCGAGCCGGGGCTGGCGCGCGCGGTATTCGGTGTGCGCGCCGAAGGACATCATCAGCGCGGGCCGATGCTCGGAGTGCGTCTGGTAGAGGACGAAGGGCAAGGCGTGCTGATCGAGGGCGTGGAGCCGGATTCGGTCGCCGATACGACAGGACTGGATGCGGGTGATCGTCTGCTGAAGGCCGGTGGACGGGAGATCGAGTCGGTGACTGACGTCCAGCGGGTGGTGGGTGAGGTGGTCCCGGGCCTGTGGTTGCCACTGGCAGTGGAACGGGATGGCGAGCGGCGCCAATATGTCGCGCGGTTTCCGTACCTGGAGGAGTGATGACTCGGCAGCGAAGGGTGACGGGGGCGGGCAGCAGGGTCGGCGCTGCACTGCTGGTCCTGCTGGTCCTGCTGGTCCTGTGGGGTCTGCCGATGTCCGGGGCAGCCGGTGCTGTGCAGTTGGGGATTATGCTGCATCCGGAAACGGCGCGGCTGGAGGGTTCGATGCGCATGGTCCCCGCCGAGCTGAACATAGAGATGCCGCAGCGTTTCCAACTGGACCCCGGCGTGCAGGTGACCGGCGTGAGCAGCGGCAGCGCTGCGGTGTCCTTTGTGCACGGCGACGATGGCTGGCTGGAATGGCGCGAGCCGATTGCGTCGGATGCCGAACTGCGTATCGATTTCGAGGCGCGGCTGGGTTCGGCAGCGGATGCGCATCCAGGCAGTGGATACCTGGATCCCGAAGGGGGATATCTGCCAGCGGGTGCGGCCTGGTATCCGCGGCTGCCCCGGATGGAGCCCTTGCCGATGCGAGTGGAATTGCAGTTGCCGGCGGGGCAGCGCGGCGTGGTTTCGGGGTCGCTGGTCGAGGAGCACGCGGACGATGATACGTGGCGCGGGGTGTTTGCCCATCCGGCAGGGCGCGCCCTGGCCGTCGCCAGCGGGCCGTGGATATTGCACAGCAAGCAGATGGGCGAGGTGCAGGTACGGGTTCTGTTCTCCGAGCCGCTGGCGCAGCGCTTCGCATCAAGCTATCTCGAGGCAACCGCCGCGTATATCGAGCGCTTCGCCGCCGAGCTGGGCGATTTTCCGTTCTCCAGCTACAGCGTGGCCGCGATCCGGCACCCGGTGGGCATGGCGTTTTCCGGGTTCACCCTGCTGGGGGAGCAGGTGGTGCCGCTGCCGTTCATCCCCGGGACGTCGCTGGGGCACGAGGTGCTGCATTCGTGGTGGGGAACCGGCGTCTACGTGGCGCGTGAGGGCGGTAACTGGTCGGAGGGTCTGACCACGTTCATGGCGGATTACCAGTTTGCCCGCGAGGAGGGCGAGGGGCGTGCGATGCGCGGGCGCTGGCTGCGGGATCAGGCGGCATTGCCCGACGCCCGGGATTATCCGCTGGGACATTTTCACGGTGGCAGTAGCGGGGCCGACCGGGTCATCGGCTATCACCGGGGGGCCATGCTGTGGGTGATGCTGGAAGACTGGATCGGGCGCGATGCACTGCGCGCGGGTCTGCGTGACTTCTATCGGGAATGGCGTTACCGCGAGGCCGACTGGGAAGACTTGATCCGGACGCTGAATGACGCAACCGAGCCGGACCTCGAGCCCTTCTTTCAACAGTGGCTGGAACGTCCCGGTGTCCCTCGGCTCGCAGTGCAGGCCTTGGAGGTATCGCGTGACACCGATGGGTGGGTGGTCACCGGCTCGCTGCAACAGGAAGGCGTCGGAGCGCCGCGGGACCTACGAGTGCCGCTGGTTGTAGACACGGAGGCCGGGCAGAAGACGGCCTGGATCCGGTTGAGTGACGGTACACGGACGTTTCGACTGGAGGCCCGGGAGCGTCCGGTCGCGATCGCGCTGGATCCGGACTGGAGGATGTTGCGGGAACTCGCGGAAGGCGAGTCCCCGGCCATCCTGCGGCGGGCGGGCCTGGATCCGGAGCTGCGGGTGGTGGCCCTGGGTGCGGCCGAACCGGACGAACTGATGGCCTGGCTGGGCCGGGTGCCGGACCCGGCCCCGGCGAATCACAGCGGGACCCGGGTTGTGCTGGGAGGCCACGCGGAGACCCGCGGCTGGCTGGAGGCGCGCGGCCTGCCAGAGACTCCCGGCGCGGTGGTTTCGGAACTCGAGGAACGCGGGGATGCCCGGGCGTGGGCAGTCCCCGATGCCGATCTCGTGGTCATCTCCGCCGAGAACGCGGAGAGCCGTCGTACCCTGTCGCGCGCGCTGCGCCACCGCGCATCGTCGAGCTATGTCCTGCAGGAGCAGGGGCGGGTAGTGGTCTCCGGGGTATGGCCGCTTCAGGGTAACTGGCAGGTCCTCGAGCCTTGAAGCAGTCCGATTTTCGACTGGATCCGCGTTTGCAGCGGGAGACCTGGGCGGCAGTTGAGTGGCCGCTCTCGAGTGTGCGGCTGATGGATCACCTCGATTATTTCTGGTTTATCCTGGTGCCACGGCAGGCGGGAGTCCGCGAGTTGCACGATCTGGCCGGCGAGGATGCGATCCAGTTGGCGCGTGAATCGTGGGCCCTGGGGCGGGCGATGGAGCAAGCCTTTGCCCCAAAGGCGCTCAACGTAGCCAAGCTCGGCAATATCGTGGGGCAGTTGCATCTGCACCATGTGGCGCGCTACACAGATGATCCGGCCTGGCCGGGCCCGGTATGGGGCGTCCCGAAGTCACGCGGGCTGGCCATTGCGGAGGCCGAGGACCGCATCGAACGCGTGCTCGGCAGTCCGCCTTCGGCTTCGCCCGGCCCGGGGCCTGCCACGACCGGGCCGTTTGGATGATCTTCAGCATCCAGAATGGCAGGCGCTGGCCCTCGACGTCATGGAAGTTGCTACTGTCGGTGGCTGAAGCGCAACGCCAGGGCCGTGGTACGCACGATCTGGTTGAGCGTAGCCTCAGAGGCGCGGTAGCGGATCCAGTCCCCAGATGGATTGTCGGCGATCGACCCCGCTCGAGCCGACAGGTTGGTCAGGATGCCCTTGCGGCCGCGCGGCAGCAGGGGTGCGAGGTGCTCGAACGGCAGGGCCGGGCCGACCGCGCAGTTCGGGTCGTTTTCGAGGTGTTCGACAAATGCGGCCCCGAGGGCCGCCCGTGGCGCCGAGGACTACGGCACGATAGGGCACCTGCAGTGGTTCCATACACACTGCGAGATGCCGAGCCGCCCCCGGGCAACGGTGCCCCGGGCAAGGGCGCGCACAAACTTCTTGCACATGTTTGGACACGCCGCTTGGTCGTTTTGCCGGTCGAACCGGAGGAGTTGCCTTTATCACCGGGATTGACTATCTGCCGGCATCGCGCGTTCGCAGCCTGAACCGTTCCACGAGCAGATCAGGGAAGAACTGTAACGATGTCTTTTGTGTCGCGGTTGGAGGGAGTCCTGGAGGGTGCAATACTGGCAAGTAAAGTTCTGAAGGAATCACAGGTGGAGAAGCAGCATCCGCGTGATGCGTGTGGCATGATCACGAACGCGACCAGATCCTCAAGAACATCTTGTCCGAGGGGGGATCTTTCCAGTGCCTGCGACGTGTGTGACAAACCCGTGCGTACGGTCCCGGTGGAGGTGGACGTGAAACACGTCGCGTGACTGATGATGAACCTGGGTAGCCGCCGGCAGGTCGTATCGTGCGGCGACGGACTCGGAGGAATCGTGACCACCAGCGATATCGATGGATTGAGACTCCGCGAGGGCGGAACCCGGCGATACGGTTCTGCAGTTGATCCTGATCGCCGGTAGCTAACGGGCTTCGGGCCCCGAAAAGAAAAGGCCGGTTATGGCATCCCAGACAACTGCGGAGGGAGTGGAGCGACTGCGCCTGCTCGAACTGGCGCTGGAACAGTCCTACCACGCGGTGGTGATTACCGATGCGGATCTGGTGGACGGGCCGCATATCGTGTACGTGAACCGCGCATTCGAGGCGATGACGGGTTACGGGCGCGACGAGATTCAGGGGCAGACCCCGCGCATCCTGCAGGGGCCCGACACGGAACGCGATGTCATGGGGCGGCTGCGTGCCGCGCTGGAGCGCGGCGAGGTCTTCGAGGGCGAGACGGTCAACTACCGCCGGGATGGCACCCCGTACGAGGTGCGCTGGAATGTTGCACCGGTACACGCAAACGGCTCGCCCGAAGAAGTCACCCACTTTGTCTCGGTGCAACAGGATGTCACCGAGCGCCGCCGCCTGGATGCCCAGGTACGGCTGCTGTCGACCGCCCTCGAGGTGTCTTCGGACCCGGTGCTGATTACCGATGCCGATGCCAGTATTACCTATGTCAACAAGGCGTTCGAGATGGTGACCGGATACGCGCGCGACGAGATCCTTGGGCGCAATCCGCGCATCCTGCAGTCCGGGATGCACCAGGCTGCGGATTATCGCCAGCTCTGGGGTTCCCTGCAGCGCGGCGAGACCTATCGCGGGGAGTTCGTGGATCGCTGCCGGGACGGCTCGCTGGTGCACCTCGAGCAGACTATCACCCCGGTTCGGGATACCCGCGGGCATATCACCCATTACGTGTCGATCGGGCGCGATGTGACCGAGCGTGCGCGCATGGAAGACGAAATCCGGCGCATGGCGAATACCGACTGGCTGACCGGCCTGGCAAACCGCTTGAGTATCGGCAAGACCCTGGAGTCGGAGATCGAACGCAGCCGACGCTATGAGCGCCCGCTGTCACTGGTGATGTTCGATATCGATGCGTTCAAGGCGCTCAACGACCAGTACGGTCACGAGGCGGGGGACGAGGTCCTCACGCAGGTGGCAAAAACCGTCTCCGGCCTGGTGCGGGATGCCGATGCCGTGGGCCGCTGGGGCGGCGAGGAGTTCATGCTGGTGGTGCCGGAGAGTGATGCGGCGAGTGCGGCGGAACTTGCCGAAAAGCTGCGCCGTAGCTTGGCAGCCATTGAATTTCCGGGACGGCCGCCGGTCACCGCGAGCTTCGGCGCGACTGCCCTGCGGGCCGAAGACGATTCCAGGAGTTTCGCGCGCCGGGTGGACGCGGCGATGTATCAGGCCAAGGAAGGCGGGCGAAACCGGGTGGTGGTGCTGTAGGGCCGCTCGGACCGGCGCCTTGGGCCGGCCCGAGCGTCTCCGGGGGGCTCAGCCCCGGCGGCGCAGGACCCAGATCTCCAGCAGTGCCCATTCCTCGCCCGGATAGTTCTCCTGCTCCAGCGGCGAAAGACGGCGATGACGGGTCGCCGTGCTGCCGACGAAGTCCAGATGTTCCAGCAGCAGGCGCTTGGTCTCGTCGGCCTTTTCCAGGGCGAAGGGGTTAAGGAAGTTCACCAGCATGTAGCCCTCGCGCGGCGCGCGCGCAAAGGCCTCGATCAGCTTGCGAATTGCCGGCGGGTCGAGATACACCAGCGAGGCGGTGGAGATCACGATGTCCGCCTCTTCCATCGCCTTCTCGATCGCTGTCTGGGTGTCCGGCACCGGCTGATTGAGATCGGCCTCGAAGGTCTCGTCGAACAGGCCGGCACTGCGGCCATAGGCCAGGGCGGGGCCGGAGATGTCAATGCCGGTGGTCTTCATCGGCAGCCGCCGCGGCGCTGCAATGCGCTGACAGGCGTCTTCACTGGCCCAGTTGGCGCGGATGGCCTCCACGTCCATGCCGTGCACTGCCGCCATGGTGGTATTGCCAAAGCAGCAGCACAGATCGACGTAGTTCAGGGTTCGGCCGGCCGCGGCCTGCTGTTCGGCCCAGGGCAGGATCAGGCGGTCGAAGGTCTGCCGGTTGAAGTCGTCGGAGATGTAGTCGAGTGCGTCGATGATGCGTTCCTTGAACGGCACCGGGGTGTCGGCGACATAGATGTCGTCAAAGTGCTGTTTTTTCTCCTCGGTCTTCACTTCCGGCTTGCTCATCGGGGCGGCTCTCCTGTTATCGAAAACATGCCATCTTCCGGCCCGGTGCCGGGAAACGTCAAGTGGGCAGGGGGCGTGCGCGGTTGGAAACGGGCAGCACCCGGCGGCGCCGACGCATGTATCATGGGGCGTATCGTCGGGTGGCGAAGCCCGGGCGCGTGCGAGGAAGAGTGCGTTTCCAGAGGGATGGATGAAGATCGACTGTTTCAAGGCCTATGACATCCGCGGGCGGGTGCCCGATCAGCTCAATCCGGAGGTCGTGCGCGCGATCGGGCGGGCATTTGCCGAGGAGGTGCGCCCGGGGCGTACGGTGGTCGGGCACGACGTACGCCTGTCGAGTCCGGAACTGGCGGCAAGCCTGATCGAGGGGTTGCGTGCCGGCGGCAGCGATGTCGCCGATATCGGCCTGTGCGGGACCGAGGAGGTCTATTTCGCCACCGCCCATTTCGGGGCCGGTGGCGGGATCATGGTGACGGCGAGCCACAATCCGATGGACTACAACGGGCTGAAGCTGGTGCGCGAGGAGGCGCGCCCGATCAGCGGCGACTCCGGCCTCCAGGCGATCCGCGAGCGCGCCGAGCGGGGTGATTTCCGCCCGTTTCCGCATGGACAACGGGAGCGCTTGGAACACCGCCCGGCCTACGTAGAACACCTCCTGGCAACGGTGGACCATGCGGCGATTCCGCCACTCCGGGTGGTGGTGAATCCCGGGAATGGCGGGGCCGGACCGGTAGTCGAAGCACTGGCGCCGCATCTGCCGCTGGAGCTGATCTTTGTGCATGCCGAGCCGGACGGGCACTTTCCCCACGGTATTCCGAACCCGTTGCTCCCGGAAAACCGTGCGGTGACCGCAGAGGCGGTGCGCGCCCACGGCGCCGATCTGGGGGTGGCCTGGGACGGGGATTTCGATCGCTGTTTTTTGTTCGATGCCCGGGGCGGCTTCATCGAGGGCTACTATATCGTCGGGTTGCTGGCGGAGGCCTGCCTGGACGGCCACCCGGGCGAGCGGATCGTGCACGATCCGCGCCTGACCTGGAATACCATCGAAATGGTCAAGGCGGCCGGTGGCGAACCGGTGCTGTCGAAGACCGGGCACGCGTTCATGAAGGAGCGCCTGCGGCGCGAGGACGCGATCTACGGCGGCGAGATGAGCGCGCACCATTACTTTCGCGACTTCTACTACTGCGATTCGGGAATGCTGCCCTGGCTGCGGGTGATCGAACTGATGGGCAAGCGGCGCCAGGGACTGGCGGAGATGGTCGCGGAGCGGATGGCGCGGTATCCGTGCAGCGGCGAGCTGAATTTCGAGGTCGAGGACGTGCCGGCGGCCACCCAGCGCGTACTGGCTGCGTTTTCCGGGGACGCGCCGGAAATCGATCGCACCGACGGGATCAGCCTCGAGTTTCGCGACTGGCGCTTCAACTTGCGCAGTTCCAATACTGAGCCCGTATTGCGACTGAATGTGGAGACACGTGCAGATCCCGCGCTCTTGGAAGAGCGGGTTGCGCAGTTGGCGACCCTGATCCGCGACGTCTGACCCGGAGAGTACGCGAAGCCATGGAGCCCCTCGAACACGATGCCCTGCAGCCCCTGATCCTGGCCGGTGGGTCCGGCACCCGGCTGTGGCCGGTTTCACGGGCACGTTATCCGAAACAGTTTCTGTGTCTGACGGGCGACGAATCACTGCTGCAGCAGACCGTTGCGCGTCTGCGCGGACTGTCGGCAGAGGCGCCGGTAGTCATCGCGAACGCCGAGCACCGGTTTCTTGCGGCCGAGCAGTTGCGCGCGGCCGGGGTGGACGATGCGCGCATCCTCCTGGAGCCGGAAGGCCGCAATACCGCGCCCGCGATTGCGCTGGCGGCGCTGCAGGCCCGCGAGGAGGATCGCGATCCGGTGCTGCTGGTGCTGGCCGCGGATCACTATATCGCGGATACCGCTGCGTTCCAGGAAGCGGTCGGGCGCGCGACTGACCTGGCGCTGGCGGGTTATCTGGTCACCTTCGGGATTGTGCCGACCGCGCCGGAAACAGGATATGGCTACATCCAGCGCGGTGCGGACCTGGGCGAACAGGGCGCGCGGGTCGAGCGGTTCGTGGAAAAGCCGGACCGTGCGACCGCCGAGGGGTATATCGAGCACGGTGACTACCTGTGGAACAGCGGAATGTTCGTATTCCGCGCCTCCGACTACCTGGCCGAGCTGGAGCGCTTCGAGCCGACGGTGGTCGCGGCCTGCCGCGAGGCGCTGGAGTCCGCGCGGCGTGATCTCGACTTCGTGCGCGTGGGTCCGGAGGCGTTCGCGCGAGCGCCGGGTATTTCGGTCGACTATGCGGTGATGGAACGCACCGATCGCGCGGCGGTCACCCCGCTGGCGGCGGGTTGGGACGACATCGGTTCGTGGTCTGCGCTGGCGGCGGTGCGCGGGGTGGATGCCGAAGGTAACACCCTGCAGGGGGACTGCGTGCTGGAGGACAGCGAGGACTGCCTGGTGGATGCCGACGGCATGCTGGTGGCCGGGCTGGGGCTGCGCAATCTGGCGGTGGTGGCCACACGGGACGCAGTGCTGGTCGCCGATCGCGACCGGGTACAGGATGTGCGCCGGATCGTGGATCGTCTGAAGGCCGACCAGCGTTCGGAACACATCGACCACGTGGCGGTATATCGACCCTGGGGTTGCTATCAGTGCATCGATGCCGGGTCGCGCTATCAGGTCAAGCGCATCACCGTGAAGCCGGGGGCGCGGCTTTCCCTGCAGATGCATCACCATCGCGCCGAGCACTGGGTGGTGGTCAGTGGCACCGCGCGTGTCACCAACGGCGAGCAGACCTATCTGGTGACCGAGAACGAATCCACTTTCATCCCGATCGGGCGGGTGCACTGCCTGGAGAACCCCGGCTCGATGCCGCTGGATCTGATCGAGGTGCAGTCCGGCAGCTATCTCGGCGAAGACGACATTGTGCGTCTGGAAGATCTCTACGGCCGGACCTGACCCGGGCGCGGCGGTGTCTCGGGTGGCGCTGGGCCATGCGTTGGGGGCGAGCCACCGCGCGCGGCTCTGGCTGGCGGTCGGTCTGCTGGCCCTGTGGGGGCTGCTGGCGCCAGAGTCGGCGCAGGGCAGCGAGACCGCACCGCCCGAAGCGGTGGCCGGGGCAGGGCCGATCACCCTGCAGTTCTTCTGGACGCCGACCTGTCCGCGCTGCCTCGACGCGCTCCCGTTCATGCACCAGCTCGATCGCGAGTACGCAGATGTGCAGGTCGAGTTCGTCAATCTTGCGGCGGACCCGGCCCATGGCTGGTACTACATCGCCAGGGCGGAGGCCCTGGGCGAGCAGGCGACCGCCGTACCCGGGTTCATCTTCTGCGATGCCATGCTGGTCGGGTTCGACGATCAGGGCGGGCAGGCTGCGCGCCTGCGCGAGCTCCTGGCGCTGTGCCGGGAGCGGGTTGCGGCGGCCCCCCCCCCGTGCTGGAGCGCGCGGTGTGGACCGAGGTCATGCCGGTCCGGTTGCCGGGTCTGGGCGAGGTCCGTCTGGAGGCGCTGTCGCTGCCGGCATTGACGCGGCTGCTCGCGGGGCTGGATGCGTTCAATCCCTGTGCCTTTTTCGTGCTGCTGTTCCTGCTGAGCATGGTGGTGCACAGCCGAAGCCGGGGGCGGATTCTGCTGGTGGGCGGTCTGTTCGTCACGATATCGGGAGTGATCTATTTCCTGTTCATGACCGCATGGCTGAACGTGTTCCTGGTGTTCGGCGAGATGCCGCTGGTCACCCGTGCCGCGGGGCTGGTGGCGGTTCTGATGGCCTCGATCCATATCAAGGACTATTTCTGGTTCCGGCGCGGCGTGTCGCTGAGCATCCCGGAGCACGCGAAGCCGGGGCTGTTCCGGCGCATGCAGCGCCTGACGGTCGCGGACGATCTGCCCTGGGTCATCGCGGCGACCGTGGTGCTGGCGCTGGTGGTCAATCTCTACGAGATCCTGTGCACCATGGGATTCCCGATGATCTACACCCGGATCCTGACCGGGCAGGATCCGGGGGCGACCGGCTATTACGCCTACCTGGTGGCCTACAACCTGGTGTATGTGTTGCCGATGCTGGTGATCGTCGGGCTGTTTGCGCTCACGCTCGGACGGCGCAAGCTGCAGGAGCACGAAGGTCGGGTGCTCAAGCTGTTGTCGGGGACGATGATGCTGGGCCTGGGTCTGGTGCTGTTGCTGCGTCCGGCGTTGCTGTCCGATCCGCTGCTGGCGATCGGCGTGGTGGTACTCGCGCTGCTGACCACCCTGCTGGTCACCCGGCTGCGACGGGGTGCTGCCTGAGCGCGGCCTGTCCGCCGCGAGCTGGCCCGAGCCGCGCCTTGCAAACGCCGGAGGCGGGCCGGAGAATCCGGCTATGGTTGCGCTCACCTCCCATTCGATAGTCCCTCGGGTTCTCGGCCAACGCCTGTCCGCCGAGCCGGGAGTGGTGTGTGCCTATCTGTTCGGGAGCCACGCCCGTGGGGATGCCGGGGCGGACAGCGATCTCGATCTTGCTGTGTTGACGGTGGATGCGGTGGGTGATGATCTGCTCAATCCGCTGGTCCGCCTGCAGATGGATCTCGAGGATGCAACCGGGTGTAGCGTCGATCTGATTGACCTGCACAGGGCCGGGGCGGATCTGATTCACCGGGTGCTGCGGGATGGCCTGCTGGTTTTCGAGTCGGATCCGGAGCGCCGGATTGCCTTCGAAGTTGACGCCCGTAACCGGTATTTCGACCTCCTGCCGTATCTCGAGGAATATCGCCGCGCAGGAAATACCTGATGGA
Organism: Pseudomonadota bacterium; assembly: GCA_051747025.1. Lineage (GTDB taxonomy): Bacteria > Pseudomonadota > Gammaproteobacteria > Ectothiorhodospirales > Ectothiorhodospiraceae > Thioalkalivibrio. The sequence goes on from JBNJFQ010000008.1 coordinate 51,659, forward strand.
TCGGGCCCTGCTGGAGAAAAAGATTGCCTTTATCGAGACCTGCGTTCGCGAGTTGAAGGAGTTGGCTCGCCCGGAGCAACTGGAGCGTGATGTCAGGGAACGACGATTTGTCGAACATACCCTCCCTGCAGTTGGCCATTCAGGCCGCTCTGGATGCTGCCTCGCACTGGGTTTCGGAACGACGGCTGGGGGAGCCGGAGAGTAACCGGCAGTTGTTCTTTCTCCTCGCTCGGGACGATGTTATTGAATCGGATTTGGCAGAAGTCCTGGCGGCAATGGCTGGGTTTCGTAACATCCTGGTTCACGGATATCAGAGCGTCGATCCGGCAAAGGTTCGTCTGATCCTGACCGACCATCTGAATGACCTGGAAGTATTTTGCAAGGCGATGGCGGGCGCGGTGCGCAAAGCCTCCGGGAGTTCGTAGCCCGCCCATCCCCGGTTCAGCCGAAATCGCGGGAGTGGGTGGCGAGTTCGCCGAGCCAGGTGCTGCGGTCGATCAGGCGTTGCACGATCAGGTGGCCGACACCCTCGCTGTACTGCCACTCGCCGTGGGCCTCCAGCAGACGGCCGTGCAGGACCTCGGCGCGAAAGCGCTCCACCCGGTCCGGCCAGACGATCAGGTTGAGCGTGCCGGTCTCGTCTTCCAGAGTCAGGAACACCGTGCCATTGGCCGAACCGGGGCGCTGGCGGGTGATCACGATCCCGGCGTAGCGGGCGCCACTAAAGCCGGGCTGTTCGAGTAGCCGGGTGGCGGTGGATAACCGGTGCTGCTCCAGGAACGGGCGCATCAGGGCCAGCGGGTGAGGGCCCAGGCTCAGGCCCTGGGTGGCGTAGTCCTGCACTAGGTTGTCCACCGCATCCGGGCGTGGCAACAGTGGCGTCACGTCGGCCTCGCGCACGGTCTCGCCCGGCCCCTCGGCGAACAGCGGCAGGGGCTCCTCCACCGCCTCGGTCGCCCAGCGCGCCTGATGGCGGTTGCCGGCCAGGCCCTTCAGCGCGTCGGCGCGCGCGAGGCGATTGGCCTGGGCACGGGTGAGCGCCGCGCGGGCCACCAGGTCCGGCACGTCCGCGAAGGCCCGCTCAACGCGGGCGGTGACCACGCGCCCGGCGACGTCGCGGGCCAGCCCGCCGACGCGGTTCAGACCCAGGCGCAGGGCCAGCGCGTCGCTCCCGGCCAGCGGTTCCACCGTGCACTCCCAGTCACTACAACGCACGTCCACCGGGCGTACCTCCACGCCGTGGCGGCGGGCGTCGGCGACGATCTGCGCCGGAGCGTAAAAGCCCATCGGCTGGCTGTTCAGCAGGGCGCAGGCGAAGATCGCCGGTTCGTGGCACTTGAGCCAGGACGAGACATAGGTGATCAGCGCAAAGCTCGCCGAGTGCGACTCGGGGAAGCCGTATTCGCCGAAGCCGAGGATCTGCTTGTACAGCTGCTCCGCGAATCTCTCCGGATAGCCCCGTTCACGCATGCCGTCCATCAGGCGCTCGCGGTAGCGCGCGAGCTGGCCGGTGCGCCGCCAGGCGCCGATCGCGCGGCGCAGCCCGTCCGCCTCGCCGGCGGAGAAGCCGGCCGCGACCATCGCCAGTTCGATCACCTGCTCCTGGAAGATCGGCACGCCCAGGGTGCGCCCAAGCACGCGCTTCACCTCTGCGTTCGGGTAGCGCACCCGCTCCGGGTGGGCGCGGCGCTTGAGATAGGGGTGCACCATCTCGCCCTGGATGGGGCCGGGGCGCACGATGGCGATCTCGATTACCAGGTCATAGAAGTTTGTGGGCTTCAGGCGCGGCAGCATGCTCATCTGCGCGCGCGACTCGATCTGGAATACGCCCAGGGTGTCGGCCTTCTGCAGCATGCGATAGACCGCCGGATCCTCGGCGGGGATGTCGGCCAGGCCCCAGTCGCGGCCCCGGTGACGCGCCATCAGTTCCAGCGCGCGGCGCACGCAGGAGAGCATCCCCAGCGCCAGCACGTCGATCTTCAGCAGGCCCACCGCGTCCAGGTCGTCCTTGTCCCACTGGATCACCGAACGTTCCGGCATCGCCGCGTTCTCGATGGGGACCAGTTCGTCCAGCCGGCCGTCGGCAATCACGAAGCCGCCGGTGTGCTGCGACAGGTGGCGCGGGAAGCCGAGCAGCTCGGCGGTCAGCATCTGCCACTGCCGGGCCAGGGCGCCGTCCGGGTCCAGCCCGACCTCGCGCAGGCGCTCGGCGGGGATGCCGTCGTCCCACCAGGCGAGGTTGGCGGTCAGCGCGTCCAGCCGTGCACGCGAGATGCCCAGCGCGCGGCCGACGTCGCGCAGGGCGCTGCGGCGGCGGTAGCGGATTACCGTGCAGGCCAGCGCGGCGCGCTCGCGGCCGTAGCGCCGGTAGATGTACTGAATCACCTCCTCGCGGCGTTCGTGCTCGAAGTCAACGTCGATGTCCGGCGGCTCGCCGCGCTCGGCGGAGATGAAGCGCTCGAACAGCATGCTGGAGCGCGAGGGATCCACTGCGGTGATGCCGAGGGCATAACACACGGCCGAGTTGGCGGCCGAGCCGCGCCCCTGGCACAGGATCCCGCGGCTGCGGGCAAAGCACACGATGTCGTAGACGGTCAGGAAGTACGGCTCGTAGCCCAGCTCGCGGATGATGCCCAGTTCGCGTTCGATCTGTTCCTGCACGTTCGGCGGGATGCCGTCGGGCCAGCGCTTGAGCGCGCCCTTGAGGGTCTCCTCGCGCAGGTAGGCGGACGGGGTCATGGTCTTCGGCAGCGGGTCGGTGGGGTAGCGGTAGGTGACCGCGTCCAGCGAGAAGTCGCAGTCCCGCGCGATCGCGATGCTGGCCTCGAGCCAGGCGGGGGGATACAGCGCGGCCAGGTCGTCACGCGGTCGCAGGCAGCGTTCGCCGTTGGGGAAACGCGCCGGTGCCGCCTCCGCGACGGTGGTGCGCAGACGCAGGGCGGTCAGCACGTCCTGTAGTGCCCGCCGGCCGCGCCGGTGCATGTGCACGTCGCCACAGGCGACGATCGGGATTCCAGTGGCGGCTTCCAGCGCTCGTGCGCGTGCCGCCAGGGGCGCATCCTCCGGGGTGCGCAACTGGCTCACGGCCAGATGAGCCTGGCCCGGGGCGGCCCATCCAGCTTGCCAGTGCGCCGCTTCGACAAGCGCCGCCTCTGGGCTGTCGGGATCGATGCGCAGGAGGGCGTGCCAGCCAGCGCGGCTCTCGGCGGGCAGGGCATCCAGGTCGGCGCGCGTCAGGTGGTAGTGCCCCTTGTCCGCCGCACCGCGGGCCTGGGTGATCAGGCGGCACAGGGCGGAATACCCCATGACATTGCGCACCAGCAGGGTCAGTGTGGGGCCGTCCGCAAGCCGGAAGGTCGCCCCCAGGATCAGGTGCAGCCCGCGGTTCTTCGCCGCCGCGTGTGCGCGCACTGCACCCGCCAGGGAGGCGAGATCGGTCAGCGCCAGCGCACGATAGCCCAGCGCCTGCGCCCGTTCGACCAGTTCCTCCGGGTACGAGGCGCCCCGCAGAAACGAGAAGTTGCTGAGGCTCGTCAGCTCGGCATAGGCCGGGGCGGGTTCGGGTGAGAAGCGGTTGCCATACATAACTGTATATTTGAACAGTTATCAGGGCGAGGGCAACCCGGGGCGGGCCGGTGTCTCTCGAGTATCGGCGGCCTGGAAAGGCGTTATACGGTGTGTCCGAGCGGTGCAGGGAGTAGTGTATCGGCGCTACCCATTGGCGTGGAGGTCTTGTTTTCGTGCGCCGTGTGGAGCCGGGCTTCGCTCAGGAGGGGCCTTCCAGGCCTGCACCGATCCGTGCCAGGCGGGCGGCGCCGGTCGCGGCATCGTCGTTGTCGGCGCTGACCACCGGTACGCCCAGGATACGGCTGCGGATCTGGTTCCACGCAGTGTTGCGCGCGCCGCCACCCAGCGTCACCACACGCTCTACGCGTGGCGCACCCAGTTCGGTCAGGCAGCGATAGCCTTCCCGCTCAACCCGGGCGATGCCTTCCAGGATCCCCTGGAGGAAGCGCACGTCGTCGTCCGGGCGCGGGTTCAGGCGCGGTTCCAGTTTCGGGTCGTTGACCGGGAAACGTTCACCGGTGCGGGGCAGGGGCAGGTAGTCCAGACCACTGTCCGTGCCGGGGTCGAGTTCGGTGCTCAGGCGTTCCAGTGCGGCATCGTCGAAGTACTGTCGGAGCACCGTACCGCCACTGTTGGAAGCGCCCCCCACCAGCCACCGCCCGCGCAGATGGTGGCTGTAGATCCCCATCTCCGGCGCATAGATCGGTTCCGGCGCGAGCTGCTTGATGACCAGGGTCGAGCCCAGGCTGGTGACTCCGCTGCGGGTATCGTCCACCCCCGAGGCCAGGAACCCGGCGATGCTGTCGGTGGTGCCTGCGACCACCCGACAGCGCGGGTCGAGCTGCAGCGATTCGGCCACCTCGGGAGCGATCGGCCCGAGTGGTGTACCGGCCGGGACGACCTCCGGGAGCAGATTGGCGTCGGGCCCCAGGACCTCCGCCAGCCATCCCGGCCAGCCCTGCTGCAGGGCGTCATAGCCCAGTTTCAGGGCATTGTTTTCGTCCATGACGTCGAAGCGTCCGCGCAGCCGGCCGGTGATCCAGTCCGTCTGGTGCAGTACCCGGCGCACCCCGGACAGCCCTTCGTGACGGCGCAGCCACAACAGCTTGGCTGCCGAACTGCCGGGGCTGTGAACCGCCGCACCGGCCGGCGCAATACCGGCCAGGATGGTCGTGGTATCGGTTGCGCGCGAATCGTTGTACATCAGCGCCGGATGCGTCGGCCGGCCACTGGCATCCAGGCGCAGCAGGGTGGCAGATGTGCCGTCTACTGCGATGACAGCGGGCTCGCCGTGCAGCTGTCCGGCGACCTCTCCCAGCAGTTCGCGTATCAGGCGCCACCACACCATCGGGTCCTGCTCGGCGCGGCCTTGCGCGTCACTTTCGGATTCGGGCAGGGGACGCTGTGCGCTGTACCGACGGGTACCGTCTGGTGCCAGCAGGGTGACCCGTATCCCGGAGGTTCCAAGATCGATGCCGATGGCGTGCAACAGGGGGCCCCGGGGCGGCCTGCTCAGAGCTCGAAGCCCATCGGGCTGCGGGTAGGTGGGGGCAGGGTCACCGGCTCCGGCGGGGTCCAGCCGGGCTGGCGGTGTTCCGCCACCACCGAGGTGTAGATCCCGCCGCGTACGTTGAACCAGGAGGTCAGGCGCATGAAACGCGGCCCGGTGGCGGCGACCAGGTCAGCCAGGATGCGGTTGGTGACCGCTTCGTGGAAGGCCCCCTCGTCCCGGAACGACCACATGTAGTTCTTCAGCGATTTCAGCTCCACGCACTTGCGGTCCGCCACGTACTGCAGGTGCAGTTCGGCGAAATCCGGCTGCCCCGTGGCTGGACACAGGCAGGTGAACTCGGGAATCCGGATGTAAATCGCATAATCGTTGTCCGGGGCCGGGTTGTCGAAGGTCTCGAGCGTCTTGCTGGGCTGGCTGGGCATGCAGTGTTTCCCTGGTGCAGTAGTGTACGTCACTCTTTGTTGATCGGTGTCTCCCGGTCGGGCGCCGGAGGTGGTCACGGTACCGGTGGAAGCGTGTACCATTCTACCTCTGATACTGCGACAGCGGACATCGCCCGACCGTGCGACTCGCCCGAATCAAGCTGGCCGGCTTCAAGTCATTCGTGGACCCGACCACCCTCGTCTTGCCCGGAAACCGGGTAGGGGTGGTCGGGCCGAACGGCTGTGGCAAGTCGAATACCATCGACGCCGTGCGCTGGGTGATGGGCGAGTCTTCCGCCAAGCACCTGCGTGGCGACTCCGGCGAAGACGTGATCTTCAATGGCTCGTCCAGCCGCAAGCCGGTCGGGCAGGCCTCGATCGAGCTGGTGTTCGACAATGCCGACGGGCGTCTGGGCGGCGAGTACAGCGCCTATGGCGAGATCTCGGTGCGCCGCGCGCTGACCCGCGATGGCCAGTCCAAGTACTTTCTCAATGGCCAGCGTGCGCGCAAGCGCGACGTGGTGGACCTGTTCCTGGGCACCGGGCTGGGACCACGCAGCTACGCGATTATCGAGCAGGGCATGATTGCGCGGCTGATCGAGGCACGCCCGGAGGAGTTGCGCGTGTATCTGGAAGAGGCCGCCGGCATCTCCCGATACAAGGAGCGCCGCCGCGAGACCGAGAATCGGGTGCGTCATACCCGCGAGAATCTGGAGCGCCTGGACGACGTCCGCGACGAAGTCGCAAAGCAGGCCGAACGTCTGAATCGTCAGGCTGCCACCGCCGAACGGTATCAGGAGCTGGCGGCGCAGCGCCGGCGCAAGCGGGCAGAGGCGGTGCTGTTGCGGCTGCGCGCGCGCGAGGCGGAGCTGAAGACCAGCCGCCGCCGACTCAACGAGGCCGAGACCGCGCTGGCCGCCGCGCAGGCCGAGGCACAGAAGTCCCGCACCGAGACCGAACAGCAGCGCCAGCGGCGGGTGGAACTGGAAGCGGCAGTGACTCGGGCCCAGAGCTCGTACTACGACCGTGCTGCCGAAGTCTCACGCCTGGAACAGTCGATCCGTCATGCGGAGGAGGAACTCGCACGCGAGCAGACCGAACTGCAGCGACTGGAACAGCGTATCGAGGCCGCAGGGGCCGATCATCGGGCGGTCGAAGAGCGGATCCGTCAGGCCGAGCAGGAGTGCCACGAACGTCAGCAGGCCGCGAGCACCGCGGAGGCGGAGCGCGAGCGCCTGGAAGTCGCTGCCGAACAGGCGGAAGGCGAGCTCCAGACGGCACGCGAGGCGCAGACCGAATGGGAGCGGTCACTGGCCGAACCCCGCCAGACCGCGCAGCTCGCGCGCTCGCGCATGGACAGTGCCGAACACCTGCTGCAGCGCGTTGCGCAGCGCCGCGAGCGCCTCGAGACGGAGCGTGCGGCCCTGCCGCATACCCATCCGGATAGCGAGGCCGATCGCCTGGACCAGGAACTGGACGGCCTGCGCGCGCGCACTCAGGCCCTGCAACAGGAACGCGAACAGCAACAGGCGGTGCTGGCGCGCCTGGAAAAGGAACAGCGCGAAGAGCAGAACACCTTGCATGCGGCCGAACGCGAGGCGCGCGAGGTGGCGGGCCGCCTGGCTGGCCTGGAACACTTTGCCGGCGAGGACGATCCCGAGGAAACCCGGACCCGACGCGCGGCCTGGGCGCGGGAACAGGGCCTGGACCTGTCGCGTCCGTTGGTCCAGCAGCTGGAGGTCGCGGATGGCTGGGACAGTGCGGTGGAGATGGTGCTGGGTGCGTGGCTGGAGGCGGCCATCCTCGACAACCCGGCGTCGCACGGTGCATTGCCGGAGGCAACGCTGCGGCTGGTTGCAGCGGATGCGGGTTCCGCACCCGAGCCCCCGTCGGACAGTCTGGCGGCACGGGTACGGGGTACGTCAGTAGTGTCCGCCTGGCTTGCGGGGATTCATTGCGCGAATGACCTGGACAGCGCCCGTGCGCGATTGCCTGGGCTGCAGCCCGGTGAGAGCGTGATCACCCCCGACGGGACCTGGCTCGGACCGGGATGGCTGGCGCATCGGACGCTGGACGGCGGGGCCAGTGGTGCGGTCGCGCGGGTACGGCTGGCGCGCGAACTGCGCGATTCCGAGCAGCAGCTGAACAGTCGTGTACAGCGTCTGCAGACGGCGCTGGAGGAGCGCAGCGGGCAGATCGATCAGGCGTGCGCCGAGCGCGATGCGCTGGACGTGAAGCTGCGCGAGCAGCAGGCCGCGATCGACGAACGCGAGCGCCGGGTACAGCGCCTGCGCGACCAGGCACGCCAACTCGAGCAACAGCAACAGCGGATCGATCACGAGGCGGCCGAACTGGACGATGAGGCAACCCGGGCCCGCGAGCAGTTCGCGGCCGCCGAGCAGGAGCGTAATGCGGCCCTTGAGCAGATCGAACGCCTGGAGGCGGATCGTGCGGGCCTGGAACAGCGCCTGGAGATGGCTCGGGAGGTCCAGGCCGCGGCGCGAGATGCCGTGCGCACGGCACGGGATGCTGCCAACCGCGCGCGCATGGCGGAACAGGAGGGGCGTCATCGGCTGGAGCGCGAACAGCACGAGCGCAAACGTCTGGAGCGGCAGCGCGTGGATGACGAACAGCGGCGTACGGAACTGCAGCAGGGGCTCGGCGAACGTCAGCGGCCCCTGGAACAGTGGCGGATCGACCTGCAGGGGGCCGCCGAACAACGTCAGGCCGCCGAGGCCGAACTGACCCGCGCCCGCAGCGAGCTGGAGAGCTGTGATGCCCGTCTGCGGGAACTCGCGGCCACCGGCACCGAGCTGGGCAACCGGGTGGAACAGCAACGCTCGGTGTGCGAGGAGTTGCGCCTGGAACAGCGCGAGCACGCGGTACAGATCGAGCAGTTGCAGGGCCAGTTCCAGGAGTCCGGTTTTGCCAGCGAGAGCCTGCTGCCGGAACTGCCGGAGGACGCCAGTGTGGCGGCCTGGGAGCAGGCGATCGCCGAACTGGATCACCAGATCGAACGGCTGGGACCGATCAACCTGGCGGCGATCGACGAGGCACGCAGTCTGGAGGAGCGGCAGCGCTATCTCGAGGAACAGCATGCCGATCTGATCGAAGCGCTGGAGACCCTGGAGCAGGCGATGCACCGGATCGATCGCGAGACCCGTGCGCTGTTCAAGCAGACCTTCGATCAGGTCAATGCCGGCCTGGGACAGAAGTTTCAGCGTCTGTTCGGCGGGGGCGAGGCGCGCCTGGAGATGACCGGGGACGACCTGCTGGACACCGGGGTGACCATCATGGCCCGTCCGCCGGGCAAGCGTCTGTCGACCATCCATCTGATGTCGGGGGGCGAGAAGGCGCTGACAGCGGCGGCCCTGGTGTTCGCGATCTTCGAGTTGAATCCGGCTCCGTTCTGCATGCTGGATGAGGTGGACGCGCCGCTGGACGAGGCCAATGTGGGGCGTTTTTGCGAACTGCTGCGCGAGATGTCGGAGCAGATCCAGTTCATTTTTATTACGCACAACAAGGCGACCATGGCGATGGCCGAGCAGCTGATCGGGGTTACCATGCACGAACCGGGCGTGTCGCGCCTGGTCAGTGTGGATATCGACGAGGCCGTGGAGCTGGCAGAGGCCTGAGCCGGGCGTCCGACCGGTACCGGAGAGCAGCGAGGTTTTTGTGGATTGGATGCGGATCAGTCTGGTTATTCTGGGAGCCCTCCTGATTGCAGGGATCTGGGTGGCACACCGACTGCGCCGCCGCGCGTCCGGGAGCGGCGTGCACGACGAACCGGCAGAGTGGGACGACGAGGGGGTGCATATCCGGGCCGCGGGGCATGGCAAGCCCTGGACGGATGAACCCGGAGGGGTGGATCCGGCGTCGGACCGGGGTCCGGATCCACTGGGCGCAGTCTCTCCCGAGCATCGACAACCGGACGGTGGAGCCGATACGGATTTCGGCGAACCGCGCATTCCGGGGCTGGATCGGCAGGAGCCGCGCCTGGGGGTGACCTTTGGTGATGAGGCGGCGGATTTCGGGCCTGGTCCGAGCCGTCGAGCCGATCGAGCGAAGGATATCTACGGGGTGCTGGACACCGACGATGAGCCTACGCCTCCCCCGCCGCACGGTGCGACCGAGCACATGCCCGCAGCAGAGCGTGAGGCCTCCGGGCGTACACGGGGCGTCGGCAGGGCCGAGGGTCTGCGCACGGTCCTGAACCCCCTGGCCGGGCGCCTGCGTGACAAGCTGTCGCGGCTGCGCCGGCCCCGGGCAGAGGATACGCTAGGCACCCGTCTGGATCCGGAACACGAGGTGGACCCGGATCTGATTGAAAACCCGGAGCCGCCGGATATGGACGCGCTTGGCGAGTATGTCTCCGAACCGCGGGTGGTTGGCGAGAATCCGATGCGCGAAAGGCAGCCGCCCCGTGCAGAGGAAGAGAAGATCCTGCTGCTGCATGTGGTGGCACCGCGCAACCGGCCGTTTACCGGGGTCGCTCTGGGCGCAGCCCTGGAGCGTGCCGGCCTGACGCCGGGGGAGCTGGATATTTATCACTGCCACGATTCGCAGGTGGACAATCGTGCGCCACTGTTTTCGGTGGCCAACATGGTGGCCCCCGGGACCCTGCGCACCGCGGATCTGGCGGACATGATGACGCCGGGCCTCACGCTGTTCGTACAGGTCCATGCAAGTGCGCAGCCCCAGCAGGCATTCGAACGCATGCTCGAGCACGCGCATGGACTGGCACGCGATCTGGGCGGATCGATCCTCGACAGCCAGCAATCCACTGCGACCAACCAGACCCTGGCCTATATGCGTGAGGATCTGAACCAGTGGCTGATGCGGAATCGGCCGGACCTGCTGCGACGTGGGAGTGCGCGGTGAGTGGCGGGCACGCCCGCCGTTCCGCATCGGCGGACGGTGGGCGGGAACGGGTCGATTGGCTGCGTCGCGAGATCGAGCGCCATAACTACCGCTACTATGTCCTCGACGATCCGGAGATCTCCGACGCCGAGTTCGACGCGCTGATGCGCGAACTGGAGGCACTTGAGGCCGCGCACCCGGAGTGGGTAACACCGGATTCCCCGACCCAGCGGGTCGGTGGAGCACCGGCCGAGGGTTTCGAGACGGTGCGGCATCGACGGCCGATGCTTTCGCTCGCCAATGGTTTTGACGCCGAGGAGATCCGTGACTTCGATCGCCGGGTACGCGAGCGCCTGGCGCGCGAGAGCGGCGATTCCGCGCTTGCCGATGGCATGCTGGCCTACATGGCGGAACCCAAGCTGGACGGGCTGGCCATCAGTTTGATGTATCAGGATGGCCGGCTGGCGCAGGCCGCGACTCGGGGCGACGGCGAGACGGGCGAGGACGTCACCGCGAACGTGCGCACCGTGCGCACGATTCCGCTGCACCTGGGAGACCGGTTTACGGCGGAGGCCCCGCAGGTGCTGGAGGTGCGGGGCGAGGTGTTTATGCGCCGGTCGGACTTTCAGCGTTTGAACCGGAGTCTGGAGGCCGATGGCCAGCGCGGGTTCATGAATCCGCGCAATGCGGCTGCCGGCAGTTTGCGGCAATTGGATTCACGTGTGACGGCCCGCCGGCCGCTGAGTTTTTTTGCCTATGCCGTGGGGCATGTCGAAGGCGGGCAACTGCCGGATACCCAGTCCGGAACCCTCGACTGGCTGCGGGCGCTCGGCTTCCCCGTGAGCCCGGAACGCGAGGTGGTGCAGGGGATCGAGGCCTGCCTCGCGTATCACGGGCATCTGGCAGCGCGACGCGCCGATCTCGATTACGAGATTGACGGGGTGGTGTACAAGGTCGACGACCTTGGGGCCCAGCAGCGGCTGGGTTATGTGTCGAGGGCACCGCGGTGGGCGATTGCGCACAAGTTTCCTGCGGAGGAGCGCACCACCACGTTGCATGACGTTGAGTTCCGGGTCGGGCGCACCGGCGCGCTGACCCCGGTGGCGCGGCTTGAGCCGGTTCTGGTCGGCGGGGTAATGGTCAGTAACGCGACCCTGCACAACATGGATGAGGTGGCGCGCAAGGATGTAAGGATCGGCGACCGCGTAGTGGTGCGGCGCGCCGGGGACGTGATCCCGGAGGTGGTCGGACGTGCCGGAGGCGAGCGCCCAGCGGATACCCGGGCGATCGAGATGCCTGCACGCTGTCCCGAGTGCGGGTCGCATGTCGAGCGTCCGGAGGGCGAGGCCGTAGCGCGCTGTACCGGCGGGCTGGTGTGCCCGGCGCAGCGCCGCGAGGCCCTGAAGCACTTCGTTGCGCGCCGAGCAATGGATGTCGAGGGGTTTGGTGAAAAGCTGATTGAACAATTGGTGGGCGGCGGCCTGGTACATACCCCGGCCGACCTGTTTGCGCTGGACCGCGAGGCGCTGGAGGGCCTGGAGCGGGTCGGGCCGAAGCTCGCGGAAAAACTTGTGGAATCGCTGGAGGCTAGCCGCGAGACTACTCTCGGGCGGTTTGTCTTCGCACTGGGCATCCGCGAGGTGGGCGAGGTGACGGCGCGTAACCTGGCAGCCTGGTTCGGCGATCTCGATGCGCTGATGCAGGCGGATGCCGCGACCCTGCAGGCGGTGCCGGATGTGGGGCCTATAGTTGCCGAACACATTGCGAATTTCTTTGCCGAGCCGCACAACCGCGAGGTGATCGCTGCGCTGCGCGAGGCCGGTATTCATTGGTCGGTCCCGGAGCGCGATGCGACCGGCGACGCCGACATAGGCGCCTCGCTGGAAGGACATACCTATGTACTCACGGGCAGCTTCGAGGACATGACCCGCGAGCAGGCGAGAGCGGCAATGGAGGCGCGCGGCGCGAAAGTGAGCGGGTCGGTGTCCGGCAGGACCACCGCCGTTATCGCCGGGGCCGACCCGGGATCCAAGGTGGCCAGGGCAGAGTCGGTGGGTGTCCCGGTCCTGGGTCCGGAGGACCTGCGCAGACTGCTGGGGCAGGCGTGATGGGTTGCGCGGCGGCATTGCACCCCGGGAGCGAGTCGTGCTGAACAGTGGCCTGGAACGGCTGATGGGCCTGCAGCGGGTCCACAAGCGCTGGCTGATGGTGGCCGCCGACGTCGTGATGCTGCCCCTGGCGCTGTGGTCGGCGTTCATCATCCGGCTGGGCGAGCCGCTGTCGCCGGTGATGCGGGAGGCATGGTGGTTATTCCCGCTGGTGGTGGTGGCCGGGGTGCTGATCTTTGTGCGTCTGGGGCTTTACCGCGCGGTGGTGCGGTTTATGGGGTCGCGTACCATCTGGGCGGTGGCGTTCGGGGTCATCCTGCTGTCGCTGGTTCTGGGTATTGCCACCCTGGTCGGCCAGATTCCGGGGTTCCCGCGCTCGGTACCGTTCGGGTTCGCGGCCATCGCATTCGTGTATGTGGGTGGCAGCCGCTTTCTGGTGCGCGCCTGGTACCGCTCGCTGGTGGCTGCCGAGGCGCGCGCGGAGCCGGTGATCGTGTTCGGGGCGGGCGAGGCCGGGGTGCAGTTACTGGCCGGACTGAAATCCGGCGGGCGCTTTCGTGTGACCGCGTTTATCGATGACGATTGCAGCCTGCAGGGCAGTTCCATTGACGGGATCCCGGTGTATTCGGTGGATGCGCTGCCACATTTGCTGGAGCGTTTTCATGTGCGGCGCCTGCTGCTGGCGGTGCCCTCCGCGACCCGCGCCGAGCGGCGGCGCATCCTGGAACGGCTGGAGCCGTACCCCCTGTACGTGCAGTCGGTTCCCTCGATGGGCTCGGTGGTGTCGGGGCAGGCGCGCCTGGAGCAGCTCGAGGACGTGGACATCGCCGATCTGCTGGGCCGCGATCCGGTGCCGCCCGACCCGCAATTGCTGGAACGCAGTATCCGCGGCCGGGTGGTGATGGTAACCGGAGCCGGCGGTTCGATCGGTTCCGAGCTGTCGCGGCGCATCCTGCGTCTGGAACCCGCGGCGCTGGTACTGTTCGAGCACAACGAGTTTTCGCTGTATCGCATCGAGCAGGAACTGCAGCACCAGGCGCACAAGGCCGGCCAGGGCACCCCGGTGCACGGATTGCTGGGCAGCGTGACCAATTCGCGCCGGGTGGCGGCGGTGTTGCGCCAGTTCGGGGTGCAGACGCTGTACCATGCCGCGGCCTACAAGCACGTCCCGATTGTCGAGGAAAACCGGATCGAGGGGGTGCGCAACAATGTATTCGGTACCGCCGTGCTGGCCGATGCGGCAATCGCGGCGGGGGTCGAGCGGTTCATCCTGATCAGCACCGACAAGGCGGTGCGTCCGGCCAACGTGATGGGAGCGACCAAGCGCCTGGCCGAGATGGTCCTGCAGGATCGCGCCCGGTCGCGGCCCAGGACCCGCTTCAGCATGGTGCGGTTTGGCAATGTCCTGGGATCCTCCGGCTCGGTGGTGCCGCTGTTCCATCAGCAGATCCGTGCCGGCGGGCCGGTGACGGTGACCCATCCGGAGATTACGCGCTATTTCATGTCCATTCCCGAGGCTGTCGAGCTGGTGATCCAGGCCGGTGCGATGGCCGAGGGCGGCGAGGTCTTCGTCCTGGAGATGGGCGAGCCGGTACGCATCGTGGACTTGGCGCGGCGCATGATTCGGCTGCACGGTCGCCAGGTAAAGGAAGACGGGCAGCCGGAAGACGGCATCGAGATTGTCTATACAGGGCTGCGCCCGGGCGAGAAGCTTTACGAGGAGCTGCTGATCGGCAACAACGTCACCCCCACGGCGCATCCGAAGATCCTGTGTGCACAGGAGGATTGCGCGGCGTCGGATGTGCTGGCACGGGCCCTACAGACGCTGGATGCCGCGGATCGCGACATGGATGCCGATGCGGTAACCCGCGAACTACGTCGAGTGGTGCCGGAATATCGCGCCGGTCCGTCGGATGCCGCGGTGGCAACCACCCGGTCCGAGACCCTGACAAACCCGCCAGCAGAGGCATTGCACGAGCCCCCGCGTGCCGCTGGCGCCCAGACCCGAAAAGGAACCCGCTGAATGAAGATCACCGTGATCGGGACCGGCTATGTCGGCCTGGTAACCGGCACCTGTTTCGCCGAGATGGGACACCATGTCACCTGTGTCGATGTGGATGCGCAGAAAATCGACCATCTGCGCGAGGGCATCCTGCCGATCTACGAGCCGGGACTGGAGCCTCTCGTGGCGCGCAACGCCGAACAGGGCCGGTTGCGGTTCACCACAAGTCTGGCGGAAGGCGTTCCGGGGTGCGAGGCCTTCTTCATTGCGGTGGGAACCCCGCCCGGCGAGGATGGCTCGGCAGACTTGCAGTACGTACTGGCGGTGGCACGCGAGATTGGTGCCCACCTGGACTCCTATGCCGTGGTGGTGGACAAGTCCACGGTCCCGGTCGGGACGGCGGATCGCGTGCACGCCACCATTCAGGCGGAGCTGGTGCGACGCGGTGTCCAGGTCGGATTCGACGTGGTTAGCAATCCGGAATTCCTGAAGGAGGGCGCGGCTGTTCAGGACTTCATGAAGCCCGATCGCATCGTGGTGGGGGCCGACAGCGAGGCCGCGATCGCCTGTATGCGCGAGCTGTATGCCGATTTTTCGCGCAACCACGATCGCCTGATCGTGATGGGTGTGCGCGATGCGGAGATGACCAAGTATGTCGCCAATGCGATGTTGGCCACCAAGATCTCGTTCATGAACGAGATCGCCAATCTCTGCGACCGCATGGGTGCCGATGTCGAGAATGTGCGCGTCGGCATCGGATCCGACCAGCGCATCGGCTATCACTTTATCTATCCCGGTTGCGGGTATGGCGGCTCGTGTTTCCCGAAGGACGTGAAGGCACTGATCCGCATGGCCCATGCCCATGATTTTGCGCCCGCCGTGCTGCAGGCGGTCGAGGAGCGCAACGAGACCCAGAAGAGCTACCTGTTCGAGCGTATCCGCGATCGCTATGGCGACAATCTTGAAGGTCGCCAATTCGGACTGTGGGGCCTGGCCTTCAAGCCGGGCACCGATGACATGCGCGAGGCCCCGTCGAAGGTGCTGATCCGGCAGCTGATCGAGGCCGGGGCCAGCGTGCGCGCGCATGACCCGGTAGCGATGGACGTAGCCCGCCAGGAATTGCCCGCGGTCTGGTTCGAAAGCGGGCGCCTGGCCCTGGCCGAGGACGAGTACGCCGCGGCGGAGGACGCCGATGCCCTGGTCCTGGTCACCGAGTGGCGGCCGTTTCGCAACCCGGACTTTGAGCGCATCCGCGCCGCGATGCGGCCACAGCCCGCGGTGTTCGACGGCCGCAACCAGTACGCCCCCGAATCGATGCGCGCATTGGGCTACCACTACACCGGGGTGGGGCGCACCGGCGCCTGACGACCTGTCCCGGGGCCTGCGAGCCCCGGGGATGGCATAGGCCGCCTACAGCCGGAAACGCTCCACGCGCTGACGCAATTCGGATGCCAGGCGCGACAACTGCTCGCTGGCGGTGGCCACCTGACTGGAAGCGCTGAGGCTCTCGTCCGCCACCGTACTGATGTTCTGCACGTTGCGGTTGATCTCCTCGGAGACCGTGCTCTGCTCTTCGGAGGCACTGGCGATCTGGGTGGTCATCTCGTCGATGGTCCGGATCGATTCGCTGAGCTGTTGCAGGCGGTCGCGCACACCGTGGACTTCATCGACCACATTGCGTGCACTGCTCTCGTTGGTTTCCATCTCGGACACCGCATGCTTCACGCCCTGTTGCAGGCCTTCGATGATGGCGCTGATGCGTTCGGTGGACTCGTGGGTCCGTCCGGCCAGCACGCGGACCTCGTCGGCGACCACAGCGAAGCCGCGACCGGCGTCGCCGGCTCGGGCCGCCTCGATTGCAGCGTTCAGTGCAAGGAGGTTGGTCTGCTCGGTGATTTCCTGGATCATGTTCAGGATCTGGCCGATCTCCTCGCTCTTGGTGGCGACGTCGCGTACGGCCTCGGCAGACGAGTGGATCTCCGACGACAGCCGGTCCACCGCTTGTGCCGTTTGCCGGGTGGTCGCGTTGGCCTCGGTGGCGGCCTGATCACCGGCCCCCGCAGCGTCTGCCGCCGACTGGGTGTTGCTGGCCACTTCGGCGACGGTCGCGGTCATCTCGTTCATCGCCGTGGCGACCTGGTCGGTCTCGTCCTTCTGACGGGCGACCCCGTTGCGGGTCTGTTCGGCGACCGCAGCGAGCTGGTCGGTTGCCGATGCGACCTGTTCGCCTGATTCCACCACCTGGCGTACCAGGCTCTGCATGTCCTGCTCCATGCTGTTGAAGGCATCCGTAGCGACCCCGATCTCGTCACGGCCGCGCACCGTGAGTGGTTGCCCGGAAAGATTGCCGGCGGCCATCTCGACGGCGCGGTCGCGCAGCGAGTCGATGGCGCGGACCAGATAACCCGCGAGCAACAGGGCGAGCAGGATCCCGGCGAGGACAGCCGCTCCGGAGGTTCCGAGCATGACCCCTGCGGCCCGCGTCTGGGCCGCCTGGGCCGCTTCCATCATCGCATCGCGTTCGGCGATCAGGACATCGCGAAGCTGGTTCAGGGCTGACTCGATCCCCTGCAGGTGTGCGAGGGTATCCTGGCTGTAAGTGGATTCTGCGGCTGCATCGTCGTCTTCCCGTACCGCGCGGGTGATGACGTGGGCGCTGGCATGCAGTTCGTGATGCGGCTGTTCGAGACGATCGAAGGCGCGGCGGAATTCGGCACTGGCCATGGAGTAGGCCTCCGAATCCTGGAAATCGTAATACCACTGGCCGAAGTTGCACTGGGTGTGGTCCAGTTCGCCGGTAAATTCGTCTCCGCTGAGCAGCGAGTTGGACAGATCCAGTGCCCACTTGACGTGTTGACGTTCGAGGTCGACCTGGAACCGTACGTCCTCCATGCGCTCGATAGCGGCCTCGTACTGCGCCGTGGTGTACCGGTCACCGGCGAGGCTGATGACAGCCATGGCGACCATCAGGACAAGAACAATGCCGAATGCCAGCGCGAGCTTGTTGCGGAGTTTGAGATTGATCAGCCATTGCATGGAAGCGTCTCCGTCAGTGAGTGTGATCATGCGTATTGACACATGTAAACGGCTGGAGCTGTCATTGCTTGAGCCGAGATATCGAGTGAAACCCCGCAGAGAGTACCGAAAAGCAGACGGCGTGGGGAGACCCGGGGGTGCCCGGCTGGGTGCAGGTTGGCCTTCAGCGGTATCCGGGCGCAGTGCCGACGGGGGTTCGACGTGGGGGGCCGAGGTGGCGCCGGATCTTGCGCTCGGGTTCAGTAGGCCGATGCGTCGTCAGGTTGGCAGCTGCGGGAAGCGTGCCACTGATCGAGGAACTCCACGATGGGCGCGATGGCGGGCGGTTTGTTGTGGAAAGGGCCGGGGACCAGCAGCCCGCGGTGCGAGGCTTCCAGAACGAGTGGCTCGGGGTGGCCCTCCAGATACAGGGATTCCACCGGGACCACCCCGTCACCCAGCTCTTCGCTGGTCTGATTCCACCACTCGACGATACGCTCGGGGAGCCCGTCGAGGCCAAACTGTTCTCTCATGGCGGTGAGGCTTTCCTCCATCGCCGGGGTGGGCTCGGGGAGGGCACCACCGATGATCCGGACTGGAATGCCGTCTGGCCAGGGGCGGGCGTTCAGCTCGGCCAGGAAGCGGCTTTCCGGGCGCAGGTCGATCTTGGCCGTACCGGTGCCGTCGCGCAGGCCGGCAAACAGCGAGAAGCGCTGCTGCTGGAGGTCGGCCAGCCACTCGCGCATCTCCAGCCAGACCCGCAGCCGGGCCCACTCCGAGCCCTGGTTGGGTGTGGCTACCAGGATCACGCCGGCGACGGGACGCTCCCCGACGCGCGGCGCCGAGCCCACTGGATGCCGGTAGCGAGTCACGAAATCGCGGATCACCAGGCCACCCATGCTGTGCCCGACCAAGACCACGGGGGCGTCACCCTGGAGCCGCTCCCAGCGTTCCGCCAGCAGGTTCGTGCTGTGGCTTATGGCCTGATCGTTGGGGTAGCGGAATTCCCAGCCATTGATTCCGGCGTCGTCCAGCGCGGGCGCCAAGGTGTCCCAGATGTCGCCGGGCTCGTCCAATCCGTGCAGCAGCAGGGCATCTGGCGGGCGATCCTCGTTGAACCGTTCGGAACGCGGCACAAAACCGATCCGCTCGTCGGGCAGCTCCATCACCTCCGGAAACCACTCGTGAAGTCGGTCCTGTACCTCATCGCGGAGTTCGCCTTCCTGCTCCGGGTTCCTCTCGGCCCAGCCGAACCAGATCGCAAGCGCGAGCAGGTGTACACCCACCAGGGTCAGGAAGAAAACGAGGCGCCGGCGCCGGGAGGTTTCAGGACGGTTGGGTTTCATCGACTGTCACCATTGGGCAAGCCGGGCTCCATGACAAGAGGGGTAATGTGCAGGTGGCCCGGATGGTTCGGTCCCCTGTGCATGATGGTGGAAAGCCGCCTGCGGAAATTCCGACATGCGTGGCGCGTAGCTGCTCCCCTGGCTCCTCCTCCCTCTCTGGCAGACGGCCTGCGCCGAGCTGGATGTCCGTGATTTCGGCCACGATGGTGGTGGTGATCGTGCCGAGGCGGTAATCCGCAAGGCCCTGCGGGTGGGTACCGGATCTGTGCCCCATGACAAGGAACCCCGGGAGGTGTTTGCGCCCGGTGCGATGCGTGTTGCATCGGGGCGTTCCATCGGTGGCTGGAGACCATTGCGGAACGCGAGGACGGGTTCGCGACAGTGGCTCTGTTTGCCGGCACAGTTACGCGCGCGGTGTGGCCCCGCCGGGCTTGTACGCAAGGCCGGAATGCGTCACGGTCGGGGCCACTGGCGATGGAATGCTTTCGGGTTGGTGCATAACAAGGGGAGGCAAAGGAAGCGCGATGGCAACGCTGCGCGAGAAGATGGCGGAACACGGCTTCGAATCCAACATCGATTACGCCTATCACGTGAACTGCCTGCTGTCGCAGGCCGGTGGTCGGACGATCCCGACCCTGAATGTCGAAGGTGACTCCGGGCGCCGCAAGACTGCCTTCGCGAATGCACTGGCCGAGGCCCTCGGTTATCCGCATGTGCTGTATCACGACTTCACACAGTTGCAGGACCCCGAGCCCGTCGCGGCACCGCCCGGAAACCCGGAGGAGGGTGGGCCGGAGGAGCCCCCGATCCCGGCGTTCGAGCGCGTGATCTCCAGTGCCTGTGCATACTCCGAGGGGGAGAAGACCGTGCTGATCCTGGATCAGTTACAGGCGGCGGATTTTCGCGAGCACCTTCGCCTGTATCACTTCATCAAGGAGGCGCGCTGGCGCATGGGTGATGCCGAATTCGTCGCGAGCCCGGAGAACCTGTTGTTGCTGCTGATTGCCGAGGAGCCGCTGTATCACTCGCTGCAGCAGGCCGGCTTTACGGTATGGGTTCCGCGTGCATCGTTGGGAGACGCCGATTATGTCCCGGAGGACTTCGGGCTGGGGCCGGAAGCCGCTGCGATGATGGCACGCCTGGGCGAGTTGTTCCGGGCGCTCGGTGTGCAGCCTACGCCCTCGGAATTCCGACGGCTGCTGTTCGATATCGAGCATAACGTGCGTACCCGCGAGGAACTTTCCCACTCGATCTACGGCTGGGTCGAGGGCATCGACCATACCCGGCTGGTGTCCGGCCCGCTCCAGAAACGGATCGAGAATCTGATGCCCGATTTGTGGGAGTTCCTGGGCATGGAGCACCTGGAACTGTCCGGCGATGGTCCCGAGCCCTTGTAAGCAACATGCGTGTTCGGAATGGAACGTGCACAAGAAACCGCATAAAAAAGCCCCGCACGAGACGGGGCTTTGGCGGTTCCGGCGGCAGGTGCCGGCGGAAGCCGGGGTCCTACTGTGCGACGACGTTAGCCGCGCTGGGGCCTTTGGGACCCTGTTCGACGTCAAACGAGACGTCCTGGCCTTCGGCGAGCGACTTGAAGCCGCTGGCCTGAATGGCGCTGTGGTGGACGAATACGTCCTTGGAGCCGTCGGACGGGGAAATGAAGCCGAAGCCCTTTTCGTCACTGAACCACTTGACTGTACCTGAAGCCATAACTGTTAAATCCTTGCATTTGAAGTTGAACGTGCAGAACACGCGATTCGAGGAAAACCCGTATGGGTGTCCGGTCCGCAAAAAGTTCGAAATCCCGGTGCTGTGCCGTGTGGAGCCAACCTTGAGGTCGAGTCTGCACGTTCATTTCCGATCTGTCGTACTGGCGTTTTCGGGGGCCGGTACTGCGCCTCGAAAAGCAGTATGAACCCAAATGCGCGCCGAGCGTTAGTTTTTTCGCAGAAAAGTTTTTCGGGCGGGGCGCGGCATTGCCGTTCGCATGCTTTTGTGGGTCGGCAGGAGGCGGATCGAGCGTTACGATGGAGGCGGTTGTACCCCGGAGGGAGCGCGCACAAGACGGCTGGCAAGACCCCGAGCGAAGATGACCGCCGATCCCAGCATGCATCCCCGACGGTGTGAGGCACGTTGGTTGCTGCTTCTTCTCCCGGGATGAACCGGATGTTTCGAGTCCAAGGAGTCCAGACGGGGAGGGAGCCGGAGGTCGCTGCACCGCTCGCGGCGGTGGAGATGCATCCGCGGACGTTTCGCGCGAGCTACGAGCGGGGGCGCGCCGCGCTCCGTCGAGAGCGGGCAGGTGCGGATGGCTTAAGGGACGCTGGCCGCCGGCCGGTGGCGATCATGGCGCTGACCTCGGTGGTGATCGTGTTCGGCATGTTCTTTGTCGGCTATCTGCCCGTGGACCTGCTGCCGCCTCTGGAGTACCCGCCCATCCGTGTGACTGTGAACCACCCCGGAACCGCGCCACGGAGCGTGTGACGGCGGCGGAGTCAGGGCGGGCGCGACCGGCTTCGGATGCCGGGGCGATGGGTTAGGATGCCCGGCATCCGGAACATGACGAAAATCGAGGAGAACAGAATGGGTCGAGTAATCGGGAGTGGCGTGCTGCTGGTGGCAATGCTGACGGCAAGTGCCAGCGCGCAGTCCGACGAACTGCACACGGTGGAGCAGCTGAATCAGGCCCCGGCCGAACTCGAGGGCGAGGAGGTGCGCCTGCAGGGTGTGGTGGGGCGGGTGAACGAGAACATCATGGGGCGCAACTTCATCCACTTTGTGGACGGCACCGGCAACCAGGGCGACTACATCACCATCACCTCCACCGATTTGCCCGAGGTGGGCGACCGCGTTTCGGTGACCGGCACGCTGATCCTTAACCGCGACTTCGGGGCCGGCTACAGCTACCCGGTGATCATCGAGGATGCCCGCTTTCGCGACCGCTGAAGCGGATCATGCAGGTAGGCATTCTGCAAAAGCTGATGGAAGGGCGGCCGGCTATCGGACTGGGAGTGACACTGATGATGCTGAGCGGGTGCGCCTCGACGCCGCCGGGCCATCCACTCGTGGAGGAGATCAACGACTACCGCGAGGGCCGCGGACTTCCGGCAATCCCGTGGTCGCCGGCACTGGCCGAGGTGGCGGAGGTGCATCTAGCGGATATCGAGGCGCACGATCCGACTGCCCGCGAGTGTTCGCTGCACAGCTGGTCGGACACGGGACCGTGGACATCCTGCTGCTATCGGTCAGACGATCCAGCGTCGGCACAGTGCATGCGCGACAAGCCGCGCGAACTGACCGATGATGCGTATCCGCATTCCGGGTTCGAGATCGTGGCCTGGCGCAGCGAGGCCATGACCGAGGTGACCGCGCTGGATATCTGGCGCCGGAGTCCGGCGCATAATGCCGTGCTGGTCAACGAGGGCGTCTGGGCATCCCGCGACTGGCAGGCGCTGGGAGCAGCGCTGTCCGACGAGCACGCGGTTGTCTGGTTTGGCCTGGAGCCGGATCCGGTGGCGGACTAATCCGGCACCGGTCAGTGGTCCAGGTGGCGCTTGAGCCGCTCGATCTCCTCGACGTCCCGGCCCGCGTCCGTCACCGCGTTCCAGGCGTCGATGTAGTGCTCGGTGGCGTAGACGTGTCCGTAGCCGCGTGGCGCGGCATCGCCGATGGCCACGTCCACTGCCAGCTGCAGCATGGTGACCACTGGATACCAGGTCAGGTCCGGCGAGACATCCGGGCCTCGCGGTGACTCCATCCACTCGGGTTTGTGGTACAGCGCCTGGGGCTCGAAGAAGGTCACCGGGTCGCTGGCGTACTGCAGGTAGACGATGCGCATCGGGCCCCATTCGGCGCCCGGGATGTCCAGGTGGTTCGCCTGATTGGTGAAGCGCACCACCGAACTGTCGCGAAACCGCGGCAGCCAGGCCGGCGAGTCCGGCTGGCGCTGGCGCTGGATGTCGCGCCAGGTCTCGCTGCGAAACGGCGGGCCGGCCCACAGCGCCCCGGAGAACGGGTCGCCGATCACGTCGTACAGGTCCGCCGCGCGTTCGGAGTTCAGGGCCCCGAGACTCAGCCCGTACAGGTACAGGTTCGGCCGGGCGTCGGGTGGTAGTTGTTTCCAGTAGCCATAGATCTCCGAGAACACCGCCTGGGCCGTCTCGTATCCGTACCGGGACTCGGCCATCAGCGACAGCCAGCTCGGCAGGTAGGAGTACTGCACGGCCACGGTGGCCACGTCACCTTCGTGCAGGTATTCGACGGGCTGGATCGCGCGATGGTCCACCCAGCCGCGCCCGGTAGGGGTTGCCAGTACCAGCACCGAACGGTCGAAGGCATTGACCCGCAGCATCTCTTGCAGGGTGAGCTGGGCACGTTTCTCGATGGTCTCGGTGGCATTCAGGCCGACGTACACTCGGATTGGGTCCAGTGCCGCGTCCTCGGTAAAATCTTGGATCGTCCCGGCGTCGGGTGCCTGGCCGACGAAACGCTGACCCTGGCGGCCCAGCCCCTCCTCCCAGGTGATCAGCGAGGCCGGACTGCCGGTGCGGAAGGTCCCCCCTGGTTGTTCCACCCCGGGATACTCGCGCACATCGAACTGCTGGAAGCTGCGATCGGCGGTGCGCAGGCCGTATTCCAGGATCACCCCGTCGATCACCGCCCAGAACACCCCAGCCGCCAGCAGGACACCGATCACGTTCGACAGCCGCCGCGGGATGAAGCGGCGCAGGTGGCGCGCGAGAAAACGCACCAGCAGCTGGAACAGCCGCGCGATCGCCAGGGTGGCGGCAAACACCGCCGCCGCGATCAGTCCGAGCCGGATCGGGAAGCCGCCATCCACCGGGTCCTGCTCCATCAGTTCGCGGATATTGTTCTGCCATTCCGTAGCCTGCCACAGGAAGACCAGGACGATCAGCACGGCCCCGCCTCCCGCGATCACCGCCAGGGTGTTGTGCGTGCGATCGCCGGGCTCTGGCAACTCGAGATACGACCACAGCCATTGCAGGAACACGCCCAGCCCGTAGCCGGCCGCCAGTGACAGCCCGGACAGGATGCCCTGCACGTTATCGGTGCGCGGGATCAGGCTGGGCGACAGGGAGGCGGCAAAGAACAGCGTGGCCAGGATCAGCCCGGGGATCGACAGCGTCCCGAGGATGCGGGTGGCCCAGGCGGGCCAGATAAAGGTCCGCAGGCGGGATTGAAGGCGGGCGACGAGGGACATCGCGTACGCGCTTCCTTTGCAGTGGATGAAGAGGTTCATCCTGTCCGTCCCACTAAGTGGGTTCAAGTCTCCGCGGTGTGGGGTGGTCTGCTGCGTGAACTAGCTGCCGTGGCTGCCCGTGCCTGGACAGGCAGCGCGGCGAAACCGGAAGCTGGTCTCAACCATGCGCCGGGCCACGCCGAACAGCGCGACCTGCAGGAGGCGTCCGCCGGTGGCGAGCCCCAGTGCCATCAGCGGGATCGCGGCGAGGCGGCTGCGCAGCCAGCCGCCGACCAGTGCCAGCAGCGCGACCAGGGTGCCCTCGATCATGGTGGGCGCGTGCTGCACCAGGGCGACCAGCATCACCACCACGACACCGGCGAGGACCAGCACCCAGCCCGCCACCCGCGCGAGGCGCCAGGCCTGTTCGCCATTCTCGATGGATTACAGCAGCAGGATCGGGTCGAGGCCGGGCCAGCGGCGCGATCGCGATTCGTTCATGTGTCCACGGTAGTACAGGGCCATGACAGCCGGGTGACAGGCGAGTCGCGCACTACCTCCGGGTCAGGAGCGATTCGAGATCAAGCGCTTCGACCGGGGAACGGGCCTCTGCGCCCTGCACGGTGGCATGGTCCGACCAGTGCAGCAGGCTGAGGTTGCCGGCACGATCTTCCACCAACGCCGTGCAGTGCTCGACCCAGTCGCCGTCGTTGCAGTAGAGGATGTCGCCAAAGGATTCGACATTCGGTTTGTGGATGTGACCGCAGATGCAGCCGTCGAACCCGCCCCGGCGGGCGGCGGTGGCGGCGGCCTGTTCGAAGCGCCGGATGTACTCCCGCGCTGCCCCGCTGACGCGCGTCTTGAGCCAGGCGGACAGAGACCAGTACGGGTGTCCGAGGCGGCGGCGGATGGTGTTGAGGTAGCGGCTGCCGCGCAGCAACAGGTTGTAGCCGAAGTCGCCCAGGGCGTGCACCAGCCGGCTGTGGCGCACGACGCCATCGAACTCGTCGCCGTGGGTCACGCGAAAGCGCCGGCCGTCAGCGGTCCAGTGCACCAATTCGTGCTCGATGCGCACCCCGCGAATCTCCGAGCTAACGAAGCCGCGAACCAGCT
Organism: Pseudomonadota bacterium; assembly: GCA_051747025.1. Taxonomy (GTDB): domain Bacteria; phylum Pseudomonadota; class Gammaproteobacteria; order Ectothiorhodospirales; family Ectothiorhodospiraceae; genus Thioalkalivibrio. Next base: position 76,805 of record JBNJFQ010000008.1, read on the forward strand.
CGTCGTGGTTGCCGGGGATATAGATGACCTCGACCCCGTGGAGTGCGAGCGACAGGACCTGCTCGACGACCGCAGCCTGGGTCGCGTTCCAGAAGATGCGCCGGCGCATAGCCCAGATATCGAATACGTCGCCGACCAGGACCAGGCGGTCGCAGTTGACGCGACGCAGGAGGTCGAGCAGGTAGTCCGCGCGGCATTCCCGGGTGCCCAGGTGCAGATCGGACAGGAACAGGGTGCGGCAATCCAGAGTGGCCATCGAGAAGCTCCTGCTCGTGGTTTTCCCGAGGATCGCTCATCCGCGTGACGCGGCCGTTGCGTCGTGGTGACGATTGCGTGATGCCGGTGTTGCCCGACTACGGCCAGAGGATCAGCAGCCAGACGAGGGCTGCGTTGGCAAAGCCCAGCAGCACCGCGGCCGATCCCATGTCCTTGGCGCGTGCAGCCAGCTTGTGGCGTTCCGGCCCGAACCGGTCCACGGTGGCCTCGATGCCGGAGTTGAGCAGCTCGATGATCAGGATCAGGAACAGGCTCCCGAGCAGCAGCGCGCGCTCCACCCCCGTGTCGCCGACGACCAGTGACAACGGCGCCAGGATGACCACCAGGATTATTTCCTGGCGAAAGGCCTCCTCGTGGCGAAAGGTGGCGCGCAGGCCTCGCCAGGAGTACGCGAAGGCCCGCAGGATGCGGGTAATGCCCGTGGCGCCGCCGTTGGCCATGGTCGAATTCCCGAAGTCGCCGGACAGGCGCTTCAGTGGGGCCGGTCGGCCGCGGCCTGCGGGGTGCCCATCGCATCGGGTCCTCCCGCAAGGTCCTGGTACATGGCGACCAGCTGCTCGGCCATGCAGCGGTCACTCCATTGCGACACCCATTGCACATGCGCGGCGCGCATCGTGCGTTGCAGGTCGGAGCTCTCCAGTACCCGGGCCACCCGCTCGGCAAATGCCGCGGGATCCTCGGGGGCGATCTCCGCGCCGGATGCATCGGTCAGGATGTCGAGGGTGCCCAGGCGGGCGGTAGAGACGACCGGCAGTCCGCTGGCCATGGCCTCCAGCAGCACCAGCCCCTGGGTCTCGGTGGCGGAGGCAAACACGAACGCGTTCCCGGCGCGGTAGCAGTCGACCAGCGTGGTGGCGCGATCCAGGTATCCGCACCAGTGCAGGTTGTCCTCAAGACCCATTTCCGCAGCTTGGCGTTGAAGCGTGTCCTTGGCCGGCCCCTCGCCCGCGATCAGCAGCAGGATGTCGGGACGGCGTTCCCGCAGGTGCCGCAGCATTTCCAGCAGGAAGCCGATATTTTTTTCGTGAGCGATCCGCGAGACATGCACCAGCATCTCGCGACGGTGGTCGATATCGCGTTCGGCCCGGAACCGATGGCCGTCGCCCCCGGACCAGGCCGTGGGGTCGATGCCGGTGGGCAGGCGGACGATCGACGTTTCGATGCCGTAGTCCAGCAGGGCCTGGCACAACGCGGTGGAGGGAGCGATCACCCGGTCGACCGCATTGCATTGAGCACGCGAGATGCGCCGTGCAAAGGCCCGGAGCCAGTGGGCCGGAAGCCACGGCAGGTAGTGCTGCAGGTACTCCTCGAAGAAGGTGTGATAGGTCTCCACCACCGGTACGTTCCAGCTTTGTGCGAGCTTAAGCCCGGCGTAGTGGGCCACGAACGGGGTGTGGATGTGGATCAGGTCGGTCCGCTCGACCCCGGCGTCGCGCAGGTACTGGCGAATGAGGCGCCGCTTCAGGAGGCGATCCTCCGGATCCACGATCAGGTAGCGTGACGGGATCCGGATCAGGTCGGGGTCCTTCGCGTCGGGGCCGGGGTGTGCGTCCAGTCCCGGGTAGGCCGGAACCACCAGTGTCACACGGTGGCCAAGCTGCCGGAGTTGCGCGCGGAAACTGGCCAGCGAGGTGGAGACCCCGTTGATTCGGGGGAAGTACACGTCGCTCAGCATCAGAATGTGCACGGCGGCACCTGTCTCGGGGCTGAGTCCCGAAGTCTGGGCCACATTCATGACCGCGTGATGACGCCTTCAAGACGGAAATGTTGCGGGAGGAGACGCCATGTTCGGGGCGATTGCCGGAGACATGATCGGGTCCACGTTCGAAGCGCGGCCGGTGAAGTCGACCGACTTCCCGCTGTTCGCGCCGGGCAGCCGGTTTACCGACGATAGCGTGCTGACGGTCGCGGTGGCGCGGGCCATCCTGGAGGACGGCGACTATCGTCACCACGTGCATGCGCTGGCACAGCGCTACCCGGATGCGGGCTACGGCGCGCGGTTTGTCGGCTGGCTGCATCAGAGCGATGCCCGGCCCTACGGGTCCTGGGGCAACGGCGCGGCGATTCGGGTAAGCCCGGTCGGTCTCGCGTTTTTCGATGTCGATCGGGTGCTGGCCGAGGCGCGCCTGCCGCCGGGTCTCCTGGAGGCCACGCGCGCCTTCGAGCGCCGCTTTCCCGTATGAACGGCAGGACCGGAACGTCGGTTTCCGCAGGCTCCGCGTCCGTACGTGAATCCGGCCCGTTATCGGGTTAAAGTCCGCCCTTTTGTCTCGTCCGGAGCAATCATGAGTGCCAATCCGAACCCCGATCCCGCCGAGCAGGAGGCCCGGGCCGAGGAGCAGGCGCGCCTGGCCGAGGTGCACGTGCGCCTGGAGCGCAACCTGCGCGCCATCGAGGCGCGGCTGCAGGACTACGCGGGCGAGATCCGCGAGCAGAAGCGCTATCTGTGGGATGCGCGCGACGAGATGGACCATATCGAGAAGATCGCGCAGCGCGAATCCATCGACCAGTCCGAGCGCAGTGCCGGCAACCTCGCCGAGCGGCGTCGGCACCTGCAGAAGCTGCAGCGTTCTCCGTACTTCGGGCGCTTCGACTTTGCCCGCGACGGTGCTATGGAGGCCGACTCGGTGTACGTCGGTGTGCATCACTTCTTCGACGACGCGGCCCGCGAGAACGTGATCCACGACTGGCGCGCACCGATCGCCAGCCTGTTCTACGACTACGAGACCGGCCCGGTACGCTTCGAAGCACCGGAGGGCACGGTGGACGGGCATGTGCATCTGAAGCGGCAGTTCCGCATCAGCGGCGAGCGTATCGAACTGATGATCGACAGTGCGGTGAACGTGGTGGACGACGTGCTGCAGGAAGAGCTCTCGCGCACCTCCGACGAGGGCATGCGCAACATCGTCGCGACCATCCAGCGCGACCAGAACGCCATCATCCGCGACGACGAGGCCCAGGCGCTGATCATCCAGGGTGTAGCCGGCTCCGGGAAGACCTCCATCGCGCTGCACCGTATCGCCTGGCTGCTGTACCGCTACAAGGACACGCTGTCTTCCGAGGACATCCTGATCATCTCGCCCAACCGGGTGTTTGCCGACTACATCGCCAACGTGTTGCCGGAGCTGGGCGAGGAGACCGTGCGCGAGATCGGCATGGAGGAGGTGGCCGACACCCTGCTGGAGGGGCAGTACCGCTTCCAGACCTTCTTCGAGCAGACCGACGCGCTGCTGCAGAAGGACGATCCCGAGCTCAAGCGGCGCATGCAGGTGAAGGCCGCCCCGGAGTTCCTGCATCGGCTCGACGCCTACGCCGCGCATGTCGAGAAGAGCCGCTTCCAGCCGGAGGATGTCTGGATCGCCCGGCGGCTGATCCCGGCCTTCCTGCTACAGGAGATCTGGGATCGGCACCCGACGCTGCGCGTACCGGAGCGCGTCGAACAGCTGCTGCGCGAGGTGGAGCAGAAGGTGGCGATGGAGTATCGCTACGACTTGACCCCGGACAACCGCAAGCAACTCAAGGAGGCCGTGCGCGGGATGATCCGGCAGTCCACGCTGCGCGAGACCTACCGTGCGTTTTTCGACTGGCTGGGCGATTCGGAACTGTTCCGCAAGGCAAAGGGCGGGAGACTGGAATACGCCGACGTGTTCCCGCTGATCTACCTGAAGATGAAGCTGGAGGGCATCCGCTCGCCGTACCGCAACGTGAAGCACCTGCTGGTTGACGAGATGCAGGACTACACCCCGGTGCAGTACGCGGTGCTGCGGCAGCTGTTCGACTGCCGCAAGACCATCCTCGGGGATGCCAGCCAGTCGGTGAACCCGTACAGCTCCTCGCATGGTGACGCGATTCGGGCCGCGCTGCGCCACGCCAAGAAGGTGGAGCTGAACACCAGCTACCGCTCCAGCTACGAGATCATGGCCTTCGCTACGGGGATCGTGCCCAACCCCGATCTGCGCGTCATCGAGCGTCACGGCGAGTCGCCGGCGCTGCGGCGGTACGCGTCGCGCGCGAAGGAGCTGCAGGGCTTGCGCGACGAGGTCGCGGCCTTTGTCGAATCCGGTTTCCATACCCTTGGCGTGATCTGCAAGACCCAGAAGCAGGCAGGAAAGGTATACGAGGCGCTGGAAGGGACGCACGAGCGGCTGCAGCTCCTCGACGCTGGCAGCCAGCACTTCGGCGCCGGCGTGATCGTGACCACCGCGCACATGGCCAAGGGCCTGGAATTCGATGCGGTGCTGGTTCCGGAAGTCTCGGCAAAGCACTACACCACCGAGCTCGACCGCAACCTGCTCTACGTCGCCTGTACCCGCGCGATGCATCGGCTTGTCGTCACCTGTACCGATGCGCCCAGCGAGTGGCTTCCCGACGCCTGGAGAAGTCGCGCCGAACCGGCGCCTCAGCGGTAGACCCGGACCTCCTGTTCCCAGCCCGCCACCCCTTGGTTGGCGCAGAACTCCTGCACTTCGCCATCGGCGTAGCGGATCTTCATGTTGAAGCCGGCCCCCGGCACATGGTTCAGCGCCACTCGCCGCTGCTCGCCCGGCGGGAGCCGCCCTTCGCGAATACTGGATTCCGACAGGTCGTGGCCGAAGTCGAAATGGATCGCCTGGATTAGCATGTCGCTGTCGTTGTGGACGGTGACCATGAGGGCGCCCTCCATCGGCGGATGCTCGATTCCCCAGTAGGCTACGGATGCCCCGACGATGAGACCAAGCACAAACAGCCAGGTCGCGGGCGCACGCAGAACATCCACGACGCGGTCCTCCCAGGTGTTCGAATCGGTGGCGGGATTCACGGCGCGTTCCGGTCTAAATGTTAGAAAAAACTAATGTTCCGGGGGCGAGCGGGAAAGTCGACGAAGTATGTCGCACCGCTGGTGCAGCGTCGTGTCGCATGGGTCAGGTGGGATCGGGCGGCGCGTTATCGCGAAGGTTGCGGGCGCGCCATTCGCTCGCCTGGTCGGCGGGCAGCGGCGGGGCATACAGAAACCCCTGGGCACTGGCACAGCCGCGCTGCAGCAGATAGTCACGCTGGGTCTCGGTTTCCACCCCCTCCGCCACGACCTGCATCCCGAGGTGACCGGCCATGGCCAGGATCGTATCGACCAGGACTTCGGCGTTGCGATCGTCGCCCAGCCGCCGGGTAAAGGCGGCGTCGATCTTCAGGATCTCCACCGGAAGTCGCTGCAGGTAGGCGAGGGAGGAGTACCCGGTGCCGAAATCGTCGAGGGCCAGGGAGACACCCAGGGTCCGCAACGCGGCCATTCGTTCCAGCGTGCTCTCGGCCGAACTGAGCAGGACACTTTCGGTCAGTTCCAGAGTCAGTACGCACCCCGGTACGTCCGTGTCGGCCAGGGCCCGTTCGACGGTTGCCACGAAGTCGGGGTGGTGAAACTGCCGCGGGCTGACATTTACATGGATCCCCGGACCGTGCCCCTCCGAACGCCAGCTTGCGACCTGGGCGAGGGCATGGCGCAGTATCTGTTCGCCGAGCGGAACGATCAGCCCGACCTGTTCGGCCACCGGGATGAATTCCTCCGGCGAGATCATTTCGCCCTCGGTGGTGAACAGCCGTGCCAGGGCCTCGAAGCCGGTGTTTCGTCCGGATGGCAGGTCGATCAGGGGCTGGTAGAACGGGATGACCTCTTCAGCATCAATGGCCCGGCGCAGTTCCTGCTCGACGACCAGTCGCCGGCGTAGCAGGTCCAGCGCCCCGGGGTCGTGGAAGCGGATCCCGCCGCGTCCCACCTGCTCCTTGGCGGCATACATCGCCGCATCCGCTTCCTGCAGCAAAGTGTCGCGATCGTCTTCGTCCTGGGGAAAGCGCACGATCCCGATGGATACCGAGACGTGGAAGCGATGCGCACCGAACTCCAGGGGTTCGGACAGCGCCCGCAGCAGCTGTTCGGCGGTGTTGCGGGCGTGCTCGGTCGCGGTGGCCGTCTCCGCTGGCAATCCGGTGAGAAGGAGGGCAAATTCGTCGCCGCCGATCCGTGCCAGTGTGTCCGTCGTTGCCGCCAGGGGCTTCAGGCGAGCAGCCAGGGCTTGCAGTAGGGCGTCACCCGTCGGGTGTCCGAGGGTGTCGTTGATGGACTTGAAATCGTCGACATCCAGGTACAGCAGGGCGCCGCTACCGCCGGTCTCGTGACTTCGCGCAATCGCTTGTTGCAGGTGCTGGAGCAGGGTCAGGCGGTTGGGCAGTCCGGTCACGTCGTCCTGGTAGGCCAGGCGCAGGGCTTCGGCTTCAGCCTGAACCCGGTCGGAGACATCGCGGGCGATAGTGGAGTAGTGCGTGACCTCGCCCGCCGGGTCGCGATGCGCGACGATGGTCTGGTCGAAGGGGATGGCGTGCCCCGCGGCATCCAGGAAACGGGTCTCGCCGTGCCAGACTCCATTCTCGCGTGCGCCGGGAAATGCCTGGTCCAGGATCTGCTGCGCATCCTCCGCTGGATGGTGCATGCGGATATGCCGCCCCTGCGGGTCACTCCCGAGCAGGCGTGTAGCTGCGGGGTTGTGGTAGATCACATGGCCGTTGGGGTCGGCGATGGCGATAAAGTCGGGCGCCGCCTCGATGAGTTCGACCAGCCGGCGGTGCTCCGCATCGCGGTCGAAGTTGTCGAGGGCGAAGGACACATCCTGCACAACCTCGTCGAGCAGGCGGATCAGTTCGTCGCTGAAGTACTGCGGGTCGTGGGCATAGACGTTCAGCGTCGCTACCGGATCCCCCCCCCGATGGATCGGGAAAGCAGCGGAGGAGCGCAACCCGGAACGGTCTGCGGCAGCATGCCACGGCGACATATCGGGGTCCGCCTGGATATCGGGCGCCACCACATGCCGGTCTTCGCGGAACGCCGTACCGGTGGGACCGTGTCCTTCCGGACCGTCGCCATGCACGGTGATCCGGACATGCCGGATATACTCGCTGGCCTGGTCGAAGGCGCTCGCGGGCTGCACCCACCCTTCGGCATCCGGTTCGCCCACCCAGGCCAGGGCGAGCCCCCCGTGTTCGACCACAATACGGCACAGTTCCCGATACAGGGTGCGCGGGTCCGGGTCGCGGATGATGACAAGTTGATTGATCTCGCTAAGCGCCGCGTACAGGTTGCGCTGGCGGCGCAGTTCACGGATCAGCTGGGCATCGGTAGTCACGCAGTACTGGCCTGGGGATTGGTGGAAATTCGTTGCGCATCAGGGAAACGGGAGAAGCGAACAGACAAATCGCGGTGTTCGTATTCGCCACGCCGCATGTGGGGTTGATGTTGGGGGAAGCCTAGCGATCAGGGGCGCGCATGGCAACTCCAGAAAGCCCCGAAGATCTCCAGCATCGCGGCGTCGCCACGGGTCCACAACACGATGGTGTCGCCGGCGCTGGCGTAGCGCGCGCCGATCGCGGTGTCGGTGGCCCGGAGGCGGGCATGGGCACCATTCAGGCCCAATTGCACGGAGCCACCGGCGAACGTGGCGGTGAACCCGGGACCCCAGGCACAGACATAGACGGTCTCGCGCGGTGGCTCGTCGGCCGGCTGCAGCATGCCGCATCCGACGAGGAACAGAGCCCCGGCCAGCAGGATTCCCGCGCGCATGGCATTGTCCTCCTGACGGGGAGATTCCGATCGGTGCGTGGCATCTCCGACGATGCCTCACTGTCTGGATGCAGGGTAGCATGGGACCGCGTCTGTCGGGGGAGGGAGGATGGTGCTGTTCTGGCTCACACTGCTGCCGTTTGTCGTGCTGTTCGTCTGGCTGGTGCCGTTACGACGTCCCGCCTTCGAGGCCGCCCCGATCGCCTACCTCGTTACCCTGGTACTGGCTGTGCTGCTCTGGGAGATTTCGGGGATGGTACTGGTGGCAAGCCTTCTGGATGCAGCGATGGTGTTCGTGGAGGTCCTGCTGATCATCCTGGTGGCGCTGCTGGTGTTGAACGTGATGATCGGAACGGGGCACATGAGCGCGATCCAGTCGGTCATCGCCAGTGTCTCGCGCGATTACCGGGTACTGGCCATGCTCCTGGGCTGGGGCCTGGTGAGTTTTGTCGAGGGCATCGCCGGTTTCGGTACTCCCGCGGTGCTGGCAGCCCCACTGCTGGTGTACTTCGGGATGCGGCCGCTGAAGGCCGTGGCGATCGCCCTGATCGGCAATAGTACGGCCGTTCCTTTCGGCGCGGCGGGGACCCCGGTGATCATTGGCTTCGCAGGCCTCGGGCTGGACGCGGAGACCACCCGCTCCGCGGTCGTGCAGACAGCCGTGATCCACACCCTGCTCGCGCCGTTCATCACGCTGTTCATGGTCTGGGTGGCCACCCTGGGCGAGGCGCGGGGTCGCTTCCGCGCGTTCATGCCCTTTGCCGTGCTCTCGGCCATGGCCTTCGGGATCCCGTACCTGCTGATCGCCTGGCTGGTGGGGCCGGAGCTGCCGTCCATTCTCGGCGGTGTGGTAGCGATGGCGGTCATCACCCTGGCCGCGCATCGGGGCTTTTTGCTGCCCGGTCACGAGCGGCGGGCAGAGATCGAGCGTGCTCCGGTGGGGCGTGTGCTGCAGGCGTTTGTGCCATTCGCGGTGATGGCCGCCGCGCTGATCGCCTCGCGCACCATCATGCCGTTGCGCGAGGCCCTGCAGGCCGTTCGCTGGTCGCCGGGCGAGTTCCGGGGCATCGAACTGGGCCAGAGCCTGGCCCCGTTGTACACGCCGTATTTCTACTTTGGCCTGGCCCTGCTGACCGCACTGGTTCTGTTTCGCGTAAGCCGGTCGACGCTGGGCGATGCCCTGGTGGCCACATGGAGCAAGCTGCGCGTGGCAGCGGTGGTGCTGGCGTTCATCATTGCCCTGACTCAGCTCCTGCTGATCTCCGGCAACAACGCCGCCGGCCTGCCGTCCATGCCGCAGGTACTGGGGCAGGGGCTGGCAGAGTCGCTGGGCGGAACCTTCGTGATGTTCAGCGCCTTTCTCGGGGCGCTGGGGTCGTTCATGACCGGGAGCGCAACGGTCTCCAACCTGCTGTTTGCGCAGCTCCAGGCGGACACTGCGGATGCCCTGGGAATGGCGTTGCCGAGCGTCCTGGCGCTGCAACTGATCGGCGCCGGCGTGGGCAATATGATTTCACTGCACAACATCGCCATGGCCGCCGGCGCTGCGGGCCTGCAAGCGCGCGAGGGGCAGGTGATCCGCGAGACCATTGTGCCGGTGATCGTGGTCTGCGTGGGCGCGGGCTTGCTGGCTCTGGCCTGGTAGGCGCGGTCAGGCCGAGGTTGTGGGGTGCGCCGGTGCGGCGCCGTCGCCATCCTGCAGCAGTCGGGTACAGGCCTCCGGGGTCTGGGGGCGCGCAAACAGAAAGCCCTGCAGGGTCTGGCAGCCTTCCGTGATCAGGAAGTCCCGCTGGGCCCGGGTTTCGACGCCTTCGGCGACCGATTCCAGCTCGAGGTTGTCGGCCAGACTGAGAACAGTGCGAACGATTGCGGCACCGCTGCCCTCGGTGTCCAGGTCCCCGACAAAGCAGCGATCGATTTTCAGGACGTCGAGCGGGAAGTGGCGCAGATAGGCCAGGGAGGAGTAGCCGATGCCGAAGTCGTCGAGGGCCACGCGCACACCGTGCGTGCGGAACTCGCCCAGGGTATGGATTACCTGGTCGATATCGCTCATCAGCATGCTCTCGGTGACCTCCAGTTCCAGGGCATTGGCCGGGAGACCGGTGGTCTGCAGAACGGTTTCGACGTGGCTCGCGATTTTGCGGTCGCGGAACTGAGGGGCGGCGAGGTTCACCGATACCCGTAGCGAGTCGAATCCGGCTGCGTGCCATTTACGACACTGGCGGCAGGCCTCGGTCAGGATCCAGTGTCCGAGCTCGACGATCAGTCCGGTCTCCTCGAGCAGCGGGATGAACGCTCCTGGGGGATGCGTCTGTCCGCCGGCATCCTGCCAGCGCAGCAGCGCCTCGAAGCCGCGGATGTCGCCGGTCCGGGTGTCCACGCGCGGTTGATAGTGTAGAAAGAAGCCTTCCTGGCGGTCCACTGCGCGTCGCAGCTGACCCTCCAGCGATACCCGGGCCCGGGCGTCGCTGTTAAGCTCGCCGGAGCTGAACTCGATCGAGTTTCCGCCGGCCTGCTTGGCCTGGTGCATGGCGGATTCGGCACGTCGCATCAGGTCGGCCGGTTCGGTAGCGTCGTGCGGGTAGACCGCCACCCCGACCGAGCCCGGGACATAGAGCTCGTCCTCGTCGACAGCGATCAGTGTACGCAGCGGCTCGACCACCTGTGACACGATGCCGGCGACCGCTCCGGGGGCGTCCACCGGCAGCAGGGCACCGAACTCGTCACCGCCAAGGCGCGCCAGGGTGCCGCGCGCCGGAAGCGTGTTCTCCAGGCGCCGGGCAACGTGGCGAAGGACCTCATCCCCGGTAGCCTGGCCAAGGCCCTCGTTGACCGACTTGAAGCGATCCAGCCCGATGTGCGCGACGACCAGGGGCTTGCGATGGCGTTTGGCATCGGTGATCGCCTGTTCGGCCCGCTCGCTAAATCGTGACCGGTTGGGGAGGCCGGTGAGGGCGTCGTGATAGGTCAGGTAATACAGGCGGTGTTCGGCCTCGCGGCGCTCGGTAATGTCGTGTACCACGCCGGCCATGCGTAATGGACTGCCCTCCGGGTCGAAGTCGACTGTGCCGCGCTGATAGACGACACGCTCTGTGCCGTCGGGGCGAACGATCCGGTGTTCGATGTCGTACAGCGGCCCGTGCGGGACCAGGGCGGCCTCCACGGCATGCTGGACCCGTTCGCGGTCATCCGGGTGCACGGCCTGCATGAAGGCCTGGTGGGTCGCCCCCCATTCATCGCGCGCGAGTCCGAAGATGCGATAGACCTCGTCGGACCAGCGGATGATCCCGGTGCTGAAGTCGGAGATCCAGCTGCCCAGGTGCGCGATCTGCTGGGCCTCGGCGAGCTCGGCCTCCCGGCGCTCCAGTGCCTCTTGCGCCGCGTGGCGCTCTGTGATGTCCTGAAACGACACCACGGCGCCGGTCACCTGGCCGCGGGCATCGCTTAGCGGGGCCGCGTTCAGGAGGACCGGGAAGCCGTTGCCCTCGCGGCTCCAGAAATAATCCTCGCAGGCCATCAGGGCTTCGCCGGTCCGCAGCACCCGGTAGATCGGGCAGTCCTCCGGGGCGAACGGCTGCCCATTCGGTCGAGTGTGGTGAGAAAGCTGGTGCGAGTTTTGACCGAGGGCTTCTTGCTCCCCGGAAAATCCCAGCAGCGTGCAGGCCGCGGTATTGAGGAAGGTGTAGTGGCCCTGGTTGTCGATCCCGAACACGCCTTCCGCCAGGCTTTCCAGCAGGTTCTCGCGCAACGCGTCGCCCTGGCGGCGTTCGGTGACGTCGATCCCGAGGGTCTGGAAGTGGGTGATCCGACCCTCGGTATCGAAGAAGGCACGATTGGTCCATTCCACCCAGCGGTGGGCACCATCCGCGCGGACCGCCGGGTTCTCGATGGTGTGTACCGGGTCTTCGGGCGTGTAGTGGGTGAGATCGGCGCGGTTGAGGGCCTGGTGTTCGGGGGGCAGATCCTGGATCCAGCGATGGCCGACCAGCGCCCCGGCCTCGACTCCGAAGTATTCATGGGCCGTGCGGTTGGCGTACAGGATCGTGGTATCCGGCAGATAGCACACGATGATGTACGGATGATTCTCGACCAGGTCTTGGTACTGGATCTCGAACCCGAGGTGACTGGCCATGCAACGCTCCCCCTGTCGGCCGGACCATCGCATGGCGCGACGGCAGGCCGGGTACTTCCCGATTTGCGAGTCTGGCAGGGGGAGCGAAGTTGCGCAATCCGCTTCTGGTGCAGGCGAATGACCTCTGCCACAAAGGCGTCGACCAGGAACAGGATAGGAGGAGCGGTCGGAAATGAAGCGGAAGGGTCGTGGCCGGCGTTCGCATTGCTTGCGGCGCGTTGCGCACGGCGTAGCGTACTGGCGGATGGCCGGCATGCCGGGGCCTTCGGCGATGCCAGCGGTGGCGGGGCAGGATATCGACGGATCGGGGGATCACCTTGACATGCCGTACCACGGCAGCGAGGAAGCGTTGTCCGCGACTGCTGCCGACTCGCGAACCGGAATTGGAGGGTAGGTTGGTGGACTGGCTGTGTCGCGAGTACGGAATCGTGGGCGACCGGTTGCAGGCCGCGGGGACGGGCATGATGGCCTTGGTGAGCATCAACCGTACCGCGGAAGGCCGTGCCCGGAACCGGCGCGTGGAACGGGTCGCCCCGCGCTGGCTGAACTCGCCACCGCGGGCGATACAGGCCGGCGGTGGCGGAGTTGGGGGGGCTGTCCGTTCCCGGGGAGCGTTCAGGAACGGTCAAGGGCCCGCGACACGACAAAGGCGTCGGGGGTTTCATCCTGGCGATAGCGCTCCAGGGCTGCATCCGCCGCGTCGCGGCTGTCGAACATTCCGATGCGAATCCGGAAATGTTGGCTGAGCGGCTCCGGGGTATCCACGACCTCCAGGCGGCTGTCGTAGCCAAGGCTCTCGAGTTCCCTACGCAGTCGCCGGGCATTCGACAATTCGGAGAACACGCCCGCCTGGATCGAGTACAACCGGTTCGTTTGATCGTTCCGCGTGGTTGGCCGAGCCTCGGCGGCCGCAGTGCCATCGGGCTTTGCGGTTCGCGACCTGTTTTCCAGAAGGGCCGCACGACTCGCGGGTGAACGGGACAGCCGCCGGGAAGGCCCGGTCGCGGTGGCGGCTGCTGGCGGTGCACTCGCGGAGTCGGTCGTGGCGGCTGTCGACGGCATGTCTTTTTCTGTGCCCTCCAGCGATTGCGGTGTCGCTTCGGTCGCCAGGCCCGGTGCGCCCATCGCGGCGCCCGAATGGACACCGAGGACGAACAGCAGGACGGTCGCAAGGGGCGTGCCCACGACCAGCAGAAACAGCTGGCGTCGGGTGACAATCACGTTAATCATTTCTTTACCCTCCATGGCGGCTCCTCCGCCATTGATCGATTCAGGGACCGGTTATTCCCGGTGACAGGAATCTGACGCTGCGGGTCCCTGCCCGATGGACATGCAAATGGGGTGCCACTTATCCGGAATCGGACAAACAGGTATCCCGCGTGCCAAAAGAGGAATGACGCGAGAGGGGTGGCGAAGCCGTCCCCCATGCCTCACACGGATGCGATACCGGGGCTTCCGCGATCCCAAAATGTCGGCCTGGGCAAACGGGGTCAGCGAATCGGTGGCGCGTGGCTGGGGTCCTGCAGTGTCGAACCCTACTGGCTGGAAATTGCGGAGGGGTTGGAGTTCGGATCCGTACGAGGAGACGGCCCGGAGCGATGAAGATCCCGGTTCGGTGACGACCGGGCAGGAGGATGGTCTATAGTTGTATACGGAATGCACGAAAGGGCGATTCCGGGTCAGGGGCTTGGTCCGGTATCGCAAAGGCCGGGAGGGTGTGTCATGCAACGTATTCGCGCAATCGGGGGAGCCGGTGGTCCTGCGGCGCTTGGTAGACGGCTGGCGGGACTGGGGCTCGCGTTGGGCCTGGCAGTATTCTGGGGGCAGAACATCGCTAGTGCCGGCGAGTTGCCGGTGTGGATCGAGGACAGCGACTTCATCGAGATTATCGAGCGCGACACGGGACTGGAAACTCGACCCACCGGTTATGTCCCGCAGGATGTCGAACCCGATCATGTGTTCCGCATCGAGTTGAGTGAGGGCCAGGTTCCAGTCGGCCACGGTGTCCTCTACGACGGGTTCTTGACCAACGGGAGTATTCCGGGGCCGACTCTGCGCGTAACCGAAGGCGACATCGTGCGCATGGAGATCACCAACAACGGAGATACGATGCACGGAGCGTCGATTCATGCCGCCTACACACAAACCTCCCGGCATGTCGGTTCGATCCTGCCTGGGCAGACGCGCAGCGTCACCTTTCGCGCCACTACCCCGGGTGTGTTTATGTACCACTGCGCTCCCGGGGGGCATGCGATCCCCATGCACGTGATGTTCGGGCAGTACGGCATGATCGTGGTCGAGCCGAAGGACGAGCGTTACAAGCTCGAGGCGGATCTCGGGCGGGCGCCGGATCTGAAATTGTATCTGCTGCAGCACGAACTGTACGCCAGTGGCAAGGCAGCAGTGGAAGGGAATCCGGACTATACGGCGTTCAACGGTGGTCTGTTCCGCTATGTGGACGACCCGATCCGGGTAGAGCCGGGTGACTACGTGCGGCTGTACTACCTCAATGTGGGGCCCAATCTGCTGTCGACGTTTCATATCGTCGGGATCATCTGGGACTACGTGTACTGGCAGGGGCATCCCGCCCCGGCGGCGCGCATGCCCGGCGGTCAGACAGTCACCGCAGGGCCGTCGGATGCGTGGGTCATCGAATTCCGGATACCGCCCGAGGAGGGTGCCTATCTCATGCTCGACCACGGGGTCGGTGCGACCAGCCGCGGGGCGATCGGGCTGCTGGTGGCCGAGGCCGGTGCCGACACACCCGGAGAGGTGCTGGCCGATGGGCCCCGTTATTCCGAGAGCGAGCACGAGGAGCAGATCGCCTCGGCGCGCCGTACGCTGAAGCCATTTGGTATCCCCGAGGATGCGACCAACGAGACGCCCGCGCGGGCCGATCGAACCGTCGTGTACGGGCCCGATACCGAAGAGGTGGTGGTGGAGATCAAGGGCAACAGCTTCCATCCCAAGGTCATCGAGGTGGCACCGGGGACGCGGATTACCTGGGTGAACGAGGACGTGTTTACCTATGGGCATGGCGAAGCCTCGGGTACGCACAACGCGGTCGCGATGCGCGGTCCGGAAAGCTTTGCCACGCCGATGCTCGCGCATGCCGAGAGTGCCAGCGTCACTCTCGCGCAACCGGGTACCTACGATTACATCTGTGCGCCACATCCGTACATGCAGGGCCGGATCACGGTGCGGGAGGCGAAATAATGCGGTGGCGTGGACGCGACGGCGAGGCCCGGGAAGTGAGTGAGACCCGCGAGAATGTCGGTGTATCTGACAGCGGGGCGCACGGGGCAGGCAGTGGTCAGAGCCTGAGCATGCATGACGGGGTGGAGGTCTGGTGCGACTGCTGCCCCTGCGAGGCCGAGCCGTACTGGGCCGAGGTGGCCGCGGAACTGGGTATTGTCCTGGACTGACCCGGCGACGAAGGCCGGGTATGGAGCTGGGCGGAGGTATCCACAACGCCCCGAGCCGCCAGCGTGTACATGAATCCGTGTTTCCCTCAGTACTGCTCCAGCAGCCTGCGCAGTTCCTCGGCGGCCGGCTCGGCCTGTTTGAGGATGGTGTCGATGCGGTTGAAATGCAGCAGCCGGATGCCGCTGGTATCCGGTTTCAGATAGATGTCCGGTTGTTGTATGCGCATCTGCTGGCGGATCAGTGACTGCTGCATGATCTCGAAGGTGTGGAACAGGATGTCGGTGACGCCCGGCTTTTCGCTGTCAATTCGCTCGCGGGTGCCGGAGACGTCGACCGCGATGACGATGTCGTGGTCCTCCCGCAGCAGGTCCCAGGGCAGGGGGTTCGAGGTGCCCCCGTCGATCAGCAGTTGGTCCCCCCGCGCAACCGGGCTGAACAGGCCGGGCACCGCCATGCTTGCCTTGATTGCGGGGAGCAGTTCGCCTTCACGGATGACCACGGGATCGCCGGACCAGTAGTCGGTGGCGACGACCGATAACGGGATCCTTAGATCGGAGAAGTCGCGGGCATCGGTGTGTTCGCCCAGAAAGCGGAGGAAGGCCTCTGCGTCGAACAGACCCGCGTGGGCAAGATCGAGCTTCAACAGGTCCCGGAGGTCCAGATCCGACTTCGCCATCCGGGTCAGCGCGTCCAGTTCCGAGCCGCCGAAATCGTCGAACAGGTCAAGGATCTCCGCGGCGTCGAGTCCGGCCGCGTAGAGCCCGCCGATGATGGCCCCGATGCTGGTGCCGCTGATATGGTCGGGCTGTATGTCCAGGTCGTCGAAGACCTGCAGCACGGCGATGTGCGCCAGCCCCCCGGCGCCGCCTGAACCAAGTGCGAGCCCGATGCCGGATCGGGTCTGGGAACGGGCCTCGTCACTGGCGACCACAGTGCCCGACAGTACGCTGGCGAGTAGGCAGGCAAGGATCAATGGCTTCATGTACATCTCGGACCCGGGCATGATCGTGCTCTGCGCAGCATAGCGCAGGGCGAATCCGGGTCCCGGTGCAGGCCTTGCGGCGGTGCGGGTATTGCCCGGGCGTCACGGTGCCGGGTGCCGGTGCGGATGAGCTCGGGGACGGCGCAGTCCGGGATCACGACCGAGCGTCCGCGCGGCTTGCCCCGCAGGATGCATGCCGCGTAATCCGGGATTGTCTCCAGCTTGATCTCCCGAGTCATGTCTTCCAGCCGGGGCAGGGCATCGGATCGGCTCGATTATCCGGGGCGTCGGTCGACGCGCGGCAGGATCAGTGGCCGTGCATAAAGCACCAGGAAGAGCAGGAATGCCAGCACCCAGAGCACCTGTGCGAGACCAACCCAGGTGGTGTACAGCCCGGGCCAGGCGAGGGGAAGGAGTACTCGCGCCACCGCGCCGATGGCCACTAGCGCGAGCGACACACCGACCCAGCGGGGCGGGTGGAACACGTCGCGGCCGGTGTGGCCCAGCGCGACCCGCGACATCATGCCGAGGGTGACCAGCCCGATCCCGCCGTAGGCCAGGGCGTGCGTGGCCAGCGACGGATGCAGGGGCGTGAGCGGTCCGAATGTCTCCAGGGCGAACCCCAGGGCAATCCAGGCAAACCCGAGATAGAGACTCCAGAGCAGAGGTTTTCGCCATAACCACCGGGTATGCCAGTCATACAGACGCAGAAGGAGCAGAGCGGTCAGCCCCGCGGCCAGCAGTCCGGGGAGCGGACCGGATGGGGCCACCAGTTGTACGAGGGCGAACGCGAACAGCGCCGCGGGTATGACCACGACCATCCAGGACCGCTGGCGCAGACGGACCGGGTGGTCGACCCCCTTCTCGATGAAGAAGGGCACGACGCGCCCACCCATTACCAAGATCAGCAGAACGATCAGGTAGAGGCCGAGCTCGAGTCCTGCCTGCACCGCCCAGCCCCAGCTCCGCAGTGCCCCGAGGTAGAACAGGGCGTGGGCCAGCGTGAGCAGCAGCGGTATCGCGATCACCGGCAGCTGCATCCACTGCCGAGCGCGGATCACGGGCGTGGCGACGGCTGCCGCCAGCACGAGACCGAAGAGCAGGTCCAGCGTGGCCATGGCTTCGAGCGCCAATGGCAGGCCCGTCGGGGCGAGCAGGCGCGGGACGCACCAGACCAGGACGAGGCCGAGCAAGGGCCAGTGCTGCAGGGTCGCGATGCCGGTCCAGTTGCGCACCGCTGTCAGCAAAAAGCCTGCAATCACTGCAAAGGCGTAGCCATACAGCATCTCGTGCGCATGCCAGATGGACGGCGGCAGGCTCGCATGCGCGGTCAACGGCCCGGCATGATGAACTACTCCCGCCAAGCCTTTCAGGCTATGGCGTGAGTTTCGCGCTTCATTGGGAGTGCCGGATCATCCGGAGATGACCCGGTCTGACCTCCCTCCACGCATCGGCCCCGTTCCCGACCGGATAGCTGCTGCTCCGCCCACGCCATCAAGACCCGTGCGGCGTTTTCGTCCCGCGAACAGGACGCGCCACAAGAGCACTCATGACGCCGCTGGCTGAGCGGCTTCTTCGCCTGACGCCCGCAGGCGTGACAGGTCTGCGAGGGCTTGCTCTGCCGGGTGGGGGCCTCCATCACCCAGGCACCAGCCTCTTCCGCTTTGTACCCGAGTCGTTGATGGAAGGCCCCGCCGGCGGCATCCAGGATGCTGCGGTTCAAGCCCTTTTTGTGCTGACCGCCCGA
>JBNJFQ010000009.1:0-83063 GCA_051747025.1 Pseudomonadota bacterium
CCTGGCTACCCGCCGCAAGGCAGACCATACCCGCGCGATGACGGGCGGCAGGGAGAAGCACCGTCATCGCGAGGAGCGAAACCTCCCCGTCATCGCGAGGAGCGCAGCGACGTGGCGATCTCCGTGGGCGGCCCCGGTGCCGGCCGGGGCGAGCGTCGGGGGGTTTCGTCCGGAGGTTGCCACGGCCCCTGCGGGGCCTCGCAATGACGGGGGCAGGGAGCACCGTCATCGCGAGGAGCGCAGCGACGTGGCGATCTCCGTGGGCCGCCCCGGCGCTGGCCCGGGCGGACGCCGGGGGTTGCGTTGGGAGGTTGCCACGGCCTCTGCGGGGCCTCGCAATGACGGGGCCAACTGGCTCCTACCGGCGGTAGCTGGTGACCATGTCGACCATCGCGGCAACCCGGTCGGGGTCAATCCCCGGGTGCACGCCGTGGCCCAGATTGAAGATGTGCCCAGTATCGCGGTCGAAGCCGTCGAGCACGCGCTGCGTCTCCTCGCGGACCACGGCCTCCGGTGCATAGAGCACCGACGGGTCGAGGTTTCCCTGCAGCGCGACACGGGCGCCGACCCGGCGGCTGGCCTCGCCGATCTCGATGGTCCAGTCCAGCCCCAGGGCGTCCGCCCCGGTGTCCGCCATCACCTCCAGCCACGCCCCGCCGCCCTTGGTGAACAGCGTCACCGGCACGCGGCGGCCGTCGTTCTCGCGGATCAACCCGTCGACGATGCGCTGCATGTACGCCAGCGAGAATTCGTGGTAGGCCCGTGGGGTAAGCGACCCCCCCCATGTGTCGAAGATCATCACCGACTGGGCACCGGCACGGATCTGGGCATTCAGGTATTCGGTGACCGAATCGGCGACCTTCTGCAACAGGGCGTGCATCGCCTGCGGCTCGCCGTACATCAGCCGCTTGGTCTCGGCGAAGTCGCGCGAGCCCTGGCCTTCGACCATGTAGGTCGCCAACGTCCACGGGCTGCCGGCAAAGCCGATCAGCGGGACCTGGCCGTCCAGCTCGCGGCGGATCAGGCGCACCGCGTCCATCACATAGCGCAGTTCCTGCTCCGGGTCCGGCACCGGGAGGTTTTCGATCGCCTCCAGCGTGCGCACCGGCTCGCGGAAACGCGGGCCCTCGCCGGTCTCGAAATACAGGCCCAGCCCCATCGCATCCGGGATGGTCAGGATGTCGGAGAACAGGATCGCAGCATCCAGCGGGAACCGGCGTAGCGGCTGCATGGTGACTTCGCAGGCCAGCTCCGGGTTCTGGCACAGGCTCATGAAGCTGCCCGCCTGGGCACGCGTCTCGCGGTATTCCGGCAGGTAGCGCCCGGCCTGGCGCATGATCCAGATCGGCGGGCGATCCACCGGCTCGCGCAACTGGGCCCGCAGGAGACGATCGTTCTTCAGGTTCTGGGACATCGAAAGGCTCAAACGCCGAGGTATTCGAGGATGCCTTCGGCAGCCTCGCGGCCCTCGAAGACGGCGGTAACCACCAGATCGGAGCCGCGCACCATGTCACCGCCGGCAAAGACCCTGGGATTTCCGGTCTGAAAGGCGTGCTCGCCCGCAGTCTGCACGCGGCCGCCCTCGTCGATGCCGATCTTGTAGTCGGCGAACCAGTCGGAGGGCGACGGGCGGAAACCAAAGGCGATCAGCACCCGGTCGGCCGGGATCACGTGCTCGGAGCCGGGGACCGGCTCGGGGCGGCGGCGGCCGCGTTCGTCCGGGGCGCCCATCTGAGTGCGCACGACCTTCACGCCCTCGACCTTGCCGTCGCCGACGATCTCGACCGGCTGCACGTTGAATTCGAAGTGCACGCCCTCTTCGCGCGCATGCACGACCTCCTTGCGCGAGCCCGGCATGTTGTCTTCATCACGACGGTAGGCGCAGGTCACCGAGGCCGCACCCTGGCGGATGGAGGTGCGATTGCAGTCCATCGCGGTATCGCCCCCACCCAGCACGACCACGCGCTGACCGGCCATGTCGATAAACTCGCCGCCGTCTTCCTGCGGCCAGCCCATCACCTGGCGGATATTGGAGATCAGGAACGGCAGGGCTGGATAGACACCCGGCAGTTCCTCGCCCGGGAAACCGCCCTGCATCGCGGTGTAGGTGCCCATGCCGAGGAACACGGCATCGTATTCCTCCAGCAGGGCGTCCATCACGATGTCGCGGCCAACCTCGGTATTCAGGCGGAACTCGACGCCCATGCCCTCGAGGATCTCGCGGCGCGTGCGGATCACGTGCTTTTCGAGCTTGAACGGCGGGATACCGAAGGTCAGCAACCCGCCGATCTCCGGGTAACGGTCATACACCACCGCCTGCACACCGTTGCGCGCCAGGATGTCCGCGCAGCCAAGCCCGGCAGGCCCGGCGCCGATCACCGCGACCCGCTTGCCGGTCGGGGTGACGTCGGACAGATCCGGGCGCCAGCCGGCCTTCAGCGCCTCGTCGGTAATGTACTTCTCGACCGAGCCGATGGTGACCGCGCCGAAGCCGTCATTCAGCGTGCAGGCCCCCTCGCACAGGCGATCCTGCGGGCACACACGGCCGCAGACCTCGGGCAGGGAGTTGGTCTTGTGCGACAACTCGGCGGCCGCGAACAGGTTGCCTTCCTCCACCAGCTTCAGCCAGTTCGGGATGAAGTTGTGAACCGGACACTTCCATTCGCAATAGGGATTGCCACAAGCCAGGCAACGCCCGGCCTGCTGCCCGGCGGTCGCCGGGTCGAACTGACCGACGATCTCGCCGAACTCGTGGATCCGGATCTCGGCAGGGGTCTTCTGGGGATCCTGGCGCGGAAGGTCCAGGAACTGCATCGGATTGGAAGCCATGGATCATTCGCTCCGACGGGAACCGGACGACATCGGGGCCACCGGGTTCAGCCGCTTGTGCGTTCAGGAAAGGGAACGTTCCGCGCGACGCGCGCGCCGGTCAAGAATTCCCCAGCGCAGCACGGACCTTCTGACTGACCGCGCCCATGTCGGCACGGCCAAACACCCGAGGCTTGAGCACCCCCATGACCTTGCCCATGTCGCCCGGTGCAGCCGCGCCAGTTTCCGCAATCGCCTCGGAGATCAGTCGATCCAGCGCAGTCTCGTCGAGCGGTTCGGGCATGTAGGTCTCGATGATCGCGATCTCGGCGGCCTCGCGATCGGCCAGGTCATGGCGCTCGCCCTTGCGATACTGGTCGATGGAATCGCGGCGCTGTTTCAGCATGCGATTCAGGATCGCCAGCACCGTGTCGTCGTCCGCCTCGCGGCGTTCGTCGACCTCATATTGCGAGACCTCGGCCTGGATCAGGCGCAAGGCGGCAAGGCGTTCCCGCTCGCGGGCCCGCATCGCCTGTTTCACGTCGTCCTGCAACCGGCCCTTCAGCGACATCGGGGAGTCCTCGGAATCCGGGACAACGGCCCGGTGTCGGGGCCTGGTCCCTGGGGAAACGTCAGTACAGGCGCACGCGCCGGGTCATGTCGCGGGAATTCTTCTTCAGCTGGCGCTTGACCGCCGCGGCGGCCTTGCGCTTGCGCTCGGTCGTCGGCTTTTCGTAGTACTCGCGGCGGCGGACTTCCGCCACCACACCGGCCTTCTCGCAGGTGCGCTTGAAACGGCGCAGGGCAACCTCGAAGGGCTCATTCTCGCGAATTCGAACGTGCGGCATACAATCTCCGTAGACGGATCTTCAGAAAATTCGGTTCAGGCACGCGCCGAAGGCACTCCGGGCAGACGTGCAGAACTCCCTATGGTAATCCAACCCGCTCCAATTGCAAAAGTCTTCGCAGGCCCCAGGCACAAATTCCCCCTTTGGATGATGACGTGCATCCACTCCCCGCCATGGCGAGGCCCCGCCAGGGGCCGTGGCCATCTTCGGAGGCACCCCCGACGCTCGCCCTGGCCGGCGCCGGGGCTGCCCACGGAGGTCGCCACGCGCCTGCGGCGCTCGCGATGACGGTGCTTCTCCCTGCCCCCGTCATTGCGAGGCCCCGCAGGGGCCGTGGCAACCTCCGGACGGAACCCCCCGACGTTCGCCCCGGCCAGCGCGCGCACGCTATGATGGCGGCATGGAAAACCTGAATGTCGAACTGGGGGAGCGCAGCTACCCGATCCACATCGGCCCCGCCATCCTGCGGGACCCGCAATGGCTGCGCCCGGCCGTCGAAGGACAGCGCGTCGCGGTGGTCACCAACGAGACCGTGGGGCCACTGCATGGCGCTGCGCTGCGCGACACCCTGGCGCGCTGCGACCTCCGTGACCAGCCCCTGTGGATCGAACTGCCGGATGGTGAAGCCCACAAGACCCTGGCCACGGTAGAATCCATCCTGACCCGCCTGCTCGAGGCCCGGCTGGACCGGGGCAGCCGGATCGTCGCCCTCGGAGGCGGGGTCGTCGGCGACATCGCCGGGTTCGCAGCGGCGATCTACCAGCGCGGGATCGATTTCGTCCAGGTGCCGACCACCCTGCTGGCACAGGTCGATTCCTCGGTGGGCGGCAAGACCGGGGTCAACCACCCGCTGGGCAAAAACATGATCGGCGCCTTCCATCAGCCGCGCGCGGTCGTCATCGACACCGACACCCTGAAGACCCTGCCCGAACGCGAACTGCGGGCAGGCCTGGCCGAGGTCATCAAGTACGGCCTGATACGGGACGCCGAGTTCTTCGCCTGGCTGGAGGAGCACATCGACGCCCTGCGCGCACTGGAGCCGGAGGCACTGGCGCATGCCATTCGCCGCTCTTGCGCCTGCAAGGCCGAGGTGGTCGCGGCCGACGAACGCGAGTCCGGCCAACGAGCCCTGCTGAACCTGGGGCACACCTTCGGCCACGCGATCGAGGCGGGCATGGGCTACGGCGCCTGGCTGCACGGCGAGGCCGTTGGCACCGGCATGGCGATGGCCGCGCGCATGTCCGAGCGCATGGGCTGGCTGTCCACCGCCGACCGCGAACGTGCCGAGAACCTAATCCAGCGTGCCGGCCTGAGCCTGGAACCACCCGCCGCGGTAACCCCGCAGCGCTTCCACGAATTGATGGCGATCGACAAGAAGGTCAGCGCCGGACGGCTGCGGCTGGTCATGTTGCGCGCGATCGGACAGGCCGAGCTGACCGACGCGTTCGATCCTGCAGCGCTGGAGGCAACCCTGCACGAGGACACCCGTGTTACCTGACCCCGTGGATGTCCCCGCCACGGTCCACCCGGGACTGGCGCCGTACGCCGCGGAGCCGGCGCGCTCCCGCGGGCGCGCCCACCCGGAGGAGGCCCCGCGCCATCGCAGCGAATTCCAGCGCGACCGCGATCGCATTGTGCATTCCAGCGCGTTCCGCCGCCTGGAATACAAGACCCAGGTGTTCATCAGCCACGAGGCCGACCTGTTCCGCAACCGCCTGACGCACTCGCTGGAAGTCGCTCAGATCGGACGCTCGGTGGCGCGCGCACTGCATCTGAACGAGGACCTGGTCGAGGCGATCGCGCTGGCCCATGACCTGGGCCATACCCCGTTCGGCCACGCCGGGCAGCACAACCTGAACGACTGCATGCGCGCCCACGGGGGATTCGAGCATAACCTCCAGTCGTTGCGCATCGTCGATCTGCTGGAACGCCACTACGCCGAATTCGATGGCCTGAACCTGACCTTCGAGACACGCGAGGGCATCCTCAAGCATTGCTCCACCGAGAATGCGCGGCATCTGGGTGCGCTGGGACAACGCTTCCTCGAGCGCCGGCAACCCACCCTCGAGGCCCAGTTGGCCAACGTGGCCGACGAGATCGCCTACAACAACCATGACGTCGACGACGGCCTGCGCTCCGGACTGCTGAGTCTGGAACAGCTGATGGAGGTCGATCTGTTCCGCGACTGCCTGGAGGCTGTCCGCCAACGCTACCCTGGCCTGGAGCCCCGGCGCGAACAGCACGAGACAATCCGGCGCATGATCGACTCCCTGGTGTCCGATCTGATTGCGGCCAGCCACGCCACCCTGGACCGGCAGCGCCCCGGCAGCCCGGACGAGGCCCGCCAGGCCGAACAACCGATGATCCGCTTCAGCCCTGAAATGGCGCAGCGCTCGCGTGCCCTGAAGGCGTTTCTGCGCAAACATCTCTACTATCACCACGAAGTGCACGGCATGATGCACAAGGCCGGCCAGATCATCCGCGACCTGTTCGACGCCTTCGACGGCGATCCGCGCCTGATGCCCGAGGAGTACCAGCGGCACGCCGATGCCCTGGCCGGGGACGACCCGCATGCGGCGCACCGCGCGATCGCCGACTATATCGCTGGAATGACCGATCGACACGCGATCCGCGAGCATCAGCGGCTGTTCGACCTCGGAACCCTGACCTGAAGACCTCCGCCATGGCGCTCTCCGAACAATGCCTGCAGCAGCTCGGCCTGCACACTGCCCCGTTCGAGGACATCCCGGACGAGGGTTTCGTGTACAGCGATCCACTGCTGGACGGGCTGCTGGAATCCGCGCGCCAGGCACTCGACGCCCCCGGCGCGATCGTGATGCTCACCGGGGAGAACGGCTCCGGACGCAGCCTGCAGCTGATGCGGCTGCTCGGCATGCTGCCGGAATCGTTCGAACTGATCGCATTCAAGGCGCGCATCAACACCCAGTTCGAAGCGGTGGACGTAACCATCCGCAACTACCTGCGCTCGCAGAATGCGGACGACCCCGACCGCTCGCTGACCGAACTGCTGGCCGCGCGCATTGCCGAGGGCGTGACTCCGGTGATCGCAATGGACGACGCCCACCTGGTCGGCACCGACATCGTCAACAACCTGATGCGCATGCGTTCCGAGATCCTGGAGTCGCATGGCCGCGCGCCCCGCATCGTCCTGGTGGGCAGCCCAGGTCTGCTGCGCCGCCGCCTGTACTTGCCGGATCCCGGCGACGAGGACCAGATCACCCGGGTCAGCCTGCGCGCCTTCAACCTGGAACAGACCGCCGCCTATCTGCGTCATCGCCTGCAGGCCGCGGGCATGGACGACCCCGGTCACCTGCTCGACCAGGACACCATCAATCAGTTGCAGACTGCCAGCCAGGGCCTGCCAGCCAACCTGAACCGCGAGGCCAACCGGCTGCTGGAGCAGCAGTGCCGGCACAAGCGCCCCGACGCTGCCCCTGGCACCACCGCACCGCTGCCCGGGCTCGCACCGGAGACCGGCGAGCCCGCCGAGGACCGCGAGGAACCGCCAACCACCGAGGCCACCCAGAACGAACCCGCGACCTTCGAGGGCGAATCCCCAGCCCCGGAATCCGCCGGGTCCGGGCTACGCGCCAACCGGGAAGAGGAAGCTGAGTTCACTCCCGCGGTGACCGCACTGGCCGGCCAGCAAGCCGACGTCGAGCCGACTTCCGCAGCCTCCGGAACGCCCGAACCCGAAGCGACTCCCACCGTTCAGCCGGACCACCCCGCCACTCCGCCGACCGCCAGCCCGTTCTGGAATCAGCGCTGGTTCGTGCCCGCGGTGGCGGCCACCGTCGCACTGGGAATTGCCGCCCCGGTGGCCTGGCAACTTCTTGACTCCGAGCCCGTGCCTCCTGACAGCGAAGTCATCGAGCTCCCGCTGCCCGAACAGCGAGTGGCCGAGGCACCCCAAGACGACGACGAGGAGGTCGCGGTTTCCGACCCGTTTGCCACGGCACCCGCCCCCCTCGCGGAACCGGAGCCCTCCGAGGCCACCTCGGAGGCGGCCGAGCCGGAGCCCTCCCGGCCTGACGAATCCGATTCCGATCCCGCACCGGACACCCCGCCCGAATCGGTGCCACCGACCGAACCCAACGCCGCACCAGAGCCAGAACCGGACCCCGCACCGGAACCGGAGCCCGCTCCCGCGCCGCCGTCAGCCCCGGAATCCGAGCCGGCCCCGGAACCTGCACCGGAGCCGACACCCGACCCGGGCCAGGAACGTCTGAATGCCGACCGGGCCTGGCTCGCCGAGCGCGACCCCGCCGCCACGACCATCCAGCTCATGGCTGCCCCGGACCTGCCCACCGCACGTGCATTCGCCGACCGGCACAACCTGGGCGCGATCCGCTACGTTCCCACCCGGGTCGGCGACCGCGACTTTGTTGTAATCCTGGCCGGCGTGTTTCCCGACCGCGCCGCCGCCGAGCGCGCCGTCGCGGATCTGCCGGATGCGGTCCGGCGTACCGAGCCATGGATCCGCTCGATCGGTTCCGTTCAGAGCGCGGTACGCGAGTAACCCCGCACACCTCCCAGACTCTTTGTGACCTCCCGGTTTGCCGGGAGAATGGCGGTTCGGCTATATTCCTGCGCCTTTTTCCGTGTTCTTTTCCAGCCCGACGGCCCACGCCTTGCACGCCGTCACCGGAGTTCACCGATGCGACAGAACCAACTGAACGGCACCCTCTACCGCCCCGAATTCGAGCGCGACAACTGCGGCTTCGGCCTGATCGCGCACATGGACGGCGTAGCCAGCCATTGGGTGGTGGACACCGCGATCAAGGCCCTGGAACGCATGACCCATCGTGGCGCGATCGCCGCCGACGGCAAGACCGGCGACGGCTGCGGGCTGCTGATGAAGACCCCCGAGGCCTTCCTGCGCACCCTGGCCAGCGAATCGGACATCGAGCTGGCCGAGCGCTTCGCCGCCGGCATCGTGTTCATCAACCCGGCGAAGATCGCCGAGACCCGCGCCACCGTGGAGAGCGCCATCGAGCGCGGCTCGCTCCGGCTTGCCGGCTGGCGCGAGGTGCCGGTCAACCCGGAAGACGCCTGCGGCGCCGAGGCGATGAAGAGCCAGCCGCACATCCTGCAGGTGTTCATCAATGCCCCGGCGGAGATGGACGCGGCCGACTTCGAGCGCGCGCTGTTCGTAGTGCGCCGCCGCGCCGAGATCGCGATGGGCGACGACCCGGTGTTCTACGTGCCCAGCCTGTCGGCGCACGTGGTGTCCTACAAGGGCCTGGTGATGCCGGCCAATCTGCCGGTGTTCTACCCGGACCTGAAGCGCCCGGAACTGGAAACCGCGATCTGCGTGTTTCACCAGCGTTTCTCCACCAATACCTTCCCGCAGTGGGGCCTGGCGCAGCCGTTCCGCTTCCTCGCCCACAACGGCGAGATCAACACGGTGCAGGGCAACCGCAACTGGGCGGTCGCACGCCAGCACAAGTTCGCCACCGAGAAACTGCCGGAACTGGCCGAGCTTGAACCGCTGGTAAACCTGGAGGGCTCCGACTCGCAGAGCCTGGACAACATGCTGGAAGTGCTGCTGGCCGGCGGCATGGACCTGTTCCGCGCGATGCGCCTGCTGATCCCGCCGGCGTGGCAGAACGTCGCGCACATGGACTCCGACCTGCGCGCGTTCTACGAATACAACTCCATGCACATGGAGCCCTGGGACGGTCCGGCCGGCATCGTGCTGACCGACGGTCGCTACGCCGCCTGCACCCTGGACCGCAACGGCCTGCGCCCGGCGCGCTACGTAATCACCAAGGACCGCCACATCACCCTGGCCTCGGAGATCGGCGTGTATGACTACGCCCCCGGGGACGTGGTCGCCAAGGGCCGCCTGAAGCCCGGGCAGATGCTGGCCGTGGACACCGAATCCGGCGAACTGCTGCAGCCCGAGGACGTCGACCGCATCAACCGCACCCGCCAGCCCTACCGCCAGTGGCTGCGTGCGCACGTCAGGCACCTGAAGAGCCATCTGGACGACAACCAGCTGTTCTCCGGCGAGCCGATGCCGCCCGAACGCCTCGAGACCTACGAGAAGCTGTTCGACGTGACCTTCGAGGAGCGCGACCAGATCCTGCGCGTGCTGGCCGAGGCCGGCCAGGAGGCCGTCGGCTCCATGGGCGACGACACTCCGTTCGCGGTACTCTCCGGCCAGACCCGTTCGCTGTTCGACTACTTCCGCCAGCAGTTCGCCCAGGTCACCAACCCGGCGATCGACCCGCTGCGCGAAAGCATCGTGATGTCGCTGGAGACCTGCTTCGGCCGCGAGCAGAACCTGTTCGAGGAGACCCCGGACCACGCCCACCGCCTGGTATCCGACTCCCCGGTGCTGTCGGAGGCCAAGTTCCGCGAGCTGTGCAACCAGACCGAGGACGCCTTCCGCATCGAGCGCATGGACCTGAATTACGACGTCCACACCGGGTCGCTGGAGGACGCCGTAAAGGCCCTGACCGAGCGCGCGGTCGGGGCCGTTCGCGGTGGCGCCGTGATCCTGGTGCTGTCGGATCGCGGCATCGACCCGGAACGCCGTCCCATCCCGGCCGCGCTGGCCGTGGGTGCGGTGCACCATGCGCTGATCCGCGCCAGGCTGCGCACTGACGCCAACATCGTCGCCGAGACCGCGACCGTGCGCGATCCGCACCACTTCGCGGTACTGCTCGGCTACGGTGCGACCGCGATCTACCCGTACCTGGCCTACTCCGCGCTGCACGGCATGTGCGAGTCCGGCGAGGTCCCGAACGCGGACCCGCTGACCCTGGCACAGAACTACCGCAAGGGCATCAACAAGGGCCTGTTCAAGATCCTGTCCAAGATGGGCATTTCCACCATCGCCAGCTACCGCGGCGCACAGCTGTTCGAGATTGTCGGCCTGGCCGACGAGGTCGTGGAGACCTGCTTCACCGGTACCACCAGCCGCATCAAGGGCACTCGCTTCGCCGACATCGAGGCGGACCTGGAGACGCTGTCGAGGCGCGCCTGGAACCCGCGCAAGAGCGCCGGCCAGGGCGGCCTGCTGAAGTATGTCCACGGCGGCGAGTACCACGCCTACAACCCGGACGTGATCCAGACCCTGCACCGCGCGGTGCAGTCCGGCGACTACGGTGTCTACAGGGAATACGCGGACCTGGTGAACGAACGCCCGGTAACCGTGCTGCGCGACCTGCTCAAGGTTCGCGACGACATCGAGTCGATCGAGCTTGACGAGGTCGAGCCCGAGGCCGACATCCTGCCGCGCTTCGACTCCGCCGGCATGAGCCTGGGCGCGCTGTCGCCGGAGGCCCACGAGGCCCTGGCCACCGCGATGAACCGCCTGGGCGGGCGCTCCAACTCCGGCGAGGGCGGCGAGGCCGTCTCCCGCTACGGCACCGAGCGCATGTCCAAGATCAAGCAGGTGGCCTCCGGCCGCTTCGGCGTGACCCCGCACTACCTGGTCAACGCCGAGGTCCTGCAGATCAAGGTGGCCCAGGGCGCAAAGCCCGGCGAGGGCGGCCAGCTGCCGGGGCACAAGGTCAACAAGATGATCGCGGAGCTGCGCTACTCGAATCCGGGCGTGGCCCTGATCTCGCCGCCGCCGCACCACGACATCTACTCCATCGAGGACCTGGCGCAGCTGATCTTCGATCTCAAGCAGGTCAACCCGGATGCGCTGGTCTCGGTGAAGCTGGTGTCCGAGGCCGGGGTCGGCACGATCGCCGCCGGCGTGGCCAAGGCCTACGCCGACCTGATCACCATCTCCGGCTACGACGGCGGCACCGGCGCCAGCCCGCTGACCTCGGTGAAGTACGCGGGCACCCCGTGGGAGCTGGGCCTGACCGAGACCCACGCGACCCTGCGCGGCAACGACCTGCGCGACAAGGTGCGTCTGCAGACCGACGGCGGCCTGAAGACCGGCCTGGACGTGATCAAGGCCGCGATCCTGGGGGCCGAGAGCTTTGGCTTCGGCACCGGGCCGATGGTCGCGCTCGGCTGCAAGTACCTGCGCATCTGCCACCTGAACAACTGCGCAACGGGTGTCGCCACGCAGGACAAGGTGCTGCGCATGAATCACTTCATCGGCCTGCCCGAGATGGTCATGCACTACTTCCAGTTCGTTGCCCGCGAGACCCGCGAGTGGATGGCGAAACTGGGCGTGCGCAGCCTGACGGACCTGATCGGCCGCACTGATCTGCTGGAGGTCCTGCCGGGCGAAACGCCCAAGCAGCAGCATCTGGACCTGCACGGCCTGCTGGCCAGCGGCGACCTCGGCGACAAGCCGCGCTTTTGCAAGGAACCGAAGAACGAGCCGTTCGACAAGGGCGAGCTGGCCGAGCGGATGGTCGCGACGATGCTCGGGGCGATCGAGAACAAGGCCGGGGGCGAATACCAGTTCGACGTGGCCAACACCGACCGCTCGATTGGCGCACGCCTCTCCGGCGAGATCGCCAAACGCCACGGCAACCAGGGTATGTCGGACGCCCCGATCACCGTACGCATGAAGGGTACGGCCGGGCAGAGCTTCGGCGTCTGGAACGCCGGGGGCCTGCACCTGTACCTGGAAGGCGACGCCAACGACTACGTCGGCAAGGGCATGACCGGCGGCAAGCTGGTGATCCGTCCGCCGGAGGGGTCGGGCTTCGCCAGCCAGGACACTACCATCATGGGCAACACCTGCCTGTATGGCGCGACCGGTGGCAAGCTGTTCGCGGCCGGACAGGGTGGCGAGCGCTTCGGCGTGCGCAACTCCGGTGCGATTGCGGTGGTGGAAGGCATCGGCGACCACGGCTGCGAGTACATGACCGGCGGCGTAATGGTGGTGCTGGGCAATACCGGCATCAACTTCGGCGCGGGCATGACCGGCGGCTTCGCGTTCGTGCTGGACCGGGAGAACGACTTCCCGGACCGCATCAACAACGAACTGATCGACCTGCACCGCCTCGACATCGAGGACATGGAGGCGCACCGCAACTATCTCGAGGAACTCCTCACCGAGTTCGTGCACGAGACGGACAGCGCCTGGGGCCGCGAGATCCTGGAACGCTTCGATGACTACCAGGGCTCGTTCTGGCTGGTGAAGCCCAAGGCCTCCGAGCTGAAAGGCCTGCTCGCCAACCTGCGCCAGGCCGCCTGACGCTCCAGTGCCATCACCATCGAACGGGCCCCGACGGGCCCGTTTCGTTTCCACCACCGCCGTCATTGCGAGGAGCGCAGCGACGAAGCAACCTCCGAACGGGACCCCGACGTTCGCTTCGGCCGCCGCCGGGGCACCCATGGAGATCGCCACGGCGCTGCGCGCCTCGCGATGACGGTGCTCCTGGCCCGCGTCATGGCGGGGCCCCGCGAGGGGTGTGGCAAGCTCCCGGAACAGGCACGGCACTGGGGGCCCTCACGGCCGGACGCGCGAGTACTCCTGCTACACTCGATCTCATGGACACAAGAACCGAAATCGCCCACATCCGCCGCGCGCTGGAGCAGTACCCGGAACTGGAACTGGCCATCCTGTTCGGGTCGCTGGCACACGGCCGCGCGCGATTCGACAGCGACTTGGACGTGGCGCTCAGTGCCGGATCACCGCTTGATGCACAGACGCGGATCGCGCTGGTCGAATCCCTGGCCTCGGCTACGGGACGACCGGTCGATCTGGTGGACCTGACGCAGGCAGGCGAACCCCTGCTGGGCGAGATCATGACCCGAGGCATCCGACTGCTCGGCAGCGACGAGACCCAGGCCCGGTATCTGACCCGTCACCTGATCGAACAGGCCGATTTTCTCCCCTACCGCAATCGCATCCTGGCCGAACGGAGGGACGCGTGGATCCGCGGGTAGTCGAGCAGAAGCTCGAGACCCTTCGGTACTGTGTCAGCCGGGTCGCGCAGCGCTGCCCCGCCACACCCGAAGATCTGGCGCGGGATCTCGACACGCAAGACATCATCGCCCTGAACCTGTCACGCGCGGTGCAGCAATGCGTGGACATTGGCGCCCACCTGGTTACCTCGCTCGAACTCCCGCCGCCCAACACGATGGGCGAAACTTTCGACCGCCTCGTAGAGGGCGGCGTTATCGGGGAGGCACTTGCCGAACGACTCAAGAAGGCCGTCGGCTTCCGCAACATCGCCGTACACAACTACGAGCGGATCGACTGGGAGATCACCCATTCGGTCTGTTCCCGCCATCTCGACGATTTCCGGGCCTTCGCGCGGGCCGTTTCCGACCGACTCTGACCCGCAAGCCGCGCAGCCGCTATCATGTAACACCCTCGCGGCTCAGGTATTCACCGCACCATCATGGCAGGTCTCATTCCCCAGGCATTCATCGACGAGCTGCTCGAGCGCAGCGACATCGTCGAGGTCATCCAGCGTCGCGTCAGCCTGAAGAAGGCCGGGCGCGAGTTCGCCGCCTGCTGCCCGTTCCACGGCGAGAAGACGCCGTCGTTCTACGTCTCCCCGCAAAAGCAGTTCTATCACTGCTTCGGCTGCGGGGCGCATGGCACCGCCATCAGCTTCCTGATGGAGTACGAAAACCTGAGCTTCCCCGAGGCGGTCGAGCAACTGGCCGAACAGGCCGGGCTCGAGGTCCCGCGCGAGGCCGGGGGCTCCGAGCAGCACGAAGCCCACGCGCCACTGTATGACGCGCTGAATGCCGCCGCCGAGTACTACGTGCAGCAGCTGCGCCAGACCCCGAAGGCGGTCGAGTACCTGAAAAACCGCGGCATCGACGGCACCACCGCCCGCGACTACCAGATCGGCTGGGCGCCGCCCTCGGGGCTGATCGAGACCCTCAAGCCCCGCTTCACTCCGCAGCAGCTGGTGGATGCCGGCCTGGCCGCGCGGCGCGACGACGGCGGCATCCGCGAGCGCTTCCGCGCACGCATCATGTTCCCGATCCGCGACCGGCGCGGGCGCATCACCGGCTTCGGCGGGCGCCTGATCGAGGACGGCGAGCCAAAGTACCTGAACAGCCCGGAGAGCGAGGTCTTCCACAAGGGCCAGGTGATCTACGGCCTGTTCGAGGCGCGCAAGGCCAGCACCCGGCTGGACGACATCGTCGTGGTCGAGGGCTACATGGACGTGGTCGGCCTGGCACGTGCCGGGTTCCGCCGCGCCGTGGCCTGCATGGGCACCGCCCTCACCCGCGCCCACCTGGACAGCCTGTTCCGCCAGGTCTCGCGCATCACTCTGTGCTTCGATGGCGACGCCGCCGGCCGACGCGCCGCCTGGCGCTCTCTGGCCGAGGCCCTGCCGGCGATCCAGGGCCTGCGCGAGGTGCGCGTGCTGTTCCTGCCCGAGGGCGACGACCCGGACAGCCTGGTGCTGCGCGACGGCCTGGCCGGCTGGGAGGAACGCCTGGACAGTGCCCTACCCCTGTCCGAAACCCTGGTACGCCTGCTGCGCGAGGAACACCCCACCGACACCGCCGAGGGTCGCACCCGCTTCGCCCATACCGCGATGAAGCTGGTCGCCACCGCCCGCGATCCGCTGTTCCGCGACCAACTGGTCGAACGCGTCGCCAACGAGACCCACCTGAGCCGGGAGCGCCTGGAACAGCAACTGGAGGAGGCGCAAGCGTCGCTCCCCCGGACGCCGGCATCGGCGGGGTTGCCCGAGGAACCGGTGCCACCGGCAAACCACGGGAAACCACGCGCGACGACCGGAGAAGCCTCCGCCGCGCTTTGGGGAGCACTGCTGGCGCGCGTCCTGCAGCACCCGCAGCTCGACTGGTCGGCGCCCGAGCTGGAACAACTGCGCGAGCTGCCCGGCTCGGCGGCAGAGACCTTTGCCCGCCTGCTCGACGCCCTGCGCGAGGCTCCCGATCGGCACACCGCCGGCCTGCTGGAGCGGTTCCGTGATGCCCGGCACTTCTCCCGGCTGATGGCGCTGGCGAGCGAACCACTGGACGACGGCGAGCCCGCGGTGACCCGCCAGATCGCCCTGGATTGCGCGCGGCAACTGCTGCGCCAGCATTATCGCGCGCGCATCCGCGAACTCACGCGCCCCGGGGCCGAGCTGGGCACGGAACAACGAGCGGAACTCGCACGTCTAACGGGACTCTTGCAGAACACGGGGCCCGGCCCCGCTGCCTGATTGCGCGCTTTATCCGCGCCGGGCGCACCCGGTCGACCGGCCTGCCGTTTCCGGGCCACCGGTGTGTGGGCCCCTGTAGCCTTGAATTCGGCGTTTTCGTCCGCATTACGAAGGCCACGCCCCGGTATGTCCGGGATCAGCGGAAGGATTCCGGAAATATAAGAATCTTCTGCTACAATATACGATTATTTTGCCCGTACCGAACCTCGGAGTAGAGATCGCAATGAACCGTGAAGAGCAGCAATCCCAGCTCAAGGAACTGATTGCCAAGGGCAAGGAGCAGGGATATCTCACGTATACCGAGGTGAACGACCACCTGCCCGACTCGATCATCGACTCCGACCAGGTCGAGGACATCATCGCGATGATCAACGACATGGGCATCGCGGTGCACGAGCAGGCCCCGGACGCCGACAGCCTGTTGCTGTCCGACGGCTCCGTCTCCGCCGACGAGGACGCCGAGGACGCAGTCGCTGCGCTGGCCTCCGCGGACAGCGACTTCGGCCGCACCACCGACCCGGTGCGTATGTACATGCGCGAGATGGGCACAGTCGAGCTGCTGACCCGCGAAGGCGAGATCCGCATCGCCAAGCGCATCGAGGAAGGCCTGATGCAGGTCCTGTTCGCACTCGCCCATCACCCGGGCGCGATCGAGCAGCTGATCCGCGAATACGACCGCATTGTCGAGAATAACAGCCGCCTGACCGACCTGGTGGTCTCCTTCATCGAACCCGACGGTACCGACGGCGAGGCCGTGGCCCGTGGGCTGGCCGAACCGGTCGAGGTCAAGGAACCTCCGAAGAGCGAGGCCTCGCCGGAACTGGATGCGATCTCCGAGGCCGTCGACGAAGAAAGTGACGAGGACGAGGAACCGGTGGACACCGGGCCCGATCCGGAAGAGGCGCGCCAGCGCTTCGACAAGCTCCGCAAGCTGCACGCCAAGGCCCACAAGGCCTTCGAGAAGGGCGACCGCAAGGCCTACGCCACCGCGCGCGAGGCCACTGCAAAGTACTTCATGGAATTCAAGCTGATCCCGCGCATGGTCGACCAGCTGACCGCCAGCCTGCACCAGACCATCGACCAGATCCGCCGCCACGAGCGCCGGATCATGGAACTGGCGGTGAACCAGTCGCAGATGCCGCGCAAGGCCTTCATCGACAGCTTCCCCAAGAACGAGACCAATCTCGACTGGATCAAGGAGGCCTGCAAGGCCAAGGGCAAATACACCACCGCCCTTGCCGAGCACAAGGACGAGATCGTGCGCTTGCAGAAAAAGCTCGCGGAGATCGAGCACGAGGCGAGCCTGAACATCTCCGAGATCAAGGAGATCAACCGCCGTATGTCGATCGGCGAGGCCAAGGCCCGGCGTGCGAAGAAGGAGATGGTCGAGGCCAACCTGCGCCTGGTGATCTCCATCGCCAAGAAGTACACCAACCGGGGGCTGCAGTTCCTGGACCTGATCCAGGAGGGCAACATCGGCCTGATGAAGGCGGTGGACAAGTTCGAATACCGCCGGGGCTACAAGTTCTCGACCTACGCTACCTGGTGGATCCGCCAGGCCATCACCCGCTCCATCGCGGACCAGGCCCGGACCATCCGCATCCCGGTGCACATGATCGAGACGATCAACAAGCTCAACCGCGTCTCCCGCCAGATGCTGCAGGAAATGGGCCGTGAGGCCACGCCGGAAGAGCTGGCCGAGCGCATGGAGATGCCCGAGGACAAGATCCGCAAGGTGCTGAAGATCTCCAAGGAACCGATCTCCATGGAGACCCCGATCGGCGACGACGAGGACTCGCACCTGGGCGACTTCATCGAGGACGAAAAGGTCGCTTCGCCGTCCGACTCCGCCGCGCGCGAGAGCCTGTCCGAGGCCACCCGCGAAATCCTGTCCACGCTGACCCCGCGCGAGGCCAAGGTCCTGCGCATGCGCTTCGGCATCGACATGAACACCGACCACACCCTCGAGGAGGTCGGCAAGCAGTTCGACGTCACCCGCGAGCGCATCCGCCAGATCGAGGCCAAGGCCCTGCGCAAGCTGCGCCACCCGACCCGCGCCGAGCTGCTGCGCACCTACACCGACGCCGAATAGCCGGCGTCCCGGCCGCACGGCCACGGCAAGCGCTTCGCCGAGAACCTGTCGCCGTATCTTTGAATCGCGGCAACCCTTGGGGTATAAAGTGCGCGAGCCCAGTTTTACACATAGATAAGGAGATCAGGCATGGCGATATCGCGGTCGGTTCTTACCATCTGCCTGGCCACGTTGTTCGGCGGCCTGGCTACGGGTTGTGCCACGAATCCCACCATGGGTGGCTCGTCGGGCAACGCGGCGTCCGGAGGCGCAGCGGGGGCGAGCAGCACCGATGCAAGTGACGAACTCGAGCACTGCGACGCGCCGCTCGGCACCCTGGCCGTCTACGAGGATCAAAGAGAGGACTGGTGGCGCCGCTACCGGAGCAAGTACCCCGACCTCGGCAGCACCACGCCCGTCCTGCGGACGATCGTCCAGCAATCAAACTGTTTCGTGATCGTCGAGCGCGGTCAGGCCATGCGCAACATGGAACAGGAACGCGAGCTCATGGATTCCGGAGAACTGCGGGAGGGCAGCAACCTCGGCAAAGGACAGATGGTTGCAGCCGACTACACCATGACACCGAGCATCCAGTTTTCCGAAAAGGATACTGGCGGCCTCCAGGGCGCGGTGGGCGGCCTTTTCGGATCTACAGCCGGGGCCATAGCCGGCGGCATGAGCAAGAACGAGGCCGCCACCACTCTGTTGTTGACGGATAACCGCTCGGGCGTACAGGTCTCATCCTCCGTCGGGAACGCCGCCAACATGGATTTCAACCTTGGGGGCGGATTCTTCTCGGGTCTGGGCGCGGGCGCGCGTGGCTACACCGACACACCGCAAGGGAAGGTACTTACGGCCGCCTTCATGGACTCCTACAACCAGATGGTGCGCTCCCTGCGCAACTACCAGTCCCAGGAGGTCGAAGGGGGTCTGGGCCGCGGCGGACAGCTGGAAGTAGGCGACTAGGACATCGAGTGGATCATGGGCTCCTGCCACTTCGCCGGGGTGGCGGGAGCCCCGAGTCCACACCAACCGCTTCCTTCCCGCAGCCATCCCGCCCGTGCCACGGCTCCGGCCTCGGGGGCAGACGTTGTCCCGGGCAAGAAGCCGCTGTGGGTAGCACTGAAATCACCTCCCAGGACCAGCCGCTCATGCGGCCCTCCGCCCTTGTCGGTAGAATACCCCGCGTCCCATTGCACCATTCGCATCCCAGGCATGGGCCTGTAGCTCAGTTGGTTAGAGCAGGGGACTCATAATCCCTTGGTCGTCGGTTCGAGTCCGACCGGGCCCACCATCCACTTCACTCACAAAACATCCTGCTCGGGCTCAGCGCTCGACCAGATTTATATCTGGTCTTTAGCCCCTGTCGCAATCGGCCCCGATGGTCAGCACCTGGAATAGCCGCAGTCGCGGCAGGTGGGGCAACCGTCAATAACTTCGAGTTGGCTGCCGCATTGCGGGCAGGCGGGTGTGCTGACCAGCGCTGACTGCGGCGGCTCCAGTGACCGAATGACCGCACGTCGAGGGCTTTGCTCCTTGTCGCGAAAGGTAGCGGCAAGCTCGCGCAGCGGGCGGGGTTGGCCGTCCGGGGCCAGAAAGCCGCGGCGCTGGAGGATTTGTTGCAGGGCGTGGGCAATGGCCGCGACCTCGGAGGGATGGTAGAGGGGCTTGCCGTATTCGTTGGTGCCGCAGCGGACCGGGCCGCGATCCCAGGTGACCTTGCGCAGGTCGCGCAGGGCGCGGGTGGCGTAGCCCCCGCGGGCCGCCAGCGACAGGCTGCGCATGGTGGCGGAGATCCACTGGTAGGACTCGGAGTGCTGCCCGGTGGGCAGGAAGAATTCGATCGGGCGCTCGATGGTCACGCGCTCGCCGTCCACCGTACCGGAGACGGCCACGAAGCTGACCACCAGGTAGACTGTCTGCGGCCCCTCCTGGGTCCAGTAGCGGACCTTTTCGGTGACCGACTCGAGCTCGCCCTCGGGGCGCGAGGGGATACGCTTGCCGAGCGGATTGTCGTCGCCCGCCGGCGCACCCGCCCCGGCCGCAGAATCCGAGCGGCGAAAGGCGATGATGGGCTGGTCGATCCGGTGCATCGTATCCTCCCCGACGACCTCAGACATCGTCGTAGTAGCCCTCGTCCAGCGCCGCGAAGAGATTGGCGGCGGTGTGCACCTGGCCCTCGTATTCCACCTTTTCGTCGCCGCGCAGGGTCACCTCCTGACCGTCCGCCAGGGTGAAGGTGTACCAGGTGCTGCGCAGGCGTTCCGGGTCCATCAGCACGCCCATCTGTGCCTGCGGGTTCGGCCGGTAGGTGGTGCAGCCCTTGAGTCCCGCGCGCCAGGCCTGCAGGTAGACCTGCTGAAAGTCCTCGAACGGGAACTCGCTCGGG
Source organism: Pseudomonadota bacterium (assembly GCA_051747025.1). Taxonomy (GTDB): domain Bacteria; phylum Pseudomonadota; class Gammaproteobacteria; order Ectothiorhodospirales; family Ectothiorhodospiraceae; genus Thioalkalivibrio. The sequence goes on from JBNJFQ010000009.1 coordinate 20,209, forward strand.
ACATTGAGCGTCTTGGAGATGGCCGAGTCCACCCACGGCTGCGCGGCCGCCTGCATGCGGATGTGGGCGTCCACGCTGACCCCGTCCGCAGTGATCGCATTGGCGGGCAGATCCTCCGGCCCCGCCTCGGCATCCACCCGTGCCCGGTAAGCCAGCAGCTCGTAGGAGTAGCAGTCCACCGCCTCGCGGGTGCGCCGCCCGGGCCGGCGGATGTTGCGGGTCGTCCGATGCAGGAACGTCGGCTCGATGCCGTTGCTGGCGTTGTTGGCGACCGAGAAGCTGATGGTGCCGGTAGGCGCAATGGAGGTGGCATGGCTAAAGCGCGCGCCCTCCTCCGCGAGCGCCGCGACCAGCGCCGGGTCCTGCACGGCGACGTGCTGCATGTAGCGGCTGAAGCGCGCGTGCAGTTCGCGGCCCTTCAGCACGTCGCCGACCCGGTAGCCCGCCTCGGCCAGTGCCGGCTGACGACGCAGCATGTCGGCGGTCAGCGTGAAGTCCTCGTCCATGATCGGCGCCGGGCCCTTTTCGCGCGCCAGCTCCAGTCCGGCCCGCCAGCTCTCCAACGCCAGCCGTCGGCAGACCTCTCCAGTGAAGGCCGCAGCCCCCTCGGACCCGTAGGTCTCTCCCAGCATCGCCAGCGCCGAGCCAAGCCCGAGGATACCCATCCCGTGGCGGCGCTTGCGCAGCATCTCGGCACGCTGCTCTGGCAGCGGCAGCCCGGAGATGTCCGCGACGTTGTCCAGCATGCGCGTGAACACGCGCACCACCCGCTCGAAGCGTTCCCAGTCGAATGCCGCATCTTCGGTGAACGGATCGGAGACGAAGCCCGTCAGGTTCATCGACCCCAGCAGGCAGGCCCCGTCCGGCGGCAGCGGCTCCTCACCGCAGGGGTTGGTCGCGCGGATGACCTCGTCGAACCAGGTGTTGTTCTGGCGGTTCACGTGGTCGATCAGGATGACGCCGGGCTCCCCGACGTCATAGGTGCTGCGCATCAGGGTGTCCCACAGTTCGCGGGCACGGACGCGGCGGTAGATACGGCAGGCCACTCGACCCTGCTCGTCGACGCGGTAGTCGTCCTCGACCACCGGCCAGTCGCGGTAAACGATGTCGGCTTCCGCCATCTGGTCCTGCTCCACGGGAAGGAGCGGAAAGGCCAGCGCCCACTCCGCGTCGTCCTCAACTGCCGCCAGGAATGCGTCGCGCACCAGCACCGAGAGGTTGAACTGGGTCAGCCGCCCCTTGCGACGCTTGGCGAGGATGAAGCGCTCGATATCCGGGTGGCCGATATCCAGTGTTGCCATCTGCGCCCCGCGGCGCCCCCCGGCCGCGCCGATGGTCCGGCAGGTCTGGTCGAAGATCTGCATGAACGCGACCGGGCCGTTGGTCGGGGCCCCGGCGCCCGCGACCAGCGCGCCCTTCGGCCGCAGCGTGCTGAAGTCGTAGCCGATGCCGGCCCCCGCCTTCAGCGTCAGTCCGGCAGCGGTGTTGGCATTGAGGATGGCCTGCAGCGAGTCATGGATCGTGCGCGAGACGGTGCAGTTGATCAGCGTAGTGTGCGGCTTGCAGGCGTCGGCCCCGGCATTGGCGAGGATACGCCCAGCCGGGATCGCACCGTGGGCCAACGCCCAGCGGAAATCCTGCTCGATCCGCGCACGCTTCTCCGGTGTCTCCACCGCGGCAAGCGCCCGGGCCACACGGTCGAACATAGCCTCCACCGAGACGTCCACCGGCTCGCCGTGTGCATCACGTAACTGGTAGCGCTCTGCCCAGATGGAATACGACGAGGGCTGCAACGGCACCTCGGGCGTTGCGCTGTCCGCCCTTGCGGTATTTCCCCGGACTGGTTCCTGGTCATTGCCCATATGCGCCTGCCCGAACGAGCAATCAGGGACCCATGCACCACGTACCGCCGGACCGGCGGAAGCGCTGCAGGGAAGTCGGCAGCGGCTCCGGGCTACCCCGGTCACGGGTCGGGGGAGGCGCCCGTCGATACCTCCCCCGACCCGATCATGGGCCCGCGCACCCCTGCTCTGCAAGGCAGGCCCGAGAACCGGAAGAGTTCGGTTCAGGGCAGCAGGGTCAGAGGGTTGGCGGGATCGCGCACGCGCATCCAGGCGGCGACGCTTGCACGCCAGCGACGGGTCGGCAGGACCGCATGCGGGACGCTCCGGCTGAAGAACATGACCAGGGTGCCAGCCGTCGGCCGGATCCGCTCGCGCTCGACCCCATGCGCGTCATACAACGCCAGTTTGCCGCCATCGCGGCCGCGCCAGTGGCGATTGAGATACAGCACCAGCGACAGGCGGCGCAGGTTGCCCTCCTGAAAGGCATCCAGATGGCGGGCGTAGTGGGTGCCCGGAGGGTACAGGGCGAAATGCGCCTCGGTATCGAACAGTCCCAGCATCAACGACCGGTTGATCACGATGCGCAGGCCGTCATAGCGGGCCAGCAGGTCGGCCTGGGCGGGGCTGGACCCGTCCAGCCAGTGGATCCAGTCACCCCGGGTCGCCGGATCCCGGACCCTTCCGCGCGCACGCCCGATCCGGGCCTGATGCAGGGCGTCCGCGTCGCGCAACGCATACACCTCGTCGCGCAGTGCCTCCACCCGATCCGGCTCCAGGAACCCGGGCCAGACCCAACGCTGCTCGCGAGCCAGGATGTCGAGCCAGTCCCCCTCCGGTTCCGGGCACGGGTCGGGGGACTCGGAGCACACCGGCGAGGGGGTCCGCACCGAGCGGAACGACGCCGGCGCGACCGGCACGGGAACGGATTCGGTTTTCAGCGGTTTCGGGCCTCGGACAGGCGCCCCGGGAACGGGACGGTCAACAAGCCTAGCCTGTTACTCTGTAATATACCCTTCGCCCCGCCTCCCGCACAGGGGTGGCTCTGGTATCCTGATATCTGACTTTGCGGGAAGGGTGCTGCAGCAGGCACTAGCCGCCCTTCTTGACGTACGATTCGACCCATCGACCGCCCGATTGCAACCGGACTACCGGGATCCAGGAACCGCCATGTCCCCTGCGCTCAATCCCAACTCGGCGTGGCCATCGGCCCTCCTGACCCTCACCAGCATTGTGCTGGTGGCGGCCTTGGCGTGGCTGGCTGCCAGCCTTACCTGGCTAATCCTGGAACCGGAAAGTGCGCTGCCGCCGATCGCGGCCACCGCATTGCCGGAGATCCAGACCGAACAGCGTGACACACCCCGGGAAGCAGAACCGACCGAATCAGGCTTTGCCCGGGCGGCACAAGTTGCGCTGTTCGGCAACAGCGAGGAACGTGACGAGATCCCCACCGCAGCCCCGGAGACCCGGCTGAGCCTGAAGCTGCTGGGTGTCTCGGCCACACCCGGCGCCGGGGGCACTGCGATCATCCGTGCCAACAGCGGGCAGGCGCAACTCTACCGCCCGGATGACGAGATCGGCGACGGGCTCGCCATCCTGCGGCGCGTCGAACCGCATCAGGTGATCCTGGAGCGCGACGGTCGCTTCGAGGCCCTGCGCCTGCCGCGCGGCGACGAACTGCGGATCGGCGGGGACTCCGCCCCACAGCCGCTGCAGCGCTCCGAGGCCGAGCCCGAGCCGAGTCGAGCAGCCGGCACCGCCCAGCCCCGCATCGACCGCGACCGCTGGATGGGCGACCCCGAGCAGGTGATGGACGCAATCCGCACCGAGCCGGTGATGCGCGGTGGCAGCCTGCACGGCATCCGCGTGGAGCCGCGCCGCAACCAGCGGGAATTCGAGCAGGCAGGACTGCAACCCGGGGATGTCCTGACCACGGTGAACGGTCAGGCAATCAGCAGCATTGCCGATCCCGAGGCATTACTGGGCGAACTGCGCGGCAGCAGCCACGTGGAAGTCGTCGTCGAGCGCGACGGCCAGGCGATCCCGCTGAGTATTGAACTCGCCAACTAGGGAAGCACTGATCCCCGGAGCATCGAGCGGTACGCGTACACGCCCCGAACCATCCCGGAGCCCTCATACCCCTCCCCGCGGCGGGCACTGCAGGGCACAAGCAAACGTTACTCAGTCGAAATGGCCGCCTCCACTGGTCAGCGGGCCCGGATTGCGTGCCGGAACCAAAGATCGCGGGTCCGCGAGCCTGTCACCCAGCCATAGCCAAAACCAGGCGACGATCACCGGGGCGAGCGGCAGGACATGGCGACCGAAGCCCGTGCCATCCAGCATGCGCCCGGCCTGCTGGGTACCCCCGTAGGCCACCAGGGTCATCACCGCGATCGCCATCATCAGGACCCAAACGGCGCGGTGTGCAGGCTGCCGCCAGGCCTGATGAACCGCGAGCACCAGAAGGGCGCTGCCGAGCACGAACAGCAGGTGCCAGGAACCGTCCAGGAACAGCCGTCGGAACAGCATGCCCCAATGCGGCTCGAATGCGAACTCGCCGCCGTGCGGCAGAACCACCCGCCCGGCATCCAGCACCACAGGCCCCAGGATCGGCAGGTGAACCTCCACATGGGCCAGGAGCGCCACACCCACCCCAACCGCGGCCAGCAGGACCACCAGTGCGATACCCCACCACGGGCGCAGCCATGCCAGCAACACGGCCAGCAGGAACGGGGCCGCAAACAGAATACCTGCCTGCTTGATGAAGGGGATGGCAAGCACCAGCGGGAGCAACACCAGCCACTCCTGCCAGCGCAATTCCCGGAACAGCGTGAACAATGCCAGGGCTGCAATTCCGAATGTACCGGTCATCCAGATATCGGCATATCCCCCGAGGCCGACATGCACACCCAGCAGGGGTACCGACAGCGTCATGTAGGCCGCCAGCGTCGCGGGCAGGATACCGAGGCGCAGGCGGCGCAGGTAACCGTAAATGGCCAGGCCCAGTGCGGCCCCCGCAAGAAACCAGGGCAGGTTGACCAGCGACTCGTGCCACCGCCCCAGGGCGAGTGCCGGCCACATCTGGATCACCGAGACCAGCGGCGGGTGACGATAGTACTGACCGTAGCCTTCGCCTTCGCCCCGCAGGAGTTCCCGGGGGCGGATGAAAGCATCTGCCCCGCCATGCTCCAGGAATCCACGGGCACGATAGCTCCAGTAGTAGTAGGCGTCCCAGCCATACACCGGGCGCCACAGGATCTCGACCAGCCACCCACCCATGCGCACCACGATCAGTGCCAGCAGCACCAGCACCCCCACCCGCACCCACCAGGCCGCATCGGCCCAGCCCGCGGTCAGGGCACCACCCGCCGGCTGTCTCGCGGCGGGCGTACGCACCCCGCCGCGCGCCAACCAGGCACCCGCCAGGGCCAGCAAGCCGGCCAGCACAAGGATCGCAGCAGGGTACCAGCCGCCCAGCAGGCGATCGAGTCCGAGCAACAGCCCGGCCACAGCGAACATCGCCAGGAAATACCCGACGCCCAGCACGCCCGCCCAGCGCCCCGGGGCCTCGCGCGGCCACCAGTTCAGCAACAGCACGGCCGCCGCCAGCCAGGGCAGCCCCAGCGCGAGGATCAGCCGCATACCATCCAGCATGATGACTCCCTTCTCCATCGTGGGCGCAGCCCGGAACACCTGGGCGTTTCAGGCATATCCACGCCGGCGCGTCCGGCCTACATAGTCCTCGTTAAGCTGCCCTACGCATGCGAGAGCTAGCGCACGGTCCGCCTATTGCAGCTCGAGCAGCAGGTCACCCTCGTCCTGTCTCAGCAAGCGGGCCGCGCGCAACGGCGGCCGCCCATTGCGCGCCACGGCCACCCAGTCTGCCGCATCCTCCGGGTGTTCGATGCGCAACGCCCCCAACCGGGCGCCCGGCGAAAGCCCGCTGACCTGCACCATGATGTTCCCGCGCGCGGGCAGCCCGAAGCCCAGCGAAAACTCGCGCGCGCCCGCCGCCAGCTCGCGCGCCGGGATCGCTCGCTCGGACACCAGCTCGGTTTGATCGTCATCATCCCCGGTGGCGGTCCGCCGCACCTCCAGCCGGAGGGTTCCCTCCGGCTCCGGGGTATCCAGGCGCACCACCAGCCGGTAAAAGGCGGACGACAACGAAAAGGGGACCTCGACCCACGCCTGACCGCGGCCCTCGCCGCGGAATTCCAGCATCGGGCCGTCGTCCGTGTCGGTGACCGCAGTCGCCGCACCCTGCCATGCCTGCGCGTCCGCCTGCCACGGGAAACGGGTGCGCGCCGTGGCGGACAGGCCACGGCGCAGCCTGCGCAGCGAGACCTCGTGCGGGACCAGCAGGATCAATGCATCACCGGGGCGCGCATGTCGCAGCACGTCGCGGGTGAGGCGCTCCTGGAAAAACCCGGGCAGCGGCAACAGGCGATAGCGTACGTAGCGGGTCAACCCGTCGTTCCCGGAGATCGTGAACACGCGCGCATCGGGCTCCAGTTGCTCCTTCGCGGCCGTCACCAGCGCCAGCAGGTCCTGACCGCCATAGTCGGCGGGGACCCGGGCCTGGCCCGGGTCCCCGGCGTGGGAGGCAAAGGTGTTGCGATGCTCGTGGACGAGATCGGCCTGCCAGCGAAGATCCAGTGCAAACCAGGCCATTAGCACGAGGAGTACGACACCCACCGATACGCCATGCGCGCCGCGCAGCCGGTGCACCAGCACGAATACGACCAGGGCGAGCAGCACCCAGACAATCGCCACCGTAGTTGGCCGGATCGGTACATCGGTGGGCCCCGCACGGACCACACCCGGCGTCACATTGGAAAACGCGACGGGCTCGATCCAGGCCCGCAGGATCGCGCGCAGGGCAGACAGCGGCCCCGGCGCATCACCGCGGAACTCCAGGCCGCGGATTTGCAGGCCCGCGACCCCGGGACCCTGCAGCAGCAGCCCCAGCATCGCAGGCTGGCCATCCCAGCCCGATACTTCCGCGAGGTCCAGCCCTGCCTCGAGGTCGATGCGCTCGGCATGCTCGGTCCCCGGATCCGCCGCGTTGACCCACATCAAAACAGCATCCGGGATCCCGTCCGGGCCCACGGCCGGGATGTGCAGCTCGGTCAGCCGCGCCAGATCCGGCGCGCCGTCGGGGACACCGGTGACCAGAATCGCGCGTCCGCGCGCCCCCACCCCATGCAACTGAAGGGCGTGTCCATCGACTTCGCCACGACCCTCGGCGAGTTGCAGATCGGAGGCCGGGATCACCAGCGACGCCCCGGGAACATCCAGCGTCCGATCGCCAGTGGCCATCCAGACCCAGAAGGCCAGCAACAGCATGGCCAACGCACAGCCCCCGGCGACGGCGGCATGGATCAGGGTGGTGCGCATGCCCTTGTGCGCCCCTCCGTTCGCCTCGCCCATCGATGCCGCCGTGTTCGCCGTCGCCACGTCGCTCCCTTCCGCCCGGTCGTGTCCATCCTGCTTCACGGTACTTTACGCGGCCCGCTACCGCGATGGGAGTCCGGCCACCCGGCCGGGCGGTCTACTCCGCGGGCAGGAACATCAGACGGTGCAGGGGCGTGACTTCGGCACGCCCTGGGCTGCGAACACCGAGCTCCAGACTGGAGTCGGTCGGGGACGGGCCGAAGCCGGGGGAGTTCGAGACCACCCAGAGGGTGAACGGGTGGCGACCTTCCTCGAGGTCGCGTTCCAGCGACAGGTGGCGCCAGCTCTCGATGCTCTCGAGTTCGAGCACCGGCTCGCCGGCGACCTCCAGGTAGACGATCATTTCGTTGATCACCGGCGATCCCCCGCCTTCGCGGGCCGGTTTCGGCGCGAGATCGAAGCGGTATTCCCCGCTGCGCGGAAGATCGAGATAACCCTCCAGGTGGAGCCCTGCGGCGCGATGCACGGAGGCGTCGCGGAAGCGGTTGAAGAAGCCGCGACCGGGGCCACCATAGCGGCCCGGTTCAAGCACCAGGGTGTCCTCCTCCAGTGCGACCAGCCCCTCGGTCATCGGGGTCCCGGACGGCGGGCGCGACGGCAGGGGGTCCGATTCCAGGAAGTAGCGGGCATGAACCTCGCCGACGACCCCGGCCCGTTCACTGGCGCGCGGGGCGGGATCCGGGGCGGCCGGGGTCGGGGCCGCACGCGGCTGCGGCTCGGGCTGCGCGGCTGGATCGGACGCTCGCGAGCGCGTCTCCGCCGGTGCGTCGGATGCCTCGTCACGGCGGCGCAGTTCCTCGCGCAGGGCCTCGAGTTCGGCCTCCATGCGCTCCAGGCGCTGCTCCAGATCGTCGGAGGCCGCGGCCGGCGCGGCGAGCAGCATGGCCCCTGCCAGCAGGCCGGCCAGCAGGGTCGAATGGCGTGTCATTGCGGGCATGTTCATTCCTCCACGCCGTAGCGCTTGATCTTGCGCCACAGGGTGCTTTTGTCGATTCCGAGGATCTCGGCGCACAGCGCGCGATCCCCGCCGGTTTCCCGCAGTGTCTTGCGGATAAAGTACACCTCGACTTCCTCGAGGGTTTGCGGCTGCATATGGTCCAGCGCGCGACGGCTGAAGCCACCTCCGCCTTCCACGATCTCCGGGGTCAGGCTGTCGACATCGATCAGCTTGCCCTGGGTCAGGATGATCGCACGCTGGATTACGTTTTCCAGTTCGCGCACGTTGCCCGGCCAGTCGTAGCGAACCAGGGCGCCGAGTGCGCCGGTGGTCATGCCTTCGACCTCCTTGTCGAAGCGCCGCGAGTACTTGGTCACGAAGTACGAGGCCAGCAACGGGATGTCATCGCGACGCTCGCTCAGACGCGGGATCGGCACCTCGATCACCCGCAGGCGGTAGTACAGATCCTCACGGAACGAACCCTCCTCGATCAGGCTCGTCACGTCGCGGTTGGTCGCCGCGATCACCCGGGCATTGACCTGCCTGGGTTCGGTATCGCCCAGACGGTAGAAGGTCGAGTCCTGGAGCACCCGCAGCATCTTCGCCTGCAACGACAGCGAGGCATTGTTGATCTCGTCAAGAAAGATGGTCCCGCCATCCGCGGTCTCGAACAGGCCGATCTTGGAGCGTTCGGCGCCGGTGAAGGCGCCCTTCTGGTAACCGAACAGCTCGCTCTCGATAATCTGCTCGGGGATTGCGGCGCAATTGACCGCCACGAAGCGATTCTCGCGGCGTGGCCCGCGCATATGGACCTGACGCGCGACCAACTCCTTGCCGCAACCGCTCTCGCCGGTGATCAGGACCGGGCAGTCGTAAGCGGCCGCCGCGGCGACCAGGCGCTGGACCTCCTCCATGCCGGCCGAGCGTCCGATCATTACATCGCCCTCGGAGATCGCGCGGTTCTCTTCGCGCAGACGCTCGTTCTCGTGGCTCAGGCGCCAGTACTCGATGGCGCGCTCCACGGTGTGGCGCAGTTCGACATTCTCGAACGGCTTGGTCAGGTAGTCGAACGCCCCCGACTTGAGGGATTCCACGGCCGAGTCCACGGTCGCGTAGCCGGTCATCAGGATCACCTGTACACTGGGATTCTGCTTCTTCGCGAACTGCAGCACCGTCATGCCGTCGACCTTGGGCATGAACAGGTCGGACAGCACCACCGCCACCTCGTATTCCTCGAGGTAGTGCAGTGCCTCCTGTGAACTGGCCATGACCATTACATTCGCATCGACCCCCGCGAGCACGTTGGCGACCAGCTCGCGCATCGCGGGGTCGTCCTCGGTGACCAGGACGACCGGACGATCGTCAGCCTTCGGGTCAGCGTTGGTGGTGTCGTCGCGCACCTTCTTCAAAGCGTCCAAGGTCACTCCTCTCTGGAGGTTGCACTTGGGAGGCGGATGACAAACCGGGCCCCCTCGGTGTAGGCAGGGTCGTAGCGCAGCACGCCGCCCCGTCGGGTGATCATGGCGTGGCTGATCGACAGGCCCAGCCCGCTGCCCTCACCGACATCCTTGGTGGTAAAGAACGGGTCGAACATGCGCGCACGCACCTCGCGGGGTACGCCGGGACCGTTGTCCTCGACCATGATGACCACCTCGTCGGCGCCCGACTGCCGGGCACGGATCCGGATGGACGGTTGCTCCACACCGGACAGGGCATGGACGGAGTTCAGCAAGAGGTTGGTCAGCACGATGTCGAGTTCACCGCAGCTCCCGTCGACCACCACACGTTCGTCCTGTTCGCGTTCCAGCGTCACCTCGGAGCGTTTCAGTCGACAGCTCATCAGGGTGTCGACCACATCGTCAATCAGCGCAGGGACGTCGCAGGACGTCCCCTCGCAGGTCTCCTTGCGCGCGTAGTTCAGGAGGTTCTGGATCACGCGCGAACAGCGCTTGGTCTCTTCGCTGATCGTCCGCGCGAAGTGCCGGGCGCGGGTCGGGTCCTCGCAGCAATCCATCAGCAACTGCGAGTAGCCGAGGATGCTGCCGAGCGGGGTATTGAGTTCATGCGCGACCCCGGCGGCCAGCTGGCCCATCGCGACGAGCTTCTCGCGAGTGTACACGCTCTCCTGCAGGTACTTGTAATCAGTAATGTCCAGCAGCGTAATCACCGCCGCCATCTCCGCCTCGTCTTCGGTAACGAACGACAGGTTCATCGACAGCCAGCGCTCGCCCTCGCCGGTCGCGAGGTTGATCACCTGATTGCGAATATCCTGCTTGTACAGGAACGAGTCGCGGAAAATCTCGCGCGTCTCGTCAGTAAGATTCAGGATGTCGAACAGACTGGAACCAATCAGGCGGCGCTCGGAGGTACCAAAGAGAATCGCGGCCTGCTTGTTCGCGGTATTGATCAGGAGATTGTCGTCCACGCCCAGCAGCGCAGCCGGCAACACCTGCACGACCACATTCATCCGGTTGCGTTCGGAGAGCACCCGGTTCTGGCAGTCCTCCACCAGCGAGAACATGCCGCTGAGGGTGGTAATGGTCTTGTTGTAGTCCTGATAGAGATGCTGCAGCACCGGATCGGCCGCCTCCGGCACATCGACCGGCTTCAGCGTCCCGTCCTGAGCCTCGACCAAGCCATCGTAAAGCTTTTCCAGCGAATGGCGATAGGACCATACCGACGCTACATAGCCAAGCGCGGCACCCAGCCCGGCGAACGCGGTGGCCATCCAGGTGGCTGCGGGCCCCATCCCCGCGAGCGTAGCACTCATCCAGGCCACGACCGCCACGCCAAGCAGGGCCAGGGCACCGGCCAGCCACCAGGGGCCCTGGAACAAAAAACGACGGGCCGCCGCAGGGGCGCCCGTCGCAATATGCATTCTGGCTTCCGATTTGGAAATGGATCACCTCCCGCCGTGAAACGCGCCAGGGCAGTCCCCGACTCGTCTCGGTCAATCAATCTCTCTGGACGACCGACCGCCGGGTGCCGGCCCTCGGCACCATCCCTGTGCCGAGGAATCCGGACAGAAACCGCGACCCGACCAGAGGCTAGAACAGCATCTGGAAGCCGATCGTCGCCTGCTTGTGATCACGCAGCGAGTTAACCGACGGATGTTCTTCGTCGAAATCGACGTCCGCGTACTCGAAGGTCAGCTTCAACTGCTGCCCGTCGATATAGTAGTTCGCACCGATCGCATTGGTGGTCTGGTCATAGAAATCATCGGTACGATCGTAGTCGGCGCCCTCGTGGCGGCCGTACAGCTGCAGACGGCCGATGCCGATCGGCTCGGGGAACAGCCAGCCACCCTTCACGTAGTACGACTCCATCTCCGCGGAGGCGTCTACGGACGGATCGGCAAACGCTTCGCCCGAGTTCAGGGCGCCATCCACGCTGTAGTCCATATACGCTGCGGACAATGTAAGTGTACCCGCATCCGTCGGTTCTTCATAGAAGATATCCGCCGTCCAGGCGCTGTAGTCGCGGGCATCCTGGCGCCCCGGCAAGTTCGCGTAGACCGCATCCTTCTGGTAGTCGTAGGCCGCGCCGATGGTCAGCACGCGCTGGGTACCCAGGTAGGTCCCGCGATAGCCGTAGAAATACTCCGGATCGAAGAAGCTGTAGTGCGCTCGCGCGGTAAGCCGCGGGTTGTCACTTGGCACCTCGTCACCTTCGCGGCCGTCGGAGACCATCACCCGGTACTGCAGCTTGGCATCGGCCAGGTTGCCCCACATGGCCACACCGGTGTCGCGCGTGCCACCGAACGGGGTGTAGGAAATCACGCCCCGATCCAGCGTCAGCGGCTCCAGGCAGGCCTCCAGGTTTTCACGCGTGAACGTGTTCTTGAAGCGGCCGGCCATGAACCGGAGGCTATCGGTCCAGTCCAGTGTCAGGTAGGCATCGCGGTAGTAGACCGAACGTTCGTCCTGGCCGTAGCGGCTGTCGCCACCCGCTTCGATCTGGGTATAGAACCCGACATAGTCGTTGTACTGCCCCAGAAGGGTGATGCGGTTGCGCCGCAGGAAGGTGTCGACGTGGCTGCTGTCGACCGCCGCGGAGCGATAGTCGCGGTACTGCGACCAGATCTGAAGCTCGTAGTTGAGCTGCACAAATCCTTCCTCGCCGAAATTGATCGTCGGCCCGGCGTGTGCAGTACCAGCCCCGGCGGCCAGGGCGATGCCCGCAAGCAGGCTGCCAACGCGCTTACCGTTGCCGGCACGTACGAAGTGGTTCTTTTTCATGCTTTAACCCCCAACAGTTTTGTTGTTGTTCGCCGGATCACTCGCCGGCTTCAGCGGCCTGCAGGTAACGGGCCAGGTAGTCGTCCTTCTCGCCACCGTCATGGCAGCTGGCACAGGTGTTGCCCGGCTCGCTCAACGGCGTGGCGATCAGGTCGCGGTGCGCCATGTTCTCGCGCATCAGGCGCGGGTTCCCCTGGTGGCAGCCCTCGCAGGAGTGGTTCACCTCGGCATGGTCGATATGCCACGGCGCGGTTTCCGGATCCTCGGCCGGTGCGTCGGCACGTCCGCCATCATGGCAGCGGAAACAGGAGGAGGCGCCCAGACCACAGGCGTTGGCCGGACGAATCAGGTTATTGGCGAGTACCGTGCCCTGCGCGATGGCCTCGCTGTGGATGGCGTCGAACACCTCGGACCCCCAGCCGGTCGGCGCGTCGCTGGCGGCAACCTTCTGCGATTCGTGCGTCAGGTCCGCCACGGCCAGCGCACCCCAACCGGCCAGTGCGGCGACCGACAGGACCAGCGTGGCGCCCATCAGTTTGAAGGGGATCGACCAGCGGCGGCCCGATGCCTTCCTGCTTGCATTCTTCATATTTCCCTCCTGCTTATCGTTTTTGGGTGTACTCGAGACCCGCCGGTGCGGGTTTGGCGTGAACCAGCAACCTTCAATGAACTAGTAGCGCCGGGAGCGACGCTGCTCCCGTTGCTCCCGGCGCTCATCGGCCGAGCGCTGGATGTCTTCTTCGCTCATCCCCAGGGAGCACATGCACACAGGGCCATCACGGAAGCGCAACCGCCCGCTACCCCGCTGCTCGGATGCCGAACTCTGGCTGGACGCCCCCGCCTGACCACGAGGTTCGGACAGACGCTCGCTGGCCGACGCCGTGATCGATCCCGCGAACATGAGAAGCATCCCTGCGGCCACCAATTGCATCTTCATTCAGTCGCCACCTTTGTCTGCATGCAGCCGGCTACCATACATTTCCCGTGCCATATCCGGATTCAATGCAGAAACAGCCAGTTAAAGAGCCCCGGCCAATGAGGAGGATTGCAGATAACCGCAAAGAGCGCTGACGGCTTCAATTTGCAATCAGGGAGAGGGCGGGGCCGGATCACCTGCGAGAAACAATGCGCCTCGCGGGAACGGAACACCGAACGCACAAAATCCGGGGCAGACTGCCCTGTGCTCCCCCGGGAATCCCGGAGGGACTGCGCGGCACCGGCTCCGCCACCAGCGCGGGGGTCAGCGCTCCAGACCCGCACGCCCCGAGGGACTTTCGGGACGAATGGAGAGCGAGACCGACTGGCGCAGATCTATGGATTCGCGGATGGCGCGATATCGCGAAGCCTCGGCCTCCTCGATGGCGGTACGCAGCAGGCGCAGGGTCTCCGCATCCATGCGCTCGGCCTGACGCAGCATATCGCGATACATGCGCTCGTAGAATTCCTTCGGCGCCACGTCCACCCGCAACTCCAGCGATGCATCCCCCGAATCAGGCAGTGCCACGCGGATGTCATGCACCACTGCCTCACCCGCCGGGATGCGGTGGTCATATTCCTCGGTCGCAAGATCGACACTGGACTTCCACTGGATCGGGTAGGTAAAGACTTCCTCCAGCACATCGCCCGCCGGGCCCACCCGTACGAGACGGATATCGATGCGTGGCACCATATAGGTTGGCAGGTGGTGACCCGCACCGACATTCTCGACCTGCAAGCGCAGGTCGACCGCCTCGGCATCACGCCCGGTTTCCTCCAGTTGCACGCCCATCGCGCTGCGCAGGATGTCCGGGTCGGAGATGCCGCGCCACAGGTGTCGGCGTTCGGGCATGTGGCAAGTCTGGCAGGTCACCCCCTGGTCGGCGAAACGCGACTGCTCCCATTGCACATGCGTGTCCTGGCGCAGCTTGCCATTCAGGCGCGGGCCATCGTCCGGGAACTGGTGGCAGGACGCACAGAACTGGCTCTGGCTGAATTCCTCGCGCACCCGGAACCCGCCGTGCGGCAGCCCGTCCTCGTCTCCGGACAGTCCGGTACGATGGACTGGCCCCATGCGCTCATGCTCGCGCACATGGCAGGTCGCACAGGTCAGGCCTTCGCGGTGCAGGTTCGGCGGGATATGTGCGGGGGGATCAGTATCCGGGGCATTCGGCCAGCCCATGTCGCGCGCCGCCAGCGCCTTCTGTTCGGCCAGCGGTGCGTGACAATCCATGCACTCGTTGGAATCCGCCTGACTGAACACATGGAACTGCCAGCGGATACCAGCGTTCATGGTCTCGCTGTGGCGGCTAGTCTGCCAGTCGGCGTGCTGCTGCACATGGCAACTGCCGCAGGACTCGGCACCCAGCGCAGCCTCGCGCGGACCGAATGCCTCCGGAGGCGGGCCCTGGGGGTCCAGTGGAAAGTCCCAGTGTCCGTCCAGGAAGGCGGCACTGGAGTCCGCCGGCCCCCGGTCCATAACCCACATCAGGGCCGCGCCCGCACCAAGCACCAGGGCCACAACCAGCACACCCGCGCCTGCAAGAATCGTTCTTTTATTCATCATCGAGCCCCCGCTTCAGGTTTCCGATCCATCGGGCCGCCCCCCGTACCGGCTGCCCAGCGCGGGCGAGCATACGCCAGCGCCGGCAGGGCCGACCAGTGCCCGGCAGTTGGGCCAACAAGGGCATGCTCCCGATATGACGACCGCGCCCCGGGACACACCGGTCCGGGCTACAGCCGCAACATCGGGAGCACACGCGTCTTGACTATCGAGTAGGAGGCGAAGTTACCTCTGCCGTCCTCTCACACCACCGGGCATACGGTTCCGTACCACGGCGGTTCACGCAAGACACTTGAGCCGATGGTATTGATCCATCAGCGATACCAGTTGGAGCTGATCAAAGCGCCTCTTGGGCATCGCCTGGTTCATGTGCGGGGCCCCGGCATTCCACCACGGGCCACGCCCGTTGGTGGCACTGCGCCAGGCCCGCTCCTCGCCCAGTCCCAGGCGCATGAGCATCACCGCCCGTCGATACGGGCGTTTCCACTGCCGCCATAGCAGCTTGCGCAGGTGCCGGCGGATCCACCCGTCCAGTTCCTCGAAGACGCGTTTCACCCCGGCATGACGGAAGTCGTTCAGCCACCCCCGCAGCTTCGGCGCCAGCTCGGCAATGGTGCGCCGTAGGGAGCACCCGCGACCGCGTCGGAACGCCGCCTTGACGTTGGCCTTGAGCCGTTCCACCGGCTTGGCCGCCACCTTCAGGCGCACGTTGCGTTTGCGGTTGCACACAGTGTAGCCCAGAAAGCTCCGCTTCCAGGGACGGTCCACCGCGCTCTTCTCGCGGTTGACGCGAAGCCGGAGCCGCTGCTCCAGAAATCGCGTCATCGAGGCCAGCACCCGCTCCCCCGCACACTGACTGTAGACGTACACGTTACAGTCATCGGCATAGCGGCAGAACCGGTGGCCCCGACGCTCCAGTTCCCGGTCCAGGTCGGTCAGCAGGATGTTCGACAGCAGCGGGGAGAGTGGACCGCCTTGCGGGGTGCCCTCCGTGCGCGCCGTCGCCACTCCGCCTTCCATGATCCCGGCCTGAAGGTAGCGGCGGATCAGTTTCAGTACCCGGCGATCGTCCACCCGCCGGGCCACGCGCGCCATCAGCACGTCGTGGTTGACCCGGTCGAAGAACTTCTCCAGGTCCACATCCACCCCCCAGCGCCGGCCCTCTTCGATGTGCCCGCGCGCCGCACAGACCGCCTGGCCTGCGCTCCGCCCCGGGCGAAAGCCGTAGCTGTGTTCCGAGAACGTCCCCTCGAACAGGGAACTCAGCACCTGATGCAGGGCCTGTTGGATCAAGCGGTCCAGCACCGTCGGGATTCCCAGGATGCGACGGCCGCCTCCCGGCTTCGGGATCTCAACCTTGCGTACCGGGGCCGGTCGGTAGCGGCCCGCCTCCAACTGCGCTCTGATCTCGGACCAGTGGACCTTCAGATAGCCTTTGAAGTCGGCCACCGTCAGCCCGTCCACGCCAGGGGCGCCCTTGTTGCGCACCACCCGGTCATAGGCCCGTTGCAGATTGCTCCGTTCCAGTACCGCCGACATCAATGCCATGTCGGCCCCTCATGGATCATCCCCGATCGCGCCGCAGGGCTTGTCGCCTTGTCCCGGTGTTCTCGCAGGTTCCGCCCGCTACCCCCCCAGGCAAGGGAAGGCCTCTCAGCCTCCCGATCTGCAACTCCACTCCCCATCGAGCGATCCGGCTCCCAATCCATCTCACATGTTCGGCCCTTCAGTGAGCGGTTACCCCACCTACTATGGCCTCGGCTGACTTCTGTACACCCATCGCGCCACCTCGCAGCAGCGCTAGCCTGTGGCAGGCGTACAGACCTCCCAGGGTAATGCGCGCGACCTTCACACTTATGCCCGCCGCATCTACGCCGACAGCTCCCGTGCAAGTACCGGGCTTTGAAGATATTGGCCTTCTCACCCACTGCCGTCGCCTCGTATGCGATTCCGGCTCAAAGGGCCAGTGCTTTGCCTTCGGCTTCCTTCAGATTCCACCTCACGATGGACACCCTTGCCGTGCGGCTAACCGTTCCCCTTGCCGGGCCGGTAGAGGACTTGCACCTCCAAGTCATCCGGAAACCACCACAGCTCCCGAAATAGCGCCAGTCACGGCGCTGCGCGCCATGCCTGGCGCACCATATAAAAAAGAGCCCGCGCAGCGGGCTCAATCTGGGAGGACACCATGTTGCTCGAACACCCCCCCGCCCGAGGCGGGGGAGGTGCGCCCTGCTAGCCGCCGCAGGGGTTGGACGGCGGGGCAACGCCACCGTCGTCACCACCACCGTTGCCACCGCCGATATCCATGCGGTAGTTGCGGTCGGCAGAGGTCACCGCATTGGTGCGCTCGGCGTACGCATCCTGGATATCGCGCGAATCGATATCCGCCGGGGTGTTGTACTCGAAATGCGAGCGCTCGGGCAGATCGGTACGCCACGGCGAATCGGCCGGCAGGACGAAGGAGCCGTACTTGTCCTGAACACCGCCGGACAACGAATTCCACTCGACCATCGCCCCGTCGTAGAACCGGTTCGGCAGCCCCAGGATCGCCGCGGTGGCGAAGCCCGTAATCATTGCGCGGAAGGTCGTCTCGCAATAGGTGATGCTGTCCTGGCCGGGTTGATAGGCATTACCCGGCCCCACCGGGACCAACGAACCTGCCTCGTAGCGCTGGAACATCGCGCCATCGACCTCCTCGCCGTTCATGTACGCCCAGAGCTTGTCCTTGGGCTTGTAGCGCAGGGTCCCGTCGCTCATCAGCATGTTGGAATACGGCAACACCACCGCGCCGTTGGGATGTCCTTGCTTGGAGGCATTGTTGCGGAAGTCGATGCCCCGGTGCTTGCCATCGCTGACACCCGTCCACGCGGTGTACTCGTTTTCCGAACGGGCATCCCAGATGAAGTCATCCTCATGCCCTTCGGCCACGCGGATCACATCCTCGACGGTGGCCTGAAGCGAAATGTTGTCTTCCGGAAGATCCCTCACCGAGACCGTGCCGTTACCCGGCAGGCAGTCGCCCTCGCTGACGGGTTCGTCACAGGTCGCGACGCTGCCCAGGTAGCTCGGATCCATGACCTCATCGTGTACCGCGAGACCGTTCAGCACAGCCAGGTTCTCGTGCGGGGTGCCCCAGTAGCGCATCATGTACCAGCCACGCCCCTGTTGCATCAGGTTGAAGTATCCGCCATCCGCGACGACCCAGACGATCATGTCATTACGCGGATCCAGGTCGTATGCCTTCAAAAAATCATCCATCACCGGGCCAGATGGCACCATCGAACGCGTATCGATTAGGCCATTGGAGCGATTCTCAACAAGACGACTGCCACCATCAATCCGGTAGGTCAGCACACCTTCCTGGGGCTTGGGCGTAATGTACTCCTTCCCTTCGGTGCCCTCAGTGAGCTGCAGGATTACTAGGCGACCATCAATGCCATCCGGACGGTTGTTCTGCCAGTCGTCGATCCAGCGCATCAGGGTCTGACCGGTGATCAGGCCGTTGACGTTGTCGTGGTAGTTTTCCGCGGACTCGCGGGCGATCTCCGCCGGCGAATTGACCGTCTGCACTGCCGGATTGGCCGAGCTGGAGCTCTCGCCGCCACCACAACCGGTGAGTAGCAGGCCGAGCGCGGCGAGCGCGGTGACCGCGCCCGACGCCCGGGCAAAACTGGGTGAAGTTGCTGCCTTTCGCATTTTCGAAACCCCTCCTGTGTTATTGATCTTGGCACCGGCACCCGGTCTTCGGGGTGTGCGGCGCGGTCGCTACATGCCTGGCGGGTTCCCATCCGGGTCCGCCGACGAGTTCGCCATCGAACCGATCCTGCTCGTGCCTACTCGACACCCTCGAACGCAAGCATGGCGCGTGCCATACTGGAACTTTCCTGTATTTCAGTCGGTTAGGGGCAGACGCCGGGCTCGGCACAATTGCAAAACGAGACCCGATCGAGCCCCTGTCGGCAAACTGCAATGCCGAGGCCAAAGGGATCCCGACCGGGCCTCGACGGCCTCAGGCTGCGCCCCCACCCACCATCGACGGGCGCAGGACCACTGGCAGGACCCCGGGCTCCAGGCCATCGAGAATGGCGTCGTAGTCGGGCGCAGCGAGGTCATGGACCTCGTGCGCCACATCGCCCTGCGGCAGTCCGGACCGGAGGTCGCGTTCGAACCCCTCGTCCGCACCCGGGACCTTCAGGAACAGCACCTTGCAAATCGAATCGCTCATACAAAAAACACCGCGTCGGAATTCAACATCATCCCGGCCACTGCCCGGGGGCCTTCAGTCACGCGCTCGACCGGCACATCGGCAAAGTCCAGCGATTCGAGCTGCAGCTGGACATCGTCGGAGCTCTCGTCAAGCTCGCCCAGTACCGCCACCCGAACCTCGTCGTCGAGCAGAGTGAGGCCGGTTGCCATACGCAGCGCCTCGACCTTGTCGTCGCGCGCAACCACCAGGATGCGTTTCGCGTTATCGCTCATGAAATCTCCTAAAAGACAATGACGTGGTCACTGTTATGGACCAGTTCGGCGTTCTGGTACTGACCGCCCACCACAATGCGATCTTCCAGCCCCTCGACCGAGACCCCGGCGTCCGCATAGCGGTCGATGCTCAGCTCGCAGATCGAGAAGTGACCCTTGCCGGAGTCCAGCAGCGCACGGAAGTCGGCATCATTGAGCAGATGCACACCGCGGTCAGTCAGGAAGCACCGGGTATCCCAGCCCCGGTTCTGCGCTGCCTTCAGCAGGCCGATCGCGTGCGGGGCGCAGCGGTCATCCACGACACAGATTCCCAGCTCCATATGACTTACCCCTTGCGGATCTTCCAGGTGAATGTGCCGCCATCATCGGCGCGATCGAAGAGGTCGTTGCCCTCGGACTCGCACATCGAGATAACGGACTCGCCGGAAGAGGCGTTGTCGAACACCAGGGTGAGCACGTCACCGGCCTGCAGCTTCTGCAGCGCCTTTTTGGTGTACATCTGCGGATGCGGGCAGGTGTAGCCCTTCACGTCCAGCATGTACTGACCGTCTTCCACTTTTTCGAACTTGACGCCCATGCGTGTTCTCTCCTTAACGTTGTCTTGAAAATCGAAAGTGCCCGGGAGCGAGCGCCCCCGGGATGATTGCGGGATGCGCTAGAGCGCGAACTCGTCATCGTTGCGCGACGCGCGCCACTCCATCCAGCGAGTCAGCGCCTTCACGCCGAAGAATCCGCCCAGGGCCATGCCCGCAAGGAAGATCCAGCCGGTGAGGTCACCGTTGGTGACCGCGGCGAAGAATGCGCCGACGTTACAGCCCATGCCGACGCGTGCACCGATGCCCATCAGCGTGCCGCCAATCAGGGCGAAGATCGCGGTCTCCATGCTCGGGAGCTTCCACTTGAACTCGCGGTTGATGTTGGCGATCACCGCGGCACCCAGGATGATCCCGACCGACATCATCCCCGGGGCATTCAGCAGCGGGTTGGGGATACCGTTTTCGAGGCCGAAGAAGATGTTGCGCTCCATGTTCTCGACGCCGATCTTGTCCAGAACCCAGCCACCCCACTGGGCCTCCTGGGTAGTGATATACCAGTACCCCGGGTCGAACACCGTGCCCTGCAGGGAGACCTGATCGTAGAAACCCTTGCGCTCCAGCATCTCGCCGAAGTTCAGGATGTCGTACTTCTGGCGCAGCGCGCCGGTCACCCACATCTGCAGGCCGGCGAAGATACCGATACCCAGACCTGCGATGGCGGTGTTCTTGGACGAGGTAAACATCGCCAACATGCCGCGCAGGTGGTCCCCGAATGCCGGATTCTCGATCTTTTCGCGACGCATGTAGCCCTTGCGGAAGGCCACGGTGTACAGGAACACCAGAATGACGAAGGTCGGCAGGATCGCCCCCAGCAGGGCATTGCCGATAAAGATCCCGACGAAGGTGTCGGGCTGCCCCATCATCTGGGCGACCGTGCCCCCGCTCAGGTCCCAGATGTACCCGGTCATGAACTGGTCAAACCAGGTGGAGGTCACATCCAGTTCCTCGGGCATGCGCTTGTCCAGCGCAGACTCGGTCCAGGAGGCCGGCACGAACTGGCTGAACCACTCGCTGGAGACAAAGATTGCCTGCGAGAAGGAGATCGCCACCAGCACCAGCATCGAGCCCACATTGCCTTCCCCGCTCTTGTACAGGGACGACGATGCACAGCCGCCGGTAAAGATGATCCCGAAGCCGAATATCGTGCCGCCAATCAGGATGTGCCATCCGAGCGGATGCGCACTGAAGGTGCTGAAACCGCCCATGGTCACCGCCGCCGCGGTCAGGGAATACAGCACCACGGCGATCATCACGCCCACCGCCATGCGTGGCACACCGACTGCGAACAGATCGCGCACCGCAGAGGCCATGCAGAACCGGCCATATTGCAGAAACAGTCCGTAGGCCACGCCGAACCAGGCATACACCAGCAGGTAGAGATAATCCGCGTCGTAGGCGAGCACAACCGCCGAAATCAACGCGACAATGCCCACGATCACAGCGGCGTTGAGGCCGCCCCGGTGCTTGACCGACACACCACCGGCGCGCGATCCACCCGCGCCACACACATCATTACTCATTGAATCCCCCGACTCTTGCGTTGTGAATAGATACGGTTCCCGGAAACAGGAAACGCGACGACCGGCTCAAACACCCTTGCGGACGTAGACCTTCCAGTAGGAGTCGTCCCGGATCGTCGCGAGATGACTGCCGTATGCGGCCATCATCATGCTCGGGATGGTCTCCACCGCAGTGGGGTTGTCCGATATCAGCTCGACGACACTCCCCTCGGGCAGCTGATTCAGCGCCTTGAGCGTCAGCAACTGCGGCTTCGGACAGCCGTCTCCGATGCAATTCACGGAGCGCGCCACTTTCATGACCCCCAGGCCACGAATTTCCACTTCTCGGTTCTCGTTCAAGGTTGACTGCATTCCGGAACGCCTTGCTGTACGTTGCTTTTTGCCTATCCAGGGAAAAACCATGGGTGCACCCTCCTCCCTGCCCTCACGCGGCGGATCCGGCCGCACGGGATGGAGCTCTGTCTCCGGCGTACCGGAGCAGGAAGACTTCCGCCAGTGACAAAGCAGAAACCGTGCCAGCAAGAGATTCCTTTTCTGGACAGAGCGTTACAGAAAATACGGCCACGCACCGGGGCACCAAAATGCAATACCCCCAACGGAAGAGGTACACGCATGGCGATTTGCAACGGCCAGGACAGGACAGGAGGAGACCACTGCGCCGGGCTGGTTTCGACACGCCGCAGCCAGGGAGGCACTACCGGGGAAATTCTCTGATAGGCTAAGGAAACACTGATCCATGTACACGTTCGCGTTGGTGCCCCGCCCCGTTCAGGATGAGTACGCTACGGGACAAGACGCGCCGCGCAATGGCATAGCCGTTCTGCGGTCAAGCGGCGCAACGCAGGGCCGGGGAACAGGGGCTGCCAACCGGGCAACCGGCTGAACGAGCGGGCCCGACCGCCCGTTGTTGATCAAAAACGGGCACCACGCGCACGGCGTTGCGGCTCACCTGTAGCTGAGTGACTGCGCGGCGCTCAAAGCGGCTTGTTCGCACACAAAAGCGCCGAAGCAACGAACGTGTACATCGATCAGTGTTTCCTTGACCGGCGAAGTAAGCCAACTGGCCCCCGGGCCAGCGGACCCCGAAGATAAACGAGTGAATCGCATGAGTACGTCTGTCCGCCAACTTGCCATCACACTGGCCGTTCTGGCTTCGTTTTGCCTGTCCCTGACCGCACAGGCGAACGATGACACCCTGACGCTGAACCTGCGCGACACCGAGATCCGGGATTTCATCGATCTGGTCTCGGAGGAGACCGGCGCCAATTTCATTATCGACCCGAGGGTGCGCGGGAATGTCACCGTGGTATCGGGCCGGCCGGTCGCGCGCGACGAACTGATGGATCTGTTCCTCGGCATCCTGAAGGTCTATGGCTTCTCGGCGATCCCCGGGGAAGGCGCAACGCGCATCGTGCCCGACGCCCAGGCCAAACAGGACGCCGTGCCGCTGCTGGAGGCGGAATCCCCGCCCGGTACGCCCGCGAACCGAGCGGACGACTTCGTCACCCAGGTGATCGAGGTCAACCACGTCTCAGCGGACCAGCTGGTGCCGATCCTGCGGCCGCTGCTGCCGCAGAGCGGACACCTCGCGGCCGCCTCCGAGTCGAACACCCTGGTGATCGCCGATGCTGCCGCGAACGTACGCCGCATCCGCGCAATGGTCGATCGCATCGACCAGCCCCTGTCGGAAGAATTCGACGTCCTGGAACTGGAACATGCGCGCGCCGAGGCCCTCGCCGAGCGCATCCGCAACCTGCTTTCCGAACGCGAGGACATTCCCGGGCGCAGCCGCGCGCGGATCGTCGCCGAACCCGACATGAACGCTCTGATCCTGTCCGGCAGCCCCGAGGCCCGGCTGTCGGTGCGGGCCCTGGTCGGACAACTCGATCGCCGCACCGAGGGTGGCAACACCCGCGTGCACTACCTCAGCTATGCACGCGCCGAAGATGTGGCCGACCTGCTGGCGGGGATTGCCGAGGCACGCCATGAAGAGGCCAGCGGGGAGAGCGGCGGTGGCGCCACCTCGCGCAACGGTATCCACATCCAGGCCCACGAGAGTACCAACTCGGTGGTCCTGCTGGGCCCGGCCGACATCCTCGACGATCTCGATTCGGTGATCGAGCGCCTCGACGTACGCCGTGCGCAGGTGCTGGTCGAAGCGGTGATTGCCGAGGTCTCCTCGGACCGCGCGCGCGAACTGGGTGTGCAATGGGGCGCAGTCGGCAACCGTGCGGCCGGCCTGCTGAATTTCGACCGCAACGACGGGGGCATCCTGGGCATCGCCGCCGGGATTGACGCATTCCTCGACGGACAGGTGGAGAGCCCGCCCAGTGTCGGTGACGGGCTCAGCGTGGGGGGGATCGGCAACTCCGGGAGCACCCAGATCGCGGCCCTGATCAACCTGCTGCAGACCGACACCTCCAGCAACATCCTGTCCACGCCCAGCCTGCTGACCCTGGACAACGAGGAGGCCGAGATCGTGGTCGGCCAGAATGTTCCGTTCGTGGTCGGGCGCTCACTGGAGGACTCGGGCCAGGCCTTCGACACCATCCGCCGCGAGGACGTCGGCGTGAAACTGCGGGTGCGCCCGCAGATCAACCAGGGCAATGCGGTGCGCCTGGAGATCGAACAGGAGGTCTCGCAGCTGGCCCCGGGCACCACCGGCGCGGCTGACCTGATCACCAACACCCGCTCCCTGCGCACCCACGTGCTGGTCGACGACGGCGACATGCTGGTACTCGGCGGCCTGATCGAGGAACAGCAGCAGGACAGCCGGCGCCAGGTCCCGGGGCTGGGGCAGATCCCCGGGATCGGGCGTCTGTTCCGTTCCGACAGCGGCAGCGTGGAAAAGCGCAACCTGATGGTATTCCTGCACCCGCGGATCGTGCGCGATACCCCGCGCGGCAACGAACTCACCAGCGCGAAGTACAGCTACATCCGCAGCGAACAACTCCGCGAGCGCGCACGCCAGGACAAGGACAACAGTCCGACCCTGCCATCCTGGGAACGTCTGACGCGCCTGCCCCCGAGCTTCGCCGAAGTGCAGGCCGGTCACGTGAACAGCGCGATGCCGGAGACATTGCAGCCCAGCCGCGCCTTTTCTCGCCAGGACTGATGTCCGTGACGACGCGACCGACCTGTCACCATCCGGCCCGGGACGTCCGGAACCACCAAGCAGGAGCGGATCACGCATGACCCTCGACGAAACCGGCCAGCCCCTGCAGACCAGCTACGGCTTTTCCCGGCGTTCCGGCACCCTGCCCGGTCCGCTGGTCGATGGCCGGCGACGCATCTATGTGCGCCACGACGCAGATCCGCTGGCGGTCGTCGAGCTGCGCCGGCGCAGCTCCGAAGCCCTGGAGCTGGAGACGGTCGACAACGAGACCTTCGAGCACCACCTGCGCGAGAGCTTCGAGTCGTCCAGCTCCGAGGCCATGCAGTCGGTTACCGGGCTGGACGAGGACCTGGACCTCAGTGCGGTCGCGGAATCCCTGGCCGAGCCGCAGGATCTGCTGGAGGCGGACGACGACGCGCCGATCATCCGCCTGATCAACGCGCTGCTGACCGAGGCGGTGCGCGAGAACGCCTCCGACATCCACATCGAGCCGTTCGAGACCCGCCTGGCGGTGCGCATCCGGGTGGATGGCGTGCTGCGCGAGATCCTCAACCCGCCGGCCGGGCTGGCCTCCCTGATCGTATCGCGCATCAAGGTGATGGCGCGCCTGGACATCGCGGAAAAACGCCTGCCGCAGGACGGCCGGATCTCCTTGCGTCTGGCCGGACGCGCGGTCGACGTGCGCGTGTCCACCCTGCCTTCGGGGTATGGCGAGCGTGTGGTAATGCGCCTGCTTGACAAGCATGCCGGGCGCCTGGACCTGTCGCAGATCGGGATGCCGCCAGCCATGCTCGAGACCTTCGAGCGTCTGATCCACCGCCCGCACGGCATCGTGCTGGTCACCGGGCCGACCGGCTCCGGCAAGACCACCACCCTGTACGCAGGCCTCGAGCGCCTGAACGACCGCAGCCGCAACATCCTGACCGTCGAAGATCCGATCGAGTACTACCTCGACGGCATCGGCCAGACCCAGATCAATACCCGCATCGACATGACCTTCGCCCGCGGCCTGCGTGCCATCCTGCGCCAGGACCCGGACGTGGTGATGGTCGGCGAGATCCGCGACCTGGACACCGTGCAGATCGCAATCCAGGCCAGTCTCACCGGGCACCTGGTGTTCTCCACCCTGCATACCAACTCCGCAGTGGGCGCGATCACCCGGCTGCGCGACATGGGCGTAGAGTCGTTCCTGCTGTCCTCGACCCTGAGCGGGATCCTCGCGCAGCGGCTGGTACGGGTACTGTGCCCGGAATGCCGCGAGGCGCGCCCCGCAACCCCCTGGGAATGCGAGCTGCTGGATGCCGACCCGGCGCAGCCCCCGACCATCCATCACCCGGCCGGCTGCCCCGAATGCCACCAGCTAGGCTACCGGGGCCGCTGCGGCATCTACGAGCTGGTCGAGACCACCGACGAGCTGCGCACCCTGATCCACGACGGCGCTGGCGAGCAGGCGCTGAGCGAGGTCGCGCGCCGGCAGGGCCCGAACCTGCGCGCCAGCGCGATCACGCGGGTCCTCGACGGCACCACCAGCATCGAGGAACTGATGCGCATCACCCACGAGGGCTGACCCCGCGATGCCAGCGTTCGAGTACGAGGCCCTGGACACCGCCGGCCGTACCCGCAAGGGGGTACTGGAAGGCGACACCGCGCGCACCGTGCGCGCGCGCCTGCGCGAAGACCGTCTGACCCCGGTCCGCCTGCGCGAGATCGGGGCACAATCCGGCGGCGCCCGGCGCGGCGGCCTCGAAGCACGCACCGGGAAGGTCAGTCCGCTGGATCTCGCGCTCGCGACCCGCCAGATGGCCACCCTGGCACGCGCCGGCCTGCCGGTCGAGGAGTGGCTGGGCGCGGTCGCCCGCCAGACCGAGAAGCGCAAGATCCGCAATGTGCTGACCGGAGTACGCACGCGGGTGATGGAAGGCCACAGCCTGGCCCAGGCGCTGGGCCAGTTTCCGAACGTATTCCCGGACATTTACCGCAATACGGTCGCCGCCGGAGAGAGCTCCGGACACCTGGACCGCGTACTGGAGCGTCTGGCCGACTACCTCGAACGTCGCCACGCCCTGCGCCAGAAGGTCGCGCTGGCCATGATCTACCCGATCATCCTGACGCTGGTAGCCATCGCAGTCACCCTGGCACTGGTCGTCTACGTGGTCCCCGAGGTGGTGCAGGTCTTCGCCGGTATCGACCAGCAGCTCCCGGCCCTGACCCGTGGCCTGATCGCAATCAGCGATGCCGCGCGCGACTACGGCCTGATTGCCCTCGGCGTGCTGGTGGTCGGCGGCATCCTGCTGGCACGCTGGCTGCGGCGGCCCGGACCGCGCATGCGCCTGGATCGCCTGCTGCTGCGCCTGCCGCTGATTGCGCCGCTGATCCGCGGCATCAACACCGCGCGCTTCGCCCGCACCCTCAGCATCCTGGCCGCCAGCGGCGTGCCCCTGCTGGAGGCGATGCGCACCGGGGCCAGCGTGATCGGGAACCGGCCCATGCGTGCGGCGGTCGACGAGGCAACCCGGCGCGTGCAGGAAGGCAGCGGGATCGGCCAGGCCCTGGAGACCACCCGCTACTTCCCGCCCACCATGGTCCTGCTGATTCGCAGCGGCGAGTCCTCCGGCAGCCTCACCGACATGCTGGATCGCGCCGCAGAGGCGCAGGAACGCGAGGTCGAGGCGCGCATCAGCGTCAGCATGGGGCTGATGGAACCGCTGATGATCCTCGCCATGGGGGGCATTGTCCTGACCATCGTGCTGGCCATACTGTTGCCGATATTCGACCTCAACCAACTGGTGAACTGAACATGACATCGCATCCCGCACGCTCGCGCCGCAACGCGCGCGGCTTCACTCTCATCGAGATCATGGTGGTCGTAGTGATCCTCGGCATCCTCGCCGCGGTGGTTGTGCCGCGGGTAATGGACCGCCCGGAGGAGGCGCGCATCACCAAGGTCAAGCAGGACATCCGCACCATCGAGAGCGCGCTCAACCTGTACCGGCTCGACAACTACCAGTACCCGACTACGGAACAGGGCCTGGAGGCCCTGGTGGAGCGCCCGACCAGCGGCCCCGAAGCGCCCCAGTACCGCGACGGCGGATACCTTGACCGCCTGCCGCGCGACCCGTGGGGCCACGACTACCAGTACCTGAACCCCGGGCGTCACGGCGACATCGACATCTTCAGCTACGGCGCCGATGGCCGGCGTGGTGGCGACGGCGTCAATGCCGAGATCGGCAACTGGAACCTGGACGACTCCTGAATGGCCCCGGTCCGGGCCCTTGCCTCGCCACGCTGGCAGGGATCGGCCCCTCTCCGGGGCACGGGTTTCACCCTGATCGAGCTGCTGGTGGTGCTGTTCATCGTCGGCCTGATTACCGGCGTGGCGGTCCTCTCGGTGGCCCAGACCGGCAGCCGCCAGATGGAGCAGACCGCGCTGCGTCTGGCCAGCCAGATCCAGCTCGCCAGCGACGAGGCCCTGCTCACCGGGCAGCGCCGCGCGGTCGGCTTCAGCGAAGAGCGCATGGCGATCCTGGAAGGTGTCTGGCTGGACGCCGGCCAGCTCGCCTGGGAACCGATCGCGCACGGCACCCTCGCGCCGGTACGCTTCGACCGGCAGGGGTTGCGAGTCCGCGTGCATGTCGAGGAACAGCGTGCGACCCTCGACGACCAGCCGGATCGCGCGCTGATCTTCCTGCATCCCGACGGCCGGATCACCCCGTTCGAGGTCGAGCTGGCGCGTCCCGGCCAGCCCGACGAAATGCGCATCCACACCACGGTCGGCGGCCGGCTTGCCGTGGATCTCGGCGACGGCGAATCCCGCATCCTGGGGGAACAGCATGCCCGGCGCCGCTAGGGAAATACTGATTCATGCACACGCTCGCGCTCGAGTCGCTTTTGCGTGCGAACAAGGCGCGGCGACTGCCGTGCAATCGTTCTGCGCAAGGGAGCCGCAACGTAGTGCGCGCGCAAAAGCAACCGAGCCCCTGCTTTCCAATAGCTTGCGGGGTTGGCGCCCCAGGTTCCCCGATCCTGGGTTGCGTCGCTTGCGGGTAGCGCCACTACCCGCTGCACACCGCGCCTTGTCTCGGAAAACCTGGGGTACCAACGCGAGCGTGTGCATGAATCAGTGTTTCCCTAGGAGCCGGTCGGATTTGGGCGATCGTCGCGAGCGTGGCGGGAGAGTGAGGCCATTTTTTCGGTCTCTCGAGGCGCATAGTGGGAACCATGTAACGAGAGAGAGCGGAAAAAGGGGCCACTCTCCCACAGGCGCAGCAGATCAGGCCCAAGTCCGACAGGCTCCTAGAAGCCTGTCGGTTGTGGGCGATCGCCGTGCGCGCGGCTTCACCCTGCTGGAAATCCTGGTCGCCCTGGTGATCCTCGCGGTCGCCCTCGGCGCGCTGATCCAGTCGGGCAGCGAGCATGCCCGCAACACCGCCTATCTCAAGGAACGCGCTCAGGCCAGCTGGGTGGGTCGCAATCTGCTGGCCGACTACGAGGCCGGCCTGCGGGCCGCTCGTCCGGGCGAACACCGGGCGGAGGAAACCCTGGCCGGGCAGGACTGGGAGGCACACATCCGCATCGAGGATGTCGAGCTGGATGCGCCCATCACCCTGCCTACCATCCTGCGTATCGACATCCGCGTGCAACCAGCAGCGCGTGCCGATCCCGACACACCCAGCGCCCGAGTGACCGGCTATGCACTCCCCTGACTGCCGGCCAGTCCGCACCACCGGCTTCACCCTGCTGGAGCTGATCGTTGCGGTCGCGATCTTCGCGATCGTCGGCACCCTGGCGGTGGGCGGGCTGCACTCGGTCCTCCAGGCAGACCGCATCACCCAGGAGCAGAGCGCGCGCCTGGCCGAGGTCGAGGTGATGCTGGCCCTGCTGGAACGCGACCTGCGCCACGCGGTACCGGTCGCGCCCCGAGACCAGTTTGGCGATCGCCAGCCTCCGCTGTCCTACAGCCCGCACACCGAACCGCAGGCGCTGCGCCTGGTGCGCGCGGGGCTGGGTGGCGACCGGCGCCTGGCCCGAGTCGAGTGGCGGATCACACCGGCCGGGCTGGAGCGCTACAGTGTGTCGATCATCGACGGTGCCCCCGAAGACGCGGGCACCACCCGCCAGTTCCTGCGCGCGCACGACCGGGAAGAGGGTGGCACCCGGCGCGATGACACACCGCTGGAGATCCGCTTCGCGTTCGTCTCGCGCCAGACCGGCGAGACCCGCGCGGACTGGCCACCGGTCGACTCCGGCACCAGTGCCGACAACGCCCCAATCCCGGCCCAGGTCATCCTTGCATTCGAGGACCCCGAGCTGGGGGCCATCGAACGCCGAATCGCGATCCCCCGCCAGCCATGAGTCACCGAGCTCTATTCGCCGGATTGCGTGGCGACCGCTCGCGCCAGCGGGGCGCTGCATTGCTGACAGTGCTGCTGGTGCTGGCGCTGGCCTCAATCGCCGCGGTCGCAATCACTACCCGCGACCAGCAGCAGACCTACCGTGCCACCATCCTGCAGGAAGCCGAGCGGGCGCGTGCCCTGCAGTCCGGTGCAGAGGCCGTCACCCTGCACCTGCTGGAACGCATGCCGGGCTACGACGACCTGCCGTGGGAGGGCTGCGTGTCGCCGCAGATCCCGCTGGAAGTCGAGGGCGTGACCGTGTCCGCGCGGCTGGAGAACCTGCACTGCCGGTTCAATATCAATGCCCTGGGGCGCTCCGAGGACCCGCCAGTCGCCGCGTTCGCCGAGCTCCTGGACCGGGCGGCGCTGGATGCCGGACTCTCCGGAGTGCGCGGCAACACCCTGGCGCTGGCGGTGCAGGACTGGATGGATCCGGAGACCGACAACCCGGCCTACCTGGGCATGGAACCTCCCCGCCGCAGCGGCAACCGGCGCCTGATCACCGCCTCCGAACTGCTATCGGTCGAAGGCTTTGATCGCGCGCTGTGGGAAGCGGTCGCGCCCTGGGTAGTCGCGCTTCCGACCCGGGACAACGCGGTCGACCTCGACCGGGCACCCGATCCGGTAGTACACGCAGTACAGCAATCCGCGATGGAGGAATCCCCCGATACCCGCTACTTCCGCCTGCAGGTCGTTGCCCGCATGGGTCAACGCGCGTATTTTCAATGCGCCATACTGGATGCCCCGAACGGACGCACCGTCCTGCGCGAGGCCTCCGCCTGCGAACCCTGACCGCGAGCCAACGGATTTCGTGATTCACCTCAAGGCCACCGACGCATGACCTGGATACTGCTCGAGCTCCCGGAACCCGAGGCCCTCCAGGGCCCCGAGGCACCCGCGCTAGGCTGGTTGCGCCTGCGCCCGAACGGGACCCCGCTGGAGCACGGCTGCGACACCCCGGAGGCGCTGCACCAGCGCATCGCCCGCGGCGATCGCGTACTCGCGCTAGTGCCTGGAGAACGCGCACCGCTGTATCGCGTCGACCTCCCGCCCGGCTCCGCGCGGGCGCGGCGCGAGGCGCTGCCCTACGCCCTGGAGGATCGCCTCAGCGAGGATTTGAAGGCACTGCATTTCGCCGCCGAGTTCGGGCGCGGAACCCAGGTGACCGCGGCCGTAGTGGCACATCGCGATCTCGAGCAGTGGCGAAACTGGCTGGAGGTGCACAAGCTGGGAGCAGCCGCGCTGGTACCCGACATCGGCCTGCTGCGTGGCTGGGCCCCGGCCGACACCACACTGGTCCTGGCCGGGACCCGGCGCAGCCTGATCCTGCAACCGGGCAGCGAACCGCTGGCACTGCCCCCCGAACTGCTCGACTGGTGGCTGCAGGCGCATGCCTCGCCCCCACCCGACTTCGACGGCGAGGCCGACGACGCCAGAGACGGCAACAGCCCTCCCCCGGTGCAGATCGAGGGCAATCCGCCGTCCAGCCTGACGGCGTCCGCCGCGGCCCAGCCCAGGCGCGGCGAACCGGCCCTGCCCGGTGACTGGGACGGTTCCGTCACAACCCTGCTGAATGTCAGTTGTTCCGCAGATGCCGGCCGCGCCCGGCAACTGAGCCGTGCCCTGCGCAACATCCGCCGCTTCAATCTGGCCGCACACGCCGATAACCCGGGCACAGCGCCCAGCGCATTGCTGCACAGCCTCAAGCGGCCCGCCGTACTGGCCGCAGCGGTCGGCCTCGCGTGGCTCGCCACCCTGTGGCTTGAGGTCCATCAGACGGAGCGCGAACTGCAGCGAACGGAACAGGCCATCGAGGACATCTTCGAACGTGCCCTGCCCGGCACCCGTCTGGTGGATCCGGTGGCACAGTTCCGGAATGTTCTGGAACGTGGCGGCGACCCCGACCCCGATTCCGCGGCTGTCAGCCCGCTGGGCGAACGCCTGGCCGCCGCGGCCACGACCTTCGACAACGACGCGGTGACCCTCCGCAGCCTGCGCGGCGACACGGGCCGCCTGGAGATCGAACTGGAGACCGATTCGGTCCAGCGACTCGAGCAGCTCCGCGAGCGCCTGCACGAGGCTGCCGGGCAACCGGCCCGAATCACCCAGGCCGAAACCGGCGACGATCGCGTACGCGGCCGCATCCTCCTGGAGGCCAACGGCCAATGATCTCCGCATTCGAGAATCTCGACACCCGCGAGCGGCTGATCCTGGGACTGGGCGGCCTGATCGCCGCGCTCGTGTTGTTGTTCCTGCTGGTCGTCGAACCGTTGCTGGAGAACCACCAGCAGACCCGGCAGCGCCTGGCGCAATTGAGCGGCGAGCAGGCCTGGCTCGAGGCGCATGCCGACCAGGTCGCCGCCGCCCGGCCACGCGAGGATCGCCAGCCGGTGACCGCGCAGGCCAATGGCGGCTCACTGCTCGGAATCGTCGACCTGAGCGCACGCCGCGCCGACGTCCACGCGTCAATGCGCCAGGCACGCCCGCGCGACAACGGCGTGCAGGCCCGCTTCGAGGGTGTGGACTTCCAGAACCTGATGGGCTGGCTCGGCTCCCTGGAACACGACCAGCAGATCGTCCCGCGCCAGCTGGACATCACCCGCACCAACGAGCCCGGCCGGGTCAACGCCGAGCTCCACCTGGTACCGGGGGGCAACGATGGCGCCTGAAGCCGAAACCCCGACCCGGCAAACCGGTCGGCGCGGTCTGTGGGGGCTGATCACGCTGTTCCTGATCGTCTATCTGGTGGCGCTGCTGGTGCTGTTCCCGGCCCGCGTGGCCCTGGAACAGGCCGAGCGTCACGGCCTGCTGCCTGCCGAGGTCACGCACATGCTGACCTGGGAACGGGCCGGCGGCACCCTGCTGAACGGGCACCTGACGGGGATTCGCTTCGCAGACACCACACTGGGCGACGTGCAGTGGGGCCTGCGCCCCGCCGCGCTGCTCACCGGGCGCGCCCAGCTGGATCTGCAACTCACCCCACTGGCGGCCGGCACCGCCGAGGGTCGCGTCTCGGTCAGCCATCGTGGCGTGGAGATCCATCAACTGAGTGGCGAGCTTCCGGCCACCGCCCTGCACCCGTTCATGCCGGCCGCCGCGATCCGTCTGAACGGACGCATCGAGCTGCACCGCACCCGCGGGCGGCTGGACTGGGAACGCCAGGTGCATGACATGCAGGGCGACTGGCTCTGGCATAATGCGGCCGCGGGCATGCCGCGCGCCTATACCCTGGGTACCCAGCATGCCACCCTCGGCGACCAGGACGGACACCTGGAGGTTCGCGTGCGGGCCGCCCCGGAGGCGGAACTCGAGACCGACGGCAACATCCGTGTCGACCTGCGCCAGGAACCGCCCCGGGTCGAGGGTCGCGTACGCATGGCACCGCGCGCACAGGCCGCTCCGGAGATCGAGCAGTTCCTGCGCCAGGCACTGCGACCGGCCCAGGAGGGCGGCTATTACTGGGAGGCCCGTACACCATAAACCCGGGAGGGGCGCGGCCTCTTTCCGCAACCGGCGCACCAGACCGGTGCGCCCGTAACGACCAGCGAGACTGCCGATGTACCGTATTCCCGTCCTGATCACCAGCGCGCTGCTGGTCAGCGCCTGCGCCACCACCCCGGACCCGTCCGGCGCGGAACGCGACGCCCTGCGCACAGCCCTGGACCGGGACGACTGCGCCCGCGCCGGCGAGGCCCTGGGCGCGGACCCGGATACCAGCGACCGCCTGGAGGTCGCGCACCTGTGCCTGCAACAGGGCGAATTCGCGCAGACCCGTTCGCTGGCCGCGCAGCAACTGGAAGGCGGGGCAGATGCCGCACAGGCGGACTACGCCGCCTATCTGCACGCCCTGGCCCGCATGGGCGAATGGCGCCGGATCCGGGCTCTTCCCCTGGACCGGCGCATCGACGAGGGTCGCCAGGTGTTCCGCGAGATGGCCGGCTTTCTCGAGACCCACGCCGGTTCGCGCTATGCCGAATCGCTGGCACCGCGCCTGGCCAGCGTGCGCGAGGACCTGGCACGTCTGGAACTACGCCAGGCAGACGCCGCTGCCGACGCTGGCCGTGACGACGAGGCGCTCGAACGCGCGCGCTACGTACGCGATTACTTCCCCGGCACCGCGGCCGCCAGCGACGCCTCCGAGCGCCTGGCCAGCGACTGACCCGGCCGGCAGGGCGGCACCTCAGCCTTCATCGCGGAACAACCGGCCGAGCGCCCGCCCCGGATCCTCGGTGCGCATGAATGCCTCGCCCACCAGGAAGGCATTGACCCCCGCCTCCCGCAGGCGCGCCACGTCCTCGCGGGTGTGGATGCCGCTCTCGGTGACCAGCAACGCCGACTCCGGCACCTGGTCCTGCAGTTCCAGGGTGGTCTCCAGACGCGTCTCGAAGCTGCGCAGGTCGCGGTTGTTGATCCCGATCAGGTCCGCTCCGATCCGCCGGGCCCGCTCGAGCTCTTCGGCATCATGCACCTCGACCAGCGCATCCATGCCCAGTTCGCGGGTCAGGAAATACAGCTCGTGCAGCGCGGTGTCGTCCAGTGCCGCGACGATCAGCAGCACACAGTCCGCACCCAGCACCCGCGCTTCGTAGACCTGATAGAGGTCGACCACGAAGTCCTTGCGCAGGATCGGCAACTGGCAGGCCACGCGGGCATCGCGCAGATCGCCATCACGGCCCTTGAAGAAATCCACATCGGTCAGCACCGACAGACAGGTCGCCCCGTGCGCCTCGTAGCTGCGTGCGAACGCCTCGGGATTGAAGTTCGGACTGATTTGCCCCTGGCTTGGACTGGCCTTCTTGATCTCGGCAATGACGGCGGCGCGCCCGGCATCGACATCCGCCTGCAGCGCTGCACGGAATCCACGCGGCGCCGGCGCACTGGCCATCCAGCCGCGCAGCTCGCGCAGCGGCCAGAAGTCATTACGTTCCTTCACCTCCTCGTGCTTGCGCTCGAGGATGCGCTTGAGGATATCCGGCACCTCGCGGGTTTCGGTCATGCCTGTTCCTTCCGCGCGAGTCGCGCGCTCGTCTGCTGCAGTTGCTCGAGGCGCTCGCGCGCCGCGCCGGAATCGATCGCTGCCGCTGCCCGCCGCACCCCGTCCGCCAGGGAGTCGGCGCCGCCGCCCGCGTAGATGGCCGCACCGGCATTGAGCAACACAATGTCGCGAGCCGGGCCCGCCTGTCCTTTCAGTACCCCCCGCAGCAGGGCGGCGGAGGCCTCGACACTGGTGACTCGCACCGTGTCCAGCGGGGCGGTCTGCAGACCGAAATCCTCCGGGCGCAGGGTGTATTCGCGAATCTCGCCATCCAGCAGCTCCGCAACCCGGGTCGGGGCCCCGATACTGATCTCGTCCAGCCCGTCCTCGGCGTGCACCACCAGCACATGTTCACTGCCCAGCCCCTTCAGGGCCTCGGCCAGCGGCCGGACCCAGGCGTCCGAATACACCCCCAGCACCTGGTTGGGTGCACCGGCCGGGTTGGTCAGCGGACCCAGCACGTTGAACAGCGTACGCACTCCCAGTTCCTTGCGCGGGCCGATGGCGTGCTTCATGGCCCCGTGGTGAGCCGGAGCGAACAAAAAGCCCACCCCGACCTCCTCGATGCAGTCGCCCACCGCCTCCGGCGACAGGTCGAGCAGCACGCCGAGCGACTCCAGTACATCCGCACTGCCGGAACTGGAGGACACCGAGCGGTTGCCGTGCTTGGCCACCCGCACGCCGCCGGCCGCTGCCACCAGTGCGGCGGCGGTGGAGATATTGAAGGTCCCCGAGGCATCCCCGCCGGTACCGCAGGTATCCACCAGGCCGGTACGCGGCACATCCACGCGCAGCGCCAGCGAACGCATCACCTCGGCAGCCGCGCGGATCTCCACGATGGTCTCGCCCTTCATCCCCAGGCCGACCAGAAATCCGCCGATCTGGGCAGGGGTCGCCTCCCCGGTCATGATCGTCTGCATCACCGCGGTCATCGACGGGGCATCCAGGTCGCGCCCCTCGATCACTGCCCCAATCGCCTCTTGTAGCGTCACCGCAATCTCCCTTGAATTGAATCCGCAACACCCCGGCTGCGGGCCCGCTCCACCCGCACACGCGCAACGCCCCGGGACACGGGCGAGGAAGCCCCGTTCGGCATCTGCCTAGTGTAACGCCCGCGCCGGGGTGCGACGACCGCGTGCTTCCGGCCCGCTCCACCACAACAGCGCCGCGGCAGCCCAGATCGCCAGCGAGCCGCCGATCAACCAGACCAGGTCATCATCCAGGCGATCCACCAGAAACAGCGCTAGCAGGGCACTGAAACCCAGTTGCAGAAAGGCCTGCATGGCCGATGCCATACCCCGTGCGCCCGGATAGCAGTCCAGCGCCAGCAGGTTCAGCGAGGGCACTGCGGTGGCCAGCGAGAAGCTGTACAGCGCGAACGGCATGGTCACCGCAACCACGGGTCCCCCGGTCACGATCCCCAGGGCGACCAGCGCCAGCGAGGTCCCGGCCAGCCCCACGCCGACGCTGATCGCCAGCGGCGGACTCAGCAGGCTGGCGGTACGTCCGGCGATGAAGCCACCCACCACCAGCCCGCCCACCAGCGGCAGAAACAGCCACCAGAAATCCTGTTCCTGCCCGCCCAAGTGGACATAGATCACCGTCGGCGAGGCCGCGACAAACAGAAACATCGCCCCGAACAGCCCGGTATGCACAAACGCCGGGCGCAGGAACGCGGGGTTGCGCAGGGTGCCAAGGTAGCCCCGCAGGATCGCGGCTGGCCGCCCGGAGGCTCGCCCGACCGGCGGCAGGGTCTCCGGCAGCCAGGTACGGATCGCCAGCAACAGCACGGCACCGTACAGGGTCAGAAACAGGAACACCGAACGCCAACCGAACCCCGCTTGCAGGTAACCGCCCACGATCGGGGCGGCCGCAGGCCCGATCGCAAACATCATGGTAATCAGGGCCAGCACGCGTCGCGCATCGGTGGCTTCGAAACGGTCGCGCACCACCGCGCGCCCGACCACAATCCCGGCCGCCGCAGACAGTCCCTGGCCAACCCGCAGTCCGATCACCTGCCAGTACTCGAACGCGAACACCAGGAGCAGCGAAGTGATCACGTAACCGGCCAGTGCCCACAGCACCACCGGGCGGCGACCGAGGGTATCCGACAGCGGCCCCGCAATCAGGGTCGCCAGCGCGAACGCGACCAGGTAGGCCGACAAGGTCGCCTGCATTGCGCCGGAATCCACCCGCAGGGCCTCGGCCATCGCCGGGAACGAGGGCAGATAGGTATCCAGCGAGAATGGCGCCAGCATCGACAGCGGCGCCACCAGCAAGGCGAAACGCAGGCGGGTGCGGCGGGCCTGGGTCACGCCGGCTGAGGCAGACGGCGCAGGAAGTTGTCGAGCAGTTCGTGGCCCTGGCGGGTCAGGATGGATTCCGGGTGGAACTGCACCCCCTCGATCTCCAGGTCGCGATGACGCAGCCCCATGATCTCGTCGCGCGAGCCATCCTCGCGCTCGGTCCACGCGATCACCTCCAGGCAGTCCGGCAGGCTGTCCGACGCCACCACCAGCGAGTGATAGCGGGTCGCCTCCAGCGGGTTCTGCAGCCCCGCGAACACACCGGCCCCGGTGTGATGCACCAGCGACGTCTTGCCGTGCATGATCTCGCGTGCGCGCACCACCTGCCCGCCGAACACCTGACCGATCGCCTGATGACCCAGACAGACACCGAGAATCGGGACGTGTCCGGCGAACCGGCGGATCACCTCCATAGACACCCCGGCCTCGTTCGGGGTGCAGGGCCCCGGCGAGATCACGATCCCGGCAGGATCCAGTTCCGCGACCTGGTCCGGGGTAATGCGGTCATTGCGATGAACGACCACCTCGGCCCCCAGCTCGCCCAGATACTGGACCAGGTTGAAGGTGAAGGAGTCGTAGTTGTCGATCATCAGGATCATGCCTGTGCTCCACTGCAGCCCCGGAGCCGGCCGAGGCAGGATTTCAAGGATACCGCGTCCGCCCGGAAGCGGGGCAGGTCAGTCGCGACGAGCTTCGCGCGGACGCGACAGCAGGGCGGCAATCACGGTACCGTCGGCTGCGGTCAAGGCGTGTCCAGCCGGACTGATCAGCGCCTCGGAGCGGCCCGCCAGTGGCGCCAGACGGCCCATGTCCTGACTGGCCGGGGCCACCCACGGGTCGGCCAGCCGGACCACGGATACATACCGCAACGGCGGATGCGAACGCGTGTTCAGCCAGCCCAGCAGGGTCCCCGGGCGAGCTTCGCCCAGATCGGCCAGCCACCCGTCATCGCGATGCCAGTCGTCCAGCCCGAAAAACGGTGCATACCAGCCCAACGGCGAGGCGCGCAGGGCCTCGGCGACACTGCGCGCCATCTCTGCCCATCCGGAGCCGGCATGCGGGCTGGCAATGGTGATCAGCGTGGACACCGGCACACCGGGACCCGTGACCAGCGCAAGCCGCGCGACCACCCCGCCGCTGGAGTGCCCAACCAGTACCAGTTCCTGCCCCGGATGGCGCTGCGTCAGGGCCTGCAACACCCTATTCAGGGCCTGCGCCTGGAGCACAAGGGGTTGCGTCCCCGCCAGGTGAACGGTATAGAACGGGCGTGCGCCAACCCCCGCCGCACGCCCGAACTGCGGCCCCTGTGGGCGTGCGGCGACCGCCCCCGCGTCCACGAACCCCGAGGCGCTCAGCACCGCCGTGACACCGGCACTGCGGAAACCGCCCGCATCCCCGGGGTAGCCTGGCACCAGCACCAGGACCTGCGCCCCGCCCAGACCGGGCCACAGCACCAGCAACAGAAGCAGGAACAGGCTGCCAGAGCGTCGCATCCGCAAACTCAGCGATCGTGGCGCCGCGGCCCGAGCCCGCCTAGCGCAAGCTCTGCGGCACGCACCACCGCCCGCCCCTTGTTCAGGGTCTCCTGCCATTCGTTCTCCGGGACCGAGTCATGCACCACCCCGGCCCCGGCTTGGATGTGCAGCTCGCCGTCATGCAGGACCGCCGTGCGAATTGCGATCGCGGTATCCATATTGCCGGACCACGACAGGTACCCCACGGCGCCGGAATACACGCCGCGCTTGATCGGCTCCAGTTCGTCGATGATCTCCAGCGCGCGGATCTTCGGCGCACCGCTGACCGTACCCGCCGGGAAGGTCGCGCGCAGCACGTCCATTGCTGACAGGCCTTCTGCCAGCTGCCCCTCGACATTCGACACGATGTGCATCACGTGCGAGTAGCGCTCCACCGCCATCGTATCGGTAACCTTCACCGAACCGATCTCGCTGACCCGGCCGACGTCGTTGCGGCCCAGATCGATCAGCATCAAATGCTCGGCCCGCTCCTTGGGATCGGCCAGCAGTTCCGCCTCCAGGGTCCGGTCCTCATCTTCGGTGCGCCCACGCGGGCGCGTGCCGGCGATCGGACGCACGGTCACGCGATCGTCCTCCAAACGCACCAGGATCTCCGGCGAGGCCCCGACCACATGGTGATCGTCCAGATCCAGGTAGTACATATACGGCGAGGGATTCAAGCCGCGCAGGGCCCGGTACAGGTTCAGCGGCGGGGCGGAGAACGGCACGCTCATGCGCTGCGCCAGCACCACCTGCATCACGTCGCCGTCCATGATGTATTCCTGCGCACGCGCGACCGCGGCCTGAAAGCCCTCGGCGGACCAACCGGAAACGTATTCCGGCACCGCATGCGGATGCGGCGGATCTTCCGGCGGGACCAGCGGTTCGCCCAGGCGGGTCTCCAGTTCGTCCAGCCGTGCAGCGGCCCGGGCCTGCCCTTCCGGGTGCCCGGAATCGGCATGCACTACCAGATACAGACGCCCGGACAGGTTATCGTAGACCACGACCTCTTCGGAGACCATCAGCAAGATATCCGGAAGCCCCAGCGCGTCGGGCTTCTCCGGTCCCTCCAGGCGCGGCTCGATCAGACGCACCGTTTCGAAGCCGAAGTAGCCGACCAGCCCCCCGGTAAAACGCGGCAGGCCCGGCAGCTCGGCGGCCCTGAAGCGGGCCTGATAGGCCTCGAGCCAGGCCAGCGGGTCGGCTTCGGTGGTCTGCTCGACTATCTCGCCGTCGGTCTCCACGGTAATCTCGTGGCCATGCACCCGCACGCGGGTGCGGGCCGGCAGCCCGACAAACGAATACCGGCCCCAGCGCTCCCCGCCCTGCACGGACTCGAACAGGTAGGAATACGGCCGGTTGGCCAGCTTCAGGAAAATCGACAGCGGTGTCTCGAGGTCCGCCAGGACCTCGCGTACCAGCGGGATACGGTTATAGCCCTCGCGGGCCAGGGCATCGAATTGTTCCGGGGTCATCACAACAGTTCCTGACAAAAGGGGTGGAAAGCACGGGGGATCAGTCGCCGTGTCGCCATCGCCTCGTTGTCCGGTCCCTTGCGATCATGGCATTCAGGCCGCCCGGGCAGGCAGCAGGTTGGGCAGTTCATCCAGCCGGTCGAGCACCGCATCCGGGTGCTCGGCACGGATATCGTCTCCGTGATTGTAGCCATAGGTCATGCAGACGATCTGGAAACCTGCGGCACGTGCCGCTTTCACATCGCTCTTCGAATCGCCGACCATCAACGCCTCGGACGGTTCCACACCCAGTTCCCGCGCCGCATGCAACAGGGGCTCGGGTTTCGGCTTCTTCTGCGGCAGGGCGTCACCCGCGACTACAATCTCGAAGTCGTCGAGGATGCCCTTCTCGCGCAGCAAAGGAACGGTGAAGCGTTCGGCCTTGTTGGTCACGCAGCCCAGGCGATAGCCCGCTGCCTTGAGCCGATCCAGACCCTCGCGCACACCGGGATAAAGCGGCGAGCGCCCGGCCGTATTCTCCTGGTAGATACGCATGAACACCGGCAGTGCGCGTGCGAACAGCTCCGTGTCCGGGTCGCCGTCGAGATCGTTCACCAGCGCCCGCTTGACCAGCCGCTCGACACCGTTGCCAACCCAGTTGCGCACCGCCGGCTCCCCACGCTCGGGCAGCCCCAGTTCGCGCATCATCGCGTCCACGCTATAGGCGAGGTCCGGTACGCTGTCGATCAGCGTACCGTCCAGGTCGATCAGGATCATGCGCGGGCGTCGAAGCATCGCTGGAGATTCCGGCAGACGCCGCTCAGGCCTTCGCCAGCTCGTCGCGCATTTGCTGCACG
Organism: Pseudomonadota bacterium; assembly: GCA_051747025.1. Taxonomy (GTDB): domain Bacteria; phylum Pseudomonadota; class Gammaproteobacteria; order Ectothiorhodospirales; family Ectothiorhodospiraceae; genus Thioalkalivibrio. The sequence goes on from JBNJFQ010000009.1 coordinate 61,487, forward strand.
ATACTGTCGTAGCGGTTCGGATCGGCGTCGCTTCCGGCGCTGAAGATCGCGGACCCGGCAACAAAGGTATCGGCCCCGGCCGCCTTGATCTCGCGGATGTTGTCGGCCTTCACGCCGCCGTCGATTTCCAGGCGGATGTCACGCCCGGAGTCGTCGATCAACTTGCGCGCGGCGCGCAGCTTGTCGAGGGTGTTCGGGATGAACTTCTGGCCGCCAAAGCCCGGGTTCACGGACATCAGCAGGATCATGTCGACCTTGTCCATCACGTATTCCAGATAGGACAGCGGGGTCGCCGGGTTGAACACCAGGCCCGCCTTGCAGCCCTCGGCATGAATCAGCTGCAGGGTGCGATCGATATGCTCGGAGGCCTCCGGGTGGAAGGTGATGTAGCTGGCCCCGGCCTGGGCGAAGTCGGGGATGATGCGGTCCACCGGCTTGACCATCAGGTGCACGTCGATCGGCGCGGTCACGCCATGCTTGCGCAGGGCATCGCAGACCAGCGGGCCAATGGTCAGATTGGGCACGTAGTGGTTGTCCATCACGTCGAAGTGGACGATATCGGCGCCCGCCTTCAGGACGTTGTCGACTTCCTCGCCCAGGCGGGCGAAATCGGCGGACAGGATGGACGGGGCAATGAAATCGGGTTGTGCCATGGGGTCCTCGCTGGGATCTTGGGGAAACGCCCGGGTCGGACATCGACCAGGTTTTCGGAGCGCCCGAACTTTACCGGATGCGGGCATCGCTGGCAAAACACCACAACCGGCCGCGATGCGCCTGCGCCGCAATGCAAACGGGCCGGGAGATCCCGGCCCGCACCTGCCCGGTCTGACCCGCCAGTATCTCAGTTGAACTCCGAGGCGATAAAGGCAGCGACGTTGGCGATGTCGTCATCACTCAGGTTCTGCGCCTGCGGGCGCATCAGCCCGGTGTTGTCGCCTACTTCCTGGCCGGCACGATAGCGCTTGAGCCTGTCAGCCAGATACTCTGCATCCCGTCCGGCCAGCGCCGGAAAGATCGCCTGCCCCTTAGCCTCGGTGCCATGACAACTGACACAGACACTCTGATACATCGACTGCCCCGCCTGGATATCGGCGGCCTGCGCATTCGACAGCGCCAGCATGCCTCCGGCGATCCCGCCCAGAATCCACAGTTTGCTTTTCATTATGGTGTCTCCTCGTTCGTCACAGGCCGGGCGGGGACGCCCCTCCGGCCGCCCTGCAAACGTTAGCAGCCCCTGACTGAACCAATCATTAACATGGAGGAAACCCGGGGCACCGCCTGGCGCATCGCGCGCGGCCGGTACCCCAGGCTACCGGCCGTGGACGTAGCGTTCGTCTGACCAGGTCGCCAGCCACTCCGGACGCACCATCACCAAGCCGGTGATCACGATGCCATTGACCACCGCCTCCGGGAGTACCAGCAACGGCAGATAACGCAGGTAGTCCCGATAGATATCGACCCAGGCCAACTCGGTGAACAGCCCGTACACCAGTGCCGAGGCGAGCACCGTGGCAGCGGCCGACAGGGCGCCGCCGAGAAATGCCACCGCATACAGGTAGATGAACATATGCGCTGGCAGCCGCGCCTCGGCCAGGCGCAGCAAGGCCCAGGTCACCGTGACCGGTAACACCCCGGCCAGCAGCACGGTCAGCGGGAACGCGCTCAGCGGGACCACGCCGAACAGCCCCAGCATCGCCGCCACCAGAAACACCATCAGGATCGCCAGCTGCCAGCCAAACATCAGGGTGATCGTCGCCATGCCCAGAAAATGCAGCGCCAGCCCGTCCAAGGTCTGAGCACGCAGGCTCCAGATCAGCAGCATGCAGATCAGGGCGATCACGAACAGCTGGGTGCGCCCGGGGACGAAAAATGCCTCCCACGGCATGCGCCGCAGCATGAACACCATCCCCGCGCCCAGCAGCAGCGCGGAGACGACCTGCAGGCCCGCCGGGAGTTCGGCCGCACCCTCGACCATGCTCAGTCGGGCTCGCGCACGGCCGCTGCGACAGTGTACTCGCGGCCCTGCTTGACCTTGTCATAGTTGCCGAACACGTCCTTGAACCCCTTCTCGATGAAGCGCCGCAGGCCGGTAATGGTTACGACATAAATGCGTCCACCCGGGTTCATCTGCTCGTGGGCATCCAGCAGGTAGGTCTGGAGCATCTCGCGCCCGACCTTGGCCGGTAGATTGGAGGCTACCAGATCGAAACGTCGCTCGCGGATCCGGGAAAAACCGTTGCTGGTCAGGCAGTCCACGTTGGCGATGCCATTCAGTTCGGCGTTGCGCTGGCTGTACTCCACCGCGAGGAAGTTGGTGTCCACCAGGGTGCACTGTCCCTGCGGGGCCTTGCGCGCCAGGGTCAGCCCGATCGGGCCATAGCCGCAACCCAGGTCCAGGCAGCGATCGGTCGGCGCGACGTCCACCCGGTCCAGCAGCAGGCGGGTACCGTCGTCGATGCGGCGCGGCGAGAACAGACCCCAAGTGGTCACGAAGCGCAGCGTCTCGCCGGCCAGGGTGTCGCCGAACTCGAGATCGCGCTTCAGCTCCGCCTGGCGCGCGCGCCGGGCCCGCGTATCTGGAAAGGCCTCGGTCATGCCGGGTCCACGCTGGCGGCGTACGCCAGCTCCTGCCACAGTCCCTCGGCCGCCGTGGCCACCGCACCCGCATCGAGCTCTCCGGGCATCCCGAGCACGTTGATATGCCCCATCTTGCGTCCGGGCCGCGCGTCGGCCTTGCCATACAGATGCAGTCGCGCGCGCCCGCTGTCCAGCACACCATGCCAGTCCGGTCCCGCAGACTGCGCCGGCCACAGGTCCCCCAGCAGATTGACCATCGCCACCGGTGCAGTCAGCCGGGCCGGCGCCAGCCTCAGCCCGCAAACCGCGCGCAGCTGCTGGGCAAACTGCGACACAGTGCAGGCATCCAGGGTGTAGTGGCCACTGTTGTGCGGGCGCGGTGCCAGTTCGTTGACCAGCAGTTCGCCCGCAGTGGTCAGGAAGAACTCGGCCGCCAGCACACCCTCGAAACCCAGCTGGTCGGCAATCCGCCGGGCAATGGCGACCGCACGACCAGCGATCTCGTCGGTCACCCGTGCGGGCACCCGGCTCAGGTGCAGGATGCCGTGACGGTGGATATTCTCCGCCACCGGAAACGCCTCGCTGCGGCCCTCGCCATCGCGCGCCAGCACCACCGAGATCTCGCACTCGAGGTCGACGCGCTCCTCCAGTACACAGTCCACTCCGCCGAGTTCGGCATGCGCGGCGGCGAGGTCTTCGATCCGCTCGATCGGGACCTGGCCCTTGCCGTCGTAACCCAGCCGGGCGGTCTTCAGGATCGCCGGGAAGCCGAGCGGCGAACCACCGGAAGAGGCCGCACAAGGGTCGACTCCGGCCACGACCGGACGCCAGGAGGCGACCGCCACGCCGATCCCGTCGAGGAAGCGTTTCTCCTCCAGACGGTCCTGGGCGACCCGCAGCGCGCGAGTACCCGGCCGCAGGCAGGCATTCTCGTCCAGCCAGTCGATGGCATCCGGCGGGATGTTCTCGAATTCCGCGGTAATCACCGCACAGTGCGCGGCCAGTTCGGCCAGCGCGTCGCGATCGTCGAAGGCCCGGCACAGGTGCCGCGTGGCCAGCTGTCCGGCCGGACTGTGCGGGTCCGGGTCCAGCACCCAGACACCGTAGCCGGTTTCCAGCGCGGCCTGCACGAAGTAGCGACCGAGCTGCCCGCCACCGAGCAGCCCGAGAGTCGCGGGGGGCAGGATCATGACGACTCCGGTGGGAGGGACTGGGCCAGCACGCTGGCGCTCTGACGCTGCCGCAACGCATCCAGGCGTGCGCGCAGACCAGTATCGTGGTTGGCCAGCATCGCGGCGGCAAACAGCGCGGCATTCGCGGCCCCGGCCTCGCCGATGGCGAAGGTCGCGACCGGAATACCGCGCGGCATCTGCACGATCGACAGCAGCGAGTCCTGGCCCTGCAGATGGCGCGAGGCGACCGGGACCCCCAGCACCGGGACCGAGGTCTTGGCCGCCAGCATCCCCGGCAGGTGCGCGGCCCCGCCTGCCCCGGCGATGATCGCCTGGAGGCCCCGCTCGCGAGCGTGCTCGGCATATTCGAACAGCAGGTCCGGGGTGCGGTGGGCGGACACCACGCGCGCCTCGTACGGCACCTCCAGCTCCACCAGCAGGTCCACCGCGCACTCCATGGTGGGCCAGTCGGAGGTGCTGCCCATCACCACCCCCACCCGGGGCGTCGAATCGGTCGTCGTCTCAGTCATGCCCGAACGATAGCGGGCCGACCCGGAAGCGACAAGCCTGCAACGAGGCAAATCCCCCCGGGCCGGCGTGCGGCTGGTAGAATCACGGCATGAACGACACCCTGCTGGAAAGCTGCATTCCCGACCTCGAACTCGTCCATCGTGGCAAGGTTCGCGACCTCTATGCGGTGGACGCCGACCACTGGCTGATGGTCACCACCGACCGCCTGTCGGCCTTCGACGTGATCCTGCCGACCCCGGTGCCGGACAAGGGCCGGGTGCTGACCGCGATCACCTGTTTCTGGATGAACAAGATCGAACGCGAACTGGGGATTCCCAGCCAGCTCACCGACATCCCGCTGGCCGAGGTGGTCCCCGACCCGGCAATCCGCGAGCCACTGGAGGGCCGCAGCCTGGTGATCCGGCGCCTCGACGCGCTGCCGATCGAGGCCGTGGTGCGCGGCTACCTGATCGGGTCCGGCTGGAAGGACTACCAGGCGACCGGTGCGGTCTGCGGCATTCCGCTGCCCGCCGGCCTGGAACTGGCCTCCGAGCTGCCGGAGGCGATCTTCACCCCCAGCACCAAGGCGGACGTGGGAGACCATGACGCCAATATCGACTTCGATGCGATGGTCGCGACCATCGGCGAGGAGCGCGCTCGACAGGTCCGCGATGCTGCGCTTGCGATCTACGCGATGGCACGTGAATACGCGGCCGAACGCGGCATCATCATCGCCGACACCAAGTTCGAATTCGGCGTCGACGCCGGGGGCCGCCTGCACCTGATCGACGAGGTCCTGACCCCCGATTCCTCGCGTTTCTGGCCGGCCGACCGCTATGCCCCTGGCCACAGCCCGGATTCGTTCGACAAGCAGTACGTGCGCGACTACCTGGAAGGCCTGGACTGGGACAAACAGGCCCCCGGTCCGGAACTCCCCCCGACGGTGGTGGAACAGACCGCGCGCCGCTACCGCGAGGCCCTGGACCGGCTGACCCGCGAGACATGAGTACCCCCCGCCCGGGCCTGTTCGTCACCGGCACTGATACCGGAGTTGGAAAGACCTTCGTCTCCTGCGCCTTGCTGGCGGCCTGGCGGCGCGAGGGTCTGGCACCTCAGGCACGCAAGCCGGTGGAATCCGGATGTCCGGAGCGCGGCGGCACCTGGTTTCCCGAGGACGGGGCCGCGCTGACCGCCGCGGCCGGGCTGGGCGCCACAGAACTCGCGCAGGTGACACCCTGGCGGTTCCCGGATGCGCTGGCACCGGACCTGGCGGCGGCCCGCCAGGGCGTGCATCTGAAGATCGCGCAACTGGCGGACGCCTGCGCCGCTCCGGGCACCGGCCCCCTGCTGGTCGAGGGCGCCGGCGGATTCTATTCCCCGCTATGCCGTGATGGCCTGAACGCGGACCTGGCTGTGGCGCTGCGGCTGCCGGTGCTGCTGGTCGCCGAGGACCGACTGGGTACACTGAACACCTGCCTGCTGACCCTCGAGGCCCTGGAACAGCGCGGACTGGAGCTTGCCGGGATCGTACTCAACCGGCGCCGCGTCGACGTCCATCCGGCACTGGACAACGCCGGGGCACTGCGCCACTACACCCCGGCGCCGATCCTGAGCCTGCCCGAGGGTCTCGCGTCCGAAGAGCTGGTTCACAAGGTCTCGACCTGGAAGTCGTCTGCGCGGATCCCGCCATCGGTCGGCTCGGCATCCTCCGGCTCCTGAGCACTGCCGCCGTCGCGAAATCCCGCGAGGGCTTCGCGCAGGGCACGGGCACCCGGGTGATCCACGCGGCGGGTCTCGACAATATGCACCGGCCGCAGCGCCTCGCCGTAATAGGCCTCGTTAAAGTCATCGCGCACGTTCAGGCGCGAGCCGGAGAAGCTCATCCCCAGATAGGCACCGCGCGCCCGCGAAAACGAGAGGAAATCCGCGGTCGGCGTGGTGCCGCGCCCGGCACCCACCGGACCGGCGGCAACCGACGCATCCCCGCCCAGGCGAATGGCGGAACCGAACATCGAGTCCACTGCATCCTGGGTGCGCGCGACCATCACCACCTCGGCCGCGTCACCACCGAACTGCATGCCAAAGCTGATCGAGCCAAGCGAGTAGAACGCGACCGGTGAATAGTCGCCGCGCTCCGCATCCCAGGCCAGAAACACGCCAAGACCGCCGGAGCCGCCGAGCAGGAAGGCCCCGCGCGCCACGCGCGGAAAGATCACGACCCCGCGGGCATCGCGTAGCACGTCGCGCAAGGCCTCGAAATCGGGGTCCGTGGCCATCTGCTCGACCGTTGCCCGGGCGCGATCGACGATGTCCTGGGGATCGACCTCGCGGCTGAACGGGTTGGCCGCTGCGCTGCCGAGGTACATCAGCTGGGCGCCGAGGAGGACGACAAGGGCGAACAGGTTTCTCATACAGGACTCCACAAACACAAACCGAGGATCAACCCATGCATGATCGCACAAAAAAAGGGGGCCGAAGCCCCCTTTTTGCTACACACGATGTGCGTGCCGTCCCGGATCAGTTGACCTTGGGATCCAGTTCGCCGCTCTTGTAGCGGGCCACCATGTCGTCCAGCGAAACCGGCTTGATCTTGGACGCCATGCCGGCACAGCCGAACGCCTCGAAGCGGGCCTTGCAGATGTCCTTCATCCCGGCGGTGGAGGCCTTCAGGAACTTGCGCGGGTCGAATTCCTTCGGGTTTTCCGCGAGGAACTTGCGCACCGCACCCGTGGACGCCATCCGCAGGTCGGTGTCGATATTGACCTTGCGCACGCCGTGCTTGATGCCTTCCTGGATCTCTTCCACCGGCACGCCATAGGTCTCGCCCATGTCACCACCGTACTGGTTGATGATCTGCAGCCATTCCTGCGGCACCGAAGACGATCCGTGCATGACCAGATGGGTATCCGGAATACGGTTGTGGATCTCCTTGATGCGCTCGATCGCGAGGATGTCGCCGGTCGGCGGACGCGTGAATTTGTAGGCGCCGTGGGAGGTACCGATCGCAATCGCCAGGGCATCGCACCGGGTGTTCTTCACGAAATCCGCGGCCTCGTCCGGGTCGGTCAGCAGCTGGTCGTGGGACAGCTTGCCCTCGGCGCCGGAGCCGTCTTCCTCGCCGGCCATGCCGGTTTCGAGCGAACCCAGGCAGCCCAGCTCGCCTTCCACAGACACACCGCAGGAATGCGCCATCTCGGCAACCTTGGCGGTCACGTCGACGTTATAGTCGTAGGTGGCCGGGGTCTTCATGTCGGGCATCAGCGAGCCGTCCATCATCACCGAGGTAAAACCGGACTGGATGGAACGCAGGCAGACCGCCGGCTCGGAACCATGATCCTGGTGCAGCACGATCGGGATGTCCGGGTACTGCTCGGCGGCGGCCTCGATCATGCGACGCAGGAAAGGCTCGCCGGCGTATTTGCGCGCACCGGCCGAGGCCTGAATGATCACCGGGGAGTCGACCTCGGCGGCCGCTTCCATGATCGAGTGGATCTGTTCCATGTTGTTGGCGTTATACGCCGGCATGCCGTAGCCATGCTCGGCCGCATGGTCCAGAAGCTGACGGAGTGAGATCAGTGCCATGGGTTCCTCCTTAACGGGATTCGGACTGACGTTTGATAAAGCGTAACGGCCGGGGCGCGCGGCGCCATCAGAGCTCGCCGACACGCACGATCTTCATTGCATTGGTGCCGCCGCGCGCACCCTGAAGATCGCCCTTGGTAATAATGACTAGCGCGCCATCCTGCACGACGCCCTCGGCCTTGAGCAAGTTCACCGCTTCACGGTTCAGGCTCTCGTGGTTCTCGGGGATCGGATTCAGCAGGACCGGATAGACCCCGCGGTAAAGGGTCATACGGCGGCTGGTGCTGATGCGCTGGGTCATCGCGTAGATCGGGATGCCGGAACTGATTCGCGACATCCACAGTGCGGTGGACCCGGACTCGGTCATCGCCGCGATAGCCGCCACATCCAGGTGGTTGGCGGTATACATCGTGGCCATCGCGATTGCCTCGTCCACCCGACCGAAGACGCTGTCCATGCGGTGATCGGACTGGCGCGCGGCCCGCTGGCGCTCGGCCGCCTCGCAGATTCGATGCATGCTCTCGACCACGCGGGCGGGATATCGACCCGTGGCGGTCTCGCCGGAAAGCATCACCGCGTCGGTCCCATCCAGCACCGCATTTGCGACGTCGAACACCTCGGCGCGCGTCGGGATCGGGTTCTGGATCATGGTCTCCATCATCTGGGTCGCGGTAATCACCAGGCGGTTCAGCGCCCGCGCCCGCGAGATCAGGGTCTTCTGGACACCGGGCAGCTCGGCATCACCGATCTCCACGCCCAGGTCACCGCGCGCGATCATGATCACTTCGGAGGCAGCGATGATCTCGTCGATCACCTCCAGCGCCTCGGAGCGTTCGATCTTGGCGCAGATCCCGGCCTCCCAGCCGGCCTCCTTCAGCAGGCTGCGGGCCAGGTGCAAATCCTGCGCCGAGCGCGGGAAGGAAACCGCGAGATAATCGACCTCGAGCTCGGCCGCCAGGCGGATGTCTTCGCGGTCCTTCTCGGTGATCGCCGGGGCGGACAGGCCGCCACCCTGGCGGTTGATGCCCTTGTTGTTCGACAGCTCGCCCCCGACCATCACGGTAGTCTCGATCCGCCCGCCGCTGACCGCGCTGACCTTCAGCACGATGCGTCCGTCATCCAGCAACAGGATGTCGTCGACCTGCACATCGCGCGGCAGATCAGTATAGGTCAGCCCGACCTGGGTGGCATCGCCAGCGTCGCGGCCCAGATCAGCGTCCAGCGCAAACGCCGTCCCTTCCTCGAGGTAGACCTTGCCGTCGCGGAATCGCTCGATGCGGATCTTGGGGCCCTGGAGATCCCCCAGCACGCCGACGCAGCGCCCGGCGCGCTCGGAGGCGGCGCGCAGCCGGGCCAGACGCTGGCGATGGTCGTCGTGGTCGCCATGCGAGAAGTTCAGGCGCACCACGTCGACCCCGGCACGAATGATGCCCTCCATGGCCTCGTCGCTGTCGGTGGCCGGGCCCAGCGTCGCGACAATCTTGGTGCGTCTCATCCGCGCGCGTCTCCGTGCATGGCCGGGCGGGCGTCAGGCATCAACCCCTGGCCCGCTCTTCCAGGATGGCGACAGCCGGCAGGGTCTTGCCCTCGAGGAATTCGAGGAAGGCCCCGCCGCCCGTCGAGATATAGCTGATGCGATCGGCCAGGTTGTACTTGTCGATCGCGGCCAGGGTGTCCCCCCCGCCGGCGATGGAGAACGCGCTGCTCTCGGCGATCGCCTCGCCAAGCGCACGGGTGCCGGCGGCGAACTGATCGAACTCGAATACACCGACCGGGCCATTCCAGACGATGGTACCGGCATTGCGCAGGGCCTCGGCGTAGGTCGCGGCGGTCTCGGGACCGACATCGAAAATCATGTCGTCATCCGCAACCGCAGCGACCGACTTGGTCTCGGCGGGGGTGGATTCGGAAAACTCCTTGCCCACGGTCACGTCGGTCGGGACCGGGATCTCACCGCCCTTGGCGCGTGCCGCCTCCATCAGGCGCCTGGACTCGTCAACCAGGTCCGCCTCGTAAAGGGACTTGCCGACACTATGGCCCTGAGCCGCGATGAAGGTATTGGCGATGCCGCCGCCAACGATCAGCTGATCGACCACGCCGGAGAGCGACTCCAGGACGGTCAGCTTGGTCGAGACCTTGGAACCACCGACGATAGCGACCAGCGGCCGCTTCGGGGTCTCCAGGGCTTTGCCCAGGGCCTCGAGCTCCTTCGCCAGCAGCGGGCCGGCGCAGGCCTGCGGGGCGAATCGGGCCACCCCGTGAGTGGAGGCCTGGGCGCGATGCGCGGTACCGAAGGCATCCATCACGAAAACATCGCACAGCGCGGCGTATTTCTTCGCCAGCGCCTCGTCATCCTTTTTCTCGCCGGCGTTGAAACGCACGTTCTCGAGCAGGATCACCTCGCCGGGTTTGGCGTCCACGCCGGCGAGATAGTCGCGCACCAGGCGCACTTCGCGTCCGAGCAGGCCGCCCATGTGCTCGGCGACCGGGGCCAGGGAATCCTCCTCGGAAAACTGGCCCTCGGTGGGGCGCCCCAGGTGCGACATCAGCATCACTGCCGCGCCACCGTCCAGGGCCTTCTGTACGGTCTCCAGGCTCGCACGGATGCGGGCGTCGGAGGTGACCTTGCCGTCCTTCACCGGGACGTTGAGATCCTGGCGCACCAGCACGCGGCGGCCATTCAGGTCGAGATCGGTCATCTTGATCACGGACATGGGGGAGTACCTCTCGGAAAGCGATGAATCGAAAAAAGGCTTCGGGCGAGCCCCACCGGGCTCGCCCCAAGTCTCTGGAAACGGCCGGGCAGCCCCTGCAGGGCCACCCGGACGATCGGCAGGACGCCCTACTTGGCGACGTGCTCCACCATGCGCAGCATGTTGCAGGTGTAGCCATACTCGTTGTCGTACCAAGCGACGACCTTCACGAAGGTCGGGTCCAGCTGGATACCGGCACCGGCGTCGAACACGGACGGAGCGGTGTAGCCACGGAAGTCGGTGGAGACCACCAGCTCGTCGGTGTAGCCGAGCACACCCTTGAGCTCACCTTCGGCAGCCTTCTTCATGGCCGCGCAGACGTCGTCGTACTTGGCATCGCCATTGAGTTCCACGGTCAGGTCAACCACCGACACGTCGGAGGTCGGCACACGGAAGGCCATGCCGGTCAGCTTGCCGTTCAGTTCCGGCAGCACCTTGCCGACGGCCTTGGCCGCGCCCGTGGAGGACGGGATGATGTTCTCCAGGATGCCGCGGCCGCCGCGCCAGTCCTTCATCGACGGGCCGTCCACGGTCTTCTGGGTCGCGGTAGCGGCGTGCACAGTGGTCATCAGGCCACGCTTGATGCCCCAGGTGTCGTGCAGCACCTTGGCCACCGGGGCCAGGGCGTTGGTAGTGCAGGACGCGGCGGAGACCATGTTCTGGCCCGCGTAGTTGGCGTGGTTCACACCGTAGACGAACATCGGAGTGTCGTCCTTGGACGGGGCGGACATCACCACCTTCTTGGCGCCAGCATCCAGGTGCTTCTGGGCGGTCTCGGCGGTCAGGAACAGGCCGGTGGACTCGATCACGATGTCGGCGTTGACCTCGCTCCACTTCAGGGCAGCCGGATCCTTCTCGGCGGTCAGGCGAATGCGATTGCCGTTCACCACCAGGTGGTTGCCGTCCACACTAATGTCGCCCTCGAAGCGGCCATGCACAGAATCGTAGCGCAGCATGTATGCCAGGTATTCCGGATCCAGCAGGTCGTTGATGCCGACCACCTGCAGGTTCGGGAAGTCCTTGGCGATGGCACGAAAGGCCATGCGGCCGATGCGGCCGAAGCCGTTGATACCAACCTTGATAGCCATGGGAATCTCCTCTTTCAGCTCTTTTTGAAAATTCGGTGGCGCTCAGCCGTTCAGGACGTCGCGGGCAACCTGGGCGACATTCGCCGGCTTGAAGCCGAAGTAGTCGAACAGGGCACCGCCGGGGGCAGACTCGCCGAAACGGTCCAGACCGAACACGGCGCCGTCCAGGCCGATGTACTTGTACCAGCCGGCGGTCGCACCCGCCTCGATGGCGACGCGCTTGCGCACGGCGGCCGGCAGCACGGCCTCCTGATAGGCCGGGTCCTGCTGCTCGAACAGCTCGACACAGGGCATCGAGACCACACGGACCTTCTTGTCATCGGCGCTCAGTTCGTCGGCGGCCTGCACAGCCAGCTCGACCTCGGAACCGGTGGCGATAAAGATCAGGTCCGGGGTGCCGTCGCAGTCCTTCAGCACGTAGCCGCCGCGGGCGATGCTGGCGAGCTGCTCGCCGTCCCGCTCCATGTGCGGAAGGCCCTGGCGCGACAGGATAAAGGCGGACGGGCCATCGGTGCGTTCGATGCCGGCCTTCCAGGCGACCGCAGTTTCCACCGCGTCGCAGGGGCGCCAGACATTCAGGTTCGGAATCAGGCGCAGGCTCGGGGTCTGCTCGATCGGCTGGTGGGTCGGGCCGTCTTCGCCGAGTCCGATGGAATCATGGGTCAGCACGTACATCACGCGCTGCTTCATCAGCGCGGACATCCGGATGCCATTGCGGGCGTAGTCGGAGAAAATCAGGAAGGTACCGCCGTACGGGATGAAGCCGCCGTGCAGGGCGATGCCGTTCATGATCGCGGCCATGCCGAATTCGCGCACGCCGTAGAACACGTAGTTGCCGGAGGCATCGTCACGGGTCACGCCCCTGGAGCCGCCGTACATGGTCAGGTTGGAGCCGGCCAGGTCGGCGGAACCGCCCAGCAGTTCCGGAACCGCCGGAGCCATGCCGGCGATCGCGTTCTGCGAGGCCTTGCGCGAGGCAACCTTCTCGGCCTTTTCCACGGTCTGCTTGACGAAGGCGCTCGCCTTCTCCTCCCAGTCGGCGGGCAGGTCACCGGCCATGCGGCGTTCGAATTCGGCGGCCAGATCCGGATGCGCGGCCTTGTAGGCCGCGAAGCGTTCCTTCCACTCGGCTTCGGCCTTCGCGCCCTTGTCCTTCGCGTCCCAGCCGGCATAGATGTCGGCCGGGATTTCGAACGGTCCATGCTCCCAGCCGAGCTCCTTGCGGGTCAGGGCGACTTCGTCCTCGCCCAGCGCGGCGCCGTGGCACTCTTCCTTGCCGCACTTGTTCGGGGAGCCGAAGCCGATGACGGTGCGGCAGCAGATCAGGGTCGGCTTGCCGGTTTCCTTGCGGCCCTCCTCGATCGCGGCCTTGACCGCGTCGGCATCGTGTCCGTCCACGCCCCGCACCACATGCCAGCCGTAGGCCTCGAAACGCGCCGGGGTGTCATCGGTGAACCAGCCCTCGACCTCGCCGTCGATGGAGATGCCGTTGTCGTCCCAGAACGCGATCAGCTTGCCCAGCCCCAGGGTGCCGGCCAGCGCGCAGGATTCGTGGGAGACACCTTCCATCAGGCAGCCATCGCCGAGGAACACATAGGTGTTGTGGTCCACGACGTCGTGACCCGGCTGGTTGAAGTGGGCAGCCATCATCTTCTCGGCCAGCGCCATGCCGACCGCGTTGGAGATGCCCTGGCCCAGCGGGCCGGTGGTGGTCTCGACGCCGGCGGTATAACCGTATTCCGGATGGCCCGGGGTCTGGGAGTGCAGCTGACGGAACTGCTTGAGCTCGTCCATCGGCAGATCGTAGCCGGTCAGGTGCAGCAGCGAGTAGACCAGCATGGAACCGTGGCCGTTGGACATCACGAAGCGGTCGCGATCCGGCCAGCTCGGGTTCACCGGATTGTGCTGCATGAAGTCGTTCCAAAGTACCTCGGCGATGTCTGCCATTCCCATCGGCGCACCCGGGTGACCGGAATTGGCCTTCTGAACCGCATCCATCGACAGGGCGCGGATGGCATTGGCAAGCTCTCTACGGGTAGGCATGCTGATCTCCTGTTCCTTAGATTCTGTTCGTGTATTCGGCTGGTGGCGGGCAGCGGCGCGGGCGCCTGCGCGGTCCGGCCCGGACAGACCGAACGACCGAGGGCACCTGTTCCCGCCAGTGCGCGCATGACACGGTGCGGCCCGAACAGCCCCAGCAAAGCCGGTGCATTTTGGCCACTTTCCACGGTCGGGGCAAGTCACGTCCGCGCGCGGCACCACGCCGCGCGCGCCGCCCCCCGGAGACTCGCTCCGGCTGGTCCCGCAAGGAGGGGGCTTAGAAAAATTGATCCAGTCGCGTTACACTAGCGGTCGTTTTGCGCAAAACTAAATCGAACCGACCACAAAGGAACGCTTAATGTCCAACGATTACATCTTCACTTCGGAATCGGTCTCTGCGGGTCACCCCGACAAGATGGCCGACCTGGTCTCCGACACCATCGTCGACGCCATCATCGAACAGGATCCGCATGCACGCATCGCCTGCGAGACCGCCACCAAGACCGGCATGGTCATGCTGCTGGGCGAGATCACCACCGGCGCTCAGATCGACTACGAGAAGCTGGTGCGCGACACCGTCGTCGAGATCGGCTACAACGATTCCGACGTCGGCTTCGACGGCAAGACCTGCGCGGTGCTGAACGTGCTGGGCGAACAGTCCCAGGACATCGCGATGGGCGTGGACCGCGACGTCTCCGACCGCGCCACCCAGGGCGCCGGTGACCAGGGCCTGATGTTCGGCTACGCCGCACGCGAGACCGACACCCTGATGCCCGCCCCGATCTTCTACGCCCACAAGATGGTGCGCATCCAGTCCGAACTGATGAAGAGCGGCAAGCTGCCGTGGCTGCGCCCGGACGCCAAGAGCCAGGTCTCCCTGCGCTATGAAGACGGCAAGCCGGCCGGCCTGGACGCGGTGGTCCTGTCCACCCAGCACAGCCCGGATATCTCGCAGAAGGACCTGAAGGAAGCGATCTACGAGGAGATCTTCAAGAAGGTGCTGCCGAACGAATGGCTGAGCCAGGTCTCCGACGACAAAGTCCACATCAACCCGACCGGCAAGTTCGAAATCGGTGGCCCGGTGGGCGACGCCGGCCTGACCGGCCGCAAGATCATCGTCGACACCTACGGCGGCATGGCCCGTCACGGTGGTGGTGCGTTCTCCGGCAAGGACCCGTCCAAGGTGGACCGCTCCGCGGCCTACGCCGGCCGCTATGTAGCCAAGAACATCGTCGCCGCCGGTCTGGCCGACAAATGCGAGATCCAGGTCTCCTACGCCATCGGCGTGGCCGAACCGACCTCGATCACCATTGACACCTTCGGCACCGGCAAGGTCGACGATCGCAAGATCGAAGGCTTTGTGCGCGAAGCGTTCGACCTGCGCCCGTGGGGCCTGATCCAGATGATGGATCTGCTGCGCCCGATCTACAAGGCGACCGCCGCCTATGGTCACTTCGGCCGTGAAGACATCGACCTCCCCTGGGAGCGCACCGACAAGGCCGAGGAACTCAAGAAGATGGCGGGCATCTAAGAGAACCCTACACATTTCATAAGCGAAATTCCCATCCGGCTGAGGAGCGCTGCAGCGGTTCAACCGTCAGGCTCAGCCGGATGTCCCCTGAAAAGTGAACACGGCGCTCATCCAGATAAACGGAGAAGTTGATCCATGAATGCTGTGATGAACGACAACAAGAAGACCGATTACGTCGTCAAGGACATTAACCTTGCCGACTTCGGCCGCAAGGAAATTGCGATCGCCGAGACCGAGATGCCCGGTCTGGTCCAGACCCGCGAAGAGTTCGCGGCCTCCAAGCCGCTCAAGGGCGCCAAGATCGCCGGCTCCCTGCACATGACCATCCAGACCGCGGTGCTGATCCAGACCCTGGAAGCCCTGGGTGCCGACGTGCGCTGGGCCTCCTGCAACATCTACTCCACCCAGGACCACGCCGCGGCCGCGATCGCCGACAACGGCACCCCGGTCTTCGCCGTGAAGGGTGAAACCCTGGAAGAGTACTGGGACTACTGCCACCGCATCTTCGAATTCGACGGCGGCGCCAACATGATCCTGGACGATGGCGGTGACGCCACGCTGCTCCTGCACATCGGCGCCAAGGCCGAGAAGGACCAGTCGGTCATCTCCAACCCGGAGAACGAAGAAGAAGTCGCCCTGTTTGCCTCGATCAAGGATCGCCTGGCCAAGCAGCCGACCTGGTACTCCGAACAGCTCGCCAAGATCCAGGGCGTGACCGAAGAGACCACCACCGGTGTCCATCGCCTGTACCAGATGGCGAAAGACGGCGAACTGGCCTTCCCGGCGATTAACGTCAACGACTCGGTCACCAAGTCCAAGTTCGACAACCTGTACGGCTGCCGCGAGTCCACCGTGGACTCCATCAAGCGCGCCACCGACGTCATGATCGCCGGCAAGATCGCCGTGGTCTGCGGCTACGGTGACGTCGGCAAGGGTGCTGCCCAGTCGCTGGCCGGCCTCGGTGCCACCGTGTGGATCACCGAAATCGACCCGATCTGCGCCCTGCAGGCCGCCATGGAAGGTTTCCGCGTGGTCACGATGGAAGACGCGGCCGACAAGGCCGAGATCTTTGTTACCGCCACCGGTAACAAGGACGTGATCACCGAAGATCACATGACCCGCATGAAGAACCAGGCCATCGTCTGCAACATCGGTCACTTCGACTCGGAAATCGCCGTGGCCGCGATGCGCAAGTACGAGTGGGAGAACATCAAGCCGCAGGTTGACCACATCATCCTGCCGAACGGCAACCGGATCATCATGCTGGCCGAAGGCCGCCTGGTGAACCTGGGCTGCGGTACCGGTCATCCGAGCTTCGTGATGTCCAACTCCTTCACCAACCAGACCCTGGCTCAGATCGAGCTGTGGACCAAGGGTGACCAGTACGAGAAGAACGTCTACGTACTGCCGAAGCACCTGGACGAGAAGGTCGCGCAGCTGCACCTGTTCAAGCTGGGTGCCAATCTGACCCGTCTTACCGACGAGCAGTCCAAGTACCTGGGTCTGCCGGTGGATGGTCCGTTCAAGCCGGAACACTACCGCTACTGATCGGCCAGCCTCACATTTCAATTCGTTGTTAATGTGAACGCCGGGGCGGGCCGCATGTTCGTGCGGTCCGCCTTCTTTTTGTCTGGAGGACACACATGTCTGCACAAGAACGCGTCTACAGCGTTGAATTCTTTCCGCCCAAGGACGAGGCTGGCGCCGAACGCCTGGCCAAGGCCCGCCAGCGCCTGGGCGCCCTGAATCCCGAGTTCTATTCCGTCACCTTCGGCGCCGGGGGATCCACCCGCGACCGCACCCTGGAGACGGTCCGGGACATTATCGACAACGACGGCATCCCCGCCGCCCCGCACGTCTCCTGCATTTCGTCCACCAGGGACGAGCTGCGGGATCTGCTGTCGACCTACCGCGAATCCGGGGTCAAGCGCATTGTGGCGCTGCGCGGCGACCTGCCGTCCGGCACCAAGCATTCCGGTGGTGATTTCCGTTATGCCTCCGAGCTGGTGGAGTTCGTCCGCGCCGAATTCGGCGACCAGTTCAAGATCGAGGTCGCGGCCTATCCGGAGTTCCATCCGCAGGCACCGAATGCCGAGAAGGACCTGGAGAACTTCAAGACCAAGGTGGACGCCGGCGCCGACGCCGCGATCACCCAGTACTTCTACAATCCGGACGCCTACGTGGCCTTCATGGAACGGGTAGAGAAGATGGGCATCACCATCCCGATCATTGCCGGGATCATGCCGATCACCAACTACACCCAGATCGTGCGCTTCTCCGAGATGTGCGGCGCCGAGATCCCGCGCTACATCCGCAAGCGGATGGAGGCCTATGGCGACGACAAGGAATCGATCCGCAAATTCGGCATCGAGGTCGCCACGCGTCTGACCGACGATCTGCTCGATAAGGGCGCGCCGGGGATCCACTTCTATTCGATGAACCAGGCCGGACCGACCGAACAGATCTGGAAGGCCCTGGACCTCGACAACCGGAAGTAGCCTGACATGCGCTGCCCCCGGCTGCTGCTCGAATCCGAGGCACTGGCCGCGGGGCAGTCGCTCTCCGCCCCACAGGACCGGCTGCATTACGCCACCACCGTCCTGCGCCTGAAAAGCGGCGCCCCCTGCCGCGTCTTCGACGGCCAGGGCAATGAATTCGAGGCCACCCTCGAACTTACAGACCGTCGCCACGGCACCTTCCACCTTGGCGAACGCGCCATCGCACCCACCCACCCGACCTTCCCGATCCACCTGCTCCAGGGCGTCGCGCGCGGCGACCACATGGACCTCGCCATCCAGAAGGCCGTGGAGCTGGGCGTGCAGTCGATCCGCCCGGTGCTCTGTGAACGCTCGCGGTCGGCGGGCGCACACAAGGGCCTGGAGAAGCGCCAGCGCCACTGGCAGGGCATCCTGCGTGCCGCGGCGGAACAATGCGGCCGCAACGAACTGCCTCATCTGTACGCACCCGAGCCACCGGAGCCGGCACTCGCAGGCATCGACCACAACGCCCTGGGGCTGCTTGCTGACGAGGGCGGCCAGGGCCTGGGTGCCTGCCTGAGCGAGCGCACGCCCGCCGCGATCGCGCTGTTTATCGGACCGGAAGGCGGGCTCACGGGCACGGAGCGCGAACAGGCGTTCGCCAAGGGATTCCTGGGCGTCGGATTGGGGCCGCGCACTCTGCGTACTGAGACCGCGTCGATCGTACTGCTCGCGCTAGTGCAGGCACGCCTCGGGGATCTTCCGGGGTAAGCCCCGACCGCGTCAGCACCGCGCCGCACGCAGGCGGATGCTGCGGAAAGTCGTCAGGCCGGCTCGGCCGTACCCAGCTCCAGCAATTGCTGTTCAACCAGATCCAGACGCAACAGATGGGTGCTGACCCCGGAGGCCTTGACGCGCCAGGACCAGGGATGGGACTCGACCCCCTCCAGGGCGTAGATATTGTGGGGTGTAATCCGTACCGGATGCGGAGTACCGCGCACCTCGAGGGCATAGAACGGCATGCGCTCCGGCTCGGACAGCGACTGCATAACCAGCAGGCGGGTGAAACGACGCTGATCCGACCCGGTATCGCGTTCCGGGGCCAGCAATTGCTGCACATTGACCACCGGCACCTGCACGTCCTGCCAGATCAGACTCGGCCCCAGCCACGGGACTTCGGAGTGTCCCGCATCCAGCTGTACTGCCCCGGCTCGGGTGGTTACCTCCAGAAAGACACTGCGCGGCAACAGGATCGATCCCTCGTCTAGCTGGACAATGACGGCCTCGACCGCCTCATGTTCCATCATGCCGGCACTCCCTCAAGCTGCCGCCGGATCTCCTCCAGCAGGTCGTTCTCGAGATAGGGCTTGCCAAGGTAGCCATTGACCCCCAGGCGCTCGGCCCGCTCGCGGTGCTTGGATCCGCTGCGCGAAGTAATCATGATAATCGGGACCCGATGCAACTCCGGATGGTCGCGGACATGCGCGGCGAATTCGAAACCGTCCATGCGCGGCATCTCCACGTCCAGCAGGATCAGATCCGGTCGGCGCTCATCCAGCAATGCCACCGCATCCAGACCATCGCGCGCGGTGTCCACCTCGTATCCGTGGCGTGCGAGCAGACGGGCCGTGACCTTGCGGATGGTAATGGAGTCGTCGACCACCATGATGCGTGGCGCGATATCTCCCTCGGCTGCCCCCCCCTCAACCATGCCGGCGACGGTGGCGAAGCGCACCAGCATGCTCAGGTCAAGGATGAGCATGACCGTACCATCGCCCAGCAGGGTGGCTCCCGCGACCCCCGGGATCCGGCTGAGCACCGGGCCAACCGACTTCACCACCACTTCCTGGCTTCCGATCAGACCATCGACCCGCAGGGCGACCCGCTGGTCGTCCGCGCGCACCAGCAACAGCGGGAAGGGATGCTCGGGGAATGCAGCGACCCCGGCCTGGCTTTCAATCCCCATCAGATCGCCCATACCGCGAACGACGTAGTCCTGTCCGACATAGTTGTAGGACGGCTCGGCGCCACCCGATTCGATCTCGTCGGCACGCGCACGTACCACCCCCTCCACCGAGGGCATCGGCACCGCAAATGCCTCGTCCCCCACCTGCACCAGCAGCGCCTGGGTAATCGCCAGGGTGAATGGCAGGCGCAGGACAAAGCGCGACCCCTTGCCCGGCGTGGAGTCGATCTCCAGGGTGCCACCGAGTTGCTTCACGTCGCTGTTGACGACGTCCAGCCCGACCCCGCGGCCCGCGACGTGCGAGACCTCCGTGGCCGTCGAGAATCCGGACCGGAGGATTAACTGCAAGGCCTGCGGGTCGGTAATTGTCGAATCGGCCGCGATCAGGCCCCGCTCGATCGCGCGCTCGCGGACCGCGGCAGCGTCGATCCCGCTACCGTCATCGATCACCTCCAGGCGGATCTCGCTACCCGACTGTTCCAGGCTGACCTCGATCTGTCCGACCTCGGGCTTGCCGAGCTGCTGCCGCGTCGCGGCGTCCTCGATACCATGCGCAATGGCGTTGCGCAGCAGATGTTCCAGCGGGGCCACCAGGCGTTCGAGGAGCGCCCGGTCGAGTTCTGCGGACTGACCATTGAACTGGACCCGGACCTCCTTGCCCAGATCCTCGCCCGCCTGACGCACGACACGCCGCAGGCGCGGGGCCATACGCGCAAACCGCACCATGCGCTGCCGCATTAACTGATCCTGGAGATCGGTCCCAACCCGGCGCTGCTGTAGCAGGACGCCACCGGCGTTCTGCAGTTCGGTGCTGACCTCCTCCTTCAGGCTGTCGAGGTCACCCACACTCTCGGCCAGGGCGCGCGACAACTGCTGGATCCCGGAGTAGCGGTCCATCTCTAGCGGATCGAAGTCGCCGGCTTCCTCGCCGCCCTCCTGTTCCACACGAAACAGGATCTGCGCCTCGGTTTCGATCTCAAGCTTGCGCAACTGCTGACGCAGCCGGCTGATGGTGCGCTCGAGTTCCTCTACCTGGGCCTCGACCCGCCCCACACTCTGCTCGAATCGCCGATGGAAGGTGGCCAGCTCTCCGGCGTTGTTCACCAGCGAGTCCAGGACCTCCGCATCCATGCGGACCTGTTCCTGGATGCGCCGGCCTTCCGGTACCGCCGCCGATTCGGCCACCGCCTCGGGGGGCACCGTCCCGGGAGCCTCCGCCAAAGCTGTGGTTTCGGTCCCGGTCTCGGCGGCCTCGCCCTCGATCTCGTCGTCCGCCGCGTCCGGCAGGACCTCTGCCGTGGCGCCGGTCTCCGCTGTGTCTCCCGACTCGCCGGCCGCCCAGTCGCGCAATGCCGCCAGGCTTTCGCTGGAGGATTCGTCGGTTTGCCACGGCCCCACGCCACGCTCGACCAGGGCCTGAACATCGGCCAGAGCGCGCTCGGCCAGCCGGAAGAATCCGTCGCGCGGTTCCAGACCGGTCTCGGTCTCCACGCCGAGTGCACTTTCCAGGGCGTGGGCGATCCCCCCGACCACATCGAAACCGGCCATGCGGGCACTGCCCTTCAGGGTATGAACCTCGCGCTGAAAAGCGCTCTGGTCGGGACCCGGGCGGCCGCCAGCCGCACGCCAGGAGGCCAGCGTGGCGAACGCCGACTCGAGGATGTCATGGGCCTCCTCGATGAAGACCTCCGCGAACTCCGGATCGATGTCGTCCTGCGCGGCCGCCGGACCCGGCTCGGGGGCAGCCGCCGGACCCGATCCCGACCCGGCCGTAGATTCGGACTCGGGCTCTTGCTCGGGCTCTTGCTCGGGCTCTTCCTCGGGCTCTTCCTCGGGCTCTTCCTCGGGCTCTTGCTTGGGCTCTTGCTCGGGCTCGGCTTC
>JBNJFQ010000010.1:0-79453 GCA_051747025.1 Pseudomonadota bacterium
CCGCCTTGTGGCGTCCCCTCGCTGCGTGCCGTCGTCACCCCGCCTTCCATGATCCCGGCCTGAAGGTAGGCGCGGATCAGTCCAAGCACCCGCTTGTCCTTGACCTGGCGAGCCACCCGCGACATCAGGATGTCGTGGTTGACCCGGTCAAAGAACTTCTCCAGGTCGGCATCCACTACCCAGCGTCGGCCCTCCTCGACGTACTCCCGGGATCGTTGCACCGCCTGCGCGGCGCTGCGCCCCGGCCGAAAGCCGTAGCTGTGGTTCGAGAACGTCTCCTCAAACAGAGGACTCAGGATTTGATGCAGGGCCTGCTGGATGAGCCGATCCCGCACGCTGGGGATCCCCAGCATGCGCGTACCGCCACCGGGCTTGGGTATCTCGACCCTGCGCACCGGCAGCGGCTGGTATCGCCCCTCCCGCAGTTGCTCCCTGATCTCGGGCCAGTGGGCGTGCAGGTAGGGCTTGAGTTCCCCCACCGTCATGCCATCTACCCCGGGCGCTCCTTTGTTCCGGAGTACCCGTTCATAGGCCCGCATCAGGTTGCCTCGTTCCAGTACCGCCGACATCAACTCCATGTCGGCCCCTCATGGGAGTTGGCCTGCACCGCCGTGAACCTTGCCACCCCGGCCGGGTACTCTCGCGGGTACTGCCCGCTACCCTCCCCGGCGGGGAAGAGCCCTTGCGCTCTTCTGGTTGCGACTCTGGTGATCATCGAGGTCCAGGTTTCCCAATCCGTACTACAGGTTCCGCCCTTCAGTGGTCGGTCAGTCCACCTACTACGGCTTCTGCTGACTTCTGTCCACCCATCCCGCCGCCTCGCGACGGCGGTAGCCAGGGGCAGGTGAACAGATCTCCCAGGGTAAGACGCGCGACCTTCACACTTATACCCGCCGCATATACGTCCGCCGCTTCCGTGCAAGTACCGGGCTTTGAAGATAATGGCCTTCTCACCCACGGCGGCCGCCTCGTATGCGATTTCTGTTCGTCGGGTCAGTGCTTTGCCTTCGGCTTCCTTCAGATCCCACCTCGCGGTAGGCACCCTTGCCGTTCGGCTAACCGTTCCCCTTGCCGGGCCGGTAGAGGACTTGCACCTCCAAGTCATCCAGTCACCACCACAGTGTCCGGAATAGCGCCAGTCAAGGCGCTGCGCGCCATGCCTGGCGCACCATGAAAAAGCCCGGCAGTTGCCGGGCTTCTTCATCAGGTAAGCGTGACGTGAAGCGGGAGCACACCCCCGCCACCGCTTGCTATTCCAGGTTGTCGGGGTAGCGCTGGATGTCCGCCTGCGACTCCAGCCAGGCAAGATACGCGCGGAACTCGGCACCGCCATAGGCATTGCGCAGTTCCTCACGCGCTCGCTGACGCAGGCTTTCGTCACCCGTCCCCTCCTCGAGCCGAACGTCTTCCAGCACGACGACCGCGAAGTCGCCCCCCGGCAGCGCCGCACCCGAAAGCTCGACCGCACCCTCGCCCGGCGGCGCGAGCTGGAACAGGTGCTCGCGAACCCCGTCCGGCACCTCCTCGGCGCCATCCGCTGCAGAATCCCGACGCACCTCCCGGCTGCGCTGCCAGGCCTGCGTATCCTCCAGCGCCGAGTCCCACGGGTCGGCCTCACGCAACCGTGACAGCAGCGCCTCGCCGGCCTCGCGCGCCGCAGAGGCGGCCGCATCGCGCTGCAGGCGCGCCCGGATCTCGTCTTCGACCTCTGCCAGCGGGCGCACCTCGGCCGGTTCGTGCTCTTCCATGCGCAGCACAACCGTGGAACCATCACGCAGATCGATGGCATCGCTGTTATAGCCGTCCTCGCGCACGCGCGGATCGAACGCGGCATCACGGATGCTGCGCAACGAGGTCAGACCGGAACCGGACTCCCGGGTAAACCAGTCGCTGGTGCGGATCTCCAGGCCGGTCGCATCGGCCGCAGGCTCCAGACTTTCGGGGAACTCGGTGGTCAGCGACATCAGGTCGTCCAGGGCGCGGATCTGCATCTGCTCGGCAGTGCGATCGCGCAGGTCACGCTCGACCTCGTCGCGCACTTCTTCGAAGGGCTGCGGCTGCGACTCCTCGATGGCTGTCACTTCGAGGATAAACCAGCCACGCTCGGTGCGTATCGGCTGGCTGATCAGCCCCTGCGGAAGCGTAAAGATCACGGTCTCCAGGGTGGGATCGATATCGCCGCGCGCGATCCGGCCCAGACTCCCGCCCCGATCCGCACTCAGCCGATCCTCGGAGTACTCCTCGGCAAGACGCGCAAACTCTTCGCCGGCTTCCAGGCGTTCGCGCAGTTCGCGGATGCGCCCTTCGGCCTCCTCGTCCTCGTCGCGGATGCGGATCTGGCGCACCTCGCGCAATTCCGGCTGTTCGTAACGCGAACGGTTCATACGATAATGCTCACGGATCTCGTCTTCCGAGACCTCGACTGCACCCTCCAGTGATTCCGGATCCAGCTGCAGGTAGGCAATCCGCATGCGCTCGGCGGTGGTGAAGTCGTCCGGGTTGGCCTCGTAATAGGCGCGCACCGCGTCCGCATCCACGGCCCCGGGTTGATCGAAGCCATCCGCCTCGAAGACCCGCCAGCTCGCCACACGAGTCTGATTACGAAGGCGCTCGAAGTCATCCACCAGCGTGGCGGAGGGCAGCCCGGTGGTCTGGATCCCCCGCTCAATCTGCGCCAGCACGATGGACTGGGCCACGTCACGCTCGAAATCCGCGGGACTGATGCGCTGGGCATTCAGCAACTGGGCGTAGCGTTCACGGCTGAACTGACCGTTCTCCTCGAATACCGACATACCCCGGATCTCGCGCAGGATGCTGTCATCGGCTGCGCGGAAACCGGCGCTGTCGGCCGCCTGGCGCAACAACTCGTGACGGATCAGGCTTTCCAGCGCGGCCATGCGAATACCGTCCTCGTCCAGCACGTCGTCCGGGACCTCGCCCCCGAACATGCGGGCCATCTGATCACGCTGGCTGCGTGCCTCCTGATGGACCTGACGTACCGGGATATCGACCCCATCGACCTCTGCCGCGACCAGCGGGCCGGATTCGCTAAAATATTCGCCCAGGCCCCACAACGCGAATGGGATGGTGATAAGGCCGATGACGACGTAGGCGAGCCAGCCGGTGGCGCGATCGCGGATTGCTTGCAGCATGATGTTCTCTTGGGTGTCCGGGTGGAGGAACCGTCAGTCGAAATTTGTGGAAGCGGAAATGGTAGCAGGCGCATGCGCCCGCGTCTGCGCTCGGGTCCACGACATGGACAAAACCAGCGAGGCGGTGTTCCATGGCAGTCATCCCGTGCACCGGCCAGCACATTTGCCGGACGAAAAAAAAGGCGCCCGAAGGCGCCTTTCTCGATATGGCGGAGCGGACGGGACTCGAACCCGCGACC
The DNA here is from genome assembly GCA_051747025.1 of Pseudomonadota bacterium. Taxonomy (GTDB): domain Bacteria; phylum Pseudomonadota; class Gammaproteobacteria; order Ectothiorhodospirales; family Ectothiorhodospiraceae; genus Thioalkalivibrio. The sequence goes on from JBNJFQ010000010.1 coordinate 3,392, forward strand.
CCCGGCGTGACAGGCCGGTATTCTAACCAACTGAACTACCGCTCCAGGAACTCTGCGTCGTGCATCCCGGGCGGGGACTGCACTTGGTGGGTGCTGACGGGTTCGAACCGCCGACATTCGCCTTGTAAGGGCGACGCTCTACCAACTGAGCTAAGCACCCGATAAAGCGCGTTAGTTTACTCGATCCTTGAGCGCTTTACCAGCCTTGAACGACGGCGTCTTGGAAGCGGCGATCTGGATGGTTTCCCCGGTGCGCGGATTGCGCCCGGTACGCGCTTCGCGTTCGCGGACCAGGAAGGTACCAAAGCCCACCAGCGATACCTGATCCCCCTTGGCGAGGGCGTCCCCAACTACGCTGACCATGGCATCGACGACCCGGCTGGCCTGGGCCTTGGGGACATCGGCTTCCGCAGCGATCGCGTCGATCAATTCGGATTTATTCATGAAAGGCTTCCTTATCTCAGTGGTGACTCGGGCTTTGCGCCGGATGGATGGCCAAGCTTACAACAGCCAGGGTACCGATCTCCATAACCCCGGGAACGCCGCCTGGCCGCTGAATCGTGTGGTGCGACTGGGGTTATAGCAAGGCCCTCGAAAAAGTGTCAAACGCGAGCAGGGGAAAGACCGTCCGATCTCTGTTCCCCCACGCAGGCCTACCCATCCCGAACGGGACCATGCATGCACAAAAAAACCGCGACCAGAAGGCCGCGGTGATTCGGAAAATCCGTGACTTAGTGGTGCCGGACCCGGCGGCGCCCGGACTCCTTGGCCGGCTTCACCACATCCTCGACCTTGTCGGGCGTCTCGCCGGTCTTGGCCTCGGGCATATGGGTCAGTGCGACCTCCAGGACCTCGTCGATCCAGCGCACCGGACGAATATCCAGTTTCTGCTTGATATTCTTCGGAATATCGACCAGATCCTTCTCGTTCTCCTCGGGGATCAGGACGGTGCGAATCCCGCCGCGGTGGGCCGCCAGCAGCTTTTCCTTGAGTCCGCCGATCGGCAGCACCTGACCACGCAGGGTGATCTCGCCGGTCATCGCCACGTCCGCCCGCACCGGGATGCCGGTCAGCGCAGAGACAATCGCAGTACACATCGCGATCCCCGCAGACGGGCCGTCCTTGGGCGTCGCGCCCTCCGGAACATGGACATGCAGATCCTTGTTCTCGTGAAAGTTTTCCTCGAGGCCCAAGGAGTCGGCACGCGCCCGGACGACCGTGAGCGCCGCGTGAATCGACTCCTGCATCACGTCTCCGAGCTTGCCGGTCTGCTGGGTCTTGCCCTTGCCCGGCACTACCGTTGCCTCGATGGTCAGCAGTTCGCCCCCGACCTCTGTCCAGGCCAGTCCGGTCACTTGTCCGATCTGGTCGTTCTCCTCCGCCAGACCGAAGCGGTAGCGCCGTACCCCGAGATACTTGTCCAGCGTCTTCGGGGTTACGGAGGTAGTCCGTGACTTGTCCTTGCCCTTTGCCAGCAGGCGCTGCTTCACCACCTTGCGGCAGATCTTGGCGATCTCGCGCTCCAGCGAGCGTACGCCCGCCTCGCGGGTGTAGTAGCGCACGATGTCGCGCACCGCGGTATCGGAGATATTGATCTCGGCGGGCTTGAGCCCGCTGTTCTTGATCTGCTTGGGCACCAGGTAGGTGTGGGCGATATTGACCTTCTCGTCTTCGGTGTATCCGGACAGACGGATCACCTCCATCCGATCCAGCAGCGGCCCGGGAATGTTCATCGAATTGGCGGTCGCCACGAACATCACATCGGACAGGTCGAAATCGACCTCCAGATAGTGATCGCTGAAGGTGTGATTCTGTTCCGGGTCCAGGACCTCGAGCATCGCAGAGGCCGGGTCGCCCCGGAAATCCATCGCCATCTTGTCGATTTCATCCAGCAGGAACAGCGGGTTGCGCACCCCGACCTTGGCCAGATTCTGGACAATCTTGCCCGGCAGCGAGCCGATGTAAGTGCGCCGGTGGCCACGAATCTCGGCCTCGTCACGCACCCCGCCCAGGGACATGCGCGAGAACTTGCGGTTCGTGGCGCGCGCGATCGACTGACCCAGCGAGGTCTTGCCCACCCCGGGCGGACCCACCAGGCAAAGGATCGGACCCTTCAGCTTGCGCACCCGCGACTGCACTGCAAGGTACTCAAGGATACGTTCCTTGACCTCTTCCAGACCATAATGGTCTTCGTTAAGGATCTTCTCGGCGCGCGTCAGATCCTTGCTGACCCGGGTCTTCTTCTTCCACGGCACGCTGACCAGCCAGTCAATGTAGCTGCGCACCACCGTCGCCTCGGCCGACATCGGCGACATCATCTTGAGCTTGTTCAGCTCCGCGGTTGCCTTCTTCTTCGCCTCGGCCGGCATACCGGCCTGTTCGATCTTCTCGGCCAGATCTTCCTGCTCGTTCGGCGCATCCTCGAGATCGCCCAGTTCCTTCTGAATGGCCTTCATCTGCTCATTCAGATAATACTCGCGCTGGGATTTCTCCATCTGCTGCTTCACACGGCCGCGGATCTTCTTCTCGATCTGCAGCACGTCCATCTCGCCCTCGATCTTGCCGACCAGGTGCTCCAGGCGTTCGCGCACGTTGGCGATCTCGAGGACCTGCTGCTTCTCCTCGAGCTTCAGCGACATGTGCGCTGCGATGGTATCGGCCAGGCGTGAACTATCGTCGATCCCGGCCAGTGAGGTCAGGATCTCCGGCGGGACCTTCTTGTTCAGCTTGATGTACTGCTCGAACTGATTGAGGGCAGAGCGACCCAGGACCTCGAGTTCCTTGTCCCCGGTGTCGTACTCCTCCTCCATCATGCGGATATCGGCCACGAAGTAGTCTTCCTCGGCCTTGACGTCACCGGTCGTCGCGACGTCCATCACACGCGCACGCTGGGCACCCTCGACCAGCACCTTGATCGTACCGTCGGGCAGACGCAGCAACTGCAGGATGTTGCCGAGGGTCCCGATCTCGTGCAGGTCGCCGGCCTCGGGCTCGTCAACCTCCGCGCTCTTCTGCGCGACCAGCAGGATCTGCTTGTTTTCGGCCATCGCCGAATCCAGCGCACGAATCGACTTCTCGCGCCCCACGAACAGCGGGATCACCATGTGCGGATACACCACGACGTCGCGCAGCGGCAGCACCGCAACGCGCTTGACGGGCGAATCCACCTCGTTCTGGGAGGAGTGTTGATCGGTCATGAGGCCCCCTCAGGGCTGGGAGAATGTAGTAGCAGAGATGGGGGCGCCCGCGGCTTTTTTCAAGGGCGCCTCGCCACCGCCACAGCGAATCAGGAATCCGCCGCGGCCTGCTTGGAGAACGAGGTGTTGTCGTAGATCAGGTAGGGCTCCGCATCGCCACGGATCACCGCTTCGTCGATCACCACCTTGCTGACGCCTTCCATCGACGGCAGTTCGTACATGGTGTCGAGCAGGATGTTCTCCATGATGGTGCGCAAGCCGCGTGCGCCGGTCTTGCGCTCCATCGCCTTTTGTGCGATCGCGGACAGCGCATCGTCGCGAAACTCCAGCTCCACACCCTCCATCTCGAACAGACGGGCGTACTGCTTGACCAGGGCGTTGCGTGGCTGAGTCAGGATGGTGATCAGGGCTTCCTCGTCCAGTTCCTCCAGCGTCGCCTGCACCGGCAGGCGGCCAACGAATTCGGGGATCAGGCCATAGCGCACCAGATCGTCCGACTCGAGCTGCTTGAGCCATTGGCCACCGGACTTGTTTTCGTCCCGCGAGTGGACGTCGGCGGAGAAACCGATCCCGCCCTTCTCGGCACGCTGCTGGATCACCTTTTCAAGTCCGGAAAAGGCCCCGCCACAAATAAACAGGATGTTGCGCGTATCCACCTGCAGGAACTCCTGCTGAGGATGCTTGCGACCACCCTGCGGAGGCACCGATGCGGTGGTGCCCTCGATCAGCTTCAGCAGCGCCTGCTGCACGCCCTCGCCGGACACGTCGCGCGTGATCGACGGGTTGTCGGACTTGCGCGACACTTTGTCGATCTCGTCGATGTAGACAATCCCGGTCTCGGCCTTCTCCACATCGTAGTCGCACTTCTGCAACAGCTTCTGGATGATGTTTTCCACATCCTCCCCGACATAGCCGGCCTCGGTCAGCGTGGTCGCATCGGCAATGGTGAACGGCACGTTCAGGACCCGCGCCAGGGTCTCCGCCAGCAGCGTCTTGCCGGAACCGGTGGGACCGATCAGCAGGATGTTCGACTTCGACAGCTCGACCTCGTCCTTGCCCGCCTTGGCCTCGAGACGCTTGTAGTGGTTGTACACCGCCACCGACAGGATCTTCTTGGCCGAGTTCTGGCCGATCACGTAGTCGTCCAGGGTCTCGCGGATATCGCGCGGCTTGGGCAGGGAATCACGCTCGGCGTGGCCAGCCTCCTGCATCTCCTCGCGAATAATGTCGTTGCACAGTTCGACACACTCGTCGCAGATGAATACGGACGGTCCGGCAATAAGCTTGCGCACTTCATGCTGGCTCTTTCCGCAGAAAGAGCAGTACAGCAGCTTGCCGTCTGCGGGAGGGGTCTTGTCGTCGCTCATCCGTTTGCCTCGATTGGGATGTCGGTTACTTCAGAACATGCCCCGTTTGCGCGGCAGTTGCAAACGGGCCGCCCCCGCGTCCGGTAAAGTGGCCGCGCGCGGGGTCCGGGAGTAAGGCCTCAGGCCGAATCCGCGGCCTTGTCGCGATGCGACAGCACATTGTCGATCAGGCCGTACTCCTTGGCGTCCGCGGCAGTCATGAAGCGATCCCGATCGGTATCCTGCTCGACCTGTTCCACGCTCTGCCCGGTATGATGGGCAAGCACGCGGTTGAGCTCCTCGCGAATCTTCAGGATCTCGCGGGCGTGGATGTCGATATCCGTCGCCTGCCCCTGAAAACCGCCCAGCGGCTGGTGGATCATCACGCGCGAATGCGGCAGCGCATAGCGCTTGCCCGGCGCACCACCGGCCAGCAGAATCGCGCCCATGCTGGCGGCCTGCCCCACACACAGCGTGCTGACCTTGGGCTGGATAAACTGCATGGTGTCGTAGATTGCCATCCCCGCGGTCACTGCACCCCCGGGACTGTTGATGTAGAGGCTGATTTCCTTGTCGGGGTTCTCGGACTCGAGAAACAGCAACTGGGCCACAATCACGTTGGCCATATAGTCCTCGACCGGCCCCACACAGAACACCACCCGGTCCTTCAGCAACCGGGAATAAATGTCGTAGGCACGCTCACCGCGGGCGGTCTGCTCGACCACCATCGGGACCAGATTCAGCCCCTGGGCGTGCTGCGCGCCCTGATCGGCCATGTCATGGCTCATTCAGTCGACTCCTTGTTCGGATTCATGACGTCCTGGAACGTCGTCTTCTTGTCGGTCACTCGGGCCTGATCGACTACCCAGTCGACCACCTGATCCTCCAGCACCACCGATTCCAGATTGCTCTTGGCTTCCGGGTTGGAGCGATAGTACTGCTTGACCTCTTCCGGGTCCTCGTAGGTCTGCGCCATTTCATCGAGCTCGCGCTCGGCACGCTCGGCATCCACGGTGAATTCCTTCTGGTCCACGATCGCTCGCAGGGCCAGGCCCAGACGTACCCGGCGCTGCGCCTCGTCCTCGAACAGGCTGTCCGGCAGCGGCTGGGTTTTCTCGGCACCGCCGAAGCGCTGTTCGGCTTCCTCGCGCAGACGGTTGATCTCGGCTCGAACCAGCGCATCGGGCAGATCGAAACCGTGCTTGGCGACCACCGCCTCCAGAACCTGCTGCTTGACGCGGGACTTCAGGGCCTGACGCAGTTCCCGCTCCATGTTGGACCGTACATCGGCGCGAAGTTTCTCGACCGAACCATCCTCGATGCCGAATTTCTTCGCGAACTCCTCATCCACCTCGGGCAGCACCGGCGCCTCGACCTGATTGATGGTCAACGCGAACTGCACGGTCTGGCCCTTCAGATTTTCGGCTGGGTAATCCTCGGGAAAGGTGACATCAATGGTCTTTTCCTCGCCGGCCTTCAGGCCGACCAGCTGGTTCTCGAACTCCGGCAGCAGCCGCCCGGCACCGATCTCGACCATGAACCCCTCGGCCTTGCCGCCCTCGAATTCTTCGCCGTTGAGAGTTCCGACAAAATCCAGGGTCACGCGGTCGCCCTCGGCCGCCGCGCGCTCGACCGCTTCCCAGGTCTTGTGCTGGGCACGCAGGGACTCGACCACGCGATCAATGTCGGCGTCGTCCACCTCGGCGACCGGACGCTCGATCTCAACATCGGAGAAATCCGCTACCTCGACCTCGGGGAACACCTGGAAGCTGGCCACAAACTCGATCGGCTGACCCTCCTCGACATCCTTCGGCTCGATGCTCGGATTACCCGCAGGTTCCAGGCCTTCCTGCTGCACGGCCTCGCGATAGCTCTGCTGCAGCACCTCGCTCAGCACCTCCTGGAAGACCCCGGAGCCATACCGCTGACGCACGACCTTCAGCGGCACCTTGCCCGGGCGAAAGCCGTCCAGACGCACCCGCTTGGCCAGAGATTTCAGACGGCTGTCGACTTCGTCATTGACCCGTTCGGGGGGGACCTGGATGGTCAGTTTGCGTTCCAGGCTGCCGGTGGCTTCAACAGAAACTTGCATGGAGGGCCTCGTAATGGTTCGGGTATCGGTCATCCCTGCCGATCGCAGCGGAAACCTTCATGTCGTACCGATGGTTGATGGACGTTGGTGCGAAAGGAGAGACTCGAACTCTCACGGGTTTTACCCCACTGGGACCTAAACCCAGCGCGTCTACCAGTTCCGCCACTTTCGCGATCTTGCGGAAAACTCTCGTTGCGTTTGCGTATCGACCGCGCATTCTAGCGTGTTCACCGGCCATAAACACAAAAAGCCCGCATGAACGGGCTTGCTGCCGATCCGGCGACCGGTCACAGGAAATAATGGTGGGTCGTGTAGGGCTCGAACCTACGACCAATTGGTTAAAAGCCAACTGCTCTACCAACTGAGCTAACGACCCTTTTTGTTGCGACCCGGCTCGAACCCTGGGCCCGGCCCGGCCATCTTGCAAAGCGGAAGGCCCGGGGTGACCGGGCCTCCAGCAGCGTAGTGTACGGCCCGACGGGGAAAACGCAAGACATCCCCCCCGCCGCGCGCCATCAGATGGCTTCCAGCTTGCGCATGCCGTTCGGCAGCAGCTTCATGTCCGCCAGGGAAGTCATCAGCGCCTTCCCGAAGCTGGCTTCGTCTTCGTAGACCATCTTGTAGTACTGGATCTTCATGGTCAGCGCGGCGCCAAACACAATCATGATGAACGTCAGGAAGCCACCCAGCGCCAGCGTCGAGACACCGGTGATCCCCTGACCGATGGTGCAGCCCATCGCCAGGACGCCACCGAAGCCCATCAGGATCGCGCCGATGAAGTGATTCACGAAGTCCCGCACCGAGGCGAACCACTCGAAACGGAACGCGCGCGTGACCAGGGCCCAGAACAGGGATCCCAGGATCACGCCGGCCAGCGCCATCACGCCGAAGTACAGCACGCTGCTGTCGAAACCGTTCGACACATAACGCAAGCTCTGCCCCATCGGATTGATGAAGGTAAAGGACTGGTTGGACCACTCGGCGTCATTGCGTGGCTCGAACGGCTCGTCACCGGTGGCCACGAAGCTCCAGTCGGCGATATAGGCCTGGGGCGTGTAGGTGTCCATTCCATCATCAATCTGGACGTTGCTGGTCAGCCACCAGGCACCCAGCACCATCAGGCCGATCACCAGACCGCCCAGGATATTGTCGAAGCTCTTGCGGAAGTCCGCCGCCTTGAAGATCAGGGCCAGTAGCAGCACGCCGATCACCAGACCCAGCACCAGGCGGGCGGTCAGGCCGTTCTCTTCACCGGCGACCAGCGTACCCAGGTCCTGGCCCGCCGGCGTGGAAACGGCCAGCGCGGTGGTCCAGTCCATGAACAGCAGGGAGTACAGGGTGTCGGATGTACCCGGCAGCGGGCGCACCATGAAGTACGCGATGATCGCGATCACGATCAGCACCATCAGCGACTTGATGTTGCCGCCGCCCACGCGCACCAGCGTCTTGTTCCCGCAGCCGGAGGCATAGGTCATGCCGATCCCGAACAGGAAACCGCCCAGGGCGTGTTCGACCCACTGGAACTCGCTCATGCGATAGTTCGGGAACGATCCGTCGGCGCTCAGCACACCGAAGAACTCGAGGATCGCCACGCCCAGCATCGCCACGGCAATCGCCAGCAGCCAGGAACGCATGCGTCCGGTGTCGCCCATGTTCACCCAGTCCGACACGGCGCCCATGGTGCAGAAGTTGGTCTTGTTGGCCACGGCCCCCATGATGAAGGCCAGGATGAACGCCCCGCCCAGGAACGCCATCGCGGCGGCAGAAAAACTGGAGAATTCCATCACGTATCCTCTCGCTCGAAGTCTTGCGGTACACCCGGCGGGTCGTCGCACGGGATCGCCCCCCCGCAGGGGGTGCGCAGCATACATCGGACGCTAGACGAGTTCGAGCCCGGTTTCATTCCGGGACGGCACGTACGCCCGATGGGATCACTGACGGTAGGAGGTGGGGTCCGGCACTCCAGCCGCACGGAAGCCCTCGCGGCGGATCCGGCAGCTGTCGCATTCCCCGCAGGCACGGCCTGCATCATCGGCCTGATAACAGCTCACGGTCAGTGCGTAATCGATCCCCAGACGCACCCCGGTGCGGATGATGTCCGCCTTGGTCATATCCATCAGCGGGGCCCGTACCTCCCAGGGCGCACCCTCCACACCGGTGCGGGTCGCAACCCGCGCCAGCGCCTGGAACCCCTGCACAAATGCCGGGCGACAATCCGGATACCCGGAGTAGTCGACTGCATTCGCCCCCACATACAGCAATCGCGCATCCAGAGTCTCGGCCAGGCCCAGCGCCAGGGAAAGAAAGATGGTATTGCGTGCGGGCACATAGGTAACCGGGATCCCTTCACTGGCGACGGTCGGAACCGCAATCGCGGGATCGGTCAGGGCCGAGCCACCGATCGCGGTCAGATCCACGCGGACCACGCGGTGATCGGACACACCTCGCGCATCGGCCACCCGGCGCGCGGCCGCCAGTTCAGTTCGATGGCGCTGGCCGTAATCCACCGACAGGGCATGACATTCCAGCCCGTCTGCCTGTGCCATGGCCAGACAGGTGGCCGAATCCAGCCCGCCGGACAGCAATACCACCGCCTTTTCGCGCGCGCCGCTCATCCTCAGCGCCCCGGCTGATCGCCCCAAAGCAGCTTGTGCAGCTGCACCTGAAAACGCACCGGAAGGCGTTCGGCAACGATCCAGTCGGCCAGCTGACGCGGCTCCAGCTCGCCAAAGACCGGAGAGAACAGCACCTCGACGTCCGGATCCAGGTCCATATCCGCCAGGGCATCGCACGCCCATTCGAAATCGGCGCGGTCCGCCAGCACGAACTTCAGCTGGTCCCCGGGCCCTAGGAGCGCCAGATTGGCCTCGCGATTGCGCCCAACCTCGCCGGACCCCGGTGTCTTCCAGTCCATCACGACGTTGGTGCGCAGGTCCACACCGGTCAGGTCCAGCGCACCACTGGTTTCCAGCGAAACATCCAACCCGGCCTCGCAAAGGAGCCGCAGCAGGACTGCACAGCCCGGCTGCGCCAGGGGTTCGCCACCAGTGACACAGACATGCTGCACCCCGCTCCCCCGCACCCAGGCCAGACAGTCGCCGACCGTCATCGGCTCGCCGCCCTCGAAGGCATAGGCGGTGTCGCACCAGCGACAGCGCAGCGGGCAACCGGTCAGGCGCACAAACGCGGTCGGCCACCCGACCTGGGCGGCCTCGCCCTGAAGGGACACGAACATCTCGGAAATGCGCACCCGGGTGCGCGCCTGCTCATCGGGCGCCGGTGCTTCCGGCGTGCTGCGGAGCCCGGCCATTACTGCGCGTCGATGCGTCGCAGACGCTCCCGCGCCAGGCGGTCCAGGGTGGTCCCGCCGAAGTCCGCACGCACCGCCTCCAGGGTCTCGCGCGCGGCCTCCAGGTCGCCCAGCTCATAATGCGAATAGCCCATCTTCAACAGCGCATCACCACTCTTGTCGCTGTCCGGGAACTGTTCGCGCAGGCGCGCGAAATCTTCCAGAGCGGCCTCGAAGTCGCCAGTCGCATATTTGGCTTCGGCCAGCCAGTACCAGGCATTGGCGGCATAGTCACTGTCCGGGTGGTTCTCGATAAACCGCTCCAGCAGGGTCATCGCCTGACCATAATCGCCATCCATCAGGCGGTCGAACGCCTCCTGATAGGCCTCCTGCTCGTCGGCCTCCGGCAGATCGAAATCCGCCACCTCCGGCGCGGGCTGTGACGCCGGTGCCGTTTCGCCGGCCTCCAAGCGCGCCAGTCGGTCATCCAGGTTGCGGAACTGATCGCGCTGGCGGGCGTTCAACCGGTCCAGGTCGCGTTCGAGTCCGTGTTGCAGGCTCTCCACATCGCCGCGCAGCTCGCGCAGGTCCCGGCGCAACGACTCTACCTCCTGGAGCAGCTCGGTCAGTGCACTGGCATCCAGGGCGCGCTCGACGCGATCAAGGCGGCGCTCGATCTGCTGTACCTGGTGCTGAGTCGCGAGTGTACCGTCCTGGGCGACCACATTCGCCGGAACCGCCAGGCAGGCCCCGCCAAGCAGCGCCAGCGCCAGGACCCCGCCAACAAAAGCGGACGCCCCCGCGGGGGCGTCCGGCATGCCTGCGTACTGTCTGTGTCGCATCGCGACTCCTGCTGTCAGCGTCGGGATTCGTAAACCAGCTCGACCCGCCGATTCTTGGCCCAGGCCTCCTCGTTCTGTTCGAACGCGACCGGCATCTCCTCACCATAACTGATCACCTCGATCTGTTCATCCGACGCCCCGTTCAGGCTCAGAACGCGCCGCACTGCCTGCGCCCGGCGCTCGCCCAGCGCCAGGTTGTACTCGCGGGTGCCGCGCTCGTCGGTATGACCTTCCAGACGCAGGCGCGCGCCACCGTTCTGTGCCAGATAGGCCGCATGCGCCTCGAGCATCGGCATGAACTCGGGCTTGACCTCGTCGCGGTCAAAATCGAAATACACCAGACGCTCGGCCAGCGGACTGTCGGGGTCATCCAGCGCGGCCGCATCGAACCGACGCTCACGTCCCAGGCCACGGGCCTCGGCTGCCTCGCGCTCGGCACGCTCCCCCGCATCGGCCTCGGCGGCCTCGCGCTCGGCTGCGCGTTCGGCGTCTTCGGCATCCCGGGTCGGCGTGGCACAGGCCGACAGCGCCCCAATCACCAACATCACAAAAACCCAGCGAACAAGATTGCCCATCACTCCCTCTCCCTCTATGACGATTGCTTGATTACGATTCGCAAGCGACCGGGCACAGCCCGTCACAACGCCGTCAGTCTACCCGAAGCTCCGATCATCCGCGGACAACGCCCGGCCGCACTACCGGTCGAGCGGTGACCAGGCCGGCTCGCGCACCTCGCCATCGCGTGCGGTCAGCCGCTGGTGTACTCGCCCGTCCCGGCTGACCGACCCGAGTACGCCGCGCGAACCCTCGCGCATTGCGTACAGGATCATGCTGCCGTTCGGGGCAAAACTCGGTGATTCCGCATCACGCCCGTCGGTCAGCCGCGTGGTCCGCCGGTCGTCCAGATCCAGACGCACGAGCTGGAATCCGCTATCGCCACCGTGCACGTACACCAGCGAGCGGCCATCCGGGGCCACGGTCGCAGCAGCTGCATAGGCGCTCTCGAAGGTCAAACGCCGGGGACTGCCACCACCCTCTACCGGAACCGAGTAGATCTGCGGTGCACCGGCGCGATCGGAGGTAAAATAAAGCGTCTCGCCATCCGGGGACCAGGCCGGCTCCGTCTCGATCGCCCGGGTCCGGGTTATCTGGCGCAGGTCACCCGATTCCAGATCCATCAGGTAGATATTCGGGGCCCCGTCATGCGACAGGCTCAGGGCCAGTTGCCGTCCATTCGGCGACCAGGCCGGGGCACTGTTGATGCCGTCGAAGCTGGCCAGACGCGAACGCTCGGCAGTCTCCACGTTCTGGCGGAAGACTTCGGAACGGCGGTTTTCGAACGAGACGTACACCAGCTCGCGCCCGTCCGGGGACCATTCGGGCGACATAATTGGATCCTTGGAACGGAACAGAGTGCGCGGGTTGGCCCCGTCGGAGTCCGCCACCTCCAGACGGAACTCGCGTGAGTCGTTCCGGCGTTCGACACTCACAAAGGCGATGCGCGCACTGAAGACACCCGGGTCGCCGGTGATCTGTTCGTAGACGATATCGGACACACGATGCGCCCCCCGCCGGAGCATGTCGGCCGGTACCGGGATGCGCCAGCCGCCCAGGCGCTCCTCCGCCAGCACGTCGAACACGTGGAACTCCACGATCACGTTGTCGCCGTCGGGGCGCTTGGAGCCAACCACCAGGTATTCCATCCCAGCGTCAGCCCAGGGCTGCGCGATAAAATCGGCCGGACCCGAGGGGGGCTGCGGCAAGTCCTCGCGCTCGACGTCGAACAGCCCACTCCGGGCCAGGTTCTGCGCCACGATCCGGCTCACGTCCTCGTCCGGTTGCCCTTCACCCTCCCAGGCGAAGGGGGCAACAGCCACCGGAATGGCACCGGTCACCCCCTCGGTTACCGTGACTTCCAGGACGGCCTGGGCCTGCGCCGACCACAGCAGGGCCAGCCCCAGCAGCATCGCGTGAATCATTCGTTGCATGTCGCTCCTCGTTGCCCGGTGAGCACCGGGCGGGTCAGTCGGGCTCGAAGCGGATGCGGACCCCGCCACGCGCGGCATCCGCATCCGGCGGGCGCGGCAACGACGACAGGCGGTCCAGCGTCTGGCGGACCGACTCGCAGAAGGAGGCCCCGCCGGAGCAGCTCTCGACATCGAAATCGATGATACGCCCGGTCTCGTTGACACGCACGAGAACAATGGCACGATCCGAGGGGTTCAGCCCCGACGGCTGTCGCCAGCGCCGCTGTACCACGGATTGCACCTGAGCGCGCCATTCGTCCAGTTCCTGGTCCAGCCGGGCCTGGCGCTCCGCGGCCTCGCGCCGTGCCTGCACCTCGGCCAAGCGCTGGCGCTCCGCCTCCATTTGCTCGCGCCGGCGCTGTTCCTCCAGTTCGCGCGCCCGCTCGGCGCGGCGCTCCGCCTCTTCGCGTTCCCGCCGTTCGGCCTCCTCGCGTGCGCGCCGCTCCGCCTCTTCCCGGGCCTGGCGCTCCGCCTTCTCGCGTTCCCGGCGTTCGGCCTCCTCACGCTCGCGGGCCTCCTCCGCCTCACGCCGGGCTTGTTCCGCGGCCTCGCGTTCCTGGCGGATGCGCTCGCGTTCCGCCTCGGCCTCCTCGCGCGCCCGCCGGCGCTCCTCCTCCGCCTCCCGGCGGGCCTGTTCGGCCTCTTCCAATGCCTGCTGCCGGGCACGCTCCTGCTCCTCGCGGCGGCGCTGCTCCTCGGCCCGGCGGCGCTCTTCCTCACGGCGGGCCTGTTCCTCGGCGCGGCGACGTTCCTCTTCGGCGCGCAGCTGCTCGGCGATCTGCTCCTGCTCGGCCACCTCGCGTTCGTGCTCAACACGATCGAAGGTCTCGGCATCCACCGCGACAGCGTCGATCACCTCGACATCCTCCTGCACGGCGATCTCCACCGCCGACCGGCTGGAGGTCGGCGACATCAGGCTCACGTTCAACAGCAATGCCGCGAACAGCACCCCGTGCAGGGTCAGGACGAAGAGCAGGCTGAGAGGGTGATGGCGAAGGAGCTCGAACACGGCGTTCGACTCAGTCCTGGCTATCGCGTGGCGGGTCGGTGATCAGGCCAACACGGCCGCCCCCGGCGCGTTGCAGGGCGACCATCGCATCGATCACGCGACCGTAGTCCACGTTGCGGTCGCCGCGCACGAAGGTCTGGGTACCCGGGTTCTCGGTGAGGAAGTCGCGCACGATCTCGGTCATTTCCTGCGGGGCCAAGGGTTCGTTCACCTGCGAGCCCTGGTTCAGGCTCATGGCACCCGTCTCGTCTACCGTGACCACCAGCGGTTCGGCCGCCTGCGGGTCCTCCTCCAGGGCCTCCGCATCGGCCTCCGGAAGATCAACCTCCACGCCCTGCTGCAGCATGGGGGCGGTGATCATGAAGATGATCAGCAAAACCAGCATCACGTCGATGAACGGCACGACGTTGATCTGCGACATGGGCCGCCGCTGGCGGCGGCTGTTGCGACGCGACTCGGCCATGGCTCAGGCCGGCGCCCCGGTGGCGCCCTCGGCGGGTCTGCCCGCGCCCTGGCGGTTCAGCAAGGCCACGAACTCGTCACTAAAGTTCTCGAGCCGCGCGACCACACGATCGACGTCCCCGGCGAAGCGGTTATAGGCAATCACCGCGGGGATGGCCGCGAACAGGCCCAGGGCGGTCGCGATCAGGGCCTCGGCAATCCCCGGTGCGACCATCGCCAGCGTGGCCTGCTGCACCCCGGACAGCCCGAGAAAGGCGTGCATGATGCCCCACACCGTCCCGAACAACCCGATGTAGGGGCTGGTCGAGCCGACGGTGGCCAGGAACTGCAGATAGCGTTCCATCTCGTCGGTCTCGCGCGCGATGGCCACGCGCATTGCGCGGTGGGCGGGCTCTCCCGGGGACATGCCGTGCTGCCGGGCGCGCAGGAACTCCTTGAAGCCGGAGGAGAACACATGCTCCATGCCGGACATCTCGGCCTTGCGGCGCACCCCCTCGTACAGGTGCGAGAGGTCCGCACCCGACCAGAAACGCTCCTCGAACTCGTCACTGGCGCGCCGGGCTCCCTTTAACGAGCGTGCCTTGATGATGATGACCAGCCAGGAGAGTACCGAGGCGATCACCAGGATCACCATGACCAGCTGCACGATCAGACTGGCGTCCATGATCAGCTGGTACATCGAAAAGTCGACTGTCACTTGCGCATCTCCTGTTACCCAGTTTTTTCCTCGACCGTGGCCGCCTGTATCGCCCGTCGCACCGGTTCCGGCATCGCGGCAGGTACAAACCGGTGGATATCGACACAGGCAACGCCCACCCGTCCGGTCGCCAGCACTTCATCCCGACGCCATACCGCCTGGTCGAATTCCAGGCTGGCCCGTCGCGGTGCCTGCGCCACACAGGTCACCTCCAGTGCATCGTTGAAGCGCGCGGTCCGTTGCAACTCCAGGCTGAAGCGGCGTACCGCGAACACAATCCCGAATTCCTCGCGCAGGCGGTCCTGTTCGAAACCCAGCGCACGCAACCATTCGGTCCGCGCGCGCTCCATGAATTTCACATAGTTGGCGTGATAGACCACACCTCCGGCGTCGGTGTCCTCGTAGTACACGCGCACCGGCCAGACGAAACATTCACCCGCCACCACCGGGGCCTCGGTCATGCACCCCCCCGGACATCCGGCACCGGGGTCAGCAGGTCGGGATCGTCCGCCGCCCCGGGGCCGAACAGCGCCAGGCTGCGCCGGGTCGCCTGGCGCCCGCGCGGGGTTCGCTGCAGATAGCCCTGCTGGATCAGAAACGGCTCCACCACATCCTCGAGCGTCCCGCGATCCTCGTTCAGCGCCGTCGCCAGGCTCTCCACGCCCACCGGGCCGCCGTCGAACTTTTCCACCAGCACCTCGAGCAGACGCCGGTCCTGGGCATCCAGGCCCGAGGCATCGATTGCCAGCAGATCCAGGGCCTGCGCCGCGACCTCCGGGGTGATTACACCCTGCGCGCGGACCTCGGCAAAGTCCCGCACCCGCCGCAGCAAGCGGTTGGCCAGGCGCGGCGTCCCACGCCCGCGGCGCGCAATCTCCGCCGCACCTTCGGGCTCGATACCGACCTGCAGCAGGCCTGCGGCCCGGGTCACGATATGCGTCAGATCCGCGACCGAGTAATGTTCGAGACGCTGCACGATCCCGAACCGGTCACGCAACGGCGCCGACAGCAACCCCGCACGGGTGGTCGCACCCACCAGCGTGAACGGAGGCAGGTCCACCTTGATCGAGCGCGCCGCCGGTCCCTCGCCGATCACGATATCCAGCTGCCCGTCCTCCAGCGCCGGATACAGGATCTCTTCCACCACCGTCGGCAGACGGTGAATCTCGTCGACAAACAGGACGTCGCGTGGTTCCAGCGCGGTGAGGATCGCGGCCAGGTCGCCGGCGCGCTCCAGCACCGGCCCGGAGGTCTGGCGCAGCCCCACGCCAAGCTCGTTGGCAACGATATGTGCCAGGGTAGTCTTGCCCAAGCCCGGCGGTCCGGCCACCAGCGTGTGATCCAGCGCTTCGCCGCGACCGCGGGCGGCATCGATAAACAGGCCGAGCTGCTCCACCACCCGCGGCTGGCCGGTGTAATCGGTCAACCGTCGGGGACGCAGGCTCACCTCGGCCCGCGTCTCGTCCGACTGACTCTGCATGTCCACCAGGCGCGATTCCATAGGCTCGCAGTATGCATACCTGTCGAACGTGTTTACAGTCCCGTTATGTGACACGGGCCATGCCATGAGCGGGACCGGGGCACCCCCGGTAGCCGGGGTTCAGTCGATGCCGTGATACTCGCGATACCATTTCGCAAACCGCGCGACCCCGGTTTCTACCGGCGTCGCGGGCGTATAGCCGGTATCGCGGACCAGCTCGGCGATATCGGCCCAGGTATCCGGCACATCCCCCGGCTGCATCGGCAGCAGGTTCTTTTGCGCAGTGCGCCCCAGACAGGACTCCAGCAGCTCGATATAGCGGAGCAGTTCGACCGCCTGCTGGTTGCCGATATTGTAGATCCGCCACGGGGCAGCACTGCTGCCCGGATCCGGCTGTGCGCCGGACCAGTCCGGATCGGGCGCAGCAACGCGGTCGAGGGTGCGCAGCACGCCCTCCACAATGTCGTCGATATAGGTGAAGTCGCGGCGATGCCGCCCGTAGTTGAACACATCGATCGGTTCACCGGCCACGATCCGGTCGGCGAACCGGAACAACGCCATATCCGGACGGCTCCAGGGACCGTACACGGTAAAGAACCGCAGGCCGGTCGTCGGCAGGCCATAGAGATGGCTGTAAGTGTGCGCCATCAACTCGTTGGCCTTCTTGCTTGCCGCATACAGGCTGATCGGGTGATCCACGTTGTCGTGCACCGAGAACGGCATGCGGGTGTTCGCCCCGTACACCGAACTGGAACTGGCATACACCAGGTGCTCGACATCGTGCTGCCGGCAACCCTCCAGCACATTGCCGAAGCCGACCAGGTTGCTGTCGACATAGGCCGCCGGATTCTCCAGTGAATAGCGGACCCCGACCTGGGCGGCCAGGTTTACCACGCGCTGCGGACGATACTCGCGGAAGACCCGTTCGAGATCCGCGCGGTCGGCGATATCCACGCGTTCCTCGGCGAAGTCGGCATGGCCCTTCACCCGCGCCAGACGGGCCTCCTTCAGGGCGACATCGTAGTAGTCATTGACGCAGTCGATCCCCACCACCTCGTCACCGCGTTCCAGCAGCCGCAGGCTCAGGGCATTGCCAATGAACCCGGCACTGCCGGTCACCAGGACGCGCATGCGCGTCAGTCCCGGTCGTCGGGGAGCGTGATGTTCAACTCCAGAACCTCGCAATCACCCTCCCGGTCCACGTTCATCTGTACCGCATCGTCATCCACCTGCACGTACTTGCGAATCACCTGGAGCAACTCCTGCTGCATCGCAGGCAGGTAGTCGGGCCCCGAACGTGCGGCGCGCTCGCGCGCGACGATGATCTGCAGGCGCTCCTTGGCGACGCTGGCGCTCTTCTGCCGCGGCTGACGGAAGTAATCGAAGATCCCCATGATTACCCCTTGAACAGGCGCCCGAAGAAGCCCTTCTTCGGCACGTCGACAAACCGCAGCGGCCGCTCCTCGTCCAGGAACCGGGCCACAGCATCCTGATAGGCCTGCCCGGCATCCGAGTCCTCGTCCAGCACCACCGGCTGTCCTGCATTGGACGCATTCAGCACCGCCTGCGACTCGGGGATCACGCCCAGCAGATCGATCGCGAGGATCTCCCCGACGTCATCGATACTGAGCATCTCGCCACGTTCCACGCGTTCCGCCGAATAACGCGTCAGCAGGAGCTTGCCCTCAATCGGCTCGCCCCCCTGCTCGACCCGACGGGTCTTGCTCGCCAGGATCCCCAGGATCCGGTCGGAATCGCGCACCGACGACACCTCAGGGTTGGTGACCACAATCGCCTCGTCAGCGAAATAGGCGGCCATCAAGGCGCCGCGCTCGATGCCGGCAGGACTGTCGCAGATGATGTAGTCAAACTCCTCGGACAGCTCGTCCAGCACCCGCTCGACACCGTCCTGGGTCAGGGCGTCCTTGTCCCGGGTCTGCGAGGCCGGAAGGATGTACAGGTTCTCGACGCGCTTGTCGCGGATCAGGGCCTGCTTCAGATTTGCATCCCCGTTGATCACGTTGACGAAGTCGTACACCACGCGCCGTTCGCAACCCATGATCAGGTCGAGATTGCGCAGGCCCACGTCAAAATCGATCACCGCCGTCTTGTGACCGCGCAGGGCCAGGCCGGTGGCGATCGCGGCCGAGGTGGTGGTCTTGCCCACCCCGCCCTTGCCCGAGGTAATTACTACGATTCTTGCCATGTTGGCTGCAGCTCCTTGTCGTCGTGCACGCAGGCCGCGTGAGGACGGGTTCCTGAAAGGGACACACATCGACGGCAAACGGACCACGCCGGCGCGAGTCGCGCCCGCCACGCCCGCGTGATTGTGGCCGCTCAGACCTCCGCGATCTTGAGGCTTTCGTGTTCCAGTGTCACCAGCCGATTCTCGCCGCGTTCGGTTTCGGTGATGTCCTCGGCAATCCGGTAATGCCCGGCAATCGACAACAGCTCGGCATCCAGCCGGCGACAGAAGATCCGTGCGGTCACCAGTCCGCGCACCCCGGCCAGAGCCCGCCCGCGCAGCGGACCGAGCACATGGATATGGCCGTCGGCCAGCAACTCGGCCCCCGGGGACACCGCCCCGGTCACCAGCAAATCGCCCCCGCGGGCATAGATCTGCTGGCCGGAGCGCACCGGGCGCTCGATCACGCGCGTGGAACTGTGGACCGCGGCCACCGCCGCAGGCGAGGCCTCCTCGGACTTGCCACCCCCATTTTCCGCCGGTGTCGCATCGTCCTCCAGCGGAACCTCGCCGGACGGGGCACCACCTGACCCGCGCCCCCCCAGCTGCAGCACCGGCAGCTCGAAAGCCGCCTCGACCTGCAACTGGTTGGCGGCGTCCCCAGCCTGCAGCCCGATCACCTTGAAGCCTTCGCTCCGCACCAGTTCGACCACGCCCGACAGATTGCCATCGCCGTCCACTGCCACCGGGTCCAGGTCCAGCACGATCGGCATGTCGCGCATCAGTTCCGGGGCCTGCTCGCGGCGAGCGGCCAGTACCGGGCCGAGAACGGACGGATCGGCATGGAACACACGCAGCACCGACACCAGCAGCATGCGCCCTTTGAGTTCGACAGCCTGTACGGAACTTGCGGAGGCGTTCATGGGGTCGGTCGGCTCTCGATCGTGGCGGGGACTGCGACGCCCTCGCGGGGATACGGAAAACGTGCGCTTTATAGCGCGGACGGGGAAACCGCAGCAAGCGCAAGGCGCATATCCGCAGGAACCCACGCCAACCGGAAATACATGCATCCACCGGGCCGGATCACCTCAACGTGATACATGTCACGGAACGAGGTCCCGATTCGGTCAGGCGCGGCCCCTTGCAACGCCGTCCATCGGGCCATTCGTGCCGCTGGTGGACAAATCCCGGCCACGAGGGCTGACAGCGTGCCGCGCTACGGTGCTAGATTAAAACCTCCGTGAACTACGCCTGTTGAACCATGCACCAGGTCAACTACCCCGCCCTGAAGGGCGGAGCTTGTGAAAGCAAGCTGGGTTGACCAGGGAAAGCGGTCATCAACCCGCTACGTTACGAACAGGTCGTTGAGACCCACCGCCGAATGCTTCCTCAGTTCGGCGCTCTGGAAGGTCCGGGCCATGCTGGCGAAAGGCAAAGCGCCGAAGGTCTGGATCGCCGCACAAGCGGGAGCCGGTTCGTGACCTTCCCGAGGGGAGACGGGGCGCAAGCCCCGCGTCACAAGGCCCGTAAGGGCACTGAACAGGAGGGTTGGCATGGCCGTACTGGTGTTGGACAAGAGAAAGCGACCGCTGATGCCGTGTTCGGAAAAACTAGCGCGGTTGCTGCTCGGCCGTGGCCGAGCGGTGGTGGTACGGGTTCACCCCTTCACCATCCGTCTCAAGGATCGGGTGGGTGGCGACACCCAACCGATTCGTATCAAGATCGACCCCGGCAGCCGAACCACCGGCATGGCGCTGGTGCGGGAAGGGGACGATGGCACCGAACACGCCCTCTGGCTGGGCGAGATCGCTCACCGGGGGCACGTCATTCGTGATCGGCTGGCACAGCGTCGGGCGTTTCGTCGGCGGCGCCGGAGCCAGCTTCGTCACCGGGCCCCGCGTTTCGACAATCGGACCCGACCAGCCGGGTGGCTGGCGCCGAGCCTGCAACACCGGGTAGACACCACGATGGCGTGGGTCGAGCGCCTGCGGCGCTGGGCGCCGGTCACGGCGGTCAGCCAGGAATTGGTCCGGTTTGATATGCAGGCGATGGGAAACCCCGACATCAGCGGCGTGGAGTACCAACGCGGCACGCTGTTCGGCACCGAGGTGCGCGAATACCTGCTGCACCGCCACCAGCACCAATGTGCGTACTGCACCGGGCGGTCCGGCGACCCGGTGCTGGAGATCGAGCATGTGCACCCCCGCAGCCGGGGCGGCAGCCATCGCGTTGGTAACCTGGTGATTGCATGCTGGACGTGCAATCGCGACAAGGGCAATCGCACGCCCGGCGAATGGGCCGAGGCGTTGGGCTGGCGCTCAATGCTGGATCGAGCCCGGAAGGCGAACGCCGAGCGGATCGACGCTGGCAAGCGCCCCAGCTTGCGAGACGCATCAGCGGTCAATAGCACCCGGTGGGCGCTGTTTACTGCCCTCAAGGCCACGGGACTGCCCGTAGCGGCCGGAACCGGCGGGCGGACCAAGTGGAACCGCCAGCGTCTGGGTATCCCGAAGGGCCATGCGCTCGATGCCGCTTGCGTTGGCGAAGTGGCGACCGTCGCGGGCTGGGATCGCCCGGCACTGGCGATCAAGGCATCGGGGCGCGGCAGCTACCAGCGAACACGCCTCGACCGGTACGGGTTTCCCCGTGGGTATCTGATGCGAAGCAAGCAGGTCCAAGGCTTCCAGACCGGCGATACCGTCCGGGCCGTGGTGCCATCCGGGCGGAAGACCGGCACGCACACGGGCCGGGTCGCTGTCCGGGCCACCGGCCGCTTCAACATCCAGACGCCGGCAGGCGTCGTGCAAGGCATCAATCACCGTCACTGCACGCTCACGCAGCGGGCCGATGGCTATGGCTATACCGCAAAACCCAAACCGACGGAGGAACGGGAACGGGCGGCGTGATCGTGCTCCGCACGATGCGCTATCCCTCCCCGGCGTGAACGCCGGGGTCTCTCGCGCAAAAATCGATGAACCGGGTCCCCGCCCGCATCGTACGCCGAGTCTGGACACCCTTTCTCGAAGGGCTTCAGGCGAAACACCAGGCGTTTCTGGACGCGCTGGACGATCGCTTGATGGAGGCGGCAGAACGCGCCGTCGACAGCCAGCGGGCGGCCCAGAACCTGCGCCTCTCGCGCCAGCTGCGCATGGGCACCCAGCCTCTGCTCGCGCGGTTCCGCGAGGGGCTCGCCGAGGCACTGCTCCACGATGACGAACCCGAAGACGACGCCTCCGAGGCGGAACTGACCCTGATGGATTCCGCCGACACCGAGCGCGAAGTCGCCCTGCGCAAAGTCGTAGCCGGGGCCCGCTCGGCGATGGCGGCGGAACTGGAAGCGCTGGAGACCCTGACCTCCGACTACCAGCTGGCCGAGGCACCCGAAACCGCGCCGTGGCACCCACATGCCATGGGCAACGCCTTCCTGGTGGCACTGGAGTCCATCCCGCTGGAGGGCAACGACGCCCTGATGCTCCTGCACTGGTTCGACCGCGACGTGATCCGCCACCTGCAACCCGAGATGCAGGCACTGCTCGCGGGGTTCGCGGAAGCCGGCCTGGCGGTACCCGAGTTCCGGCCAACCCCCGCGCGCACGCGCGATGCCCGCACCCCGGGCCACGCCCCTCCCGGGACCAGCAATGGCGCCCGCGAGGCCGACGGAAGCACGGGCGGACCACCGGGTGCCGACTGGGGTCAGTTCGGGTACTACGCCCCGGTGGCGGGCCCCCTCGTAGCCGCCAGCCAGGGGACGGGTGCCAGCCCACGGGATGCGGTCAACACGATCCTGAGCACTACCACCCAGGGCGCGCTGGAACCGTTCGTGATGGACCTGCTTCAGGGACTGTTCGACCTGATCCTGAATCGCGACGATCTCAATCCGGCACTGCGCGAACCCCTGTCCGACCTGCAGCTCCCGCTGGTCCGCATCGCGATGGCAGAGACGCATTTCTTCCGCGATCGCGAGCACCCCGCGCGTCAGATGACCGGCCTGCTGCTGAACATCGCCCTGCGGGTCGACCCCGACCTCCCGCTGGAAGAGGCCCGCACCCTGCCGCTGGCACGCCTGGTCCAGGAACATGTCGACTACCTGCGCAACAAGGGGCTGAACGACAGCACCGCCTACGAAAAGGCGCTGAACACCCTCCGTCAGGACATCCGGGCCGCCGAGGATGACGTGATCCGGCAGGCGGCCGACGCCCGGGCCGAGGCGCAGAAAGAGGAACAGCACCTCCAGATCAGCCACCACATCGAGGCCACGGTGCACCGCACAGTCCTCTCGATGGGCCAGGACCTGCCCGACACCGCCCAGCAGCAACTGATGGACGCCTGGGTACCACTACTCGCCGCGCACCAGACCGCCGACGCCGAAGGCACCGCGTCTGAACCCGGCAACCCGGACAACAACGCTGTCCCGGCAGAACCCGCCACGGCCGACGTGATCCCGCTACCGACCGGCGAGGCCCGCGAGACACCCACGGGAAAAACGGAGGCAGAAGGCGAAGGCCCGGCCGGCCTGGCACTGCTGAAGGAACTGCTGCAGTTGATGCGCGAGGAGCCGGACTTCAAGGCCTCCGCCCCGCTGCTCGCACGCATCCGGGGCTATCTGGAACGCGCGCCGCTGTCCACCGAGGAACGCGCACGCATCAAGTCGGATCTGGTGAGCGCTCACCTGATGGCAGCCGGGCGCAAGCGCACCCAGACCGACCCGTCGCGCCAGACCAGCACCGCCCCGCAGTCCGACACTCCAGAATCCGGGTTCCAGCGCAGGCCGCCGCGTCCCTCCGGGCAGTTCGGCGAAGCAACGCGGCACGCGGACGACGACCCGTCACTGATGCGCGATCACAACGACGAGCACGTGCAACGCGCCGACAGCCTCGCCACCGGCACCTGGATTCAGTTCACCTCGCCGGCCGGCACCCGGATCACCCGCATGAAGCTTGTCTGGCGCGGCGCACATGCCGGGCGCCTGCTGTTTACCGACGCCGCGGGGCGCAGCAAGCGCCAGCACAGCGTGCAGGGGCTGGGTCACGAATTCCGCACCGGCCGTGCCCAGGTCATCCCAGAGGAATCGCTGTTCGATCACCTGATGGAGCAGCGCCTCGGCGCCTCCAGCTAACGCAGCGCCTTGCAGCTATTCCACATCCTTGTCGGGCGCCCGGCAAGGCCCTGGAGCGAAAGAAGTCCACCCTGCCTCGAGTGCCGGCAACGCCGAAGCCCCCGTCAACAGCCCGGTCCGACAGGACGGCTAGTACCCGGTACTGCCGTGGACATCCGGAGGCGCCTCGCGGGTCAGCATGGCCCAGCTCAGATGCGCCATCACCTCCGGCGCCACCACGGTGTGCCGATTACCACTGCGCTGCATCCCCTCGCGCAGCACCTGCCGGACCTGCGACTGCCCGGTCAGATCGAAGATCACGTCCACCTGATCGCCGCGCGCGACAATGTCATCCACGGACTCTGCCGGAATCCCGTTGTCCTGCGCCAGTCGGAGTCCCTCGGTTTCACCCGACTCCGCAACGGCACAGATCGAGATCCCGGGCAATCCGCTGTCCAGCAGCACTTCCAGAAACCGGCCACCTACGCGGCCCAGCCCCACGACTGCAATCCGAATCGCCATAAAACCGCTCCTTGCTCGTTATTGTGTGCTCCTGCGCGCTGGGTCGCCCCGGCATGCATGCCTGAATGTAGGCCATCCGGCGATACTTCGCTGACCATGACGCCCCGGCCCGGTTGCGGGCATTTGGGATCGACCGGCAAAAGCCTGACTATCGGACTTGGTCATTAACCCGGAGTACCCATGGAGAACGTTCACCTGCCGATCCGCGTCGACCGTCGCGAACAGGGCAAGATCATTCAGCGCATCGAACGCCTGGAAGGGGTGGAACTGGAATTCACCGATCTCGATGTCGGCGACTATCTGCTGCCCGGCAGCGTGGTGATCGAACGGAAATCTGCCACCGACATGGTACTGAGCGTGGTCGACAAGACCCTGTGGGAGAACGCTGCCAAGCTGAAGGCCAACCACCATCAGGTCGTCTACATCGTGGAGGGGGACCTGTACGAACCGCGCTTCCACCAGCAGGCGCTGGACATCCACCGCGCCCTCGCCCACCTGACCATCGCCCTCGGCATCAGCGTGCTGCCCAGCCCGGATGCCGACAACAGTGGCATGCTCATCTACCTGCTGGGCCTGAACGCACAGGTGGAGCCGGACCCGGCCGATCGCCCGACCAAGCCGGACACCCGGCGCAAGGCCGCGGAATTCATTGTCAGTGGCCTGCCCGGCGTCGAGGCCGACCAGGCTCGCGACCTGCTGCGCGATATCGGCAGCGTGCGAGACATCATCAATGCCGATGCCGCCACCCTCGCCCGGACCGACGGCCTCGACGCAGAACGCGCCGAACGCATCGAATCCGTCGTCACCTACGGCAGCCGCACCACCTGAACACACCCCCTTGCCGCCAGCCGAGCAGGCGAAGCCCCCGCCGACACCGGGAGCCCAGTCATGCGGCTAGGCTGCCCCCTGCAGAAGCGGGCGCGCCCGAGAAGCCCGGACCAAAGCCGGCGCTGGGCAACGGACGCAGGATGCGACGAGCGCAGCGAATCACATCATGCGGCGGGCGTTCCCGTAAACGGCGGGTTGCGCGCAGCTCAACGCACCCTGCGGACGCCCTACGGCGAGTCCCCGAGCCACCGGCGCAGGCCGCCGCTGCGGCGGATCTGGCGCTGGCTGGCCGTGGCCAGGGTGCCGGCGCGCGGCTCCAGCAGGCTGAACCAGCGACTGGCGCGGGTAATCGCCGTATAGGCCAACTCGCGGGTCAGGATCGGGCTGTCGGCCTCCGGCAGGACCAGGGCCACGTGCTCGAACTCCGACCCTTGGGCCTTGTGCACCGTCAGGGCGAAGGCGGTCTCGACCGCCTCCAGGCGATTGGGCAATACCCAGCGCACCCGGTCGGCCCCGGCGAGGAAGGCAACGCGCAGCACCGATGGCTCCCCGTCGTCGCCGGCATCCGTACCCGCCTCGGGCTCGCCGCGTGCCAGCCAGGCCGGTACGGCCAGGGCAATGCCGATATCGCCGTTGATCAGCCCCAGCGCATAGTCGTTGCGGGTGACGATTACCGGGCGCCCCTCGAACCATGGCCCGTGCCCCTCGCCCCCGCCGCCGTGACCGGTATCCCCCTCCAGCAGTCCACGCGCTTGCAATGCCCCGGCCACACGCCGGTTCAGCGTCTCCACGCCCCACGGACCGCGCCGTACCGCACACAGGAGCTGGAAACGCCCGTGGGCCGCCAATACGTCGCGCGCCCAGTCCTCCCAGGCCGCGCGCGGCGCCGCGGGGGCGGGCCGGGCCGCGCGCAGGCCCTGCAGATACGCGGAGTAGCCCACCGCCTCGCCCTCGGGCATGTCCGTGCGCCCGTCCACCGCAAGACTCACCAGCGCCGGGTCCTCGGGACCGGCAAGCACGCCCTGCAGGACGGCGTCGTCCCCGCCCGGTCCGCTCGCCGCATCGCCCGCGTTCACGGCGGCCGCCAGCCGTCCGATCCCGCTGTCCGCACCAAACCGGTGGCTCTCGCGCAGCATCACGATGTGCTGGTCCAGCGCCTGGCCGCTGGCATCCTGCATGGCCGGCGGCACGGCCATCCCGGTCACGGCCTCCAGCCACTGCGCGGTTCCGGCCGTGTAATGCCCGCCCGCAGCGCGATGGCACAGCTCGCCCAGCACCGCGCCCGCCTCGACCGAGGCGAGCTGGTCGCGATCCCCCAGCAGGATCAGGCGCGCCGTGCGCGGCACGGCCTCGACCAGGCTGGCCATCAGTTCCAGGTCGATCATCGAGGCCTCGTCCACCACCAGCACATCCACCGCCAACGGATGGCGCGCCCCATGGCGGAAGTGCCGGGTATCCGGGCGCGCCCCGAGCAGGCGATGCACCGTCACCACCTCGGCGGGCAGGTTGCGGCGCAGCGCATCGCCGTCCGGCAACGCCTCCAGCCCCAGGCGATCCAGCGCCCCGCTGACCGAGGCATTCAGGCGCGCCGCCGCCTTGCCGGTGGGCGCCGCCAGGCGGATGCGCAACGGGTCCTCCGGACCCTGCAACCCCTGCAACAGCGCGAGCAGCCGCAGCACCGTGGTGGTCTTGCCGGTCCCCGGCCCGCCAGTAATGACGCTGAAGCCGGACCCGGCCGCCAGGGCACAGGCCAGGCGCTGCCAGTCCGGATCCGTGGCGGCCTCCGCCGGCGGTCCGAACAGATGGTCCAGCCAGTCCCGCGCCGCCTGCCCATCCAGCGCAGCCTCCCAGGGTTCATCGGCCTCCATCCGCGCGCGGATGGCCTGTCCGATGCGGCGCTCGGCCTCCCAGTAACGGCGCAGATAGACCTGCGTGCCGGTGAATACCAGCGGTGCTCCGCCCGTCTCGCCCGGCCCGGCCAGCGGGCTCCCGTCGAGGGCCTGCGCAAGCTGGGCGGCGGACACGCCCTGGAGAACCGACGACGGCCGCGGCGGCGGCTTTGATCCCGGCTCACCCTCCGGCGGCAGGGCCAGCGTGGCATCGGGCGCTTGCAGCAACGGCTCCAGTTCCAGACACACATGGCCACGCCCGACCTGGTGGCTGGCCAGCGCCGCCAGCAGCAGGGCCAGCGGCGGTGCCTCCGGGGCCTGCTCGTGCAGGAAGCGCACCAGGGCCCGGTCCACGCCGCGCAGCCAGCCGGCCGTCTCCCACTCGTGCAGCAGGCCCATCAGGACCTCTGCCGAACCCAGCGTCCCGGTTTTCGCGGCCACGCTCACGCCTTGCCCTCCCGGCCTGTGCCATGCGTCATCCAGGTATCCAGCTGCTCGATCAGTCCGCGCGGCGGACAGTGGTGGAACACCCCGTGCCCGGGTGCATCCACGCCACGCAGGAACAGGTACACCCCGCCACCCATGTGACGGTCGTAGTCGTAACCCGGCAGCCGCGCGCCCAGCTGGCGATGCAGCGCCAGGGTGTAGAGCACCAGCTGGAGGTCGTAGCGGTGTTCCAGCACGGCCGCCTGCAGGCGTTCCGGGGTGTACGCCTGGGCCGAGGCCCCCAGCCCGTTGGACTTGTAGTCCGCCACGTAATAGCGCCCGTCGTGCTCGAAGACCAGATCGACAAAGCCCTTCAGCATCCCGTTCAGCGTCACGTCCCCAACCGCTGGGCGCGGCTGGCCCGGCAGGATCCAGTCACGCACTGCCCGGTCGAGATCCGCCGCCTTCAGCTCGCGCGCCGGGTACAGGAACTCCAGTTCTGGCTGGTAGGTCACCAGCCCGCCCAGCGTGAATACCCCACCGTCTTCCAGCGGAAAGCCGACCGTCAGCAACTGCTGCATCCAGTCCGTCACGATCGCAGACCGCTCGCCCCAGCCCCGGCGCTCGCAGCGAGTCGCCACCTCCTGCGCCAGGCGTTCGGGCTGCGCCACCTGCGCGGCGAGTCCCTGCTCCGCCGCCCATTCCAGCAAGCCGTGGAGGAAGGTGCCGGGCCCCGGCCCCCGCGGGAAGGCGTGCAGCCCGCTCTCCGCGCCCGGCTCCGGCACCGACACCGGTGTACGCCGGGCATCCGCGACCCCCTCGCGCAGCACATCCTCGCGCGCGGAGTCGGGGGCCACGGGCGCCACGCCCGCGTCATGCGCGGCAATCGCACTGTAGCTGGCCACCCACCAGCGTTCGAAGCGGCGCGCCGGCGGCACCCGGGCCGGCCCGGTGGGCGCACCACCGGTTCCGGTTTGCGCCACGGTGGCATGGATCTCCGGCAGCGGGGCCACCCGGATCGCCGGTTCGTCGCCGGCCGCGGTGCACAGCGCCGCCTCCAGCTCGCCATCCTCCACGCCCCCGGCCCCGGCCAGCAGATAGCCGGCCGCCGTGCGCTCGAAGTGGCTGGACTTGCTGTTTCCCGAGACGATGGGCGCGATCCCCAGCCAGCAGGCATGGCGCGCGCGGGTCATGCCGACATACAGCAGGCGCAGGTCCTCGGCCAGGCGCTCGCGCTCGGCCCGCTCATACACCTCGTTGTCCATATGGAACACCCAGCGCGCCCCGCCCTGTGGCGGATGGTCGCGGTAGGGCACGTCCTTCTTCGCGTCCGTGGGCCGGAAGTTGCAGGCAAACGGCAGGAACACCAGCGGGTACTCCAGCCCCTTCGACTTGTGCAGCGTGACCACCTTGACCAGGTCCTCGTCACTCTCCAGGCGCAGGATCTGCTCCTCGCCGGTCTCGCCCTCGCCGTCCCGGTGCTCCATGAGGTGCCGGATCAGGGCCTGCTCGCCGTCCAGTTCCGCCGCCGCCTGCTGCAGCAACTCGCTCAGGTGCAGCAGATTGGTCAAAGCGCGCTCGCCCTCCGCCGTGGCGCGCAGGCGCCGGGGCACCTCGAAGTCGTGCAGCAGCCGGCGCAGCATCGGCAGCACCCCGCGCATCTGCCACAGGCGCCGGTAATCGCGGAACTGCTCGACCCGCGCCTCCCAGGCCAGTTCGTCCACCGTGAGCCGGTGCAGCTCGGCCAGCGACTGCCCCAGCGTCGCGGTGGCCAGCGCCGCGCGCAGCAGGCGTTCGCTGGTCGGCTCGGCACAGGCGCGCAGCCAGCGCAGCAGGTCGCCCGCCTCGGCGGTGGCATACACCGACTCGCGATCCGACAGGTACACGCTGCGCACGCCCCGCCGGCGCAGCTCGGCGCGGATCGCGTCCGCCTCCGCGCGCCCGCGCACCAGCACCGCCATGTCGCGTGGCCGTACGCCGATCAGCTCCGCACCCTCGCGAAAACCGCAGCTCCCTGTCGCACCGCCGTTCAGCAGCTCCACCATATGGCTGGCGCAGGCTTGGGCCATGCGCTCGCGGTAGGCGCCCTTGGGCACCGGCTCGCCGGGGTCATGGCACCAGAGCGTGACCGCCGGCACCCCCTGCCCGTCCTGCTCGAAGGCCTCCGAACGCCCGTTGGCGGCCACCGGCACGAACGGCAGCGGGTTGTCCGTGCCCGAGCGGAACAGGAACGCCCCGTCCGCCCAGCCCTCGGCGTGTTCGAACAGTCGGTTCACGCCAGCCACCAGCGCCTCGGTGGAGCGGAAGTTGCGTTTCAGGGTGTAGTGCCGCCCGGCGGTGGCCACGCGCGCGGCCAGGTAGGTATGGATGTCCGCACCGCGAAAGCCGTAGATCGACTGCTTGGGGTCGCCGATCAGCAGCACGCCGAGATCGCGCGGGTCCTCGTCGATGCGATAGACGCGACGGAAGATCCGGTACTGCACCGGGTCGGTGTCCTGGAATTCGTCCACCAGTGCCACCGGGAACTGCGCGCGCAAGGTCGCGGCCAAGTGCTCCCCGCCAGGGCCGTCCAGGGCATCGCGCAGGCGCGTCAGCAGGTCGTGGAAGCCCATCTGCGCGCGCTGGCGCTGCGCCTGGCGGAACCGCGCATCCACCTGCCGCGCCGCCGCCTGCAGCAGGCGCTCGCGGTCGTCCACGCAGATCTCGGCGTGATCGTCGAGCCCGATGAACGCCGGGTGAAGATCCTCCGGCAGCACCTGGTCGCCCTTCAGCCGCTCCCGCATGCCGGCCGCGCTGAAGCGCACCAGCGGCGAGTCGCCGGAGATTCCGGCGGGTCGCAGGGCGCCCGGGTCCTCGGCCCACTCGCGCATCGCCGCCAGCAACTTGTCCGGGTTGCTGTACTTGCCAGCATGGAGGACCGTCCCCCGCAGGACCGCGAACTGCTCGCAGACCGCGTCGAAGTCCTCGCGCCACGGACGCTTCATCGCCTCCAGCCGCGCCAGCTTGTGGCCCAGCGCGGCCTCCAGCCCCTGCGGTGTCTGCAGCTCCGGCTCCGGCGCATCCGCCGGCAGGTGGCCGACCAGCGGCCGGATCTTCTGCAACAGCGTGTCGGGATCCGGCCCGAAGGCGTTGCGCAGGAGACCAAGCTGCGCCGGCGGCTGCGGGTAGACAAAACGGCGCCAGTAGTCGCGCGCGGCCTCGGCCAGCAGTTCCTGCTGGTCGCTTGCCAGGTCCTGGGTGAACAGGCTCCCGCTGTCGAAGGCGTGCTCGCGCAGCATGCGGTAGCACCAGCCGTGGATGGTGGAGACCGCGGCCTCGTCCATCCATTCCGCCGCCAGCTCCAGCCGGCGCGCGGCGCCCGGGCGTTCCGCCTCGGCATATTCGGCGCGCAACTGCTGGTGAATGTCCTCCACCCCCGGCACCGCATCGGGGTCCTCCGCGCGGAACACGCGCGCGGCAATCGCCAGCGCGTCGCGGATCCGCTCGCGCAGCTCCTGGGTCGCGGCCTCGGTGAAGGTCATCACCAGGATCTGGGGTGGCATCAGCGCGTCGGTGCCCTCGGGCAGCTCGCCGTGCCCCAGCACCAGGCGCAGGTACAGCGCGGCAATGGTGTAGGTCTTGCCGGTGCCGGCACTGGCCTCGATCAGGCGGCTGCCGTGCAGGGGCAACCTCAGCAGGTCCAGCTCGTGGGCGGTCGCGCTCATGCGGGGCCCTCCGCCTGATTCACCACGAAAAGCACCGGCCGGTAGACCCGGTCGCGCCAGAAGGCAAAGTCCGGATCGTCCAGCAGGGTCTCGGGGTCGGGCCAGGCCCGCGCCAGTGCCGGGCTGCGCGACCACTCGCCGGCGGCGAAGTCGTTCCCGCGCAGGGTCTTCAGCGCCTCGTCATACGGATCCCTGGAGCCCTCCTCCGCCGCGAGCCAGGCAAAGGCGGCGGCGCAGGCCAGCGGCAGCGGCCGCTCCTGCCCCGCCGCCCAGGCCTCCAGCAGCGTGCCCAGCAACTCCTCGGCCAGCCCCGACTCCAGGCCCGGGAGGACCAGGCGCGTGTCCAGCGCGACCAGTTCGGACCCCACGCCCCCCTCCCCGGCGTTGGCCAGCAGATGCCTCACCCAGGGCGCCATCAGCTTGTCGAAGCGCCACTTGCGCCCATTGGCGATGCGGCTCGCGGTGTAGTCCAGGCAGACGCGCGCCTGACCGTCGCTGCGCAGCGCGGGCGGCGCGCCCTCCAGGCCCCAGTGAGCGTGTTCCAGGCGCAGGGGCCGCGCTGCCGGCAGCCGCTCGGGATACGCCGCAAAGCGCTCGCCGATACGCTCCAGCAGCCGCGCGGCCTCGGCCACCATCGCGCCGCGCTCCAGCTCGCCCGCCGCCCCCAGCGGCAGCCGGCCCGCACGCTGCAGGCGCGCCGATTCCGCCTCCAGGATCTCCGGCCAGGCGGCCGGGTCGTCGGTCGTCTCCAGCGCGGCTGCCACCAGTTGCTGGCGCACCTGCCACTGCTCCAGCCCCGCCAGGCCGAACGGCTCCAGGTCGTCGCCGGCCTCCTCCTCGTCGTCGAAGAACACCCCCAGGCGGTGGCGAAAGAAGGCCTCCACCGGGAAGCGGAGGAAGCGCGCCAGGGTCTCGGGCCCCACCGTGGCCGGCTCGCGCTCGGACTCCTGCAATGGTACTGCCGCAGGGGCGCCCCCCGTCGCGGACGTCGGCGCGGAGACCGGATCGTGGACGACCTCCCATTCACGGGCATAGGTGAAGTGTCGATCGTCGTCGCCCCCTGACGGGAAATTCACCGGCGAGAACGGCTGCAGCGGGTGCCAGGTGGTCAGGTGTTCCACCAGTTCCGGGCCGGCCTCTGGCCCGTTGACACCGTCCCGCCCCCAGCCCGCCGCCAGATGGTCGCGCAGCTGGCCCACCAGCACCGATGGCGGGCGCGGCTCGTTGTCGCGCACGTGACGCCCCACCCAGCTCACATGCAGCTGACGCCGAGCCGAGAGCAGCGCCTCCAGGAACAGGTAGCGGTCGTCCTCGCGCCGCGAGCGATCGCCCGGGCGGTAGTCGTTCGCCATCAGGTCGAAGTCCACCGGGGTCGGGCTGCGCGGGTAGTCGCCGTCGTTCATGCCGAGCAGGCAGACCACCTGGAACGGGATCGCCCGCATCGGCATCAGCGTGCAGAAATTCACCTGCCCGGCCAGGAAGCGCTGGCCCACCCCGGAATCCTCCTGGCT
Organism: Pseudomonadota bacterium; assembly: GCA_051747025.1. GTDB lineage: Bacteria > Pseudomonadota > Gammaproteobacteria > Ectothiorhodospirales > Ectothiorhodospiraceae > Thioalkalivibrio. The sequence continues at coordinate 35,993 of JBNJFQ010000010.1, forward strand.
GGCCAGCCACTGCTCGCGCACCACCGCCAGCGGCAGCGCCTCCTCCAACCCGGCCGCCCTGCAGTCCTCGCGCCATTGGTCCAGGGCCTCGCCGAGGCGCTCCACGGTACCCAGTTCGGCGTCTGTCTCGGCCGCGAAGAACCGCTCCAGCAAGCCGCCCAGATGCGAGGCCCAATCCGCTGGCGCATGCGCCTGGCGCAGCCACTCCCAGGCCTCCTCCAGGGCGCTGATCAACGCCTCCAGCGGCCCCAGCAGCGCGGCACTCAGCCCACCGATCTCGTCATACGGTTCAAGCCCCTGCCACGGGCCCTGATCGCCCAGCGCATAGCCCAGCAGCATCCGCCGCAGACCAAAGCGCCAGGTGTTCTGCTCCATCCCCTCGGGCAGGCCCAGCCCGGCACGCTGCGCGGCATCCAGTCCCCAGCGCACGCCCGACCCGTGGGCCCAGCGGTGCAGCTGGGCCAGGTCCTCCTCCGCGACGCCGAAGCGCCGGCGCACCGGCGGCACCTCCAGCAGGTCCAGCAACTCGCTGACACCCATCCGGCTTTCCGGCAGCGACAACAACTGCTCCAGCGCGATCAGTACCGGATCGCGGCCGCGCGGCCCCTGGTCGGACAAGGTGTACGGGATAAAGCGGGGATCATCGGTCTCCGGCTGGCCGAACACCGCCTCGATGTGCGGCGCATACTGGTCGATGTCGGGCACCATCACGATCACGTCGCGTGGGCGCAGTGCCGGATCGCGCTTGAAGTGATCCAGCAGCCGGTCGTGCAGCAGCTCCACCTCGCGCAGCGGACTGTGCGCGACATGGAACTGGATGGAGCGGTCCTCCGCCGGGACCGCAGGCCAGACCTCCCGGGTCTCCGCGAGCGGTCGCAGCTCGCGGATGTCCTCCTGCAGCTGGTGCAGCAGGCAGTCCTCCGGTCCGCGCGTGCCGTGCGGCTCGAAGACGTCGACACGTTCCCAGCCCAGCGTGCGCAGCACCCGGCCGTAGTGTTCGGGGTCGTCGTGCTCGTCCAGCAGCCCGATGTAGTCGCGCCCCTGCTTGCCCCAGGCCGCCAGCAGCGGGTGGGCGTGGTTGTGCAGCTCCGCCTCGTCGATGGCCTCGGGCATGCCCGCCTTGCGCGCCTGGCGCCGGCGCGTGGCGCGCAGCAGGTCCTTGTCAGCCACGATGTCGGCCCAGTAGTAGGCGCAGGGGTTGTGCACGCAGACCAGAACCTGGCAAAGACGCGCCAGCCCCTCCAGCGCCTCCAGGATCTGCCCCGGCAGCGAGGAGATGCCGAACACGATGATCCGCCGCGGCAGGCCCGCCGGGCGCGGCTCCAGCGCACGCACCGCGTCCATGTAGCGCGCGTGTACCGCGGAGCGACTCAACCCCTCCTGCGCGACGCCAATATCCCCCTGCAGCAGTCGCCACAGCTCGGCCTGCCAGCGCTGCCCCGGGGCCAGTTCGTGCTCCTGCCCGCGGGCATCGCGCAGGATGTCGCGCCCGGCCGCCCAGTCGGTCAGCCAGTCGGCGCGGTACACCTGGTACTGATCGAACAGATCCGCCACGCGCTCGGCCAGCTGGAAGCGCTTGCGCAGATCGCCCCCCTGGTCCGGGTCGTCGTCCTGCAGGAACTGGCGCAGCGGCGCGAAGGCCTCCTGTGCCAGGCATTCCGGCAGCAGGCGCATCAGTCGCCAGGTCAGCGGCCGCTTTGCGTAGGGGGATTCCAGCGGAACGGCCTCGGCCCCAAGGACCGCGCGATAGGCGGACCACACGAAGCGCGACGGTAACTGCATGTCGAGCGCCGCCGCGATCCCGCAGCCCGGCGGGTCGGCATCCCGCGGCGCGGCCAGGGCATGCCGCAGCCACTGCGCCATGCCGTTGCTCTGCACCAGGATGGTCTCGTTCTCCAGCGGACCAAGCGGCGCACGGCGCATCCACTCCACCGCCAGCGTACGCAGCGACTCCAGGTGATTGCCATGCAGCACCACCATCCCTGGCTGCAACTCGCGCGACTCCACCAACCCGGCTCCTCGTTCCCGACTCAAGTGGCTACCCTACCATCCCGACGCGACGATTCCGGACGCCCGGATTCACGGGCGCTGATTCGGCAGGCGCTGACCTGTATGCTATGCCCGCCATTTCCACCGGGGATTTTTCGTGACCGTGTTGCAAGCCGTCCTGGGACTTATGGTCTTCATCGCGATTGCATGGCTGCTGAGCGAGCACAAACGTCGTTTCCCGTGGCGCGAGGTGCTGGCAGGGCTGGTACTGCAATTCGGAATTGCAGCACTGCTACTGGGTATTCCGGGTGCCCAGCACCTCTTCCTGTGGGCGAACGAGGTGGTCATCGCCCTGACCGACGCCACGCGTGCCGGAACCTCGTTCGTGTTCGGCTACCTCGGCGGAGACGATCCACCCTTCGCAACCGACGGTCCCGGCAATACCTTCATCCTTGCATTCCAGGCCCTCCCCCTGATCCTGGTGCTGAGCGCGCTCTCCGCCCTGCTGTTCCACTGGCGCATCCTCCCGTTGCTGATCCGCGGTGCCTCGCTGATCCTGCAGCGCGCGTTCGGTATCGGCGGGGCACTGGGCGTCGGCACCGCCTCCAACGTATTCCTCAGCATGGTCGAGTCGCCGCTGGTCATCCGGCCGTACCTGCGCGAGATGACGCGCAGCGAGCTGTTCGCGCTGATGGCGGTAGGCATGGCCACGCTGGCCGGGACCATGCTGGTGCTGTACTCCACCATCATCGGCGCAGTGCTCGACGATGCCCTGGGGCACCTGATCGTTGCCTCGCTGATCAGCCTGCCGGCGGCCCTGCTGATCGCCACGGTGATGATCCCGCCCACCGGACCATCGACCGCCGGCGAACTGCTGCCCGAGCCCGAGCCGGTTACCAGTTCGATGGACGCGATCACTCGCGGGACCCTGCGCGGGCTCGAACTGCTGCTGCAGATCATCGCCCTGCTGATCGTGGTGATCGCTCTGGTGGCGCTGGTCAATGTGATCCTCGGGGCGTTGCCGGAGGTCGCCGGGGCCGCCCTCAGTCTGGAACGCATGCTGGGCTGGGTCTTTGCGCCCCTTGCCTGGTTGATGGGGATTCCTTGGGACGAGGCCGTCACTGCCGGCTCGCTGCTGGGCGTGAAGACCATCCTCAACGAGATGGTCGCATTCCTGCAGCTGGCCGAACTGCCCGGCGAAGCGCTGTCCGCGCGCAGCGAACTGATCCTGATCTACGCCCTCAGCGGATTCGCCAATCTTGGCAGTCTCGGGATCCTGATTGGCGGGCTCGGCGCACTGGTGCCGGAGCGCCGCAGCGAGATTGTTGCACTGGGCATCCGCGCGATCGTCGCCGGCACGCTTGCCACACTCATGACCGGCAGCGTGGTGGGCATCCTGAATCTGGGCGCATAGACCCACACGCGCCGGGCTTTGGTGTTTACGGTGGCCCGCCCCGCCAACTGCCGACTGTTGGCTAGGCCGGGGCGGAGCCACCGTAAACACTGGCGCCTGCTCCAGGCCTAGTCAACGACCGGAAAGCGATCGGTAGCTGGCGTCAAGCCGGCGGAACCACTCGAGGAAAACAGGCGCCTAGCCGCCCTGTGGCGCGTACCCGTTCTGCAGGAGGACCACAAAGTCCGCCACCGGCACCGGACGGCTGGCATAATAACCCTGGTACTCGTCGCAGCCCAGATCCGTCAGGGCCGCGAGCTGCTCTGCCGTCTCCACCCCCTCGGCGAGCACCGTCAGACCCAGCCCGTGGCCCAGCGCCACGACCGCGCGCGCGATCGAGCGATCGTTCTCCGCCTCCGGCGTCGGCTCGCCTGCCAGTCCGTCCACAAAACTCTTGTCAATCTTGAGGGTGTCCACCTGGAACCTGCGCAACTGCGCCATGGAGGAATACCCGGTCCCGAAGTCATCCACCGCCGCACGCACCCCGTGCTCGCGCAACCGGCGCAGCACCCGCTGTGCGCGCTCCGGGTCATGCATCAGCGCGGACTCGGTAATCTCCAGCTCCAGCAGATCGGCCGGGTAGCCAAACTCTTCCAGCGTCTGGATGACCTGCTGGTCGATGGTCGAACGCCGGAACTGCAATGCCGAGACATTCACCGCCAACCGCACCCCCGACAACCCCTGATCCAGCCACGCGCGCCCCTGAGCCACGACCCGCCGCAGCACCCAGTATCCCAGTTCCACAATCAGTCCGGTCTGCTCGGCGACCGGGATAAAACGCGCCGGCGAGACCGGGCCAAGTTCCGGGTCGCTCCAGCGCAGCAGGGCCTCGGCACCACAGATTCGGCCGCTGCCGATTTCATATTGCGGCTGATAGTGCACTTCCAGGGCATCCTGGTCGATCGCTCGCCGCAACCGGGTGCTGAGGTCGATGCGCTCGCGTGCCGCCTCGGTCAGTTCGTCGGAATAATAGCGGTACGAGCCACGGCCATCCTCCTTGATGCGCGCCAGTGCGGTGCCCGCCTGTTGCAGCAGCATCTCCGCACTGGTCCCGTGGTCCGGGTACAGGGCGATCCCGACACTCGCCGACATCTCGACCTCGGTCCCGTTGCCCAGGTCGCAGGGCTGCCCGAGGACTCGGATCACGTTTTCGGCAACGACCGCGGCATCGTCCGCATGCCCGAGGTTTTCCACCAGCAGCGCGAACTCGTCGCTCGCCAGGCGCGCTACGGTATCGGTGCCACGTCGCCCCTTCTGCAGGCGCTCCGCGACCGTCTGCAGAAGCCGATCCCCCGCGGCATGGCCATGCGTGGCATTGACGTCCTTGAAGCGGTCCACATCGACCACCAGCAGTGCCAGATGCCCCCCACGGCGGCGCATCAGGGCGATACCATGCTGCAGCCGCGCGCTCAGGAGGCGGCGGTTGGGCAGCTCGGTCAGGGGGTCATGGTGGGCGAGGTAGTCGAGCTCGGCCTCGGAGGCCTTGATCCGCGAAATGTCGGCGAATACCGACACGTAGTGGGTCAACCGGCCCTGGTTGTCATACACCGCAGTAATGCTCTGCAGCTCGGGAAAGATCTCGCCGTTCTTGCGCCGATTCCAGATCTCGCCCTGCCAATAGCCGTGCTCGCGCAGCTGATGGAACATCTCGTCGTAGAACGTCTGATCGTGACGCCCGGACTGGAACATCTTCGGGGTACGCCCGATGACCTCGTCCTCCGAGTACCCCATCAGCTGCGTAAACGCACGATTGACCGAGAGGATATGCGCAGCGGCATCGGTGATCACCACGCCCTCACGGGTATTCTCGAACACCACCGAGGCCAGGCGCTGGCGCTCGTCATGCTCGCGGCGTTCGGTAATGTCCTCGACGGTCGCCACCACACGATCCACTTCGCGGTCGTCCGTCCGCGTACACTTGACGTCGATGTCGGCGACCATCACCCGACCATCACGCCGCAGCATGCGCTTCTCGACGCTGTAACCGTCGCACTCTCCGGCGTACATCGCCGCATCCAGCGATGCCTCGCAGCCACGGTCCTCCGGCACCGCCAGCCGGTCCCAGTCCAGCTGCACCAACTCCTCCGGCGCGTACCCCAGCATGTCCGCCAGGCAGGTGTTGACCCGCTCCCAGCTGCTTCCACCGGGTACCGAGATGGCCATGCCCACAAACGGCATGTCGAAGAACACGCCCATCAGGCGGTTCTGGTCGGCGTGGACACGCGTCAAATGCAGGTTCCGGCGCAGCCATTGCTGTCGCCACAGCAGCCCGCCAGTGCCCAGGATCAGCAGCCAGACGAACAGCGTGGCCCCCCCAACCCACAGGGCCTGCTGACGCGGCCTCGACCATATACCTTGCAGATCGCGCTTCAGAACCAGATCCCAGCCGGGCGGCTGCAACCCCTGAACGCCGGCCAGAAAGGGCGAACCATGGCTGGCGAACTCGCCCACCTCGACACTGACTCGCGGGCGATCGAGGATGCGCCGGCGCAACTCCGAGAATGCGGCCGACATGCCGATGATATTGCCACCACTGGCATCGATGCGTGTCAGCGTGATCTCCCCGCCCGCCTCGCGGACCATCAGGTGGACAGGGTCAGGCACTGAATCGGAGGTGTCGGCCATGGTCAGCAGGGGATAGAGTCCTTCGATGTTTGCGGACAGGAGCACCACGCCCACCACCCGCGCGTCCGGGTCGGTGCGATCGCGCACCGGAACGGCCCAGCTCACGCGCGGACGACCCTCGCTGTCAGCGTGCAGATGCGGGGCACTGACCTCACCGGTCTCCCTGACCTTAACCAGCACCGCACCAATAGCGGCTTCCTCCAGGGCACTGCGACCCAGTTCCAGCAACGGCACCAGGTCCGTATCCAGCAATGCCACGGCGTCATAGTCGTAGCTGTCGCGGGCCAGCTCCAGGCGGTGCCGGACCTGCTCCAGCGCGAGCGCCGAACGCTGCTGCAGGGCTGCAACCGCAAACAGGTTGAATCCGCGGGCGTCGGCCAGTACGGCGGCGTCCCCACTGCGTTCGAGTAGCCAGCGATCAATCACGCCCGCCTTCAGGAACGCGGATCGCTGCAGATCCTCGCGTGCCTGGGATTCGGCCGACTCTCCCTGGATTTGCAGGGTCCCGGCGCCCATCCCCCCGGTGGTCACGATGATCGCCCCGGCCAGCAACACCCACGGCCAGTAGCCAAACCGGTCCAGCTCCAGAGGTTCGGGCAGCGGCGCAGTCGGATTCGGCGAACGCTCCAGCCAGCGCATTGCCGCGTACAGCAACAGCCCCGACACCCCCACGAAGATCCAGCCCTTGCCCAGGTTTGCCATGGTCAGGACATCGGAGAGGGCGGCACCGGCCCACCAGGCGATCACCGCATCCGACAGGGCGACCCACAGCAAGCCGAGGATGACATAGGCCGCAGCGATGATGGCCGCCCGGGAGATGCGCGGACGCATGCGCTCAGTCATCGCGGGCGCTCCCTGGGGCGAGCGCATGCCGCGAGGCGTGCCCGCGGGCACGCGGTTCGGCGCGGCCTCGCGTGGGCCACCCTGTGTTGATACTGTCGATCCCTGCTCTCCGGTTATGGTGGCGAGTGCCCTGGCGAGCACTCGAGCCTCTGGTCGTTACCGCGCCAGCGGTACCCACTGGCGCCTCAGGGGGTCACGGTCCGGTCGATGATATCCTCGATCTCCTCGCTGGACGCGCGCATCACCTCCGCCATCCCGTCGGGCATCATCGGCAGGAACGCCGGCACGTTCATGCGCGCGATAAACACGTCGCCCTCGCTGTCCTGATAGATGCTTACCCGGCAGGGCATGAACGCCGACACCGGACGAAAGGCATCTTCCTCGAGAATCTGTGCGCTGTAGCGGCCACTGCAGACATCCAGGATCACCACCGGATCGATGGTGAACCCGCGTTCCGAAAGCGCGCCGGCCATATTGTTCTGATGCAGAATGCTCCAGCCGGCCGCCGACGCCTCGTTGTGGAAGGCCTGGAGGGTCTCGGGGAACGACAACGGGCTCGGGGTCACCATCACCATATCCGGCTGCTCGCCTCCATGGCTGTCTGCCTGCGCCGGACCAGCGACCAGGAAAACCACCAGCATCGCAAGGAACCATCCGCCTGCTGCCGGTGTCTTCCATCCGGAACGTGCCATCAAGATCCCCCCTTAACAACATTATTTTCATGGAATTTGAGTTAGAGGCCAGGGGAGCACAAAGGTTCCCGGCACGCAGCCGGGAGCATAACCCCTTTTGCTGCTCGCCATGTTGAGGCAGATCAATGGCCACCGCGTTCCGGCCCGCGATGCCGGCAGCGTCGCGAGCGCCCCCTGTTCCAAGCCACTCCGAGGAGCACACCATGGACGTTACCCTGAAGGACGGAACGGTCACGCTGAAGATCGACAAGAAGACGGCGGAGAGCATCGCTGAAAACATTACCGAACTGGACGGCGAGATCAGTAACGGGGCACGTGCCCTGGGTTCGGTGCTGCAGCAGGGCGTCTACGAACTGGAAAACGAATTCCGCCAGCCGCCCCATGCCTTCGACGAGCACGCCCCCAAGCAGCCCTCCATCGAGGACTGAGGCGCCCACCACGGCCACAACGAGCCACCCCCGAACACAAGGAGCCCAGTATGCACCTGGAAAAAGCGGAAAACGGCGAACTGCTGATCAGCATGCCGGAGGCCGAGGCATCCGACACTCTGTACACCCTGAAAAGCCGGGCCGGGGAACTCGACGAATGCGAGGATCTGGCCGAGGCGCTGGAAGAAGCGGGCGTCACCATACCGGAACCACCTGACCACATCCGCCACGAATACATGCCCCCGGCGGACTGACCCGCCCACCACGTTGCCTGCCGGGGAATCCCGGCGGGCGTCAGCCCTCGCAGACCTTCTGCACGGCCGTCCCGCGATCGTCGCAGACCTCCAGGATCGACAGGAAGCCACTGATCTCGAACACCTCGCGGATCGGCTCCCCGATGTCGCACAGTACCAGGCTGCCCCCCAGCTGTTTCACCTTCTTCGCGGCCATCAGCATGACCCGCAGGCCCGCGCTGGAGATGTAATCCACGTCCGCGAACTGGATCACCAGGGAAGGGGTCTCCTCCAAACGGCCGAACAGGTAGGTCTCGAATTCGGGAGAGGTATTGCTGTCCAGACGGCCACTGGGGCTCACCACCAGTACGCCGTCGATTGTCTCTTCGTTTACATCCATCGGTTGTTCTGCCTCGGGAAGATTTCGGAATCAGTCGTCGGCCGCGGGGACCTTGCGCAGAGTCAGTCGATTGCGCCCATCCTGGCTCTGGTAGTCGATCTCGTCCATCAGAGTCTTCATGAAATGGATGCCGAGCCCTCCCACCTTGCGCTCTTCGAGGTCCCCCTCGAGCCGGGCGGGCGGTGCATCCTCCAGGGGATTGAAGGCTCGACCGTCGTCGGTGACCGCGATCGTCAGGCCATCGTCATCGCTGGCGACATCGACCTGTATCTCGTGTTCGCTGTGGGGCTCGAAGGCATACGACACGAGATTGGTCAGCCACTCGTCCAGCACCAGGTTCACCGGGTACACCGAGGCCATCGACACCCCGGCGTCGGCACAGAATGCCTCGATCTGCTCCGCCAGCCGCGGGATCTCCCGCAGGTCGTTGTGAATGCGGAACGTCTGCCGCGGGCCTTTTGCGTCCGCGCCCGGCATCAGAAGGTGTTCGCCACGTTCGCGACCCCCGGGGCACGCGCCCGCACCAGGCGTTCGACCACATTCTTCAGGTCCAGCGTGGATCGCGGACAGCCCACGCAGGCCCCCTTCAGACGCACCCGCACCGTGCGTCCTTCGAGTTCGACGAACTCAATATCGCCACCATCCTGCATCAGGATCCGGCGAGCCTCCTCGATCGCCGCACGCACCGCATCCTCGTCGATCGGGCCCTCCGCCGGCACATCCGCAGCCTCGCGGGCGGCGAAGGTCTGCGCCCGATCCAGACGCAGCGCCAGCTCCGGATCCAGCGCCTCGATCGCGTCGAGCTCTTCCTCGCTGTAGGTGTGGTCCGGATCATCCCTCAGCAGATGCGAGACGTCCACCATTACCTGTGCATTGTCGGATCCTGCCATTCTCGAACCTCCGCCGAGCGTTCGCGCCAGTATAGCAACGCCGCGCCCTGCCGCAGCCCGAAGCCGCACCCGCCAGCCGGGTTCCGGCTCGACCTGCGGGGGCCAGCGCAACCGAACCCGCAGGCGCCGCAGATCATCTGCGTCCATGCGCCCCGCATGCAGCCACAGCCGACGTGTCACGCCACGCGCCGGATCCCGAAACACCAGGATCACCAAGTGCTGCAACACGCGGGTCTCGGCCAGCACCTCGACGGGGGTGACCTGCTCCTGGCGCAGACCCTCGGCGGTCGCCAGCCAGAACTCGCCGTCACCGGTCTGTCCCAGCCAGTCCCAGCGCGGACCTGCGCGCCACGCCCGGGACGACTGCCAGGCCCCGGCACCGGCCAGCAGGAACACCGGCAGCAGCGCCCAAAGCGGGCTGTAGTACAACACGTACCCCATGACCGCGCCGGTCAGGGCCGCCTGCCCGCCCAGGATCAGCGGTGGCAGGATGCGGTCAGGGTACAGCCGCAGTCGCAGCGGCGGCGCGGATCGCGGGGACAAGTCGCGCTATCCCCGGGTCCACCGTGGTCTGCCGCCCCAGGACCACGTCCAGCAGCACATTGTCGGGATAGTCGAGCAGGCGTTCGAAGGCATCGCGACCCTCCTGGTCCAGTTGCGCATATCCCTGCGCGAGAAACTGTCCGAGCAGCCAGTCATTTTCCAGCATCCCGCGGCGACAGCGCCAGCGCGTCCGGCTGTCCGGGGCCATCACACCCTCCTTCGCACGTTGTCGTTCGTGGTCACAACGAACGTTTCAGCATCGTCCGCCGAATATCGCTGATCGCACGGCTCGGGTTCAGCCCCTTCGGGCAGACCTGAGTGCAGTTCATGATGGTATGGCAACGATACAGCTTCCAGGCGTCGTCCAGGCGTTCCAAACGATGTTCGCCCGCCTCGTCACGACTGTCCTGAATGAAGCGTGCCGCCTGCAGCAGCGCCGCGGGCCCGAGGAACTTGTCCGGGTTCCACCAGTAGGACGGACAGGCCGCGGAGCAGCACCCGCACAGGATGCATTCGTACAGGCCATCCAGCACCGCACGATCTTCGGGACTTTGTGCACGTTCCACCTCCGGCTCGGGACTGTCGTTGATCAGCCAGGGCTCCGCTGCCCGGTACTGCTGGTAGAAGTTACCCATATCCACGATCAGATCACGGATCACCGGCATCCCGGGAAACGGTCGCAGGGTAACCGGCGTGCCCAGTTCGGCCAGCGGCGTGATGCAGGCCAGTCCATTGGTGCCATTGATGTTCATGCCATCGGAACCGCAGACTCCGTGCTGACAGGAACGCCGGAAGCCGAGCGAATCATCCTGCTCCTTCAGCAGCAGCAGCGCATCCAGCAGCATCATCCCCGGCTCGACCTGTGCGTCGGGCAGGGTGAAGCGCTGCATCTTCGGCAGCGTGTCCGTCTCCGGGTTGAAGCGATAGATCGAGAACTCCATCAGTGCCCCCTAACGGTCCTGCTCGAGTGCTTCGGCACAGGCGATGCAGCGCTCTGCGGACGGATCGATCTCCAGCCGCGAGCGCGGTATCGGGTCCAGGCAATCGATGCAGAGCCCGCCCTCGCCCTCGTCCAGGCGCGCCAGTGCCCGCCGGGCACGCGCCCGCTGGGCCACGCGGCGCTGCTGGCTGGCCTGGGCCATGGCCTGCCCCTGCAACGCATCCATCCGCGACAGACGCCCGGTACGCTGCTGATCCAGTTCGACCGTTGCGCCACTCTCCTGGCCACCTTCGAGCGCCACATCGAGTTCCATCAGGAGTGCCTCAAGGCGCGTGCGCAGCCAGTCTTCCGGCACCGGTTCGGGGCCATCCACCATCAGTAGACACGCTCTTTGGGTGGAAACGAAGTAACGGTGTTCGGCTGGGTTCGGACCGGTTTATAGTCAAGGCTGTCGTCCGCCAGCGAGTACAGGCTGTGTTTCAGCCAGTGCTGATCGTCACGCTCCGGGAAATCAATCCGCGAATGCGCCCCGCGGCTCTCCTCGCGCCCCAGTGCGGAGCGGATGGTCGCGATCGCACAGTCCATCAGGTTCTCGAGCTCCATGGCCTCGACGCGTGCGGTATTGAAGGTGCTGGTGTGATCCCGGATGACCGCATGCTCAAGGCGTTCGCGCAGCGCACGTATCTTCTCCACCCCCTCGCGCATCACCGCGTCGGTGCGGAACACCGAGCAGTGATCCTCCATGACCTTGCGCAGTTCACGCTTCAGCGGCTCCACGGCCTCCTCCGATGCGCCGCCGGCGGGTCGGCGATCCCAGCGGGTCAGACGGGCCATCGCCTGCTCCACCGCGGTCTCGTCCAGCGGACGGTGGTAGCGGTTCTCGCGCAGGTATTCGAGGATATGATTGGCGGCGGCCCGTCCGAACACCAGGATGTCCAGCAGCGAGTTGCCGCCCAGCCGGTTGGCCCCGTGCACCGACACACAGGCCGTCTCACCCGCTGCGTACAGCCCGGGCACCGGGTCCTCCGGGGTATCCTTGACCGGCGCGACGACCTGCCCCGCACGATTGGTGGGGATGCCGCCCATGCTGTAGTGGCAGGTCGGGAACACCGGGATCGGGGCCTCGATCGGATCCACGCCGAGGAAGGTCATGCTGGCCTCGCGAATCCCCGGCAAGCGCTGACGGATGGTATCGGCCCCGAGGTGCCGCAGTTCCAGCAGCACATGATCGGCATTGCGTCCGCAGCCACGATTTTCGCGCACCTCGGTGGCAATCGCGCGTGAGACCACGTCGCGCGACGCCAGGTCCTTCGCATGCGGAGCGTAGCGTTGCATGAAACGTTCGCCCTCGGAGTTGATCAGGAACCCGCCCTCTCCGCGTGCGCCCTCGGTAATCAGCATGCCGCGCCCGGCGATCCCGGTCGGGTGGAACTGCACGAACTCCATGTCCTCCAGCGGCACCCCGGCCCGCAACGCCATCGCCATACCGTCACCGGTATTGATCAGGGCGTTGGTCGTGGTGCGGAACAGCTGCCCCGCCCCGCCGGTCGCGATCAGGGTGGTCTTCGCCTCGATCACGATCGGCTCGCCAGTCAGGATCTCGAACGCGAGCACGCCCAGCACACACCCCTGCGCGTCGCGCAGCAGGTCCACCGCGAAGTACTCGTCGAAAAAATGCGTGCGTGCGCGCAGGTTCTGCTGGTACAGCGAATGCAGGATTGCGTGTCCCGTGCGGTCAGCCGCAGCACAGGTGCGTGCCGCCTGATCCTGACCGAAATTCTGGCTCTGGCCGCCAAAGGCGCGCTGGTAGATGGTGCCGTTGTCCAGGCGCGAGAACGGCACGCCGAAGTGGTCCAGCTCGTAGACCACCTTGGGTGCGGCACGGCACATGTACTCGATCGCGTCCTGGTCGCCCAGGTAGTCCGAACCCTTCACGGTATCGAACATGTGCCAGTGCCAGGAATCCGGAAGTACGTTGGCCAGCGCCGCATTGACCCCGCCCTGCGCGGCCACGGTATGCGAACGGGTTGGAAACACCTTCGACACCACCGCCACCTGGGCATCGCCGTTGGCCAGCTGCAGAGCCGCGCGCAGACCGGCCCCGCCGGCGCCGATGATCAGTGCGTCGAACTTGCGCCGGGTCACATTCATGCCAGCCCCGTCCGTATCAGGATGAACAATGCCCACAATGCCAACAGGATCAGGGCACCCGCGGACAGGACCAGTACCAGCAGACGGGCCGCGAGCGGATGCACATAATCCATGACCACGTCGCGCAGGCCGATCCAGGCATGCAGCAGCACCAGCAGTACGAACAGCGCGCTCGCCAGCCCCACCAGTGGATGGCCGACCACCGCCACCCAGGCGGCATGGTCGTGGGGAGGCACGAGCACGAAATACCCGAGCGCCAGAATCACCCAAAGTCCCGCATACACCGCAGTAATGCGCTGCAGCAGCCAGGCCCGCTGACCGCTTAGCAGCCTCACAGCACCAGCCCCAGCCAGACCAGCACACTCGCGAGGATACCCGCATACAGGGCATCACGCGCGGTACGCAGCGAACCCTCGCGATCCTCGCCGACTCCGAACTCCATCAGCAGATAGCGAATCCCGGCAAACAGATGGTGCAGAAGCCACCACAGCCCGATCAGCAGGGCCGCCAGACCCACCGGATGCCGCAACCCTGCCGTGACTTGCGCATACCCCTCGGGATCCGACAGCGAGCGATCCAGCAGCCACAGGAGGACCGGTATGGCAAGGACCAGCAATACACCGGTGATGCGGTGCAGGATGGAAACCACGGCATTCAGCGGGAGCCGGATCCTGCGCAAATCCAGAAATACCGGACGGGCCTGCTGAGCCATGCCACCCCCAAATAGCCGGAAGGAAAGGACCGTCAGGCTGACACCCTGTGCGGGGTTCGTCTACCATCGATCCACCGAATCAGCTTACCACTCCATGCTTCCGTCGTGACCCCCCGTATCGCCGCCACCCGAGCGATACGCCGGGTGGCGGCATGGACACAAGGTCACCGGAGATTCTCGATGCGCGAAGACTGGAAGAACCACATCATCGATGCGGGTGCCGAATTCGAAGGCGATGACCTGCTGCACTACGGCAACCCGGAACGCGAACGGCGCATGGCCGTCAACGGCGAGGTAATCTGCGACCTTTCGCACCGTGGCCTGCTCGAGGTGCGAGGCGCGGACGTTAGCGACTTCCTGCAAGGCCAGTTCGGCAACGACATCCGCCAGGTCGACGCGGGACATGCCCAGCTCTCCAGCTATGCCAGCCCCAAGGGCCGCGCCTATGCCGTATTCCGGGTCATGCACACGCGTGACGGCTACCTGCTGGAGATGCCCGCCGACCGCATCGAGCCGGTAGCAAAGCGCCTGCAGATGTTCGTGCTGCGCGCGAACGTGATCATCGAGCGTGCCGACGATGCGCGCATCCGTTTCGGTCTGTCCGGGCCGAATGCCGAACAGGAACTGAAGGATGCGGTGGGCGTCTGCCCGTCCGGGATCAACGCGGTGGCCGAAAACGGCGGCGTCACCGTGGTGCGGGTCCCCGGTTTGCACCCGCGCTTCGAGCTGTTCGGGGAATTCGACGCGATGCGCCGGGCCTGGGACAGCCTCAACGTGCATGCGGCCCCGGTCGGCCCGCGCGAATGGGCCCTGCTGGACATCCTCGCGGGCCTGCCCACCGTGGTCGAGGAGACGACCGAACTGTTCGTCCCGCAGATGCTCAACCTGCATGCCCTGGGCGCGATCAGCTTCGACAAGGGCTGCTACCCGGGTCAGGAGGTCGTCGCCCGCATGCACTATCTGGGCAAGCTCAAGCGGCGCATGTTCCGTCTGGCGATCCACGCCACCGTGCCACCGCAGCCCGGCTCGCCGGTGTTCCGCGCGGACGGCAAGCCGGACCAACCGGACGGCGAGATCGTGGCGGCGGAGCTCCACCCGGACGGGCTGTACTCGGCCCTGGCGGTGATCCAGGTCGCCGCCGCCGAGGGCGAACTGCACTGGGACTCGCCGGACGGCCCACTGGCCGAACTCGTCGACCTCCCGTATGCCGTGCCGGACGGAGCCTGAGCGATGCGCTTCCTGTTCTTTTTCTTTGTCCTGATCCTGCTGGCGTTGTGGGCCGCCTTCTTCAGCCGCCCCAATAATCGCACCCTGTCCAACTGGCTCTACGTACTGGCCGGCGTACTGGCGGTGCTGTTCCTGATTGGCTATTTGCGCCTCGACGGAGTGCTGTAGCGGATCACGCGGCGCACTAGCCAGGGGCCTATCAGTTCGAAGATCAGGGTCGATCCCACCACGACAGACAGCAGAGCCCCGGCATGTTCCGGGAACCGCTCGGCCGCCAGCAGGGCCATACCGATCGCCACCCCCGCTTGGGGCGTCAAGGCCAAACCGATCCCGGGCGACACGCCCTGTGCCCGGCGGCCAGCCAGTTGCCAGCCAACCGCTCCGCCAAGGTAGCGCCCAGCGAGCCGCAACACCACATAGGCCAGGGTCAACCACAGCACCGCGCCCAGTGCCAGTAAATCCACACTGGCACCGGACAATACGAAGAAAAAGACCAGGAATGGCCACTCGATATGTTCGATCTCGTTGAACGAGCGTTGGTGGTGCGCTGACAGGTTAATCACCAGAAAGCCGGCAGTCATAGCCGCCAGCAGCGCCGAGACCCCCAGCCACATAGAGAGCCCCGCGATGAGCAGGACCAGTGCCAGGGCCTCGGCCTGGGTCGGCTTGCCCGGTTCCAGGCGGCCGGTCAGCCAGGCCGCTGGCAGCCCCACACCGAGTCCCAGAAGAACGGCACCTGCGAGTTCCCAGCCGGCGTGCAGCAACGCCCCGGAACCATCACCGGCAAGGAACCAGCCCAGAAACGCCATCGCCAGGCCAAAGGCCAGGATGCCCCAGGCGTCGTCGATCGCAACCACGCCAGCAAGCACCCGCGCCGTCCGACTGCGTGGGTGCCGCTCCGCCAGGACCTCCTCCACTGCTGCAGGGTCAGTCGCCACCGAGATCGCCGCCAGGGTCAGGGCGACCACCAGCGGAAATCCCAGCAGGAGCAGCCCGCTTCCCACCACCAGCGCGCCCACACCCATCACCGTGAGGGAGAGGATGAGGATGAACGGGCCCAGCTGGCGCAGCCTTTGGAACGTCAGCTGCCCGCCCAGCAGGAAGGCCACCATCACCAACGCAAGCTGGATCAGAGGTTCGGTCAGGTCCCCGAGGGGACGCCCGCCTTTTTGGCCCAGTACCATTTGCTGGATGACGGCGACCATCAGGCCGACAATCACCAGTAGCGAGATCCGCGGGATCGCGGTTCGTCGGGCAATCGTGTCGGCCAGAATGCTGGAGGCCAAAATGGCCCCAAGAAGGATCAGGGGCACAGCCCCCGCGTCCGGCGACAGGAGCTTGTCAGGGATCCATGCGAGGCCAGTCATTGGGTCATCGATTCCTCGCTCCGGCTGCTCAGGTCTCCGGGCGCAGGTGCGGGAACAGCAACACGTCGCGGATCGAGGCGCTGTCGGTCAGCAGCATCACCAGGCGGTCGATGCCGATGCCCTCCCCGGCGGTGGGTGGCAGGCCGTACTCCAGCGCCCGGAGATAGTCGGCGTCATAGTGCATGGCCTCATCGTCGCCGGCGTCTTTCTCCGCAACCTGGGCCTGGAAGCGCTCGGCCTGGTCTTCCGGGTCGTTCAGCTCGGAAAAGCCGTTGGCGATCTCCCGACCGCCGACGAACAGCTCGAAGCGATCGGTGACGAAGGGGTCTTCGTCGTTGCGCCGTGCCAGCGGCGAGACCTCAGTCGGATAGGCCGTAATGAAGGTCGGATGGCGCAGCTGGTTCTCTGCGGTGTACTCGAAGATCTCGGTCCACAGCTTGCCGAGGCCGAAGCTTTCCTTGATCGGGATCTCCAGGCGTTCGCAGTGGGCGCGCACCTTCTCGATATCCGCCAGGTCGTCGCCGCTGATCTCCGGGTTGTGCTCGAGGATCGCCTCGCGCACGGTCATCCGCGTGAACGGCTTGCCGAAGTCGTAGGTTTCGCCCTGGTACTCGATCGTGGTGGTGCCCAGCACGTCCTCACACAACCCGCGCAGCAGCGTCTCCGTGCGGTCCATCAGCGCGTGGTAGTCCACGAACGCCTCGTAGAACTCGAGCATGGTGAACTCGGGGTTGTGCCGGGTGGACAGCCCCTCGTTACGGAAATTGCGGTTGATCTCGAAGACCTTCTCGAAGCCGCCCACCACCAGGCGCTTGAGATACAGCTCCGGCGCGATGCGCAGGTACAGCGGCATGTCCAGCGCGTTGTGATGGGTGGTGAACGGCCGCGCGGTCGCCCCGCCCGGGATCACCTGCATCATCGGGGTTTCCACCTCGATGAAGTCCTGGTCCTCGAAGTACTCGCGGATGTAGCGCACGATGCGGGTGCGGGTGCGGAACAGCTCGCGGCTCTCCAGGCTCGTAATCAGGTCCACGTAGCGCTGGCGATAGCGCTGTTCCTGGTCCGTCAGGCCGTGGAACTTTTCCGGCAGCGGCCGCAGGCTCTTGGTCAGAAGACGCAGCTCGTTCAGCTTGACCGTCAGCTCGCCGGTCTTGGTCTTGAACAACGTGCCCTGCCCGCCAACGATATCCCCCAGATCCCAGTGCTTGAACGCCGCATAGACCCCCTCCGGCAGGCTGTCGCGCTCGGCAAACAACTGGATGTCGCCGCTCTGGTCACGCAGGCGGACAAAGCTCGCTTTGCCCATCACACGCTTGCCGACCATGCGCCCAGCCACCGTCACGCGAATCCCCTGCCTCTCCAGATCCTCGCCCTCGGCCTCGTCGTGCGCGGCGTGCAGGGCACCGGCCAGCGCATCGCGGCGGAAGTCGTTGGGGAATGCCGGACCGGCCGCGCGCAGCTCGTTCAGCTTGCTGCGGCGCTGGGAGATCAGCTTGTTCTCGTCAGTGGTTTCGGTCATCGGAAATCCATGCCATGAATAGACTTACAAGCCACTCTTGAGACTGGCTTCAATGAAGGGATCGAGGTCGCCGTCGAGCACGCCCTGGGTGTTGCCGACCTCGACGCCGGTGCGCAGGTCCTTGATCCGCGACTGATCCAGCACGTAGGAACGGATCTGGCTGCCCCAGCCGATATCGGACTTGGTGTCCTCCACGGCCTGCTTCTCGGCGTTGCGCTCCTGCAATTCGCGCTCATACAGCTTGGCGCGCAACTGGTTCATCGCCATCTCGCGGTTCTTGTGCTGCGAACGCCCGGCCTGACACGCCGCCACCACTCCGGTCGGGACGTGGGTAATGCGCACCGCCGAGTCGGTGGTGTTCACGTGCTGACCACCGGCGCCGGAGGAGCGATAGGTATCCACCCGCAGATCCGCCGGATTAATCTCGATCTCGAAGCTCTCGTCGATCTCCGGGGAGGCGAACACGGACGCGAACGAGGTATGCCGGCGGTTGCCGGAATCGAACGGCGACTTGCGCACCAGCCGGTGCACGCCGGTCTCGGTGCGCAGCCAGCCAAAGGCGTACTCGCCCTGGATGTGCACGGTCGCACTCTTGATCCCGGCGGTCTCGCCCTCGGAGAGTTCAGTGACCTCCGCCTTGAAGCCCTTGTTTTCGGCCCAGCGCAGGTACATGCGCAGCAGGATGTTGGCCCAGTCCTGGGCCTCGGTGCCCCCAGAACCGGCCTGGATATCGAGGTAGGCGTTGGCCTCGTCCATATCGCCGGAGAACATGCGGCGAAACTCCAGTCCCTCGATGCGCGCGGTCAGCGCCTCCACATCGGCCTCGACCAACGCCGCCGTCTCCTCGTCGCCGTCCGCCTCGGCCATCTCCAGCAGGTCCCGGCTTTCGTCCAGCTGGGTGCCGATCTCGCGGATGTTGAACACCACGCCCTCCAGCTGGGCCCGCTCCTTGTTCAGCGCCTGGGCCTGCTCCGGGTCATTCCAGATATCGGGGTTCTGTTCCAGCTCGCGCTGGACCTCCTCTAGCCGTTCTTCCTTGCCCGGGTAGTCAAAGATACCCCCTAAGGCCTTCCAGGCGGCCCTTCAGATCGTCAATCTGGCTGTACAGCGCATTCAGTTCCATGGTCTCGTCCGGTCCTGCGCCGCGGCCACGCCGCGGCGTGCTCGAAAATGGCGTGAAAAGCCGCGCAGTATAACATCGAGCGAACGGACATCGCCCGCCTTCCCGACCCCGTTCACAGGCGCCGCGCAGAGCGCCAGAACGCAATGCTGCCGGTACGTGTCAGACTCAGCTCCACCGGTGCCACGGGACCCCCCGCTGCCTGAGGATCGCGAATCTCCAGCCGACCCACCCGGCCACGGCGCAGCGCCGCGACCCACGGGGCCAGCACATCCTCGGCAACCGCCTCGAGGATCTCCAGCCGGCGCTCCAGCGATGGCACTTGCGCCAGCGCATCCACGACCACCACCGGCTCCGCTCCGTTGGTCTCCGCGAGGCCAGCAGCCGGGTCGGGAGCCCACCTGGCCCCGGCCTGCTCCGCCAGCCAGCGGGCCACCGGCCCGCCACCCAGAACACAGCGGGAGGCGGCCTCGCCACCTGTCTCGCCGGGCGACCACAACCACAGCCCGTGCACTGGATCGCGACCGTCCGCCTCCCGCCGCTGATTCACCGGATGCTGGAACCAGGCCATTTGCAGCCCGTTCTCCAGCACGCGCAAGCGCCGCGCCGTGTCGCTGTGCAGGGGCGGGGCCGGCATCGAACGACCACAGCCGATGGACGGCGGCCAGCCCTCGACCAGGCCATCCGACTCCATCTCCAGCAGCCACAGGCCATGCGCGGAAAGCTGCAGGACCGCGCCCGCGGCCTCCAGCTCCGGCGCCGCCGCCTGCCACAGAGCCTCGCGCTCCTGCGGGTCGATGCCGCTGACCGGCTCCGCGACCACGTCCTTCATCCCGGGGGTCAGGCGCACCGGCTGCGCCAGCCAGGTCTGCCGGCCGCCACGCGCGGGCCCGTAGCCCAGGGCGCCAGCCAGCGCGGTCTCCCAGCCGCAAGGGTGCGCCGACCCGGCACCAGGAGAATCACCCGGACAGGCGCGCCCCAGCCAGCGTGCCAAGCGGCGCAGCGCCGGAGTCTCGCCCGCCCCCATCCCGTGGGTAGTGACCTGGCCCGGCCACAGACCCGGCAACAGAAACAGGGCCCGCGAGAGCATCACGCCGGAACTCCTGCGCAAAGGCAATCAGGGGAAGAATTCAACCGGTGTCTCCAGTGAAGTGAGCAAGGGGCTGCCATGCTACCACCCGGTCGCCCGGTGAACGGCGGCGCCCCCAACCGGTCGAAAACAACAGGACGCACCCCCGAGGCCAGATACATGACGAGCCCACGTCCCCACAATCCGGCACCCGCGCTTCGGCCCCCGCGGAGGTATCCTTCCATCCTGCTCGCAATGTACCTCGCGATCCTCGCCACCAGCACTGGCGCGGGGGTGGACGACTACCCCGAGGGCTCCGCGATCCCGTGGCAGGCCTGGGATGCCGGGCTGTTCAAGGAGGCCCGCGAGACCCGGCAGCCAATCTTCTACTACTTCCACGGCCAGTGGTGCACCTGGTGCCGGGACTTCCAGGACGAGTCCCTGGAAAACCCCGAGGTGGTCTCCATCCTGCGCGACGACTACGTCCCGGTGCTGGTCGATGTCGACCGCCGCGCCGACTTGTTCCGACGCTATGGCGGCCGCGGGCTGCCGTTCGTGGTTATCGTCAACGCCGATGACGAGGTCCAGATCCGGTTCACCGGCCATGTGCGCCCGCGCGACCTGCGCGGGATCCTCGAGGAACAGCGCCGCATGGTTTCGGTCACCGGCCGCGAGACCACCCCGGACGATGCCCCGATCACCGGCATCGATACATTCATGGAGATGCTGGACCAGGTCTACGATCCGGCCAGCCACCGCCTGAGCGGCAGCGCGACGTTCGGCACCCTGAGCAAGCGCCCGCAACCCTGGACCTATCGATTCCTGCTCGAACACCCCGACTGGCAGGAACGCCTGCCAGCCATGCTCGACCGGATCGCCGAAGACCTGTTCGACCCGGTGGAGGGAGGATTTTTCTTCTTCCATGACCCCGACCAGCGCGACCCGGTGCTGGCGCTCGAGACCTCCAAGCGCCTGGACCAGAATGCGGCATTTCTTTGGCTGTTTGCCGAGGCGTACGCACGCTTCCAGGATCCGCATCACGCCGAGGTCGCCCGTGGCATCGAACGCTACCTGCGCGAGCAGCTCTGGGATCCCGAGCAGCAACGTTTCGGCACCAGCCAGTACGCCGACCGCGACTACTACACCCGGGCACCGGATGCCCGGCGCGCCACCGATCCGCCCCCGATCGACCGCAACACCTATGCCGACACCTCCGGGATGGCGATCGCCGCCCTGGCCGCCACCGCCCGGGTATTCGAGGACGAACAGACCTTGGACTGGGCCGATGAGGCATTGCAGGCCCTGGATCGCTACTTGGGCACCAAGGCCGGTTTCCTGCACGGGATTACCGCCGGCGGTCGCCCGGAGCTACGTGGCTACCTGCCCGCGCAGATCTGGCCGGAGATCGCCCGCCTCGAGCTCGCCGACGCCGTCGCGGCGATCCGCGGCGAACGCCCTGAACTGCCCGATCCGGTTGCCACGCTGGACCGCCTGGAGCCCTTCTACAACAAGGACCTAGGTGCCCATGGCGAGCGCCTGGGCACCGCGCTGGAGCCATGGACCGAGACCCGCACCCAGGCCGCGCTGGCCTGGTGGCTGCATCACCTGCCGGCGCGCGCCGTGCGCGCCTCGCACATCGACGTCGACGATGTGCACGCGCAACTGCGCATCGAGCCCGGCGCCGACCCCGACGATGTCGCGCTGGGCTACCACGCCCTGCGGCGCGGCCTGTCCGACCTCGCCAGGGAGTGACGCGCGGGACTCTGGCGATTTAGTCGTCCGCAGGGGTCGCCGCCGGCCCCACCTCGACCTCGTGCAACTCCACCGCATCATCCGGGGCGGGCACGCTGCCATGCGGACCAATCCGCAGCCGGTCGGCCTGCCAGGCCCAGGCCAGGTAACCCAGGTTCAGCAAAAGCAGGGCCCACACCAGCGCGCGCATCACACCCCGTCCTCCGCTTCCCGCGACAGCTCCCACAGGCCGTCCAGCACCAGACCGGGCATCCTCTCCACCGGTACCGCCAGCGACGCCGCAAGCCAGTCGGCGTCCCCGCCGGTCAGCCAGACTTCCGCGGCCTGGCCCAGTTCGCGCCGTCCCTCCGACAGCAGTCGCTCCACCGCACCGGCCAGGCCCAGCCCCCAGCCCGCATCCAGGGCATCCCGGGTATTGCGTCCCGGTCTCCAGGGACCGTCTTCCGAACGCTCCGGAGGTACCACCTCCGGCACTCGGTCCGGCAGCAACTGTTGCAATGATGCCCAACCCAGACGCCGCCCGGGCAACAGGTAGCCCCCGCGATGCACCCCGGTCGCGTCCAGCAGGTCCACGCTGACCGCGGTGCCTGCATCCACGATCACCAGCGCCCGATCGCAACGGGCCCGCGCCCCGACCAGGGCACAGTAGCGGTCCACACCCAGTTGTACCGGGTCGTAGGTGCTGCGCAGACCGTGCGGGCCATGCGCCCGACTCGCTGCATGCCGCGGTGCGATGTCGCAGCCCGCCCGCTTCAGCGCCTGGCACAAGATCGCCTCGGGCGTTTCCGGTCCGACCCGGGACAGCCACAGCGACCCATCGCCGGGACACGACCCCCCGGCCGCCAGTAACGCACCCGCACAGGCCTCGGCATCCTCGCTGAGACCTGCGGCCTTCAACGCGCCGTGCGCATCGCGCACCTGCCACTTCAGGCGCGTGCTGCCAATATCCACCAGCCAGCGTTCAGACATCGGCGCGCCCCCGCACACTCACCTCGCCGGAGTGCAGCCAGCGCCGTGCACCGGCGCGGGTGCGCACGCACAGGCAACCGCTGTTCGGATCGATTCCCTCGGCGCGAACCCGCTCCCCCGTATCAAGGATCTCCACCGGCCGACCACGCAAGCGGTCGTGCCGCTCCAGCTCGTCCCGAAACGGGGCAAGCCCGCGGGTCATCAGGGTCTCGTGCCACCGCCACTGCGCCACGGCCACTACCGCGGCCAGCGACAGCAGCTCCGGCGGCTCCCGGGTACCCAGCGCGGCCAGATCGGTGATCTCGCGCTCCAGCCCCAGACCCGCCGCTCCCCGGCAATTCACTCCCAGGCCGACCACCAGACACCCGGGCTCCGGACCACGCGGCGCACGCTGTTCCACCAGGACCCCCGCCAGTTTGGCCGTTCCGACCATCAGATCGTTCGGCCATTTCAGGCCGATGCCCGGGTAACCGAGCGCCGCCAGCGCATCGATCAATGCGAGCCCGGCACCAACCGGATAGGACGCCGGAACCCGTGTCCCCGGCGGAAGGCCCCAGCCAAGGGACAGGGTCAGCCCGTTCCCGGGCTTTCCCGCCCAGGCACGACCACGCCGGCCGCGACCGGCGGTCTGGTGCAGCGCCAGGCAGACCCGGGGCGCGCCCGCCGGCACCTCCCGCGCAGGCGCCAGCAGGTAACGATTGGTGGAGTCCAGAGACGCAAACACCTCCGCCCGGGCCCGTGCCACCGGCTGGCACGGGCCCTGTGCCGCAATCAGGTCTTCCAGCATTGCGCTTTCCGGCGCCATAATGGCGGATGTCATGGAAGAAACGGTCATCGGATCGCAGCGGCAAGGGGGGCGGGTTGAAGCAGGGGACTCATGGTAAGCGTTTCGGCTGCGTGCTGTCCGGGCTCCTGATCCTGGTCGGGCTACCGCCAGTGGCAGCCGACGTCTATACCTATCGCGATGCCAGCGGCGCGCGGGTCATCACCGACCAGCGACCCGAAGGTGTGACCTACCGCACCCTCGACAACCCGGGCAACAGTGGCGCGGGCACGCAGGGTGGCAACTGGTCGCCCAGCGAGATCTTCGTATTCGAGGGCCCGGACGGCGAGCGTCTGGTCACCAACCAGCGCCGTACCGACCGCAACATGAACCTGATCGCGACCTACGGGCGTCCTACCGCGCGCATCCGCTGCGGAGAACGCGCGCGCCAGGCCCTCGCCAGCGGCGGCGAGTTCGCTGACCTGATCCGGGACGCGGCCGACCTGTATGACCTCGATCCGGCCCTGATCCGGACCGTCATTCACGTGGAATCCTGCTTCGACCCACAGGCCGTATCCCGGGTGGGGGCCCACGGACTGATGCAGCTGATGCCGGCCACCGCCGCCGAACTGGGGGTCACCGACCGTTTCGATCCGATACAGAACATCCATGGCGGGAGCCGCTACCTTGCAGCGATGCTGGAGCGTTTTGACGGAAATCTCGACCTCGCGCTTGCCGCGTACAATGCCGGCCCGGGTGCAGTGGAACGCCATGGCGGCGTTCCGCCCTTCCGCGAGACCCGTACCTATATCGAGCGCATCCGCACGCACTACAGCCCAAATCACGCGGGTCAGGCTCGCCAGTAGGGGGATGGCGGCCGTGGTGCATCACCGGGCCACGGAACGGATCAGGGACGCTGGCGACCGCAATTCCAGCACTGGGTAAACTGGGGCTCGATACGCTCGCCACAGCGCGGGCACTTCCACTCCTTCCCGTCATGCTCCGGTTCGCCCTCAAGGTACTCCAGGATGATGGCGCGGGCCTCCTCGGCCTGTTCCTCGTGCACGACCATGATTCGCGCCCAGGTCTCGGTCGGCGGGACCTCGCCAACCGCACCGTACAGACCGGCCTGGTTCGCATAGGCAGGGATGCCCGCCTGGCGCAGCAGATCCTCGATGAATCCGGCCATCACCGGATCGGCGGCGCTGTACACGGTCTTCATGACACGTTCCTCATGCCCCGGACCGTAACATGCACCCGACGACGGCCTACTGCACCGTCCCCTGATTGGCCGCCTGGAAGTATTCCATCGCCTTCTGAATGGCGAAAAACGGGGCCTCGTCGACGGCCTGGCGCGTGTGGAACAACGCCACATCCGCATGATACTTGCGCAGCGCCAGGACATGGATCGGCAGTTCCCGCGCGAACATCGGGTTATCGAAATTGAAGTACTGGCCCAGCCCCAGCACCAGCGCCACTCGCTCCGATGCCTCAAGGTCGCCCGGCTCCACCGTCACCTCGGGCAACTGCCCTGCCTGGCCTTCCACACTGACCACGATCCGGCGATCCCGGTCGGACGGTGCGGGCCGTTCCGTATCAGCGGTCACCAGGGCCAGGTTCTCCGACAAATCCAGATAGCCCTTGGCAAGGATATGGCCGTGCGGCTGGAACACCTTGCTGGACATGTTCACTGCCCACAGCTCCAGGGTTTCCTTGAGGTCGTGTGCGGCCTGGGCATCGCCCAGCGCGAACAGCTGCCGGGCGTAGAGGATGTCCCAGACCCAGACCTGCCCGTATTCGGGCAATTCGCCCTCGGCGGCAACCGAGACCCTTTGCAGGTCCGGCTGGTTCGGGTCAGGGGCATGGAGGGTCAGAGTAAAGGTGGCCAAGGGGAATCTCCGGAATGCGTTGCATGCGCCGGCGTGCGGACAGCCTGGCAGGCAGCCCGCACCCCGCAAACGCGGATTATAATCGCCCGGCGGCGCGACCCCTCAGTTCTTCCAGCACGGGCGGGGCCTTGCCGCACAGGCTACCGGTGATACTCGCCCGCACGCTCGGGCTGATAGACGACTTCCTCGATGCGCACATGCATCCGGCCACCCCCCGGCCGCGGCCATTCGATCTCGTCGCCCTCGGACAGACCCAGCAGGGCGCTGCCCACCGGTGCCAGGATCGACAGATGCCGCCGTTCTCGTCCATATCGCGCGGATAGACCAGCGTCAGCGAGAAGGTATCGCCCGACTCGATCACCCGAAAACGAACCGTCGAATTCATCGTGACCACCGTCGGAGGCACCTCGCGAGAATCGACGATCTCGGCGCGGTTCAGTTCGGCTTCCAGCTCGTCCCTTCCC
Organism: Pseudomonadota bacterium; assembly: GCA_051747025.1. Lineage (GTDB taxonomy): Bacteria > Pseudomonadota > Gammaproteobacteria > Ectothiorhodospirales > Ectothiorhodospiraceae > Thioalkalivibrio. The sequence goes on from JBNJFQ010000010.1 coordinate 62,031, forward strand.
GGGAACGCATCCCGGGGAAGGGATTCCAGCAGCTTGTCCACCCGTCCCACGTCGGTGGACGAAACCACAACAGGGGGATTATTCACGACTGGGCTCCAGTAACGACGCACGCCCCGCGAAGTACGCGCGACCTCGCGGGGCGGAAAGTTCAGGGGTCGAACCCCATGCCGGTTGTTCGGGATCAGCGTACCGCGCGCGGCCACCAAAGGCCAACCACCGAGGGCATCCCCAGATCCCTCAAACACCACGCTCGGGTATGCCGAACCCGCCCCCGCCGGGGGTACGGATCTCCACCGCATCCCCCGGACCCACCGAGCGGCGGTCACAGCCCGCCATCGGCTCGCGAGTGCCATCCGCGCGCAGGATCACATCCTCGCCACGCGCCCCCGGCTCGCCCCCGGCCAGCCCGAACGGTGGCACGCGGCGCCGGTTGGCCAGCAACACCACCTCCATCGGCGCGTCGAAACCCAGCCGACGGATCACGCCATCGCCGCCCCGGTGCTCGCCGCTTCCACCGGAGGCCCGGCGATAGCCGAACTGCTCCACCCGCACCGGGAAACGACTCTCCAGCACCTCGGGGTCAGTCAGGCGCGAATTGGTCATGTGCGTCTGCACGGCGCTGGCCCCGTCATAGCCGGGCCCGGCCCCGGAACCGCCGGCGATGGTCTCGTAGTACTGCCGCCCGGCATCGCCAAAGGTCAGGTTGTTCATCGTGCCCTGCGCGGCCGCCTGCACCCCCAGGGCACCGAACAGCGCATCGGTGACCACCTGCGAGGTCTCGACATTGCCAGCGACCACGGCGGCGGGCGGCGCCGGGTTCAGCAGGCAACCCTCCGGGATCGCCAGCTCCACCGGCGCCAGGCAGCCATCGTTCAGCGGGATCGCGTCCTCCAGCAGCGTACGCAGCACGTACAGCACCGCCGCCCGCACAATCGAATCCGGGGCATTGAAGTTGTCCTCGCGGGCCGGCGAGGTCCCCGCGAAGTCGATGCGCAGGCGGCGCGCGCCTGGATCGGGGGTCACCGCAACCCCGATCTCGGCGCCGTTGTCCAGCGCATAGCGGAACGTACCGCCCTCCAGGCCCGTGATCAGCCGCTCGACCGCCTCGGTCGCATTATCCTGCACATGCTGCATGTAGGCCGTCACCGTGGCCGCCCCGTACTCGTCCAGCAGCCGGCCCAGCTCCTCCAGCCCCTTGCGATTGGCGGCCACCTGGGCCTCCAGGTCCGCCAGGTTCTGGTCCGGGTTGCGCGCCGGCCAGTCGCCCGAGCCCAGGAGCATGCGGATGCGCGCCGTGGCAAACCGCCCGTCGCGGACCAGCCGGGTCGGGGCGATCAACACGCCCTCTTCCTCCAGCCGCCGCGAGAAGGCCGGCATGGAGCCCGGCGTGATGCCGCCGACATCCGCATGGTGTCCGCGCGAGGCGACGAAGAACGCCGGGGCGGCAACCCCGGCCTCCGGGTCCTCGGTCACCACACCGCCGGGCGCCACGAACACCGGCGTGACCACCGTGATGTCCGGCAGGTGGGTGCCGCCGTTGTAGGGATCGTTCAGTACCCAGGCGTCCCCCGGGCGCAGATCCTCGCCGGCGGCCGCGACTACCGCACGCACGCTGGCGCCCATCGAGCCCAGGTGCACCGGCATGTGGGGAGCATTGGCGACCAGATTGCCGCGGGCATCGAACAACGCGCAGGAGAAATCCAGGCGCTCCTTGATGTTCACCGAGTGGGCCGTGTTGCGCAGGGTGAAGCCCATCTGGTCGGCGATCGCCATGAAGCGATTGTTGAACACCTCCAGCAGGACCGGATCGCGCGGGATCGCGTCCGGGTCGCCGGCGGGCAGCTGCGGGCGCCGGTCGGCACCGGCCTCGCGCTCCAGGCGGAGCGTGCCCTCGGGCTCGATCCGTCCCTTCCAGCCCGCCTCCAGCACCAGTGTCGCGTTGGCCTCGATCACCAGGGCCGGCCCTGCCAGCTTCATCCCGGGGCTCAGGGCCTCGCGCCGGTACAGGGGTACATCGCGCCGCTCGCCCGCCACGATCATTGCCACCGCATCCGCCTTCGGCGCGGCTTCCTCGACCATCGGTTCCAATGTCCGGTCCAGCAGCACACCGGTCCCGGTGGCAATGGCCTCGGCCGCCGCTCCCGCCACCACCAGCTCGCGATCCGGCGGCGCGAAACCGTAGCGCGCGCGCCAGGCCGCGGCGAAGGCCTCCATCAGCGTGTCGAGCGGGCCGTATGGAACCTCCAGCGCGGTATCGGAACCGGCCAGCCGCAGATGCACCCGGCGTTCGATGCGCATGGCCCCGGGTTCCACCCCCTGTTCCACCAGGGCCCGCGCCGCCGCGTCCGCCTGGTCGTCCAGTGCGGCCTCGATCGAGGTGGCATGCGCCGCGTCCAGCGGCCATTCCAGGCTGCGCTCGCGCAGGGCCCGCAGCTCGCCCAGCCCCATGCCATAGGCCGACAGCACCCCGCCCAGCGGGTGGAACAGGATGTGGCGCATGCCCAGCTGCTCCGCGACCCGACAGGCATGCTGTCCGCCCGCCCCGCCAAAGCAGACCAGCGCATAGCGCGACACGTCGTGGCCGCGCTGCACCGAGATGGTCTTGATCGCCTGGGCCATGTGCTCCACCGCGATCTGCAACAGCCCCTCGGCCAGCCCCGCCGGCGTCACCCCCTCCCTCGTCACCGACCGGACCTCGGTCGCCAGGGCCTCGAACTGCCGCCGGACCGGGTCCGGATCCAGCGGGCGGTCGCCCCCGGGCCCGAACACCGCCGGGAAGTATTCGGGGCGCAGGCGGCCCAGCAAGACGTTGCAGTCGGTCACCGTCAGCGGGCCACCCTGGCCGTAGCAGGCCGGCCCCGGCTGGGCCCCGGCGGACTCCGGCCCGACCCGCAGGCGAATGCCGTCGAAGCGGCAGACCGAGCCGCCCCCGGCGGCCACGGTGTGGATATCCAGCATCGGTACACGCAGGCGGGCACCGGCCACCTCGCTCTCCTGGCGGCGTTCCAGCTCCCCGGCCAGATGCGCAACATCCGTCGAGGTGCCGCCCATGTCGAAGGTAATCAGGCGCTCGAAGCCGAGCGGCGCGGCGGTCTTCAGTGCCCCGACGATACCACCGGCCGGCCCGGACAGGATCGCATCTCGGCCACGAAAGCACGCCGCGTCCACCAGCCCGCCATGCGACTGCATGAACCGCAGCCGCACATCTCCCAGTTCCGTGCTGACCTGTTCCACATAACGGCGCAGCACCGGCGACAGGTAGGCATCCACCACCGTGGTCTCGCCGCGCGGCACCAGCTTGATCAGCGGGCTGGTGGCATGGCTGGCCGCCACCTCGACAAAGCCCATCTCGTGGGCAAGGGCCGCGATGGCCTGCTCGTGCGCCGGATAGCGATAGCCATGCACACAGACCACGGCCACCGCGCGAATCCCGTCATCGAAGGCCGCCTGCAGGCGCGGGCGCAGTGCCTCGAGATCCACCGCCTGGAGGATCTCGCCGGCCGCGTTCACCCGTTCGCGCACCGGTTCCACGCGGGCGTACACCGGAGACGGCAGGCAGATGGCCCGCGCGAACAGGTCCGGCCGGGCCTGATGCCCGATCGCCAGCGCATCCTCCAGCCCCTCGGTAATCACCAGCAGGGTGGGCTCGCCCTTGCGCTCCAGCAGCGCATTCGTTGCAACCGTGGTACCCATACGCACTTCGCGGATCACCCCGGCGGGGATCGGTGCATCAGTGGCGAGGCCCAGCAAGTCACGAATCCCCTGCACCGCGGCATCGGCATAGGCTTGCGGGTTTTCGGACAGCAGCTTGCGGGTGTGCAGCCGACCTTCCGGATCCCGGGCGACCAGGTCGGTAAAGGTCCCGCCCCGGTCCACCCAGAACCGCCACTGCTTGTCGCTTCCGGCTTGAGTCATGTTTTTCTAGTCTGATCTCGTGAACTCGGACACCGCGCGCCAGTCGCAAGCGCGTCAACACAAAGGAAAGACCCCGCATGGATCCCGTCACCCAAGCCAGCCTGGGCGCCGTCGTCGGCGGCCTGACGCTCGGATCGCGCCTGGGCCGCAAGGCCGTGCTGCTGGGCACCGCCGTGGCCATCGTCCCGGACCTCGACGTACTCATAGCCTACGGGGATGACGTCTCCGACTTCATCCATCACCGTGGCTTCAGTCACTCTCTGCTGCTGCACCTGCTGGTCGCAACCGGCGTGGCCGGCCTGCTCGCGCGCATCCCGGCCGCGCGCGAGATCGGCTTCGGGCGCTGGTGGTGGTTCCTGTTCCTGGTATTGTCCACGCATATACTTCTGGATGCTCTGACCACCTACGGGACGCAGATCCTGTGGCCCTTCATCGGGCCGGTGGGGACGGCCTCGATCTTCGTGATCGACCCCCTCTACACCCTGCCCCTGCTGCTGGCCGCCATCGGTGCCCTGTTCTACCGCTTCGCGCCGCGGCTGCTGGTGGCCGGGCTCGTCCTGTCCACCGCCTATGCCGGTTCCGGCCTGGCCCTGAAGGCCTGGATCGACCATCGCATCCAGCCTGCGCTGATTGCGATGGAGCTGCAGGACCGGCCGCGCCTGATCCAGCCCACCCCGTTCAACCTCCTGCTGTGGCGCGTCACCGTGGTGGATGACGACCGCTTCCTCGAGGCCTGGGTCGGCATCCTCGACCGGCCCATTCGGCCGGATTTCGAGGCCTTCAAGCGCGGCGCGCACCTGGAGGACGAAGCCCTGGCCCTGGCGGACGGGCAACGCCTGCAATGGTTCGCCGGTGACTTCCTGCGGTTCCATCGCGCGGAACGCGACGACGCCCCTGATCGCCTCGTCGTCACCGACCTGCGCCTCGGCGCGCCCGGCTACTTCCCCTTCGGCTTCGAGATCGCCGAGGAACGCGACGGCGACTGGCAGCCGATCACCAGCCGGCAGGTCCGCGAGACGGGTCCGCGTAGCGACGCGATCCACGCCATCACCACACGCATCACCGACCCGAACGGTGCGCCCTGCCTGATGGAACTGGCCGAGCCCGATTACGCCATCACCCGACCACCGCGCTGCCGCCCGAGGATGCCGTGAACCCTTCCGGTATTTCCGGACAAACGCCGGCGGTGGCCTGCGAACTCTGCGGGCGTGCGATGGAAGCCCTGACCCGCCACCACCTGATCCCGCGCAAGCAACATAGGCGCAAACGCATTCGCCGGCGCTTCAGTCGCACCGAGCGCGATGGCCGTATTCTCTGGGTCTGCCGTCCCTGCCATGATCACATCCACAAGCACTTCGACGAGCAGACCCTGGCCGAGCACCTGAACACACGGGAGGCGCTGCTGGCTGAACCGGTCATCCGCGACTTCGTCGCCTGGATCGCCCGCCACCCGCCCGGCTTCAAGCCGCGCGGCTAGCGCCCGTTGCCCGTGCCGGTCCTGGCCGGGTCAGACGCGTCCTCGGTGCTTGCATGCCTCCGTGGATCTGCCTGTCTCGCATTGGCCAGCCCTTGATCCGGTGTAGATGTTTACGTGCCTCCGGCCTGGTAATGGCCGGGCCGGGGCCACCGTAAGCACCAAATCCGCTCCAGGCCTAGCCATTGCCGGGGCAGGACACCGGACCGAAGGCACTGGAAAAGACTGGCGGCCGGCCGGACCCACCCGGCAAAGGGCTAGCCGCAAGCGACACCGTCAGGCATCACCCCGCCAGACACACGCCCCACCCGCCGCCGCGTCCAGCGTCTGCAACAGCGCCTCGTGCGCCGCCTGCTCCTCCTCCGTCGGCTCGATCACCGGCAACGCGGCCCCGGGCCTCCGGGCCCGTACCGGCACGGCCACCCCGGCATCCCCCTCGGCTTCGCTATCCAGGGTCAGAGCAACCTGTCCCCCGGTCATCGCCAGGTAGACATCAGCCAGCAGTTCCGCATCCAGCAGGGCGCCGTGAAGGGTCCGTCCCGAGGCATCCACCTCGTAGCGCTTGCACAGGGCATCCAGAGAGTTGCGGCTTCCCGGGTGCATGCGCCGCGCCAGCATCAACGAATCCAGCACGCTGCAGATCTCTTCTACCGAAGCCACCGGAGCCGCTTCGCCAAGCAGACGCAGCTCGTGGTTCAGAAAGCCCACATCAAACGGTGCGTTGTGTATGACCAGTTCGGCCCCGCGTACAAAATCCACAAACTCACCCGCGACATCCGCGAACCGCGGCTTGTCAGCCAGGAACTCGCTGGTAATCCCGTGCACCTGCACCGCGCCGGAATCGATCTCGCGATCCGGCTGCAGGTACTGGTGCAGGCGGCGTCCGGTCGGCCGGCGGTTTTCCAGTTCCAGGCAACCGATCTCGATCACTCGGTGCCCTTCGGAGGGTTCGAGGCCGGTTGTCTCGGTATCCAGTACGACCTGGCGCATCCGCGTTTCCCGTTTCAGTCCGATGCGTTTCCGGCCAGCAGGGCGTCAATACCCGCATTGGCCAGTTCGTCCGCGCGTTCATTTTCCGGATGCCCGCTGTGCCCGCGCACCCAGTACCATTCAATATCGTGACGCTGGGCCTGAGCATCCAGGGCCTCCCACAGGTCCCGATTCTTCACCGGCGACCCGCTGGCGGAGCGCCAGTTGCGGCGCTTCCAGCCCGGCAGCCACTCGGTAACCCCCTGCTTCACGTACTTGGAGTCGGTCACCAGCTCCACCTTGCAGGGCCGTTTCAGGGTCTCCAGGGCGCGGATCGCAGCGGTCAGTTCCATGCGGTTATTGGTGGTTTCCGGCTCGGCGCCACGCAGTTCGCGTTCGCGTCCGCCGTAACGCAGGATCGCGCCCCATCCGCCCGGACCGGGATTCCCGCGGCAGGCCCCGTCGGTGTAGATGTACACGCGCTCGTCAGCCATGGGTACGGGTCCGTTCGGCGGGACGTGTGTGGCGGAATACCCGCGACGGCGCCAGGGCGCCAGGGCTGCGCGCCGCGGGCATCACAAACCGTGACAACGGCTCCGGGCGCAGCGGCAGACCGACGCGCCGCCGCGCCACGGTCAGCACCACGCTCGCCAGCGGCGGCAGGCCCCGCAGAGTCCAGGCGTCCACCGTGGCAAGACGGCGCTGCCAGTTGGCCGGAAGCCCCGGCGGCAGCAGGCTGAGACTCCACTGCTCGTCCACTTCCAGGTCGGCGGCCTCCAGCCATTGACGATACTGGCGGCGCCGCAGTCCCTCGGGCAGCGAGGACACGCGCACCGCGCCCCGCGGGCCGGGCTTCAGACGGTTCCCTTCCAGCAGGAACAGCAGGCCTTCGGGTTCCAGTACACGGACCGCCTCCGCAACCACCGCATCGGGGTCGGCGGCATAGGCACACGGATGTGCCAGGACGATACGTCGCGCGCATTCCGCATCGAACGGCCAGGCCTCCGGCGCCGCATACAGCGCCGGTTCCGCAGAGGTCATGCGAATCACCTTGGCCCGGGGCTGGTCAGGCTCTTCCAGCAGCGGCACCGGGGCCAGCTCCACGGCGATGTCACCGGTGGCCATGACCCCGTGCCGGCGAATCCGTTCGCGCAGCCGTTCACGCACCCGACTACCCTGCGGGTTCGTGTACCACTGCGCCAGCCAGCGCACAAAAGGGTCTTGGTCAGGCTCGGTCTCTGCTTTATGCTTCAGCACCATGATTATCCGACCGTCTCTCCCGCTGGCCCTCGGGCTGGGCCTGGCTACCTTGCTCGCCTCTGCGTGTAGCGTACACGACTCGGAGCGTGCACTGGATACCGCGGACGCTCCAGAACCTGTCCTGGAACCCCGCACCCCGGCCGACGTCCAGGACGCAATCGAGCGCCAGACCCGCGACGCCGAGCAGGAGACGGCCGACACCGATGACCTGTGGGAACGTGCGCGCCGGGGCTTCGCATTCAGTGACGCCCTCGATCACGAGCGCGTCCGGGCCTACATCGATCACTACCGCGAACATCCGCGCATCATCGAGGTTTCGACCGAACGCGCCGAGCCGTTCGCCTATTTCATCCTCTCCGAGATCGAACGCCGCGGGATGCCCAGCGAGTTCCTTCTGCTGCCGATCGTGGAAAGCGCCTATGCCGCCGATGCCACATCCAGTGGCCGCGCCGCGGGTATCTGGCAGTTCATCCCGTCCACCGGTGATCACTTCGACCTGCAGCGCGACCTCTGGTACGACGGGCGCCGTGATGTCTACCAGTCAACGCTTGCCGCGCTCGACTACCTCGAGGCGTTGTACGCGCGATTCGACGACTGGTACCTGGCACTGGCCGCCTACAACTTTGGCCAGGGCAACCTGATGCGCGCGATCCAGCAAAACCGCGAACGCGGCCAGTCTACCGACTACTGGAGTCTGGATCTGTCGCGCGAGGCGATGCGCTACGTGCCACGCCTTCTGGCCCTGCGTGAACTGTTTCTTCATCCGGATCGCTACGACACCCGCCTGACTCCGATCGCCAACGCGCCGGCGGTGGAGATGATCGAACCGGAGCGTCAGGCCGATCTGACGCTGATCGCCGAACTGGCCGGCCTGGAACCGGAGACCCTCAAGCGACTCAACCCCGGCTACCAGCGCCATGCCACCCATCCACAGGGTGCCCGGCACCTGTTCGTGCCCCACGACACCGCCGAACCCCTGCGGGCCGCACTCGCCGACCGCGGCGACGAGCCGTTGGTCCGGTTCCGCGAATACACCGTGGAGCACGGTGACAACCTGGGGCGCATTGCCCGGCGAAACGGTACCCGGGTCGCGATCCTGCGCCAGATGAACAACCTTCGCAGCGATCTGATCCGCGTCGGCCAGGTGCTGCGTCTGCCGGTTACCAGCGATGCGCCGGCCAGTCCTGCCACACCTCGGGCGCGCCCCGCGCAGCTCGAAAGCTACGAGGTCCGACCCGGCGACAGTCTGTGGGCCATCAGTCGGAAGACCGGAATGGGGATCGGCGCGCTACGCGCGGCCAATGGCCTCGAACCGGGTGACGTCCTGCGTCCCGGCGACACCCTGAAGGTCAACGCGGATGCCGCCGAACAAGACGCGCAACGTGAACTCGTCTATGAAGTCCAGCCCGGGGACTCCCTGTCCACCATCGCACGCCGCTTCGGGGTCGACATCGCCGACCTGCGGCGCTGGAACTCCCTGGATGGCGACGGTATCCGCGCCGGCGAGACCCTGACCCTGTTCCTCGCTCGTGCCGACGACGCCCTGGTACAGGCCGACAGCTAGGAGCCTGTCGGGTTTGGGCGATCGTCGCGAGCGTGAGGCAGGAGAGTGAGGCGTTTTTTCGGACTTTCGAGGCGCATAGTGGGAACTATGTAACGAGAGAGAGCGGAAAAAGGGCCCACTCTCCTGCCCACGCGCAGCAGATCAGTCCCAAGTCCGACAGGCTCCTAAGATCCGAATCCCGCCCGACAGTGGCCGGGCCAGATGCAGGCGCTCGCGTTGACGATCATTCCAGTGCGCAGGCGACCAGGGCAAAGCCTCGCAGGAGCCGGGGACGAACCACAACCAGCCAAGCTGAGCAAGGCACCGGCACGAAGCCGCCATAAACACCACCGGCAGCAGCAAGCCGGGCCCCGATCGCGATAAGGTATGAACGCCCCGCACCGCCTCGGTGCCCCACGCACACTGCACTACGGAGCGACCCGATGCTGCCGAACCTCCGCCGCAACCCGCTGAATCCGACCCTTGCCCTGCTGGGCCTCGTGACGCTCTGGCTGCTGCCCGCCCTGGGCCATGCGCAGACCCAGGAGGAACCCGAAACCACCCAGTTCGAGGACTGGGAATTGATCTGCTTCGACGCCCAGGGCGGCGAACGCTGTCAGATGCAGCAGACCCTTCAGATCGACGATCCGGAGGTCGACGGGCTCTACGTCCAGGCCTCCCTGCACCGCGATGGAGACCGCCATGTACTCGAGATTCTGCTGCCGCTCGGGGTTGAGCTACGGCCCGGCATCCTGTTGCAGATCGACGACGGCGAGGAATTTCGCGGGGAATTCATCGCCTGCGTCCAGCAGGGCTGCGCCGCGGCGCGCGAGATCGGCCCCGAGCGGCTGCAGGAACTGCGCGGCGGGCGCAACCTGAGCGTTGCCTTTCGCGCCTTGCACATGGAACAGCCGCTGGCGTTCGACCTGTCGCTGATGGGCTTCACCGACGCCAGCGAGCGTCTGCGCTAGCGCCCTGCTCTGCGCATGGCCGAGCCCCGGACCCCGCCACCGGCATTCCCCGGTCGCGCACGCGCCCGGCTGAAACGTGCCGGGTGGGCCCTGCTGGGCGCAGCCGTCCTGTGGTGGGTCCTGGCCGGTACCTCGGCACTGCTGGAACCCCTGGCCCTGCTCGCCGCGGTACTGGCCGCGGCGGCCAGTCTGGCCCTGCCGCCCGGCCGCCCGCTCGCCCTGCGCCCGCACGCCGTCCCCGGACTGATCACCTATTTTTTGCGCGCCTCGTTCCTGGGCGGGGTGGACATCGCGTACCGTGCGCTGCATCCCCGCCTGCCCATCGCGCCGGCCTTCGTGGCCTATCGCAGCGACCTCCCGCACGGCCCGCCGCTGACCCTGTTCATGGCGGTCATCAGCCTGCTTCCAGGGACCCTCAGCGTGCGTCTGGAGGGGCGCTTGCTGACCCTGCACGTACTCGACCGCAATGCCGACATCCAGACCGCACTGGGCGACCTGGAGGCGCGCATCCGCACCGCGTTCCACGATCCGCGCGCAACCCGCCCCCGGAGGGCCCCATGAGCCTGTTCTATCTCGCCTGCACCCTGTTCCTGCTCGCGACCATTCTGCTCGGCCTGATCCGTGTGCTGCGCGGTCCAGGCTCCGGCGACCGCATGCTCGCCGCGCAACTGTTCGGCACCACCGGGGTCGCCATCCTGCTACTGCTGGGGACGGCGCTGGGCCAGTCGGCCCTGACAGACGTGGCCCTGGTATTCGCTCTGCTCGCGGTGGTCACGGCGGTCGCGTTCGTGCGCCAGCACGGCCTGCCGGAGCCCGCCGGGACCCCGGTCCACCAGCCCTCCCGGAGGACGCGCGATGATCACTAACCTGCTGACCATCGTGCTGACTCTGACAGGGATGGTGTTCTTCGCGGCCGGGACCGCGGGACTGCTGCGCTTCCCGGATGTCTATTCCCGCCTGCATGCGCTGACCAAGGCCGACAACGTTGGCCTGGGCCTGGTCATCCTGGGTCTGATGCTGCAGGCCGGCGGCCCATCCGACGTGCTCAAGCTGCTGCTGATCTGGCTACTGGTGCTGGCGGCGGGCACCACCGCGGCGCACATGGTGGCACAACGCACCTGGACCCACGGGGAGTTCGAGTCCGACCGATGAACGCCTTGCTCGCGGTCTTCGATCTGGCCCTGCTGGCCGGCCTGCTGGGCGTCGCCTGGCGCTGCCTGGCAAGCACCGACCTGTTCCGGGCGGTGGTACTGTTCATCACCTTTGGCCTGCTGCTGGCGCTGGCCTGGGTGCGGCTGGAGGCCCCGGACATTGCGCTGGCCGAGGCCGCGGTCGGGGCCGGCATCACCGGCGCCCTGCTGCTGGTCACCCTGGAGCGTCTGAAACGCATCATGGCAGCCAGCGAGACCGATGCCACGGGTGCCGCACCCCTGAATCCAACCGGCCCGCCGGACGGTAACCCCGCGCTGTATTCCTATCGACCGAGCACCCGCGGGCGCTTGCCGGCGACCGTCCTGACCGCCGGGCTGGCCGCCCTGCTGATCACCGCGCTAGCCTCACAGAGCGCAGGCCCTGGACTGCAACCGCTGGTCGAGGCCCGCCTCGCGGATGCCGGCGTGGAGCACCCGGTCACCGCCGTGCTGCTGAACTTCCGCGCCTGGGACACCCTGCTGGAGCTGGCGATGGTGCTGCTGGCCGGGCTGGGTGCCTGGTCACTCGGCCGCCACGACGCTTTGCCGGCCCGCCCCCTGCCGGGCCCGGTCCTCCCCGGCGCGCTGCGCCTGCTGCTGCCGGTCGCGATCGTCACCGGTGTGTACCTCCTGTGGGCCGGCAGCCACGCCCCCGGCGGGGCGTTCCAGGCCGGTGCGGTACTGGGCGCGGCCGGCATCCTGATGGCGCTGGCGCGCCCACACCATCTGCCCGCTCCGTCCCCGGCCCTGCTGCGCCTGGGCCTGACTGCGGGGGCCCTGCTGTTTCTGGGGATCGGGTTGTACGGGCTGGCCGCGGGCCACGGCCTGATGGGCTATGCCGACGATGCGGCCTACGCGCTGATCCTGCTGATCGAGATCGCCGCGACTCTGTCCATCGCGCTGACCCTGGTCGCGCTGTTCCTGGGCGGACGCCCGCCGGAGGACGGACCATGATCGAATACCTGGACCCGGGCCAGCTGTATCCCGCTGGGGGCGCCGCGTTGTTCGCGCTGGGGCTGCACGGACTCATTCGGCGTCGTCACCTGGTCCTGCGAATCCTGGCGCTGAACATCATGGGCTCCGGGGTGTTCATGGTGTTCCTCGGTATCGCAGCGCGCGGAGACGGCCCGCCCGACCCGGTCGCGCATGCCCTGGCCCTCACCGGGATCGTGGTCGCAGTCAGCGCCACCGCGTTCGCGCTGGCACTGATGGTCCGCCTCGCCCGCCTGACCGGTTACGCGATCCTGCTGCCGGGGCCACTGAAAACCCACCCGCGGAACCGGCCCGAGCCATGACCGATCTGGCCTGGCCACCAGGCCCCGAGGGGCTGGCGCTGGCCCTCGGGGCATTTGCCGGCCTGTCCCTGCTGGTGCCGGTCCTGGCCTCGGCCTTGCCGGCACAGGCCCACCGCCTGGGGCTGGCGGGCATCCTGGTCGCCGGCATCGGTGCCCTCGCGCTGACGCTGGCGTTTGCCGGCCATCACACTGCCACTGGCGCCGACTCCGTACGCCTGACCCTGGGGCACTGGGACACCCCGCTGGGAATTGCGCTGCATCTGGACGGGCTGACCCTGGTAATGCTTCTGCTGAACGCCGTGGTCGCCCTGGCGGGGAGCCTGTACGCACTGGGCTACATTCCGGATGCCGCCGAACGCCGCCAGTTCTGGCCGCTGTGGCTGTGGCTGTGGGGCGGGCTCAACCTGCTGTTGGTCTCCGGCGATGTCTTCAACATCTACATCACACTGGAGATTGTCAGCCTGTCGGCGGTGGCACTGGTCGCATTCGCCGGCAGCACCGACGCGGTGACCGGTGCGATGCGCTATCTGCTGGTTAACCTGCTGGGCTCGCTTGGCTTCCTGCTGGGGGTGGCACTGCTGTTCGGGCAGTACGGTGTACTCGACTTGCAGGCATTGGCCGCGGCGGCCACTCTTGCCCCGGCTACCCACTTGGCCGCCGCACTGATGCTGGGCGGCTTGCTGATGAAGGCAGCGGTCTTCCCCCTGCATGTCTGGCTGGCCACCGCGCACTCCGCCGCACCGGCCCCGGTATCCGGGATGCTGTCGGGACTGGTGGTGGCCGCGATGTTCTATCTGGTGCTGCGGCTGTGGCTGTGGCTGTTCGCACCGCTGGCCAACGAGGTGTTTGTCGCCCTGATCGGCCTGCTCGGGGTCGCCGCGTTGCTCTGGGGGTCGCTGCAGGCCCTGCGTGCGCCGCGCCTGAAGATCGTGGCGGCCTATTCCACCGTGGCACAGATGGGCTACATCGCGCTGGTGATCCCGCTGCTGGTTCTGGTGCCCCGGGCCTGGCCGGTGGCGGTGTTCTTTGCCCTGGCGCACGGCCTGGCGAAGGCTGCGATCCTGATGGCGGCGGGCACCCTCCAGAAGGCCGCCGGTCACGACCGCATGAACCGGCTCGGCCGCACCCTGCGCGCGCGGGGCCGCACGGTGTTCGCGATCGGGCTCGCCGGGGTCAGCCTGATGGGGCTGCCCCTGACCGGCGGGTTCATCGCCAAGTACCTGGTGATCGAGGCCGGATTGCGCGCGGCCACCGGCACCGGGCCGCTGATGACGCTGTGGGTCTCTCTGTGGGTGGGGAGCATCGTGCTCGGCGGGCTGTTTGCCACCGCCTATGTGCTGCGCATGGTCGCGCCCGCGTTCCAGCAGGGCGCCCGTGACCCGGGCGCCCCGGTCGCGGCATGGATGGAGTGGGCCCCGCTGGCGCTCGCGGTGGCGGCGGTGTTGCTGGGCCTGCTGGGGAACCCGACGCTCGCGCTGCTGGCGATGACCGAGGGGACACCATGACCCCCGGTGGCGGTCTGCTCCTGCTGATCCTGTTCAGTTCGCTGGGCCCGGGGCTGCTGATTTTCTTCCTGCCCGAACACCGGCACGGCCTGCGTACCGCGCTGAACCTGGGCGCAGCCACCCTAAAACTGGGCCTGATCGGGGTGCTGCTGGCCGGCGTGCAGCAGGGCGAGGAATATCGCCTGGTCTACACCCTGATGCCCGGGGTCGATTTCGTCCTGCGCGCGGATGCCCTGTCGCTGCTGTTCGCAACACTGTCCTCGATCCTGTGGTTCGTGACCACGCTCTACGCGGTCGGCTACCTGGAGGACTCGCCCCGGCGCAGCCGTTTCTTCGGCTTCTTCTCGCTGTGTGTCAGTGCCACCGTCGGCATCGCTTTGTCCGGCAACCTGATCACCTTCCTGATCTTCTACGAGATCCTGACCCTGGCGACCTGGCCGCTGGTGGTGCATCGCGGCACGCCGGCGGCCCTGCGCGCCGGGCGGCTGTACCTGGCCTACACGGTGACCAGTGGCCTGGTCCTGCTCGGCGCGATCATTGCGCTGGCGATGCTGTCCGGGACCCAGGAATTCCGGCCCGACGGCTACCTGACCGCGGTGGCCGAGGATCACGCCGGGCTGCTGCGTCTGCTGTTCGTGCTGCTGATCGCCGGCTTCGGCGTGAAAGCCGCGCTGTTCCCGCTGCATGCCTGGTTGCCGCGCGCGATGATCGCCCCGGCCCCGGTCAGCGCCCTGCTGCACGCGGTCGCCGTGGTCAAGGCCGGCGCATTCGGCATCGTGCGCGTGGTCCACGATGTCTACGGCACCGAACTGGCGCTGCACCTGGGTCTGACCACCGGGCTGCTGGTCGCCGCATCGATCACCATCCTCTACGGCTCGATCCAGGCGCTGCGCACCGATGACCTGAAACAGAGGCTGGCCTTCTCCACCGTGAGCCAGGTCTCCTACATCACCCTCGGGGTCGCATTGGCGGGACCACTGGGTATCATCGGCGGACTGGTGCATCTGGTCCACCAGGGCGTCACCAAGATCACCCTATTCTTCTGCGCCGGCAATCTCGCCGAGACCCTGGGTATTCACAAGATCAGCGAGATGCACGGTGTCGGGCGGCGCATGCCGCTGACCATGCTCGCGTTTACGATCGGCGCACTGGGGATGATTGGCCTGCCGCCGTTGGCCGGCTTCGTGACCAAGTGGTATCTGGGGCTGGGCGCACTGGAGGCCGGCCAGACCTGGGTGCTGGGGATCCTGGTGCTCAGCAGCCTGCTGAATGCAGCCTACTTCCTGCCCCCGGTGATCCGGGGCTGGATGGCACCGCGCAGCGCCGAATGGGAGGAACACGCGGCCCCCACCCGCCTCGAAACCCACTGGATGCTGCTGGTCCCGACCCTGGTGACCGCCGCGTTCAGCGTGCTGGTGGGTGTCTTCGCCGGCCTGTCCCCGAGCCCGCTGGGCTGGGTGCAGTTCATCGTCGCCCAGGAATATGTGATCCCGGGACTGACGCCATGAACGCGCTGATCCTGCTCGGCATCCCGATCCTGCCACTGCTGCTGGCGGTGCTGATCGCCACCGCTCCACAGCCCGCGTTGCGGCGGCTGGTCCCGTGGGTGGCGTTCCCTGCCCTGGCGCTGGCGGCGCTCGCACCCACCGGCAAGCAGGCGGAACTGCCGTGGCTGCTGACCGGGCTCGAACTGGGCGTGGACCCGGTGGGCCGGGTATTCCTGCTCCTGACCGCTGCGCTGTGGCTGGCCGCAGCCTTTTATTCCCGCGTCGATCGCCGCAGCGACCCGCACTCGCGCAGCTTCGATGTGTTCTTCCTGCTGGCGATGAGCGGCAATCTCGGCCTGGTGCTGGCACAGGACGCGGTCGCCTTCTACCTGTTCTTCACCCTGATGAGCCTGTCGTCCTGGGGCCTGGTGATCCACTACCGCACCGCGGAGGCCTGGCACGCAGGCAAGCTCTACCTGATCCTCGCAGTACTCGGGGAAATGGCGCTGTTCGCCGGGCTGGTCATGGCCATTCACCAAGCCGGGGCCACGAGCCTGACGGCGATTGCCGCCGCTCGTCCGGAGGGGATCGGCCTCGCGTTGCTGGTGATCGGCCTGGGCGTCAAGGCAGGCATGCTGCCGGTGCATTTCTGGCTGCCGCTGGCCCACCCCGCCGCACCGGTCCCCGCCAGCGCGGTACTGTCCGGGACGATGATCAAGGCCGGACTGCTCGGCTGGCTGCGGGTCCTGCCGCTGGACGCGGCCGGACACGCTCCGCTCGGGGACATCCTGGTACTGGTGGGGCTGGCCGCCGCGTTCCTCGGTGCGCTCGCAGGCGTCCTGCAGCGGCGGCCCAAGACCATCCTCGCCTATTCCAGCATCAGCCAAATGGGGTTGATGACCACCGGAGTCGGGCTCGCGCTGCTGCTACCTGCCGCGCGCGAGTGGCTGATCGCCGCGGTGGCGGTGTATGCCCTGCATCACGGTCTGGCCAAGGGGGCGCTGTTCCTGGCGGTCGGGCTGGTCGACCGCCTGCCGCCACGCCCCTGGCAGCGGATCGGACTACTGGCCCTGCTGTTGTTACCGGCGCTGGCGCTGGCGGGGCTGCCGTGGACCAGTGGCGCAGTCGCCAAGGTGCTGCTCAAGACCCCGTTGTACTCGGCGGAACTGGCCGGCTGGCGTGCGCACATCGAGACCGCCCTGGCATTGGCAGCAGTGGGTACTACGCTGCTGATGCTGCGTTTTCTGATCCGTCTGCGCGGCCAGATGGCCGTGGCCACCACACCGCCGGAGACGGCACGCTGGCTGCCCAGCGCGCTGCTGGCGGCGATGTCGCTGGCCCTGCCGGTGGCGGGCACCGCCGTCGCGCTGACCCTGGGGGCCGAGGCCCTGCCACTGCCGGTGAATCTGGCCCTGGTGTGGCCGCCGCTGGCAGGGCTGGCACTGGCCGCACTCGCGTGGGCGCTGTTCCGGCGACGTCGCGCACCCACCATCCCCGAGGGCGATATCGCGGGCCTGTTCCATCTGCTGGTGCTGTTCGCGCACTGGCTGCACGACCGGGCGGGTCCGCTGCGCGAGCTACGCGTTCATCCGCGCCTGCGCGCACGCGGGCAACGCTTCCTGCGTCAGGCCCGCCATCGCCTGGAACGCGGCGAACTGCGCCTGACCCGCTGGGAGACCCTGAGTCTGCTGTATGCCGCCTCGGTGATCGCCCTGTATCTCGCCCTCGCCTGGGTCCCGTAGTCTGTCGGAGTCTGAGCCTTGCGGGACCAGGAAGCCTGGCGGATCTGGGACTGATCTGCTGCGCGTGGCGGG
>JBNJFQ010000011.1:0-76997 GCA_051747025.1 Pseudomonadota bacterium
CCGGCCCCAGCCGCAGGCACTTGCGCTGGCTACCTGCGCCGGTGGCAGCTGGCCATGGATCGAGCGCCGGCGTTTACGGTGGTTCCGTCCCGGCCACCTGCGCCGGTGGTGGCTGGACTTGGATCGAGCGCCGGCGGCTCAGAGCGGCAACCGCCCGCCTGCTCCCACCGCAACAGTGACCAGCCCGATCAGGGTATTGATCCCGACCAGGATCCGGACCTGCCCGAGCCGGCGCAGCCCCTCTGCCTGGTCATCTGCAGCAATCGCCTGGCGCATGCGCCGATACGGCGCGAACACCACATGGGCGAAGATCGCCATCATGATCAGGCCCAGCAGCAGCATGGTGTGCACGCTGGGATGCACGTCCCCCATGCCGCCAAACACGCCAAAGATCAGGTAGAAGCCGGTGACCAGGATCACCGCAATCGCCATCCAGACCCAGACAAAGAACCGGCCGAGCACATCCTCCCAAAGCCGGAGACGGACCGGCCCCTCGAACTGCTGCCCCGCCACCGGTCGCAGCACCATGTAGGCGAAGAACATCCCGCCGACCCAGATCACTACCGCCAGCACGTGCAACACGTTCGCCAGTGCATATCCCGTCATCGTTCGCTCCCCGTTTCCGCTGCATTATCTTGGTGTCGAGGGAGACGGGCGCCTCCCCAAGGCGCAGTGTAGCGGGCGCCGCCCCGGCCTGCCGAACCCCCGGCATTGCGCAGGTGGAAGGCCCCCGGCCTGGCACTCCCGGCACCCGCCATTGGTGCACGCCATGCTTGTTGTTGTCGGCATTTGCGAACGCCCCGCGCAGGCGTGAAGATCAGGGCATGGTTACCGAGATCCTGCATGCCACCCTGGGCATCGCCCTCACCGCGTCACCGTGGCTGCTGCTGGGACTGCTGGCCGCCGGGGCGATCAAGGCGCTGATGCCGGAGGCAGTGCTTCAACGCTGGCTGGGGGGATCCGGGCTGGCCGCCACCGCGCAAGCGGCGGTGGTCGGTGCTCCCCTGCCGCTTTGCTCCTGCGGGGCAATCCCCACTGCCCTGGCGCTGCACCGCAGCGGCGCCGGGCGCGGACCGACCACCGCGTTCCTCATTGGCACGCCGGGGGTGGGCGTGGACTCACTCGCGATCAGCTACGCCCTGCTGGGGCCACTGATGGCCGTGGCCCGGGCCCTGGGCGCGATTGTTACTGCCATCACCACGGGGCTACTGGTCGGCCGCACGCACGCAGCGACGCCGACCGGGCCCAGCCGCTGCGGCGGTTGTTGCGGAACGCAGGATATGTGTGCCACGCCCCCGGAACCCGAACACCTCCCCGCGCGCCTGGCCGCCGGGCTGCGCTACGCCTTTGGCGACGTCCTCGACGACATCCGTCTGTGGCTGGTGGTCGGCCTGCTGGTCGCCGGTGCCCTGCTGACCCTGATCCCGCCCGCCACGCTGGCGGCCTGGGGTTCCGGCCTGTCGGCGATGCTGGTGATGGCGGTCATCGGTATCCCGATGTACCTGTGCGCGACCGCCGCCACACCGATCGCGGTCGGGCTGCTCGCGGCCGGGGTTTCGCCCGGCACCGCGCTGGTATTCCTGCTCGCCGCGCCGATCACCAGCCTGGCAACCCTGGGCGTATTCCGCCGCGAATTGGGTACCCCGGCGCTGATGCTGTACCTGGCCGGGATCGCGACCACCACCATCGTGCTGGGCCTGTTTCTGGACGCAACCCTGGCCGGTACCGGAATGGACATCGGAGCCCGAACGGGTGCCGCTGGCGAGTTGCTGCCCGTCTGGCTCGAATGGGCGAGCCTGATCCTCCTGATCGGGCTGGCCAGCCCCCTCCTGCGGGCGCCCTTGAACCAACTGACCTCGGGGAGACCCTGAACCCATGTCCAACCGCTCGATCGGACTCGACGAACCGCTCTACGACTATCTGCTGCAACACTCACTGCGCGAGCCGCCCGTGCTCGCCCAATTGCGCAGCGAGACCGCCCGTCTGCCCGAGGCGAACATGCAGATCGCCCCGGAGCAAGGACAGTTCATGGCCCTGCTCGCACAGTTGATGGGGATACGGCGCTATCTGGAGGTCGGTACCTTCACCGGCTACAGCGCCCTGGCCGTCGCCCTCGCCCTGCCGGAGGACGGCGAGGTCGTCACCCTGGACAAAAGCGCCGAGTGGACCGCCATTGCCCGGCGCTACTGGCAACAAGCAGGGGTCGCCCGGCGCATCCGGCTGGACCTGGCCGAGGCGCGCGACTCGCTGCAGGCGCTGGAGACCGCCGGCGAGGCGGGCGGCTTCGACCTGGCCTTCATCGACGCTGACAAGACCGGTTACCGCGACTATTACGAGGCCTGTCTGCGCCTGGTCCGGCCTGGCGGCCTGATCCTGGTCGACAACACGCTATGGGACGGACGCGTCGCGGCCCCGGACGACCACGACGCGGATACCCGCGCGCTGCGCGCCTTCAACCACGCCCTGCACCACGACGAGCGCATCGACCTCTCGCTGCTGCCCCTCGCCGACGGCCTGACACTGGCGCGGCGCCGCTGACCCTCATTCGCTGGTTAAGGAAACACCGTCACAGACAGAGCCCGGTCGCTCCGAGGCCACGACGACAGATGGCCCGCCGTTCGGCGCGACGCACCACCCAGCCCGCGGCCACCTCGTCCAGCTCCAGACGGTACTCGTAGGCACCGACCGCGTCGTCGCGCAGGCCAGTCAGGCGGACCTGGGCCCGCTCCGGACGCGGATGCGCGATCTCCAGACCGGTGTATTCAACCCCCAGTCCGGAGGCCCAGCGGCTGACCGCCAGCCATTCCATCACCGCCGTACCCGGCATCACCGATGGTCCCAGCGACGGCACCGCCTGTGCCTCGAAGGCGGTGGGCGCCGACACCCCGCCCGCGGGCGAACCGCGCGCCTCGGGAGAGGCATCGGTACCCGCGCAACCCGCCAGCCACACCGCCATCCAAACACCCGCGACCCGCAAAACCCGGCACATGACGTGTCTCCCTTCGCAAAAACTCACCCGGGAAACATACCCAAGCCTGAAAGGTCCTACCATGACCAGTCCAAATCATTCGTCCGCCAACGACCGACGGGCCAGGAGCACCGAATCATGAAACGACCCGAGTTGCACCACACGCTGATCACGGGCCTGTGTGCCCTGTTGCTGGCAGCGGGCCCCGTGTACGCCGATGATCACGATGGCGGCGCAAGGGATGACGCCTCCGCCAGCGAGATGGAGGCACTGCGCGAATCCTGGGCCGAGACCCGCGAGGAACTTCAGGAACAGGGCGCCAAGGCAAGCGAGGCGACCCGCTCGCGCACTCGCGAGACCCTGGACGCGATGGACCGTGAACTGACCCGCCTCGGCGAAAATATCCGCGAGGGCTGGGATGACCTGAGCGATGCCACCCGCGAGCGCCGCGAACGCGCCTATGACGGGCTGGTGGAAGAGCGCGACCGCCTGGCGAAGTGGTCCGAAGGGATGCGCGAACGCTCTTCCAGTGCCTGGGACGGGATCCGCGAGGGAGCCCGCGAGGCCTGGGGCGGCGTGCGTGACGGTTCGCGCAAGGCCTGGGGGTCGGTGCGCGACGCCTTCAGTAGCGACGACGACCCCGCCGGTGATGCCCGCGAGCCGGACACACAAGACTGATGGCACGGCTCCGACTACACGCCCGCCACCTCGGTATCGGGGTTCTGCTGGTCGCCGGTGCCCTGGCCGGCTGCGACCTTCTCGGTGGCTCGGACGGGACGCCCGCCCATCTCGAGCGCACCACCGACCCGGAGGTCCTGCAGCGCGGAGAACGCCTCTACCAGCAGCACTGTGTCGCCTGCCACGGAGCACAGCGGGAGGGGGCCGAGAACTGGCGCCAGCACAACCCGGATGGGACCCTGCCTCCACCAGCGCTGGATGGCAGCGCCCATGCCTGGCACCACCCCTACTGGCAGCTGAAGGACATGATCCGTTATGGCGCCGAGGCGCGCGGCGGCACCATGCCCAGCTTCGAGGACACATTGAGCGAGACGGATGCCGAGGCCATCCTCGCCTGGCTGCAGTCGCACTGGCCGGACGAGATCTTCGAGGCCTGGACGCGCTACGACCGCAATCATCCCACCCAGGCGGACTGGGAAGAGGCACGCGACGAGGAGTGGGTTACAGATTAGTGCCCCTGTGCCGGAGGCCAGCGGGATCGGGACCTTGCGTCCCGGCCAGCGTCGGCGGGGCCGGGGTTGGCACCTGGTGATGACGTGCCTTCAACCCGGCCGCCTGCCTGGTTCTGGCTGGCCCTGCCCAGGAAAGGTCATTGGGCAAGATGTGCCGCAGGCTGCCGCCGGGCTGTGCAGCCCGCACGCCATTGGTCCTGTCACCCAGCTCGGCACGCACACAGCCCGGCCCGAGGTCGAACTCTGGTGCAGCTGGTTGGCGCGACCCTCCCGGATTGATCCAGATCACACTATGCCTCACGAGCGCCCCTTCCCGGGAACCCTCGAACTATCCCATAATCGAACAGGCTGATCCGCGTTCCGCTGCGGAAACGGGTCATTCAAAATCCAGTTGAGGAGATCGTTCCATGTCCAGTCAGCATCAAGCCAATCGACGTCGCTTTCTTCGCCAGGCCTCGGCAGCCCTTGCCGCAATTCCGGTAGTCAGCCTGGTCGGGATGCCCTCGGTATCGGCCGCCGAACGGGCGGAAGACGGGCATGCGCACGAATATGTAAGAAATGCCGCGGACGCCACCGGACACGAAGAGTACACGGAGGGAGCCAAGTGCGGGAAATGCGCGTTCTGGGGCGGTAATGACGCCGAATGGGGCCAGTGTTTCCACCCCGACTTCCAGGGGGTACAGGTCAACGCCCAGGGCTGGTGTGACGAATTCGTCGAGGGCTGAGCCCGGTCTCCGTCCGGCCCGGGCCTGCGGGCCGGACGCCTTTTCGCGCCAACCCCCGACCTGCACTTGCAACCCCTCCTGTGACCCCGCAATCTAAGGATTGACGTTCCGAAGCCCGGCCCAGGCATCTGCCGACAGGGGCCGAAAGGGATATGTGTGCCCACCAGTCCGACCCGGTCCGGTTGCTGTACCACCGGTAACCCGCTCCGCAACCTCCTACTCGGCAGCTGATGGAGTTCTCGCCCGCCGGCTTTACCCTGCTGTACCTGGTCTACGGCCTGGCATTCTTCTCCCTGGGCGTGGTCGCCCTGGTGCTGCCACGGGGACATGGCAGCGTGCCCTTCGCCCGGCATTTCTGGCTGCTGGCCCTGTTCGGCCTGATTCACGGCAGCTACGAGTTCCTGCAGGCCGCAGCCTTTCATTACGCGTGGGCCCGGACGGCATGGCTCGACACCGGCTGGCAGCTGCTCTCCTATCTGCTCCTGATCGAGTTCGGACGGCGCGCCCTGATTGCCAGCCACCCCCGTATCCGTCTGGATGCCCTGTGGCTCTATCCGGTCATTGTTGCCGGGTTGCTGCTGGTGGCCGGGGTCGCAGAGTCCCCGCTCCGCGGCCTGGCCAACGGGTCCCGCTACCTGATCGGTGCGCCCGGGGCGCTGCTGACCGGCCTGGCCTTCACGATACTGTGGACGCGTCCCGCCAGGGGGGCCGCCGGATCCGATGGCCATGCCCGGCACACCCCGGCGCTGGCTGTGCTGGCCGTCGCATTCCTCGGCTACGCCCTGCTGGCCCCGCTCCCGGGGACCATCGATCCGGCCCTGCCGGTATGGCTGCCAACACATAGTGATTTCCTGGCAGCTACCGGAATACCGCTGCAACTGCTGCGCATGTTCGCCGCGATCCTGGCGACAGCGGGACTGATGGCCCTGACCCGGTCGCTGGGTAGCCAGCAGGGGCATGACCTGCTGCGCATCCTCGACACCCTCGACGGCTTCGTCTATCGCTGCCGCAACACCCGACGCTGGGAGGTCCTCAACATCGAGGGATCGGTCGGGGAACTGACCGGCTACCCGCGCTCAGCATTCTTCGAGGACGGCATGACCCTCGGCGACCTGATCCACCCGGACGACGTACAGCGTTGCTGGGACGAGGTCCAGCACGGGCTGCAGGATGACGGGACTTACCAGATCCAGTACCGCATCCGGCGCCGCGACGGCGCAGTCCGCTGGGTATTCGAGCGGGGGCGAGGGGTACGCGGCGCGCACGACCAGTGGGACTGCTTGCAGGGCCACGTGGTGGATGCCCACGATCTGGTCACGACCAGCCAGGCACTGCGCGACAAACAGGACGAACTGGAGGCCTTCCGCCACACCCTGGACCTGACCCTGGACGGGGTCTTCCTGTTCGACGTCGAGCGCCTGGTATTTTTCTACGTAAACCAGGGCGCGCTGGACCAGACCGGAATGAGCCGCGAGGAACTGCTGGGCGCGCACCCCTATGACATCAAGCCGGAGTTTGACGAGGCGCGCCTGCGCCGCTTCCTCGAACCACTGCAGCGCGGCGAAGAGACCCAGCGGGTTTTCGAAACCACGCACCAGCACCGCGACGGGCGCACGGTACCCGTGCAGATTTCCCTGCAACTGGTCACGCCCGCCGGCGAACAGTCCCGCTACGTCGCTATCGCCCACGACATCACCCAGCGCAAGCACAACGAGGCCAGGCTGCTGCAGGCACTGGGCGAACTCGAGGCCTCGCGCGACGAGCAGAGCCGGCTGCGCGAACTGGCCCAGCGCGAGCAGGGACGGATGTCGGCGCTGCTGTCGGCGATGAACATCGGGATCCTGTTCGAGGACCAGAACGGACGGATCGAGTATTTCAACCCGGCGTTTCGCCATCTGTGGGCGATCGCCTCCGACGTCGAGCTGGTCGGGCAGGCATCGCGCAGTGTGCTGGAGCAGTCCAGCCACCGCTTCGCCCGCCCCGATCACGCCTCGCGGCATGTATTGCATGTCCTCGATACCCACGAAATCAGCGAACGATTCGAGGTGGATCTGTACGACGGACGCATCCTGACCCAGGTGTCCTATCCGGTGCACGACCACGAGGGGCGGGTGATCGGGCGACTTTGGCTGTACGAGGACGTCACCCACGAACGCCAGACCGCGCAGCAGCTCGTCTATCTCGCGGAGCACGATGCCCTGACCGGGCTGTACAATCGCCACCGCTTCCAGCAGCACCTCGAGCAGCTGATCCATCGGGAGCAACGGCGCAATGGGCGCTTTGCGCTGATCTATTTCGATCTCGACGAATTCAAGAGTATCAACGACACGTTCGGGCACCGTGCCGGAGATACCGTACTGGTGCGCGCCGCGGGCGAGATCGCAAGCCTGGTCCGGGACCAGGACATGTTTGCGCGGCTGGGGGGCGACGAATTCGCCCTGCTGGCGGACCTCGAATCGGGCGAAGCACCCGCGCAGACCGCGGAACGTATCACCCGCGCCATCTCGGCGATCCCGTTCCGCTTCCGCGGCAAGAACTACCGCCTGACCGCCAGCATCGGCATCGCCCTGTACCCGGAGCATGGCGACAACACCGAGGATCTGGTGGCACATGCCGATGCCGCGATGTACCAGGCCAAGGACAGCGGCAAGAACACCTGGGCCGTATTCGATCCCAGTCTTAATACCGCCGCGCGCATGCTGGAACGGATGTCCTGGAGCCAGCGCATCGGGCGCGCCCTGGAACAGGACAGCTTCGAACTGCACTTCCAGGGGATCTACACCGCCCGGGCCGGTGCGCTATGCCACGTCGAGGCCCTGGTACGCATGCATGACCCGGGGCAGCCCGGGGATCTGGTGATGCCCGGCCAATTCATCCCGGTGGCCGAGAAGACCGGCCAGATCCTGGAGATCGACCGCTGGGTGATCCGTGCCAGCATCAAGACCCTGCAACAGCACCCGGACCTGCCGGCGATTGCCATCAACATCTCCGGGCGCAGCTTCGACCAGCCGGAACTGACACCCTGCATTACCCGGGAACTCGAAGAACATGGGGTCGACCCCCGACGCCTGATCATCGAACTGACCGAGACCGCGGCGGTATCCGAGATGCAGGACGCCCAGCGCTTCATTGAGGCGCTCCAGCAGACCGGCTGTACCGTGTGCCTGGACGATTTCGGTTCCGGCTTTTCCACCTTTGCCTATCTGAAATACCTGGGCGTACAAGTGCTCAAGATCGACGGGATGTTCGTGCGCGACCTGCCCAACAAC
The DNA here is from genome assembly GCA_051747025.1 of Pseudomonadota bacterium. Classification (GTDB taxonomy): domain Bacteria; phylum Pseudomonadota; class Gammaproteobacteria; order Ectothiorhodospirales; family Ectothiorhodospiraceae; genus Thioalkalivibrio. Next base: position 8,153 of record JBNJFQ010000011.1, read on the forward strand.
CGCGACAACCAGGCCTTCATCCGCGCGATGGTGGATGTGGCCCGCGGTCTGGACAAGGCCACGATTGCCGAGTGCGTCGAGGACGCCACGACCCTGGAGATGCTGGTGGAACTGGGCGTGGACATGGTGCAGGGCTACCACCTGCACCGCCCGGCGCCGGAACTGCCCGCGGCCCGCACAGACGCCGCCGGGACACAGCCCGCCTGACGTTACCGGCCCGACACGTTGCGCTCCGGCGTATCGCGTGCAGCACCCGCGACCCATAGCGCGAAATGCCGCGCCGGCCTGACGCGCGCTTGCGGCGCGTCGGGGACAAACTCCACACGGTCGTCGCTCACCCGAAGTATCCCGCGCGCCTCGGACCACCCTGCCTCCTGCGCGTACGTATCGATGCGTTCGAACAGCCGCTGCAGCGTCAGGGCGACCGCCGGGCGCCGGGTATAATCCAGCCCGTGCCCCTCCCAGGCTGCACGCGCCAGGGACGCCCGCGCCCAGCCGGCCCGCACAAACCCGGCGACCAGCAGCGCCCGCAGCACGCCGTCACCCCACTCCTCGCGCAGAGCCGCCATGCCCTCCCGATGGCCGCCTGCGTGTTCGATCCGGCACACCAGAGTCTCCGGCAGCAAATCGCGCCAGTCCTCCGACTCGAAGGCACCCGGCAACAGGTCCTCCTCGATCATCTGCCCGAAGTCGGCCACCGGATCCGAGCCCGTGCGCTGCGCCAACTGGATCAGGGCGCCAGCCTCGTCCAGATAGCCGGACAACGCAAAGCCGCACAAGTAATGATCCACGATGTCATGGACGAACACCGAGGTAGGGATGCGCTCGCCGGTGTACGGGGTGGCCGCGATCACGTCCACGCCCAGCCCCGGAAGGTCCAGCTTCCACCCCCGGGCCCCGAAGCCGTCATCCCAGGACTCGGCATAGCGCACCGGGATCGCGACCCCGGCACCGGCATGCTCGTGCTCTGTCGGCTGGTTAGACATACACCCAAATCCTCCTTCCGGGATCCCTTTGCTTGAACTGTACCGACCGGTCAACTAAGATGCAAAGCCATGGATACGGCACACCCCTCCCGCGAACGTGGCGCCAGCCGCCAGGCCCTGCTGCAGGCGGCGCGCGAACTGCTCGTCACGCGCAGCTACGCCTCCGTCGGGATTGCCGAGATCTGTGCACATGCCGGGGTACGCAAGGGCAGTCTGTATCACTTCTTCCCCGGCAAGGAGGCGCTGACCCAGGCCATGCTGGGGGCGCTGTACGCGGACTTCGAACGCAACGTGCTGATTCCCGCACTGACCGGGGCCGGAAGGCTTCGCGACCGCATCGAGGCCTTCGTCCTCGCGATCCACGCCTTCGAGTCACGCATGCAGACGGACACCGGCCGGCTGCCCGGCTGTCCGTTCGGCAACCTGGCCGTGGAACTGGGAAGCCACAATCCGGGCATGCGCCGGGCCATCCGGCGCCATCTGGATGCAGTGACCGCGCATTTTCGGGCCGCCCTGGACGCGGCCGTCCGCGACGGCGAACTCGCCCCCGACACCGACACCGACGCCGCCGCTGAACAATGGCTGGCACTGATGGAAGGGATCCTGGTGATGGCCAAGGCCGACCAGGACCCGGACACCATCCTGCGCCTGGGCCCCGCGCTCGGCGCACTCCTGCTGAACCCGACCCCGGAGGTTAGCCATGAGCCATGACCATTTCCCCCTGCACGACACCACCAGTGCCCCCGACGCCCGACAGGCCTTCGACCAGGCCGAACAGGCCTTCGGCATGGTCCCCAATCTGATCCGCAAGATGGCCAGCGCACCTGCCCTGGCCGAGTCCTACCTGGCGCTGAACGGTCTGCTGCAGCAAACCTCGTTCTCGCCGGTGGAGCAGGGCGTCCTGCTGCTCACCGTCAGCCGCTACCACGAATGCGATTACTGCATGGCAGCCCACAGCATGACCGGCCGCATGACTGGCGTACCCGACGCAGTGATCGCCGCGCTGCGGGAGGACCAGCCCATCGACGACCCCAAACTGGAGGCGCTGCGCCGCTTCACCCGCGCCATGATCGAACATCGCGGCTGGGTCGACGAACCCACCCAGCAGGCTTTCCTGGACGCCGGCTACAACCCCGCACAGATGCTGGAGGTGATCCTGGCGATCGCCATGAAGACCTTGTCCAACTACACCAACCACATCGCCGGCACCCCGGTCGACGAGCCCATGGCCGGCGAACGCTGGAGCGCGCCCGGACAATAACCGGCGCCCCACATCCACATTCAAAAACCCGCCACACAGGAGTATCCCCATGAGTGAAGAAACCGCGGACCTGGTCGTCATCATGATCACCGGGCCCGAGAACACACGCCGCCTGCCGTCCGCATTCTTCCTCGCGGCCACCGCTGCGGCGGGCGAACAGAACGTGATCATGTACTTCACCGGACCGGCCACCGAGCTGCTCAAAACCGGTGTCGCCGAAAACTTGTATCCGATGGAGGGCGGCAAGAGCATCGCCGACTTCATGAAGAACACCATGGACAACGGTGTTCAGGTGATGGGTTGTCGCCAGTCGCTGGATCTCAACGGCATGGACGAGTCCGATCTCGCCTACCAGGATCTGCCCCTGCTCACCCCTTCGCAGGCCTTGCCCTCGCTGGGCTCGGCCGGCAAAGTCCTCACCTGGTAATCACGAGGGGCTCTGCCACCGGCCGGCCCTTGCAGACAGGGGGGCCAACTCCGGCGTGCCGGACCCACGAAAGCGCATCCTGATGCTCTCCGCCTATCGCGCCGACAGTCACGCGGCGTGGGCGGACTGGCTGACCACAACCTTCGACCGGTTCGACTGGCAGGTACTGGAATTGCCTGGCCGCCACTTCCGCTGGCGCATCCGCGGCAACCCGCTGTCCTGGCTGGACGCGCTAGGCGAGATGCGGGCCGACGCCCTGGTGGCCACCTCGATGGTGGACCTGGCGACCCTGCGCGGCCTGCATCCCTGGCTGACGCGCCTGCCCACGCTGTACTACTTTCACGAGAACCAGTTCGCCTACCCGGTTGGCGAGCACCAGGTGCGCTCGGTCGAGCCCCAGATGGTACAACTGTATGGGGCGCTGGCCGCCGACCGCATCGCCTTCAACTCGCCGTTCAACCGCGATTCGTTTCTCGACGGCACCGAACAGCTCCTGCGTCGCATGCCCGACCGGGTACCCGAGGGTGTCCGCGCGCGCATCGCCGCCCACAGCCACGTGCTACCGGTGCCCGTCGACCCGGTCGCACCTGCCCCCGGCGACCGGCGGGATCCGGCCCTGGTGATCTGGAACCACCGCTGGGAATACGACAAGGCCCCCGAACGATTTGCCGAAGCCGTACTCGAGGTGGCCACGCGCGGGATCGACTTCCGCCTGGCGCTGCTCGGGCCACGCCCGCGCCAGACACCGGAACCGCTGCGCCGATTGCGCAAGCAACTCGGACCGCGGATCATCGTCGACGGATGCCTGCCACGCGAGGATTATCTGGACGTACTCGCGCGGGCGGGCATCGTGGTGTCCACGGCCCTGCACGAATTCCAGGGGCTGGCGATGCTGGAGGCGGCCAGCGCCGGCGCCCGCCCCCTGGTCCCGGACGCCCTTTGCTATCCCGGTCAGTACCCGGATGCATACCGCTATCCCGCCGGCGACACGGCAGCGCTGGCGCGACGGCTCGCGACCTGGCTGACCGAAGGCCTGCCGGAGGCAGTCGACACCCGCGCATGGCATGCCGCGCAATTGCAGGGCCCGTGGGGGCGAACCCTGGAGGACCTGCTGGAACCCTCCGCCTGACCGACACGTGGGGGCTGCGCCCTAGCCACGTGCGCTGGAGTTTGCGGTCCCTGGTCTGCCGCAGGTATTTACGTGCCTTCGGAACGGCCGCCCGCCCAGTGTTGGCTGGCGGTCAGGACCAAGCCACTGTAAACACTGGAGCCCGATCCAGGGCCAGCCAGCACCAGGCTGGCGGTCGGACCGAGACCCGCTACTGCTGTGCGAGCCGCACTACACTAGCGCCCACCGGCGGCAACATCGCCATCGGTACCGCGGCCCTGCACGAACACCGGGCGAATCACGTCGCGGTAATTCCGTATGCGCTGAACGTAATAGACGGGCTGATAGCCCCGCGCATATCCATAGCGCAAATCCTTGTAATAGCGCTCCTCGGTCAGAAGGGGCAGCACCTCGCGCATATCGGACCAGCGATCCGGGTCCTTGCCCAACTCCCGGGCCAGCCTGCGTGCATCCAGCAGATGCCCGCGACCGATGTTGTAGCTGGCCAGCGCCAGATAGGTACGATCCGGCTCGTCGATGTCCTCGGGCAGGCGCTCGTGCATCTGGCGCAGATAACGGGCACCACCGTCGATGCTCTGCACCGGATCGAGCCGGTTGTCCACCCCCAGGGCCTCCGCGGTACGCTGGGTCAGCATCATCAGGCCACGCACCCCGGTGGGGCTGCGGGCCTCGGGATCCCAGTGGGATTCCTGGTAGGCCAGCGCAGCTAGTAGATCAGGGGACAGTTGGTACCGGTCGGCGGCTCGTTCGAAATAGGGCCGGAAGTCCGGCAAACGCTGGTCGATACGACGCGACAGGGCGCGCAGGTCAACGAAATCGAACCCGTCGATGTGGGCGTAATAGAGCTCCTCCACGCGATCGCGCGCGAGCCGTCCCTGCTCGCTGCGCATCCATGTACGGGCCTGTTCGGCCAGTTCGGGATGGTCCGCATGGACATACCAGCCGATCGGTCGCGACGGCGACAGGTCGAACGCGATCTCCAGATGCGGAAACGCCCGACGGTTGACCTCGACGATGTTCGAATCCGCAACGGTGCACTCGATTTCGCGTTCCGCCACCGCGGCCAGCAACCTCTCGGTGCCCAGCGTAACCTCGCGGTACTTCGGGCCTGGCGCGCCCTCGCCGCCACGCAATCCCTGGACGGTCTCCACGTAGCTACTGCCCGCCGCGAGCACCAGTTCCACCGCCCCGAGGTCCGCGGCCGAGCGCGGCATCGGGTCCTGGTCGCGGTGACACACCACCTGTTCGGTAACCTCGGAATGCTGCGGCCCGCGCAGGAAACGTTCGTCGCGCGATTCCAGATGGGTCAGACCTGCAGCCGCCATCTGCGCATCGCCATCGCGCAGGGCCTCCAGCACCCCGGAGACCGAGGTCTCGACCACCCATTCCACATCCCGGTCGTGATCCTGCGCGAACGCCCGGACCAGATCATGTTCGGGTCCCGCCGTCCGGTTGTCGCGGTCGTAGTACCAGCTGGTGGGGGCATTGCGCGTCACCACGACCAGGGTCTCCCCGTCCTCTGCCGGGTCAGGCCCGGTCGCCGCACTGACCTCGGACGTGCCCGGCTCCGCGCCACATCCGGTCAGCAACAGAATGGCCAGCATGAAACCCACCCCGGGTAGCGCCCCGGCGAAATGCCGGGGCGCTACCCGGGGTACGTCATGAATCCACTGCGACATGCTGCCTCCATAGACCCGGCGCAAACCTCCCGAGGCACACGCCCGTGGAACTGTTTCTTCTGCGAATACTTTCGCGATTTGTGAAGTCATTCTCAACGTTCGGCAAACTTTCCAAAGACACACATTACAGGATGGGAGGGAATGGACACCCCTTTCCGGTGGAACTGTGCCGCCATTCGGGTGCACACTCGGGGCTTGTCCCCCATTCCGAAACCGGAGCCCCGCCATGGCCATCGAATCCCTGCTGCTACTGCTTCTCGTTGGCGGAATCGCAGGCTGGCTGGCCGGAGTGCTGGTAAAGGGATCGGGACAGGGCATCCTGGTGAATATCGTGGTCGGCGTGATCGGAGCGTTCCTCGGCGGGTGGCTGTTCGGCCTGATCGGGCTGCATGCGGCCGGCCTGATCGGGAGCCTGGTTGCCGCCACAGTCGGTGCCATCATCCTGCTCGCTCTGCTGCGTCTGATCCCCCGGACCTGACCTCGCATGGAGCCCCACGCGCTCATCCAGATCCTCGGGATCGTATTGCTCGTCGGTGGCATGATCGCAACCGTGGTCGGCCTCCAGGACAGCCTCACCCTGCGCGAACGCACGGCCCGCCTGATCGTCGGTCGCTTCACCCGGCGCACCCTCGCACTGCTGATCGGGGGCGCCCTGGCGGCCCTGCTCGGCCTGTTCCTGCTGCTGCGCTAGGGAAACACTGATCAATGTGCGCGCTCGCGCTCAAGTCGATTTTGCGTGCGAACAAGGCGCGGCGACTGCCGTGCAGTCGTTTTGCACAAGGGAGGCGCAACGCAGGATCGGGGAGCAGAGGGCACCAACGCGAGCGCGTACATTGATCAGTGTTCCCCTGGGTGCCCCCGGGGGGCCGCAGGAACGCGACCCGGATCCCGAAACACTTGGCGAATAGCTCCCGACTCGTTAGGGTCTGCGCCGAGGCCGGTTACCGCGAAGGAGACGCATCGACCGGCCCCAACCAACAACAAACACGGGGGGCAAGGTTCATGATTTCACGCTCGTCGCGCCGCCTGGCGCTGGTTTCCGCGGTCTCCGCCGCATTGTTCGCCGCACCCGCCACCCTGCTGGCCGCCGGCTTCTACATTCAGGAACAGGGCGTCAGTGGCCTTGGCCGGGCGTATGCCGGCGACGCCGCCATCGCCTCCGACGCCAGCACGATCTATTTCAATCCGGCCGGCATGACCCGGCTGGAGGATAACGAGCTCCAGGCCGGCATCCATGTGCTGATGCCCAGCGCCAGCGTAGACCAGGGCAACACCCGGATCCCCGGACGCGACAGCGCCAACCCGTACGACCCGTCACTGGTGCCGAACCTCTACTGGGCGCAGCGCTACTCCGACACGGTCTGGCTCGGGTTCGGGCTAAGCGCCCCGTTCGGCCTGCGGAACGAGTATCGCGACGACTTCTTTGCCCGCTACGACTCGCTGGAGGGCGACCTGAAGGTTTTCAACCTCCAGCCGAGCATCGCCGTCGAGCTCAGCGACCGGATATCGATCGGCGGCGGGATCGACCTGCAGTACGCCGAGGCGACCCTGCGTAGCGCGATCCCCGCCGACCTGAATCCCGCCCACGATGGCAAGTTCGGGCTCGAGGGGGACAGCTGGGAGGTCGGCTACAATATCGGGCTGCTAGCGGAGCTTTCCGATGACACCCGCCTGGGCATCCATTACCGCAGCGGGATTACCCACACCTTGCAGGGGACTGCCACTCTCACCGAACCCTTCGCGGGGCCATCGTTCGTCCTGCCGGGCCAGGCCGACCTGCGTCTGCCCGACATCGCCTCGGTCGGGCTGCGTCACCAGTTCAGCGAGCGCTGGAGCGGGCTGGCACAGTACAACTGGTTCAACTGGTCACGCTTCGACGAGATCGACATCGAGCTGCCCACCGGCGACCAGGTACTGCGGCAGAACTACCGCGACAGCTACGCCATCGCGGTCGGGGCGGAATATATCCTGGATCCGCGCTGGACCCTGCGCGGTGGCATCCAGTACGACCGCACGCCAACCCGACTCGACGGACGCAGCACCCGCACCCCGGACGGCGACCGCACCTGGTTCTCGTTCGGCGCCAGCTACGCGGCCAGCGACCAGTTCACCGTGGACCTCGCCTACACCTATATGAACGTCGCCAGCGAGAAGCTCGACATCACGCGTTCCTTCAATGGGGTCCCGGTGCGAATGCAGGGCACTACCGATGGTGACGTGCACGTGCTGGCCACCGCGTTGCGCTATCACTTCTGACGCGGATCACCTCTCGTTTCCGCTGAATCCCGCCGCAATCCGGCCCCGGCCGCTCGCGCCGGAGCCGCGATCGCGGTCAGCGGGCCTCTGAGCCGCTCAGTTCCACGTCACAGGCATCCACCAATACCTGCCGATCCGCCAAGGTCAGCCGCTCGGCACCGGCATTCTCCGGCCCCAGCCGAGTGTGCATCACCGCTTGGGGGTCACGCACATGGCCGATACCCAGCGCATGCCCCAGTTCGTGCGCCAGGACCAGGCGCAACTCGTCGACGTCACTTGCCTTGTACACGGTGATCGACCGTTGCCGGCCACGCTGCCGAAACAACCCCATATCGAACCCCGAGTATGCCTCGCCCTCCACGTTGTAGCGCTCCACCCGGGCATTGAACGCCGCGACCGCCTGTTCGAAGTCGCGGGTCTCCCGCTCCAGCCCGGCACGGCGCCGGTCGAGCTCGCCGCGTTGGCGTTCCAGGTCGCGCCGGTCGCGTTCCAGCGCCGTACCCTCGCGTTCCAGCCGTGCGCGTTGCCCCGCGGATTGCTCTCCGCGGCCCGCGTTCCAGTCCGCCACGGCGCGCGCATGTTCGCGCTGGCGCTCCTCCAGCGACCGGCGGCGCGTCTCGTAGCGCCGCACGTCCGCGTCGAAGGCCGCGCCCAACCGCTCCAGTCGAGCCTGTCGCCGGTCCAGCTCTTGCTGGCGTTCTTCCAGATCCGCACGCCCGGCCGCACGCACTTGTGCGGTCGCCTGGCGCTCGTCGAACACCAGGTGGACCGGCATTCCGCTGCCGTCGCGCCATTCGAACAATTGCCCCGAAGTCTCAACCTCCCACAGGGCCATCGCCTCTTCCAGGGCCGTTCGGACCTGGTCACGCCCGAGCTCGAAGCGCGAATCGACCTCGCCCAGGTGCAGGGTCACCGGGATCCGGCACTCGCCAGCCGCCGAATGCGCAGCGCCACTCTGCAACAGCCGCTCCCCCAGCCCGCCGGCCATGACCAGCACCAGGATGCCCGCACCGCCAATCCACCATCGGTATGCACCCATTTCCATCCTCGCTTGCGCGTCCACTGGAGAACTCGTTCCCCACGCCCAACATGCCATCGCGGCAGTGCCAGGACCAGCCCTTCCGGATTTGCCGAAGCCCGCCCACCGGGGCAAGATGAGCCCTCGCAGATTTCCGTTCGCCGAACACAAACCGGCGCATGCATCCACAAGGAGACTCCCCGATGCCACGAGCCCCAACACTTCCCGCCCTGCTGCTGGCCCTGCCCCTGCTGGCCCTGTCCGCGAATGCGGGTGCCGATATGCCGAACATCAATCCGGGCATGTGGGAATACACCAACACCACATCGATGGAGGGGCCGCAAGGCATACCCCAGCAGACCGAGACCAGCCGGGAATGCATCACCCGCGACGACCTCGAACGGCAGGAAGAAATGCTGGAGGTCCCCGACGAATGCACCCTCGACGACGTCAACATGGACCCCGACGAGGTCACCTACTCGATGAGCTGTGCCGACCCGATGGGCGGCACCATGACCATGGAGGCCGAGATGCAGTTTCACGGCAATCGCAGCGAGGGGGTGATGAGCAGCGAGATCAACACGCCGATGGGCACGATGAACGTGCGTGTCGATATTCGCGGGGAGCGCATCGGCGACTGCTGATCCCGCCGGCCGGCGGTGGCTTTGGGCTGGCCGCCTGCCACGTATTGGCTAGCAGCCTGTCGGATTCGGGCGATCGTCGCGACCGTGAGAGAAAAGAGTGAGGCGATTTTTTCGGTCTTTCGAGGCGCATAGTGGGAACTATGTAACGAGAGAGAGCGGAAAGAGGGTCCACTCTCCTGCCCACGCGCAGCAGATCAGCCCCAAGCCCGATAGGCTCCTAGGCCTGGGGCAGGCGGCCGGGACGAAGCTCTCAGAGCACCGGACAACGCCCCAGCGCCTGCACGCGCACAAGCTCCACCGGCAACCCCGCCGCATGGCCGAGCGTGCCCCCCTCGCCGACAAACAACCCCGCAGCCAGCTGCCCGAGCAGCACCTCGCGGACCCGTTCCATCGCCACCGACCCACCCAGCAATACCTGCATGGAGGTCGTCGCCAGCCCCGCGTAGCCACACGGATTGATGCACGAAAACGGTGCCAGGCGCGGCGCCACATTCAGCGCCAGGCCATGGATGACGATACCCCGGCGCACACGCAGACCCAGCGCCGCGATCTTCGCCCCGTCCGCATATACCCCGGGCGCGCCATCGCGCCGCTGTGCGGCAATACCCCAGGCACCCAGGGTATCGATCAGGGCCTGTTCCAGCAGCCAGACCAGACGCCGCACGCCGATCCCCAGGCGTTGCAGGTCCAGCAGGGTGTACAGCACCAGCTGCCCGGGCCCGTGATAGGTCACCTGGCCACCGCGATCGATCGCGACCACCGGGATCGATCCGGGATTCAGCAGATGCTCCGCACGCCCGTTGCGTCCCTGAGTAAAGACCGGAGGGTGCTCCACGAACCACAACGCGTCGCTGTCATCGGCCCTGCGCTCGCGCGCATGCAACTGCATCGCCTGCCACACGGGGACATACGCCTGGTACCCCAGATGGTGAACCCGTACCTCCGCGCTCACAGGATCATGCGCACTCGATCGCAGCGACCCAGGGCGCGATAGAGCCCGTCCAGCTGGCCCTGGCTGGTTGCAGTAAAGGTCAGGGTAATACCGACAAAGCGCCCGCCCCGCGAGGCGCGCTGTTCGACCACCACATCATCCGGATCGGGTATATGTTCGGCGATACATTCCTGCACCGCTTCCATCAGTTCCGGGTGGGCATCACCCATTACCTTGATCGGAAAACGCACCGGGAACTCGATCAGGGTCTCGCGTTCGCTCATGCCGTGCCCTCCTCGCGCCGCTGCGCCTCCTCCAGCTTGGCCACCTGGTAGGCGGCATGCACCGCCCGCCAGCCAGCACCGGGAATGCCCGGACCGACCGGTTCGCCGTCCAGGCGCGTCACCGGCAGGATCTCGCGGGTGGAACTGGTCAGCCAGATCTCGTCGGCGCCCCGCAATTCCCCCACATCCAGATCCCGCTCTGCCACCTGCAGGCCGCATTCGCGTACCAGATCCAGTACCAGCGCACGGGTGACACCGGGCAGCAGACCCTCCTGCAACGGGGGCGTGACCAGCGTGTCACCGAGGCGCACCAGCACGTTGCTGGCCGCACCCTCGGTAACCCGGCCGTCGCGCAGCAGGATCGCCTCCGAAGCCTCGGCCTCGCTGGCAAGCTGGCGTGCCAGGACGTTGGCCAGCAGGGTCGTGGCCTTGATATCGCAGCGCCCCCAGCGGCTGTCCGGGGCGGTGATCGCGGCGATCCCTTCGTGGCGTATCGAGTCCGGCAGCGGCCGGATCGGGCTGGCCATCGCGAATACCGTAGGTGCGGTAGCCGCCGGGAACGCATGTTCGCGGGGCGCAACCCCGCGGGTCACCTGCAGGTACAGGCCGAGGTCGTGCCCTGGTCCGGCCGCGTTGCGCCGCAACAGTTCCACCAGCCGCTCGGCCCATTCACCCTGCGACAGGGGGCTGGGCAGGCGAATGGCCGCCAGCGAGCGCTCCAGGCGTTCGAGATGGGGTCCCAGCAGGAAGAACTCGCCGGCATAACTGGGGATCACTTCGTATACGGCATCGCCGAACAGGAAACCCCGGTCCAGCGGCGAGATACGGACCTCCTCCAGCGGAAGATAGTCCCCGTTGAGATAGGCAATGCTCACGCCAGGTCAGAGCGGCCACACCGACTGGATCGCAAGGACCGCCGAATCCCACAGGCGCCGCACAATCCCGCCCTGCTCCACGACTTCCAGCGCCACCAGCGGCTGACGATGCACGATCTCGCCATCCAGGCGGGCGACCACCTCGCCGACGCGGTCGCCCATCGCCAGCGGGGCCTCCAGCGGCTGGTGCAGCTCCATTGAGGCCTCCAGGCCATCCCCGCGCCCGGGGCGCACCACGACCCAGAACGGCCGGTCCAGGCCCACCGCCACCTTGGTCTGCGCCCCCTTGTACACCCGCGGGCGGCCCAGCTCGCTGCCGGCGTCGAACAACTGGCGTGTCTCGGTCAGGCGCATGCCCCAGTTCACCAGGGCCTGCGATTCGTTGGCACGCCGGGTGCCACCCTGCTGGTGGTCCGGGGCATCGATCCCCATGACCACGGCGATCAGTCGGCGCCCGTCGCGCTCGGCCGACGACACCAGGTTGTATCCAGCTGCGGAGGTCCAGCCGGTCTTCAGCCCATCGAAGCCGGCGTCACGCCACAGCAGCATGTTGCGGTTGCTCTGGGAGATGTCGTTGAATTCGAAAGACCGCTCGCTGTAGTAGCCGTACAGTTCCGGGAATTCGTGGATAAGCGCCCGCGCCAACCGCGCCATGTCCGCAGCGGTGGTGTACTGCGGCTCCTCGGCCGGCAGGCCGTGCGGGTTGGCGAAATAGGAATCGTGCATCCCGAGATCGCGGGCCTGCGCGTTCATCATGTCGACGAATGCGCCCTCCGAGCCGGCGACCTGTTCCGCCAGTGCGGTGGAGGCGTCGTTGCCGGACTGGATGATCATACCGCGCAGCAGGTCCTCGACCGCCACCTGCTCGCCGACCTCGATGAACATGCGCGAGGCCCCGGTCATCCCGGTACGCCAGGCGTGTTCGCTGACCGTCACGGTCTCGTCCAAGTCCAGGCGCCCGTCGCGGATCTCGCCGAATACCACATAGGCAGTCATCAGCTTGGTCAGGCTGGCTGGCTCACGCTGCACATCGGGCTCACGCTGCGCCAGAAACAGCCCGGATTCGAAGTCCAGCAGGACGTAGCTGGCGGCCGTAATGTCCGAAGGCGGACTCGGCAGGCCACCGGGGGCTGCCGGTGCGCTACCCGGGACCGGCAAGGGCTCGGCCTGCGCCCAGGCCGGAGCCAGCCAGGCCAGCAGAAACACCAGCGACGCGCGACCGACAGCAGAACGAACCAGCGACATCATTGCAGTGTACAACCTCGTATGGGGACGACTTACGATAGCAGACCCGAGGCCTCTCCCGAGGACCCGGCGCTCGAAAAAAACGGCAAAATGCGACCCACAGCCGCACCCGCGGCCCGGTGGCGCCCGGCTTACTCCCGGACAATACGATAGTCCGCGTGCGCTGCGCCCTGCAGGCGATCGGTGGTCGCACGCACGGCCGCGTCGTCGCGCAATGGGCCGATCCGCACCCGGTGAAGATCCGCGTCGGCGCCGCGGCGCAGGGTGGACACCCGCACCGCCTCGAAACCCAGCACCGCCAGTTCGGAACGTACGCGCTCCGCCGTCTGGCGATCGCCGAACGCACCCACCTGCACATAACGGCCTCCGGCGTCGCCGTTGAGCGTATCGGTCTCGGCCGGAGATTCCTCGCTGCTGGCGCTACGCTCGGCGGCGGGGATCGGTTCGGGGGCCTCGGCCTGCTGCGGCGGGCCCTGCGGATCGTCCGGCCCGATCACCCGAATCCGCACCGGCGTCACCCCGCTGTCGGTCATCCCCAGTCGGTGCGCCGCCGCATACGACAGATCGATGATCCGCCCATCCACGAACGGCCCACGATCGTTCACCCGGACCACCACCCGCTGGTCATTATCCAGGTTCACGACCTCGACATACGTGGGCAGTGGCAAGCGCTTGTGCGCCGCCGTCATCGAATACATATCGTAGGGCTCGCCACTCGAGGTGCGTCGGCCGTGGAACCGCGTCCCGTACCAGGAGGCCAGACCTTCCTGCTCGAAACCGTCGGCCACCCGCAGGATCCGATAGCGCTGCCCGAAAACCTCGTATTCGGGCGGATTGCCATAACGGCTCAGGGGCTCGGCACGCGGCTCGGCATCCGGGATCAGTGCCAGGTCGACCGGGACCTCGGCGGGGTCCGGGTAGCTGTCGTAGGCTGCCTCGCCGAGCTCGCGTTCCGGCGTCGACGAACAACCGGCCAGCAGCCATGCCAGCAGCAGGGCGGCCGGGATACCCGCACGCACGCATCCCCTTCCCGGGGAACGTCGCAGCACCGCGCTACTCGGCCAGCGCCTCGGCGAGCTGATGCACGGCCATCGCATACAGCGGGCTCCGGTTGTAACGCGTGATCACGTAGAAATTGGGGTACCCCAGATAGTATTCGTAGTCGTCCTCGACCTCGAGCCGGATCAGCGAATAGAGACCGTCGCGGGCCACATCCTCGGCGGGGTAGACTCCGTGCGCGGCCAGTTCATCCAGATCGAAGCGCGCCTGGTAGTTGCGGCTCAGGAGGGCCTCGTGGGCGTCACCCTCGACCCGGGCACGGGCCACGACCGGTTCACCAGTGCGCCAGTGGTGCTGCCGGAAATAGTTGGCAACGCTGCCGATCGCGTCGGGCCACGAGTTCAGGAGGTCGCGGTGCCCGCTGTCATCGAAATCAACGGCGTAATTGCGGTAACTGGAGGAGATGAACTGGCCGCGCCCCATCGCGCCGGCATAGGAGCCGCGGGTTTCATGGATATCCAGCCCCTCTTCCTCGACCAGGGCCAGGAATTCGCCCAGCTCGCTGCGGAAGAAATCCGCGCGTGGCGGGAAGTCGAACCCCAGCGTGACCAGGGCATCCAGCACCCGGAAGCCCCCGGTGTTGCGCCCGTAATTGGTCTCGATACCAATGATCGCGGCGATCAGCGCGCGATTCACCCCGAACTCGGCCTCCGCCCGGGCCAGGGATTCCGCCTGTTCCTGCATGAAGCGCTCGCCGCGCTCGATCCGCAAGTCATTCACAAAGATCGGCCGATAATCCTTCCAGGGGCGTGCCTCGGCCGGGCTGGAGATCATGTCCAGAATGCGCTGCTGCGGCTCGGCGTCCGCGAACAGCGCCTCGATCTGCTCGCGATTCCGGCCGGCCGCCACCTGCTCGTCGATGAACGCACGGACCTCCTCGCGTTCCATGTACGGCGGATCGCCGGCCCGGAACTCCGAACTCGCAAGGGCTGCGAGCGGGCAGGCTGCCAGGCCCAGCAGCAGGCCGGTCCGGACCAGCGACAGCCGACCGGCGCGCAGCCACGCGAAGGGGGAAAACAGGTTCATCGATTCACCAGACGTTTCTCGGACGCAATGCTCATGAGAATACCGAAGGCGACCATGAGCGTCACCAGCGAAGTCCCCCCGTAGCTGACGAGGGGCAGCGGCACCCCGACCACCGGCAACAGCCCGGTCACCATGCCGATATTGACCACGGTATACACCGCAAAGGTCAGGCTGATGCTGCCGCCCAGGAGACGGGCAAAGCGGTCCTGCGCCAGGGCCGCGACCCACAGCCCGCGCGCCACAATGACGAAGTACAGGAGCAACAGCAGCGCCACGCCGACGAAGCCGAACTCCTCGGCATACACCGCAAAGATGAAGTCGGTAGAACGCTCCGGCAGGAACTCGAGCTGCGACTGCGTACCGTTGAGCCAGCCCTTGCCGTACATCCCGCCGGAGCCGATCGCGATCTTCGACTGGATGATGTGATAACCGGTACCCAGCGGATCGGACTCCGGATTGAACAGTGTGATCACGCGCTGGCGCTGATACTCGTGCATCTGACTCCACAGCAGCGGGATGGCGGCAGCAGCGGCCGCACCCAGGCCGACGAACCAGCGCCAGCCCAGTCCGGCCAGGAAGATCACCAGGAAGCCGGCCGCTCCGACCAGCATCGCGGTCCCCAGATCCGGCTGAGACATGATCAGGTAGACTGGCACCAGAACCAGGGTCACGGTCACCAGCAAATCGCGAAAGCGTGGACACCCGTGACGCAGGGACAGATACCAGGCGACCATCATCGGGACTGCAAGCTTCATAATCTCGGACGGCTGAAATCGAAGGAGGCCGAGATCCAGCCAGCGCTGCGCACCCTTGCCGACCTCGCCCGCCGCCATCACCGCCAGCAACAGAGCCACCCCCGCGACGAACAGCCAGGGCGCCACGGCACGCAGCGAGCGCACCGGAAGCTGGGCAACCACCAGCATCGCGACTGCGCCCAGTGCAATACGCAGGGCCTGACGTTCCAGGGCCTGGATGCTCTGCCCGGAGGCACTGAACAGAACCACCAGCCCCATCATCAGCAGGATCGCGATCAGCAACAGCAGCACGCTGTCCAGACGCAGGCTGCGCAAGACCCATTGCCCGGTGGTCAGCTCGCGGCCAGTGACACTGATCATGGCGCCTGTCCCTCGACGGTCAAGCCGTGGTCATCCAGCAGCCAGGCGTCCATCACCTCGCGAGCGACCGGGGCCGCGACCCGACCACCGGAACCGCCATGCTCGACCAGGACCGCCACCGCGATGCGCGGAGCCTCCGCCGGGGCATATCCCACAAACAGCGCATGGTCCCACAGCCGGCGCGCCAGCTCTTCTTCGTCATATTCATCATCCTCGCCCAGCCCGAACACCTGCGAGGTACCGGTCTTTCCGGCAATCCGGTAGGGCGGCCGGGTACTGCCGACACTGCCCCAGGCCGTGCCATGCGGCTGATGCACGGCCTCGACCAGCGCCCCGTGGATGGTCTCCCAGTGCTCCGCGGCCACCTCCACTGGTTCCCGGTACTCGGGCAGTATCGGGTCAGGCCCGTCTCCTTCGGCATCCATGGACAACAGCAGGTGCGGGCGCGGCCGTTGACCACGGTTGGCCAGGGTCATCGTGAAATCCGCCATTTGCAGGGGCGTGGTCAGCATGTAGCCCTGCCCGATCGCAGTAATCAGCGTCTCGCCCGGGAACCACGGCTGGTTCTGCGTGGCGCGTTTCCAGTCACGGCTGGGCAGAATGCCGGACCGCTCGCCGGTGGAGTCGATCCCGACGCGCTGCCCAAGGCCGAAATCCTGCAACATCGGGACCATGCGGTCGATCTCCATGGTGTGTGCTACGTCGTAGAAGTACACATCCGAGGACACCGCAATCGCCCGCGACATGTCCACACGCCCGTGCCCTTCCCGGCGCCAGTCGCGGTAGCGACGCTCATGACCGGGAATCTGGAAATAGCCGCGCGCAAACATCTCGCGATCCGCCGTCGTCACCTTCTCGTCGAGCGCGGCCAGGGCCACCAGCGGCTTGATCGTTGAACCGGGCGGATACTGGCCACTCAGCGCCCGGTTAAACAGCGGCTTGCGCAAATCCGACTGCAAATCGGCAAAGTCCGCGTGCGAGATCCCGTGCACGAACGGCTCCGGGTCGAAGCCCGGTGCGCTGGCCAGCGCCAGGATTTCGCCATTGTTCGGGTCGAGCGCGACAATTGCTCCGTCCTGCCCCTTCAGGGCTCGATAGGCCGCCTGCTGCAGGCGGGCATCGATGGTCAGAGCAATGTCGGTCCCGGGCACCGACGGAGTCACCGACAGCTCGCGGAGCACGCGCCCCTGGGCATTCACCTCGACCTGGCGATAACCCGGGGAACCGTGCAGCAGATCCTCGTAGTAACGCTCGACCCCGCTCTTGCCGATATGCGAGGTGCCGGCATAGGCGCGCGGGTCCACCCGATCCAGGTCACGCTGGTTGATCCGGCCCATGTACCCGACCACATGCGAGAACTGCGAGCCCATTGGGTAATAACGCATCGGCCGGGCCTCGATCTCGACCCCCGGCAGTTCGTGGCGGGACACCGCGATGCGCGCCACCGTCGTATCGTCCAGTCCCGCCTTCAGTAGCACTGGTTCGAATGGCCGGCGCTGGCGCATGCCGCGCCGGAAACGTGCCACATCCGCCTCGGACAGTTCCACGAACTCCTGCAACTGCGCCAGCAGTGCATCCACGTCACCGGCCTGCTCTATAGTGACCTCGAGCTGATAGGACGCCCGGTTGCCCGCCAGCAGCACCCCGTTCCGATCGCGAATCACGCCACGGGTAGGCGCCAGCGATTCGACCCGCAGGCGGTTGTTCTCGGACAGCGTGGTGAAATGCGAATGCGCACCCACCTGCAGCCCGAACAGCCGCCAGCCGAGCAACAACATCAGTGCCCCCAGGATGACCAGCGCGAACACGATCCGGAGCGCAAACCGCTCGCGGTCGCGCTGCTCCTCGCCATAGGCCTCACGTTCCGCCATGGTGCCCGCCCGTGTCCGCCGTATCCGATCCATCGGCGTGGCCGGATTTCATTTTGTGCGTACCACGCACCGGCTCGCGATCCACGAGGACACCCGCCCGCACGCCGCGCCCGTCACGCCCGGGAGCCTTTTCAGATCTGGCTCTTCTGATACCGCTTGTGGCTCGCAACAACCTCTGCCTTGGCAGACTCCGCGTCCGCCCATCCCTCGACCCTCACCCACTTGTGGGCCTCGAGTTCCTTGTAGCGCTCGAAGAAGTGCCTGATGCTGTCCAGCAGCTCCTGAGAGATATCGTCAGGCCCCTTCACGCTCTCGTACTGGGGGTGCAGCTGGTTCACCGGTACCGCAAGGATCTTCGCATCCGGTCCGGCCTCGTCCACCATCTGCAGCACACCGATCGGACGCGAACGCACTACGGAGCCCGGGATCAGCGGCACCGGCGTAATTACCAGCGCATCCAGCGGATCCCCGTCCTCGGACAGGGTCTGCGGTACAAAGCCGTAGTTGCAGGGGTAGAACATCGCAACGGTCATGAAACGGTCGACCATCAGCGCCCCGCTGTCCTTGTCGAGTTCGTACTTGACCGGCTGTCCATGCGCGGGGATCTCGATGACGACGTTGACGTCCTCGGGGAGATCCTTCCCGGCGGGGATCTGGTTCAGCTCCATGTTTTGCTTCCAGGAAGATTGGGTGGGTCGTGGATTATACTCGCCGGGTACCCATTGATGCGCGCATCCCCAGTGGAGACACCCGAAGTTGCGAGGGACAGGGGCAACCGGTATAAGTCCGCATTCGGACCGCCCGGAAGGAGCATGACATGCGGATTGTCCTGATGGGGGCGCCGGGTTCCGGCAAGGCCACCCAGGCCAGACAGCTGGAACGCACCCTGGGCATCCCGCGCATCGCCACGGGCAGTCTGCTGCGTGCTGCGGCGGCGGCCGGCACCGCGCCCGGGGCGCAAGCCCGCCAGGCCCTGGATGCCGGCAACCTGGTCCCGGACCCCGTCGTCATCGAGATCATCCGCGAACGCCTGCGCGAACCGGACACGAACAGCGGCTTCGTGTTCGAGGGCTTCCCGCGCAACCTGTCCCAGGCGCGCGCCTTCGATGCCCTGCTGACGGAATTGTGTACGCTGCTCGACTTTGTCGTGCAGATCGACGTGCCGGACGACGAACTGCAACGGCGCGTCCTCGGGCGACGCGTGTGCAGCGACTGCGGTGCGGTGTTCAACACCGCCAGCTGCCCGCCCCGCGCCCCCGGGGTCTGTGACAGCTGCGGCGGTGCCCTGGTGCAGCGACGCGACGACACCCGGGAGACCGTGGCCCGGCGCCTCGCGGTGTACGCCGAACAGTCCCCGAAGCTGCTCGACCACTATGCACAACAGGGTATCCTGCAGCATGTCAACGGCACCCGCGACAGTGCGCTGGTGTTCGACGAAATCCGCGCCCTGCTCGACTGACCGCCCCGCAATGCCCGCATCGCAGCCCCGACACCGGATCACGCCTCGCTGGCCCCACAGCCTGCTCGCGGCGACCTGTCTGTGGCTGACATTCCCGGCGGCGACACCCGCGCAGACCGAACGCCCGCCCGGCTGCGAGTTCGCGCCCGGGCTGGAGTGGCCAGCCCTGCGCGAGGTGCCGGCCGGGCAGATCCTGCTGGAGGCCGATCAGGTGAAACACAGCGGCGAGCGGTTCTCCGCCAGCGGCGACGTGTCGCTGTTCCAGAACGGGCGGCGCCTGGACACCGAACGCCTCCAATACGACCGCAACCGCCAGGAACTCAATGCAATCGGCGCCACCCGGGTATTCGACGGCGACCTGTTACTGAACACCGATGGCGGCCACCTGCGCCTGGATACCGAGACCGGCGAATTCCGGCGCATCAAATACCTGACCGAGTCGGTGCCGGCCCGCGGCAGCGCCGCCCGGGGTCAGCAGACCGCCCCGGGCACCTACCACTTCGAGGCCGGCGAGTACACCACCTGCCCGCTGGGCGACGACAGCTGGTGGCTGCGTACCGGCGAGCTGGAGCTGGACCAGGAGCGCGGCGTGGGGGTCGCACGTCATGCACGGATCCACCTGAAGGGGGTACTGATCGCCTACACCCCGTATATCAGCTTTCCGCTGGACGATCGCCGCAAGAGTGGGTTCCTGTTGCCCAGCGCCGGAACCGGCGGGCGTACCGGCCTGGACCTTTCCCTGCCCTGGTACTGGAACATCGCGCCCAACCTTGATGCCACACTGACGCCGCGGATCATGTCGGACCGTGGCGTGATGCTGGGCACGGAGTTTCGCTATCTGCGCCCCCGCCACCGCGGCGAGATCATCCTGGACTACCTGCCCGACGATCGCGAGACGCGCAGCGACCGCCAATACCTGCACTGGCAGCACCGCACCCGGATCACCCCCGAGCTGATCCTGGACGTGGATGCGGCGGATGCCTCGGACAGCGAATACTTCCGCGATTTCGGTGGTTCCGACCGCTACTCCGGCAGCACGCCCTATCTCGAGCGCCGCGCCGACCTGACCCTGAGCCGCCCGAACTATCGACTGCGTACCCGCCTGCAGGAATTCCAGCTCCTGGATCCGGAACTGCGTGCCGCAAGCGCGCCCTACCAACGCCTGCCGCAGGTCACCCTGGAAGCGGGCGAGCACCTCGGTCGCGGCCTGTCCTGGGACCTCGACACTGAATTGGTGCGTTTCGAGCTGTCGCACCGCGACCCGGCCCGGCCCTCCGGCACCCGCCTGGATCTCGACCCCGAACTCGCCTGGCGTTATGACACCGGAGGCCTGTTTGTCGAACCGCGGATCGGCCTGCGCCATACCCGCTACGAACTTGACCGGCACGGCCGCACCGGACCGGAATCGCTGACCCGCACCCTGCCTCGGGCCTCCCTGGATACCGGCCTGATCTTCGAACGCGAAATCGGCGGCGGCACGCGACTGCAGACCCTCGAGCCGCGACTGTTCTACGGCTATGTCCCGTACCGCGATCAGGACGCCATCCCGCTGTTCGACACCGGCGAAATCGAGTTCGGCTTCGACAGCCTGTTCGAGCTGGACCGCTTCGCCGGGGTCGACCGGGTGGGTGACACCCATCAGATGACCACCGCCCTGACCACCCGCATCCTCGACACCGCCACAGGCCGCGAGCACCTGAGCCTGTCGGCCGGCCAGATCCACTACCTGGCCGACCGCAAGGTGCGCCGTCACCCCGACGAGCCGCCACACACCAGCGCACGCTCGGAACTGGGCCTGGAAGGTCGCGCCCGCATCAGCGAGACTTGGAGCGGCCGTGCCTCCATCCTCTACGACCCGGATCGCGACGAAACCACCCTGGCCTCCGTCAACCTCGGCTACCAGCCACGCCCGGAGGCGCGCCTCAACCTTGGCTACCGCCAGCGCGAGGACACCCGCGGCCGCGCCATCGAGCAGACCGATGCCTCGGTATTGTGGCCGGTCACCAGCCGCGTGCGCGCGATCGGTCGCTGGAACTACAGCCTGCAGGAGGGCCGCGACCTCGAACTTCTGGCCGGGCTCCAGTATCGTAGTTGCTGTTATGGTTTGCGGGTTGTGGCGCGACGGGCGCTGGCCTTCGACGAGACTTACGACAATTCAATCTACTTCCAACTCACGCTGGACGGACTGGCTCGGTTCGACGCCGGCGTGGACACGCTCCTGCGCGAGGGTATTGCCGGTTATGAATCCAACCTCCAACGCTAGCAGTCTGTCGGGTTTGGGCGATCGTCGCGAGCGTGACGGGAGCGCGAGTCCGTTTTTTCGGTCTCTCGAGGCGCATAGTGGAGACTATGCAACGAGAGAGCGCGGGAAAGGGGACTGCTCTCCCGCACGCGCAGCAGATCCCTGCCGAATCCGACAGACTGCCAGCCACCACCGGTCGCTGGCGATCCTGCTGCCGTTGCTGGCGACCCTGCTGCTCGTTGCGAGCTCGCTGGCTGGCGCCCAGGTACCCGGTGGCTCGCTGCCACAGTCCGAACCCGCCCCCCGCCTGCAGTCGCAACCCGGGGACACCCCGCGGGCACCGGTCACCCCGGGCACCGGCGGCACCCCCGCAGCGCCCGTCACCCCACCGTCCGACGACCGCATGACCGACCGCATCCTGGCCGTGGTCGGCGAGGACGTCGTGACCGAACTCGAGCTGGTCGAGCGCATGAACCTGGTAGCCCAGCAAATGCTCGAGCAGGGCCACCGGCCGCCGGATCGTGACACCCTGGCCCGCCAGGTCATGGAACGCCTGGTGGTGGAACGCGTGCAGCTCCAGGAGGCCGAACGTGTGGGGATCGACATCGACGAGATGACCCTGAACCGCGCGATGGAGAACATCGCCCGCGAGAACGACCTGACCCTGCCACAACTGCGCCAGGCCCTGCTGCAGGACGGGGTGGATTTCAATGCCTTTCGCGAACAGATCCGCAACGAGCTGACCCTGGCCCAGTTACGCCGGCGCCAGGTGGACAACCGGGTGCGGGTAAGCGATCAGGAGATTGCCGACCTGATCGCCTCGGAGAGCGGGGCGATCGACCGCGGGGTACGCTACCGGCTGTCGCACATCCTGGTCTCGGTACCGCAGGGGGCCGACTCCGCCACCATCGCCGACGCGCGCGAGCGCGCACACACCCTGCGCCAGCGGCTGGAAGACGGCGAGGAATTTGCCCGTGTCGCGATCAGCGAATCGGACGCACCGGATGCGCTGGAGGGCGGCGACCTCGGATGGCGCGGGGCCGGCGAGATCCCGACCGTCTTCGCGCGCGAGGTCATCCTGATGCGCACGGGCGAGATCAGCGACGTGCTGCGTTCCCCCAGCGGGTTTCACATCGTCAAACTGGAAGATCGCGAGGGTGGCGACCAGACCCGCGTCCAGCAGACCCGGGTGCGGCATATCCTGATCAGCCCGGACCAGGTACGCAGCATCGAGGAAGCCGAACGCCAGGCACGCTCGCTGCACAACCGTATCCGCGAGGGCGCCAGTTTCGAAGAACTGGCGCAAGCCAATTCCGACGACCCGGGCTCCGCCGCCCAGGGCGGACGCCTCGGCTGGGTCAGTCCCGGAGAAATGGTCCCCGAATTCGAAGAGGCGATGAACGAGCTGCAGCCCGGCGAACTGTCACCGCCCGTGCAAAGCCAGTTCGGCTGGCACGTGATCGAGGTGCTGGAGCGGCGCGAGGTGGATACCTCGCGCGAGCAGATCCGCACCCGGGCCCGCGAGATCCTGCAGGAACGCAAGCGCGAGGAAGAGCTGGAACTGTGGCTGCGGCGGCTGCGCGACGAGGCGTATGTCGAATACCGCGTCGAAGGCCTCGGCTCCTGAACCGCGCTTCGGCATGATCCCGCGCCTGGCCCTGACCGCCGGCGAACCGGCCGGCATCGGCCCCGACCTGCTGATCGCACTCGCGCAGGAGGCCGCCCCCTGCCAGCGCGTCGCACTGGGCGACCCGGAGGTCCTGGCCGCACGGGCCCGTGACCTGCGGTTGCCGCTGAACCTGACGGAATTCGATCCCGAACGGCCCCGCGTCCCTACACCGGCCCACAGCCTGGAGGTCCTGCCGGTCACCACCGCTGTCCCGGTGCAAGCCGGCCGGCTCGATCCGGCCAACTCGGCGCATGTGCTAGAAATCCTGGCACAGGCCGCGGATGGCTGCCTAGCCGGACGCTTCGATGCCATGGTCACCGGCCCGGTGCACAAGGGCGTGATCAATGCCGTCGACCACTTGTTCACCGGCCATACCGAATGGCTGGCCATGCGTGCCGGGGCCTTGATGCCGGTGATGATGCTGGCGACCGAGACCCTGCGCGTTGCCCTGGTGACCACTCACTTGCCACTGCGTGCCGTACCCGATGCCATCACTCGCGAGCGCCTGGAAGGAGTCATCCGGGTCCTGGACCGCGACCTGCGGCGGGATTTTGGCCTGGATGAGCCGCGCATTGCAGTGTGCGGGCTGAATCCGCATGCCGGCGAGGAGGGCGTGCTCGGTTCCGAGGAAATCGAGGTGCTCACCCCGACCCTGAATGCGCTGCGCAGCGAGGGCCTGCATCTGCGCGGCCCCCTGCCGGCGGATACCGCGTTCACCCCGCGCGCGCTGGGACAGAGCGACGCGGTACTGGCGATGTATCACGACCAGGGCCTGCCGGTGCTGAAGCATGCGGGTTTCGGCGCCGCGGTCAATGTCACCCTGGGACTGCCGTTCGTACGCACCTCGGTCGACCACGGTACCGCGCTGGACCTGGCCGGCACCGGGCGGGCCGAGGTCGGCAGCTTCCGCGCCGCCGAACACCTGGCCCGCGATCTCGCGGCGCGCGCGGTGGCCCGCCGGAACCCGGCGCATGGCTAGCCCCCAGGACCCTCCGATCCGCAAGCGCTTCGGCCAGAACTTTCTGCACGACAGCGGCATCCTGGCCCGCATCGTCGGGGCCATTGACCCGCAACCGGCCGATGCCCTGCTGGAGATCGGCCCGGGACGCGGGGCCCTGACACAGGCCCTGCTGGAGCGGATCGAACATCTGCATGCGGTGGAGATCGACCGCGACCTCGCCGACCGCCTGCGCCAAAGGTTTCCGACGGACCGTCTCCAGTTGCATGTCGGGGACGCCCTGAATCTGCAGCTCGCCGAACTCGGGCCCCGCCCCCCGGCTGGTTGGCGGGTCGTGGGCAACCTCCCCTACAACATCTCCACCCCGCTGCTGTTCCACCTGCTGGAGCAGGTGGAACAGATCCGCGACATGCACTTCCTGCTGCAGCGCGAAGTGGTGGAGCGCATGACGGCCGAGCCCGGCAGCAAGCGCTACGGCCGACTGTCGGTGATGCTCGCGGCGCGTGCCGACGCGCGCGCCCTGTTTGGCGTGCCGCCCGGGGCATTCCATCCGCCTCCGAAGGTGCATTCCGCGGTGGTGCGCATCGTCCCGCTGGCCGAACCACGGGTACCCCCGGAACGCTTCGAGCCCTTCGCGCAGATCGTGAACCGCGCCTTCTCCAGCCGCCGCAAGACCCTGCGGCGCGGGCTCTCCGGTCTGATCGAGCCCGGTGACCTGGAGGCCGCGGGCCTGGAACCCGGCGAGCGCCCGGAAAACATCGATGTCGCCGGATTCGACGCCCTGGCGCGGGTGCTCCGGAATCGATAGTCCGCGATCCGTTACCATGGGTGCGTATACCGCAGTGCCCAGGCAGCGGGGTATACGGTGGCCGGAGTGCATTCACCCCCGATTTCCCGAGACGCAAGCGACATGCCCACGGACCTGATCGTCGCCGATATCGGTGGAACCAATACCCGCGTCGCACGCGCCCGGTACGCGGCGGGCCACTGGAGTCTGCACGACACCGGGGTCTACCCCAGCCGCGAGCACCCCGACCTGTCCGGCATCCTGCAACAATGGCGCCGCGACCGCGCGCCGGCCGGAGTGGAATTCCGGGCGGCCGGACTCGCGGTCGCCGGACCCGTCACCCCCGACGACGGCGATACCGAGGCACGCGTCACCAATCTGCGGCACTGGCCCGCCCTGCGGGCCGCAGCACTGGGCGACACGCTGGGCCTGCCGGTCGCGCTGATCAACGACTTCGCGGCCATCGGCGCCAGCCTCGATGCCCTGGACAACGAACACGACCTGCTCCGGCTTCAGCACGGGACCCCCGCCCCGGACGGTCTGCGCCTGGTGGCCGGGGCCGGGACCGGGCTGGGGACCTGCCTGGTCGGCCCCGCACAGGCCCCGGCAATCTACGCCGGCGAGGGCGGGCACGCGCGTTTCTCGCCCGCCAGCCACGACGAGGCAGACCTGGCCGCCTTCGTCGCGAAACAGGAGGGTTTCTGCACCCGCGAGCACCTGCTCAGCGGCGCGGGCATCGCCCGGATCGCAGCCTTCGAACAGGCCCGCCGACCGGATGCCGAGGTGGAGCGGGCCCTGTGCAGCGACGACCCGGCCGCTGCGATCCACGAACTGGCCGAACGCGGGCATCCGGCCGCGCTCGGCGTAGTCGAACGCTTCGTACGGCTGTTCGGCGGCCAGCTCGCGGACATGGCGCTGACCGCGTTGCCACGCGGCGGGGTGTTTCTGGCCGGCGGAATCGCCCCGAGATGGTCGCGGCACTTCCAGGACCCGGCGTTTCGCGCCGCGTTCACCAATCGCCCACCGATGGCGCACCTGCTTGAGCCGCTGCCGGTAGCCCTTATCATGCACCCACAGCCCGGCCTGCTCGGCGCCGCCGTCAGCGCGCTGCGGCTGCCCCGGGAATCCCACGGAGCCTGATCACCATGTCCAGCGAACAACCCGCCCCGTCCGACGAGCACACCATCGAGATCGAGGTCTCGACGGCCTATGTCGAGGACCAGTCCGAGCCCGACGATGATCGCTATGTGTTCGCCTATCACGTCACCATCCGCAACGCGGGGCCCCAGACGGTACAACTCCTCAATCGCCACTGGATCATCCGCGACGGCCGCGACCAGACCCAGGAGGTGCGCGGCGAGGGCGTGATCGGCCAGCAGCCGCAGATCGAGCCGGGCGAGAGCTTCGAATACACCAGTGGCACGGTCATCGAGACCCCGGTCGGCACCATGGAGGGCAGCTACGAGATGCGCGACCAGCGCGGACGCACCTTCGACGCCCCGATTCCGCCATTCACCCTGTCCGTACCACGGACCCTGCACTAGTAGGGGGAAACACGCATGGCTCTGTACGCCGTCGGCGACCTGCAGGGCTGCCTCGAGCCGCTCGACCGATTGCTGGACGAGGTCCGCTTCGACCCGGCCCGGGATCACCTGTGGCTGGTCGGGGACCTGGTCAACCGCGGACCGGATTCGGCCGGCTGCCTGCGCCGGGTCCGCGAGCTGGGGGATGCCGCCACCAGCGTACTGGGCAACCACGATCTGCACCTGCTCGCCACCGCCGAGGGGCAACGCAAGCCCGGCGGACGCGACACCCTGCGCGATGTGCTCGACCAGCCGGACGCCACCGAACTGCTGGAGTGGCTGGCCCAGCGCCCGCTGCTCCACTACAGCCCCGATCCGGACTGGGTACTGGTGCACGCCGGCATCCCGCCGGCCTGGGATCTCGACCAGGCTCGCGCCGAGGCGCGCCGGGTCGAGGCCGAACTGCGCGATCCGGCACGCCGACGGGCACTGTTCGAGGTAATGTACGGCAACCAGCCGGACGCCTGGGACCCGGGACTGAGCGGCTACGACCGCCTGCGCTACACCATCAACGCCTTTACCCGGATGCGCTATGTCACCCGCGACGGCACACTGGAACTGGAAGCAAACGGACCGCCGGAAGACACCCCGGGGGACCTGCAGCCCTGGTTCACACTGGCGGGCCGCCACGCCGCCGGGCAACGCATCGTGTTCGGGCACTGGGCCGCGCTGGGCCATCGCCGCGGCCCCGACTGGCTGGCCCTGGACAGCGGCTGTGTCTGGGGCAACCAAATGACCCTCGCGCGGCTGGACACCGACGCCTGCGACCCCGGCCAGGTCCCGATCTGGCAGACTCCCTGCGACCACCGCGGCGACACGCTCTGACCCACAACCTCCGCCGTCAGACGACCAGGCCCGCCGCCCACAGTCCGAGTCCCGCCAGCCCGGCCCCGAGCAGCGCCCCGATGGCCACATCGCTGGGATAGTGCAGCCCCAGCACCAGACGCGAGACTGCCACCAGCACGGTGAATCCGCCGGCCACCCAGACCCACCCCGGGTACCAGGCCACCAGGACCACGCTGAAGCCCACGGCATGCATGGTGTGCCCCGAGGGAAAACTGAACTCGTCCAGCGGATCCGTGCTGCGCAGCAGGCCGCGGTCACGATGGCAGGGACGGGCACGGCCGGTGGTGTGCTTCAGCCAGCGATAAAGCGGCAGCGAAAGCAAACCCACCAGCGCCATCTGGGCGCTGACGAGCACAGCACCGAAGCCGTGCAGAACCGGCAACAACAGCATCAGCACATACCAGAACACCCCGTCACCCAGACGGCTGACGGCGCCGAAGAAGCACCGCACGACAGCACGCCGGTTGAACTGGTTAAAGACATGGCAAAGCGCCAGCTCGAGGTTATCCATTCGTTGCAGCAGGCGCACCACGGGTCTCCAGGAGTTCCTCGACGTACTGCTCCAGGCGGGTAACAACCGCCCCCCAGTCCAGTTCCTCGGCACGCGCACGGGCCTGTTCGCCCATCGCCTCCCGGCGCCGGGGCTGTGCGCGAAACCCTTCCGCGAGTTCCACCGCAGCCTGCATAAACGCTGCGGTGTCCCCGGCCCGATCTCCGGTCACCGGCACCCGGCGCCCGTGCACCCGGTCCACAACATGTTCATGAACCGCCGCATGATCGAAGGCGAGGATCGGCAGGCCGCTGGCCATCGCCTCGGTCACCACATTGCCGAAGGTCTCGGAGAGAGACGCAAACACGAACAGATCCGCGCTCGCGTAATGGGACGCCAGGTCCTCGCCGCGCTGGACACCGGCGAACGTAATATCGGGGTAGGCGCGCTCCAGGCGCGCCCGCGACGGGCCGTCGCCTACGAACACCAGACGGGCACGCGGCCGTCGCGCACGGACCGCGCGAAACGCCTCCACGACCCGGTCCAGGTCCTTTTCCGGGGCGACCCGCCCGACGTGCATCAGCACCGGGTCTTCGGGGCCCGCACCCCAGGCCGCGCGCAGCTCCGGCGAGCGCCGGGCGGGATGGAACAGGCGGGTGTCCACGCCACGTGCCAGCAGCCCGAGATTCACGAATCCGCGCCCCGCCAGATGCTCCGCCAGTGCCCGGGTCGGGATCAGGTTCAGATCGCAGCGATTGTGAAAGCGCCGCAGAATCGCCTCGACCAGCGGGGCCAGCCAGGCCAGCCGGTAGTGGCGGGCATAGGTCTCGAAGTCGGTGTGGAAGCCGGCCAGGACCGGCAAACCGAGCGCGCGCGCCGCGCGCAGGGCGGAATGGCCCAGCGGCCCCTCGGTCACCAGGTGCACCGCATCCGGGGGATCCGCCCGCCAGGCAGCCCGCAGTCGCCGCGCCGCCGGGAGCCCGAAGCGCAGCCCGCGATACCCGGGGATCGGGCAGCCCGGTACCAGGGTCTCATCGTCGAGTAACGATTCGGATCCGCGCGCTTCACCGGCCTGACGGGGGCGCACCACCCGCACGCGATGGCCGCGTTGACGCAGACCGACCACCAGTCGTTCCAGGGTCATCGCCACGCCATTGACCTCCGGTGGCCAGGTCTCGGTGACCACCACCAGGTCCCGGGGCCTGCCCGGGACTTCCGGTACCGAGGAGACACCGACCGATGCACACGCTCGCGTTGGCATGGATCCGTGGCTCCCTGGCGTCAGGGCCGTGGACACAAGGGTCACGGCCCGCATGATCTACGCCTTGCCCGCGCCGCGCCGCGCGCGATCCGGGCTGGAGAGCGGCTCGGCGGGCACACCCAGCGCCTGCACGATCGCCGTGCGCGAGGCCTCCGCGAGATCCCGGCGATCGCGCCGCGTGCTGTCCAGCGACGCCAGGAAATGGAGCGACACCCGGGTCTGCGGGCGCTGCAACAGACACCACAGATTGGCCAGCAGACCCTGGTTGCCGATAAACGCCACCGGGGCCCCCTCGCCGGCCGGCCGCTCGTAGTCCAGCGCCACCGGCTGCACCGGATAACCAGTGCCCGCCACCGCCGCGAACAGGCGTGGATAGAAACGGCGCACCCCGCCGCCATGGCTGGTGGTCCCCTCGGGGAAGACCACCGGACGCTCGCCGGCGGCGAGACCGGCCTGCAGGGCCTCGGCCAGCGCCGCGCTCTGGTGTCCGCCGCGCTCGATAAAACGGGTCTCGTGACGCCGTGCCAGCCAGCCGATCACCGGCCAGCGCCCCACCTCGGCCTTGGACAGGAAGGAAGGATCCAGCGCCGCGCCAAGCAACGCCACATCCAGCCACGAGACGTGGTTGGCAACCACCAGCGCCGGCTGTTCCGGGGGTTTTCCAAGCACCTGGACATGCACCCCGCAAAGCGTCAGCAGGCGATCGTACCAGGCATGTCGGATGCACCGGCGCTTTTCCGCGCCGGCATCGCCCCCACCGCTCAGCGCGGTCTGCACAACCCCCTTCAGGAGATGACCCAGGATACGCATCAGCCTACCCAGTGCCCGCAGATGTCCCCGCATGTCCCACTCCCCGATCATCGGGCGCATGCGCGCCCAGGAAATGCCGATGGTAACGATCCGGCATCTCCCGCACATTCAGGAGGATCAGAACATCCGCGACATTGAAATCGGGATCGTGGCAAGCCTCTCCGCAGACCCGCGCACCCAGGCGCAGATAGGCCTTCAACAATGGTGGCAGACCGACCCGCGAGGGGGTGCCGTGCCACACCGACAGCGAGTTCGGCAGGGACCGACGCGGTGTGACCCGAAGACGCGAGGAAACCCGGTGGAACAGGCGAAGCCAGGCCAGTTGCGCGGGCGTATGGTCGCTCAGCGGGATACTCGCGCAGCCGATCAGATGATCATACTGATGTGCCTGCATGAAGCGCGCGAGCCCGGCCCAGAGGGTATGGATCGCCGCCCCCTGACGATGATCGGCCCGCACGCAGGTTCGACCCACCTCCAGGGTACGCCCCGGGAGATTCGTCAGCGGGCCCAGGTCAAACTCGGACAGCGAGTAGAAACCACCGGCGGTGCTGGCGCTCTCCTCGGTCAGGATCCGCGTACAGGCGACGACGTCGCCGGCCTGCAGGTCGCGCACCAGCAGGTGGTGGCAATGTGCATCCAGGTGGTCCCGATCCAGTCCGGATTCCGGCTCCGCAAGCCGGGCGCCCATCTCCTCGCCGAACACCTGGTAGCGCAGGCGCTGGGCCGCCTCGAGATCGGCGGGACCGGACGCCAGATGGGCACGCAGGCCGGGTTCCGCAGGGCGGGCGGTGTCAGCGACGGGATGGGGTTCGGGCAGGAACATCGGGCAACCTCCGGATCAACTTTTCCGGAGGCTACCCGCAAGGCTTGACACCCGTGTGTACGGGCGATGACGGTCCGGTGAATACCGGACCGCGGCACGGCGCGCTTGGAGCCTGTCGGATTTGGGCGAGCGTGGCGGGAGAGTGAGACCATTTGTTCGGTCTCTCGAGGCGCATAGTGGGGACTATGTAACGAGAGAGAGCGCGAAAAACGGGGCCGCCCTCCCGCACGCGCAGTAGAACAGGCCCAAGTCCGACAGGCTCCTATGGCAGCGGGCCGGTGTAGGCACCGGTCTCCACCGGCAGGTCCTCGCTCTCCCAGTTCTTGTAGCCGCCGGCGACATTCACTACGTTGGTGAAGCCCATCTCCTGCAGCCGCAGCACCGACAGCGCGGAACGGCCACCGGTCGCACAGATCACGGCCACCGGCTTCTCGCGGGCGCTGTACAGCGCCTCGATGCGGTGCGGGGTATTCGGATCCGCCGCACCCTCCAGCAGGCCGCGCGGGATCAGCAGCGAGTCGGGCACATGGCCCTTTTCGTATTCATACGGCTCGCGCACATCGACCAGCAGCCACTCCTCGCCGTTGTCGCGCGCCTCGGCCAGATCGGTGACCGCCATCTCGCGCACGTTCTGGCGTGCCTCGGCGATGAAATCCATCAACTTCTTCTCGCTCATCAAAAGCTCCGTTGGAAATCAATGACAGGGGTTCGGAAAACCGTCAGATACTCGGGTGAACACGCGGGGATTCAAGCCCCGTCCAGCGCGGCGTCCAGGGCATCCGGCGCGGACACCGGTGGCGCACATTGCACGCCGTGACACAGATAGGCGCGCACCCCGCTCTCCGGGGCCGTCTTCTCCGCCAGTGCAGGGGGCAGGCCATCGGCCCCGCCAGGGATCGCGAAACTCCAGACCGGGCTTCCGCGTGCCCGCAGGCGCTCCTGCCAGGCCGCAAGCTCCGCCCCGGGACCGCGCAACACCACCAGCGGCGGGGCACGATGATGGATATCCAGCGCGGTCAGCAGACTCATGTGCCCGATCGGGGCCTGCTCGATCATCGGCCCGGCGTTCGCCAGGGTGTGTTCGGCGGCCTCGACATAGCGCGGTTCCGCCAGCAGATAGCCGAGCTTGAACAGGGTCTGCGCGGCGATCCCGTTGCCCGCGGCCATCGCGTCGTCGGCATACACCTTGGGCCGCTGGATCAGCGCCTCGTGATCGCGCGCGGTATAGAAAAAACCGCCGTGCTCGTGGTCCTGGAAGTCCGCGAGCAGTACCTCGGCCAGGGTCTGCGCCCAGTCCAGCAGCTCGCTGTCCCACTCCACCTCCAGCAGGGCCAGGGTCGCCTCCAGCAGCAGTGCGTGATCGTCGAGGCAGGCACGCGGCTGCGCACCGGTCGCGCCTTCGCGAAAGCTTGCATACAGACGCCCGTCATGCCACAGCCGGTCGCGCACCGCGGCCATGGCCGCACGTCCCTGGCTCAGCCAGTCGGGCCGCTGCAACGCACGCGCGGCGCGCGCCAGGCCGGTGACCATCAGCGCATTCCAGGCACCCAGGATCTTGTCATCGCAATGCGGCCGAACCCGGTGCGCACGGGCGTCCAGCAGACGAACGCGCGCCCGCTCCAGACGCGCGTCCACCTGTGCCGGATCGAGTTCCAGTGCATCCGCCACAGTGGCCGGCGGGACCGCCTCGTACAGGTGCCAGCGACCCTCGAAATTGGGCGGGCCGTTCAGCCCCCAGACGCGGCTGGCCACGACCCATTCGTCCTCCGCCAGCAGATCCCGCACGGTCTCCGGATTCCACACATAGAAGCGCCCCTCCTCGCCCTCGGAATCGGCGTCCAGGCTGGACCAGAACGCCCCGGAGGGGTCGTGCATCTCGCGCTGCAACCAGCTCACGGTCTGCTCCACCACCCGAAGCGCGCGGGCATCGCCCCGGGCCGCATGCTCCGCGTACAGGCCGACCAGGGGGCCGTTGTCGTAGAGCATCTTCTCGAAGTGCGGGATCATCCAGCGCGCATCCACCGAGTAGCGACAGAAACCGCCCCCGAGCTGGTCGAAGATCCCGCCGGACGCCATCGCGTCCAGCGTGCGTTCCAGCATCCGTGCAGCCTCGCTGTCGGCATGCCGCGCGGCATGCCAGTGCAGCCACTCGAGACTGGCCGGATGCGGAAACTTCGGGGCATCGCCGAAGCCGCCGAACCGCTCGTCGAAGCCCTGCGCCAGTTCGGCGCGGCCCTTGTCCAGCACGCCGGGTGCCGGGATCGCGCCGCCGGCGGGGCGATACAGCCGCCCCAGGGCCTGCTGCAGGGAATCATTCTGGCGCCGGATCTCGTCGGGGTGCTGCTCCAGAAAATCCGCGACCCGGTTCAGCAGATCGACGAACGCGGGCAGCCCGTGGCGCTCGCGGTTCGGAAAATAGGTCCCGGCGAAGAACGGCACCTGGTCGGGGGTCAGGAACACCGTGAGCGGCCAGCCACCGGGACGCTGCGACAGCAGCATATGGGCATTCTGGTAGATCCGGTCGAGGTCCGGGCGCTCCTCGCGATCCACCTTGATATTCACGTAGCGCCGGTTCATGACCTCGGCGGTCGCAGGGTCCTCGAACGACTCGTGCGCCATCACGTGGCACCAGTGGCAGGCCGAATAGCCGATCGACAGCAGGATCGGTCGGTCCTCGCGGCGCGCGCGTTCCAGCGCCTCCTCCCCCCACGGGTACCATTCCACCGGGTTGTCGGCGTGCTGCAGCAGGTACGGGCTGCTGACCCCGGCCAGTCGATTCATCGTGCGACCTCCTTGGGAAAACACCGATCACGGCTTCCCTGACGGGTGGAACCAAGCCCCGGCGTACAGGTGCATGCCGGGATCAGGGCAGGTAGCATGTGCAGCCGATTCCGCATCCGCAAGCGACCATGCCGACACACCCGTTTATCGATCCGGTCGCCCTGTCCATCGGGCCGCTGACTCTGTACTGGTACGGCCTGATGTACCTGGTGGGCTTCCTCGCGTTCTGGGCACTGGGGACCTGGCGCACCCGAACCCGCGACTGGGACCCGCTGACACCTGCCCAGGTCGGCGACCTGCTGTTCTGGGGTGCGATCGGCATCATCATGGGCGGGCGTCTGGGCTACGCCCTGTTCTACAACCTGGACGGGGTACTGGCCGATCCGGTCGGCCTGCTGCGGATCTGGGAGGGCGGCATGTCCTTCCACGGCGGCCTGCTCGGCGTGCTGATCGCCTGCGGCCTGTTCGCGCGCCGGATCGGCCAGCCGTTCTTTCGCATCACCGACTTCATCGCCCCGCTGATCCCGATCGGCCTGGGCGCCGGACGCATCGGCAACTGGATCAACGGCGAGCTATGGGGCAAGCCCACCGATCTGCCGTGGGCAATGGTCTTCCCGGCCGCGGACTACCTCCCGCGCCATCCCTCGCAGTTGTATCAGGCCTTCCTGGAAGGGCTGGTGCTGTTCGTGGTGCTGTGGACAGTATCGCGGCAGCCGCGCCGCACCGGCCTGGTTTCGGGGCTTTTCCTGACCCTGTACGGGGTGTTCCGCTTCCTGGTCGAGTTCGTGCGTGTCCCCGATGCCCATATCGGCTACCTTGCGTTCGGCTGGGTCACCCTGGGACAGGTCCTGACTCTGCCGGTCATCCTGTTCGGCATCGCCCTGATCGTCTGGTCGCGCCGCAACCCGCTGCCGGGCCCGCGCGCGAGCGCCCACTGAGAACGACCATGCAGCAATACCTCGAGCTTGTCCGCCACATCCGCGATCACGGCCGCGACCGCCCAGACCGTACCGGCACCGGCACGCGTTCGGTGTTCGGCTACCAGATGCGCTTCGATCTCGCCGACGGGTTCCCGCTGGTGACCGCCAAGCGCACCCACCTGCGTTCGGTGATCCACGAACTGCTGTGGTTCATCCGCGGCGAGACCAACCTGCGCTACCTGCAGGAGAACCGGGTGCGGATCTGGGACGAATGGGCCACCGAGGACGGCGAACTTGGACCGATCTACGGCGCCCAGTGGCGCAACTGGGCCGGACACGACCAGCTTGCCGAACTGGTGGAGAATCTGCGCGCGCGGCCACACTCGCGACGCCACATCGTCAGCGCGTGGAATGTCGCCGACCTGCCGGACGAATCCGTGCCTCCGCACGCGAACGCCCGGGCCGGGCGCATGGCCCTGGCCCCGTGCCATGCGCTGTTCCAGTTCTACGTGGATGCCGACCGCCTGTCCTGTCAGCTCTACCAGCGCAGCGCCGACGTATTCCTGGGCGTGCCGTTCAACATCGCCAGCTACGCCCTGCTGACCCACATGCTGGCGCAGGTCGTCGACCTCAAGCCCGGCGAATTCGTGCACACCTTTGGCGATGCACACCTCTACCACAATCACCGGGAACAGGTGGAGGAACTGCTGAGCCGCACGCCGCTGCCACTGCCAGCACTGCACCTAAACCCTGCAGTCCGCGACCTGTTCGCGTTCACTTTCGACGACATCGAGGTACGCGACTACCAGTCCCACCCCCCGATCAAGGCCCCCATCGCGGTTTGATCGCTACCGGAGCTGCCATGTCCCAGCCCGAGATTCATTTGATGGTTGCACTCGATCCGGATCACGTCATCGGACGCGACAATGACCTGCCCTGGCACCTGCCGAAGGACCTGCAGCACTTCAAGCGTGTCACCGACGGCCACCCCCTGATCATGGGACGGCGAACCTTCGAATCCATCGGCCGCCCGCTGCCCGGGCGGCGCAACCTGGTGCTGACCCGGCAGCCGGACTGGCGGGCGGATGGCGTCGAGGTGTACCGCGATCTGGATGCGGCACTGGCCAGCATAGAAAGTGGCCCGGCCTTCGTGATCGGTGGCGCCGGCTTGTTCGAGGAGGCGCTGCCACGCGCCGACGTGCTGCACCTGACCCGGGTGCACGAGTGCCACGCCGGGGACACCTGGTTCCCCGCCATCGACCCCGCGGACTGGGACCTCGTCTGGTCGGAGACGCACGCAGCCGACGACCGTCACGCCTGCCCGTTTACCTTCGAGCGCCTGGAACGGCGTACCTCCTGACCCCTGCCCCGAAACCGCACCGGCTCCGCGGCAGCGGGGGGTCAGCGCCCGCCGAAATGGGGAATCAGCCGTCCCGGCAGCAGGTGCACCAGGATGAAGCCGAGCATCGCGGCGACCACAATGGTCGGGCCGGTCGGGGTGTCGTACTGGAAGGAGCCCCACAACCCGGCCCCCACCGCGAGCATGCCGATGCCCGCGGCCAGGATCGCCATCTGTTCGGGGGTGGCCGCGAAGCGCCGCGCACTGGCCGCCGGGATGATCATCAGCGCGGTGATCAACAGCACGCCCACCACCTGCATCGCCGCGGCGATCACCAGCGCGATCAGCAGCATCAGGCCCAGCCGCACCAGCAGCACCGGCACGCCTTCCACCCGGGCCAGTTCCTCGTGCACGGTCAGCGCCAGCAGCGGGCGCCACAGCAGGATCAGCAGCAGCAGCGCCACCCCGCCGCCGATCGCAATGGACACCAGGTCGCCGGTCCCCACGGCGAGGATGTCGCCGAACAGATAGGCCATCAGGTCCACCCGCAGCCCCTCGATGAAGGTGACGGCGACGATCCCCAGTGACAGTGCACTGTGCGCAAGGATCCCGAGCAGGGTATCCGAGGCCAGTTCCTGGCGCCGCTGCAGCAACACCAGCAGGATCGCGATGGCCACGCACACCAACGTGACCATCAGGTTCAGGTTCAGGCCCAGCAACACCCCCAGGGCGACGCCCAGCAGCGCCGAATGCGACACGGTATCGCCGAAATAGGCCATGCGCCGCCAAACCACGAAGGCCCCCAGTGGCCCCGCCACGGCGGCCACCATCAGACCCGCCAACAGGGCGCGCATCAGGAAGTCGTCGAGCAGGCCGTCCATCATCGCGAACCGCTCCCCGGACCGGGCCGGCGGGCATGTCCGCAGCCGGCGTGCTGTTCGTGCACATCCCCGGCCACATCGTGCACATGGTCGTGATCGTGCCTGTAGACCCCGATTCCCTGCATATCTGTATCCGGGAACAGGCGCTGGTACTCGGGATGGCGCGAGACCTCCTCCGGCCGGCCCGTGCAGCACACATGCTGGTTCAGACAGATCACCGCATCGGCCCCGGCCATCACCAGGTGCAGGTCGTGCGACACCATCAGCACCCCGCAACCGGTCTCGTGACGAATATCGTCGATCAGCTTGAATACCTCGCCCTGGCCGACGATATCCACGCCCTGCGCGGGCTCGTCCAGCACCAGCAGGTTCGGCCGGTTCAACAGGGCCCGCGCCAGCAGCACCCGCTGCATCTCGCCACCGGAGAGCGACTGCACCGGCTTGTGCAGCAGATGCGGCACCCCGACCCGCTCCAGGCGCTCGCGCAGCGTGTCCTCCAGGGCGCGGCTGCGCAGGGTCAGAAAACGCCGCACCGACAGCGGCAGCACCGGTTCGATCTGCAGGCGCTGGGGCATGTAGCCGATGCGCAGGCCGCGCCGACGCTGCACCTTGCCCTGCCCCGGCTTCCACAGCCCCAGCAGTACGCGCAACAGGGAGGTCTTGCCCGCGCCATTCGGGCCGATCACCACGGTCACCTCGGCCGGACGCACCTCGACCGAGACATGGTCGAGGATCACCCGACCGCCACGCTCCAGCGAGACATCACGAGCAGACAGCAACGGCGAGGCTTCGGCCACTGGATCAGCGTGCGTCGAAGGGGTTTCGCGGTTCATAGCGATATAGTATAACGTTATCGATCCCGTTTGGAGAATCCGGAGAACCCCTGCATGCGCCCCGTTACCCGCCGCCCGCTTTTCCCCGCCCTGCTGACCGGCCTGGTGTTGCTGCTGACACTGGCCGCGCCCGCGCAGGCCGACAGCCCGCGCATCGTCGCCTCGATTCTACCGGTTCACAGCCTGGTTACCGCACTGGCCGGCGACACCCACAAGGTCGAGCTACTGGTACCGGCCAGCGCCTCGCCGCACGGCTACGCCATGCGCCCCTCCGAAGCGCGCCGCCTGCAGAACGCCGATCTGGTGGTCTGGGTCGGCCCGGAACTCGAGGGCTTTCTGGAACGTTCGCTGCACGGAGTCAGTGACCGCGCGACCGTGATCAGCCTGATGCACGACCTGGATCTGCCCCTGCTGGAGGGCCGATCCGGCGGCGTAGGGGAGGAGGGTCATCACGATCACGGCGATCACGGACATGACGATCATGCCCACGACACGCAGGCACACGACGTGGACGGCCACGGGCACGGGGACCACGCGGACGACCATGCCCCGAATGACCACCATCGTCACGGCTCGCACGATCATGAGCATGCCGCCCATGACGATGACGACGCCCCCGGGCATGCGCACGCCGATTACGACAGCCATCTGTGGCTGTCGCCGGCCATCGCACGCGCCATCGTCGAACAGCTCGCCGAGCGCCTCGCGGAACACGATCCGGAACAGGCCGCCATGATCCGGGACAACCGCGACGCTCTGCTCCAGCGCATCGACGCGCTGGATGCCGCCATCGCGGAACAACTGGCCCCGGTGCGCGACCAGCACTTCATGGTGTTTCACGACGCCTACCAGTACTTCGAGCAGCACTACGGCCTGAACACGGCCGGCTCCATCAGCGTCGACCCTTCGCGCATGCCGGGCGCACGCCGGCTGTCCGAACTGCGCACCCGCCTGGCCGAGGGCGATGTCGCGTGCCTGTTCACCGAACCGCAGTTCCGCCCCGCCCTGGCAGAGACCGTGGTCGAGGGCACCGGCACCCGGATCGGCATGCTCGACCCGATCGGCGCGGAGCTGGAGCCCGGCCCGGATGCCTGGTTCCAGCTGATGCAGGGCATGGCCGACGGTTTCACCGACTGCATGGCACAGAACGCCCCCTGACGGACACACGTATCGCGCCTTCGGGGGCCACACATCGTCGCCCGCCCGTCGGTCCCCGAACCGCCCCCCGAATCGCGTCACCCGGACACCGCGCAGCGGTGATCCGCGATGACGGAATGGAGAGGGCCCGGACGCGCCCGCCCCTCAGGGAAACACTGATCCATGTACACGTTCGCGCCCGAGTCGCTTCTGCGTACGAACAAGGCGCGGTGACTGCCGTGCAGTTACTCTGCTACCAGTGAGCCGCAACGCCGTGCGCGCGCCCGTTCTTGGTCAACAACGGGCGGCCGATCCCCTTCATTCAATGACGTGTGGGGTTGGTGCCCCGGGTTCCCCGATCCTGCGTGGCGCCCCTTGCCGGTAGAACCACTACCGGCTACGGACCGCGCCTGGTCTCGGAAAACCTGGGGCACCAACGCGGACGTGTACATGGATCCGCGTTTCCCTCAGAGCAGCACCAGGAGCCAGACCAGTGCCGCCAGCAGGAAGCTCACCAGCACCGCAGCCGAGGCCATGTCCTTGGCCCGGGCCGACAGCGGATGACGCTCGTCGCCAAACCGGTCGATCGCCGCCTCCACCGCGGAATTCAGCAACTCCACCACCAGGATCAACAGCACGCTGCCCGCCAGCAGCGCGCGCTCCACCCCGCTCTCGCCCAGCCCGATCGCCAGCGGCAGCAGCACAGCCACCAGCACCATTTCCTGACGAAACGCCGCCTCGTGGCGCAACGCGGCCAGAAGCCCGCGCCCGGAATAGACCAGAGCACGCAGAATGCGACGAAACCCCGTGTTGCCACTTGCGGCCATTCTCCTGTTACCTCCCGGAGCCATCGCGCGCGGATGCCCGCGCCGACCGGACGGGTGCCGACGGGCAGGCGCGCGTCACGCCTGCGGACCTGCACCGACCGGATCCACCTCGACCCGGTTGCGGCCCGCGCCCTTGGCGCGATAGAGCGCCTCGTCCGTGCGCCGGACCAGGTCCTTGCCCGCCTCGCCGGCACGGTACTCGGCCACCCCCAGGCTGATGGTCACCGTACCCGCCTCGGGAAAGCCGACCTCCGCGACCCGGGCACGCAGGGTTTCTGCCAGCTCGGCCCCGCGGGTGGCGTCGGTGGCCGGCAACAGCACCATGAATTCCTCCCCGCCCCAGCGGCCCAGCACGTCGGAGTCGCGCAGGCGCGAGGCCACCCGGTCCGTTACCTCCTCCAGCACCTCGTCGCCCACGTCGTGGCCAAAGGTGTCATTGACTCGCTTGAAGTGGTCCAGATCGAACATCACCAGCGTGAACGACCGCCCGTCACGCGCCGAGCGGTGCATCTCGCGCTCCAGCAGATCCTCGAAGTAGCGCCGGTTGGCCACGCCGGTCAGACGGTCGTACAGCGCCTCGCGCTCCAGGGCGGCATTGCTCTGCTCCAGCGCAAGCTGCGCCTGTTTCAGGTCGGTCACGTCCACCGCGGTCCCGGCCACCCGCGTCGATCCGCCCGCGGCGTCCTCGACCGGGTAGCAATGGGCCTGGATCCAGCGCATCGCGCCATCGGGCCGGTGGATGCGGAAGGTCGTGTCGACGGGGTCGGGTCTCAGGGCTTCGCGCAGGAACGCCGCCTCGACCTGCGCACGATCCTCCGGATGCACCGCCGCAAGCATCTCTTCCGGGTCCCGGTACAGGGCCTCGCGGCTGCGTCCCCAGACCTGCTCGTAGGCGGGATTCACGTACAGGATCGCGTGTTCGTCGCGCAGCCAGAACACCTCGTTCACGCTGGAGGCCAGTTGCCGGAAGCGGGCCTCGCTCTCGCGCAGGGATTCCTCCATCCGCACCTGATCGGAGATATCCACCATCACCCCGTACCAGACCACACTGCCATCGTCTCGCATCTCGGGCGTGGCCCGCCCCTCGACCCAGAGTGTCCCGCGCGCCGGGTGGCAGACCCGGAAGCGCAACTGCCAGGGCCCCAGCGAGCGTGCCGACTCCTTGTTACTGGCCTCGAGCCGGGCCCGGTCATCCACATGCACCCGCTCCAGCACCGCCTCCGGGTGTTCACGGACCTCATCCGGTGTCAGGCCGAACACCCGCTGTACCCCCGCGGTAACCAGCGGGAAGGTCATGCGACCGTCCGGATAGCGGCGGAACTCGTAGATCGCGCCCGGAAGCTGGCTGGCCGCCCGGGTCAGGCGGCGCTCGCGTTCCGCATACAGTCCCAGATCCTGGAACGACACCACCGCCCCTTCGACCTTCCCTTCCAGGTCTTCGGTCGGGGAGGCATACACCCGCACCGGGAAAGAGGTCCCGTCGGTACGCCAGAAATGATCATTCCAGGCCGTCAGCGACTCCCCGGTGGTCAGCACCCGATAGATCGGGCACTCCTGCTCCGGATACGGCGTCCCGTCGAGCCGGGTATGGTGGGAGGTGGCGTGCGAGTTCAGCCCCAGGGCCTCGGCCTCGCTGGCGAACCCCAGCAGGCGGCAGGCGGAGGCGTTCAGAAAGGTGTAGCGGCCCTCGTGATCGATCCCGAACACCCCCTCGGCCAGTGCGGTCAGCAGGCGTGACTGGAACAGCTCGCTGGCACGTGCTGCGCTCACATCCTCGATCACCCCGTCGAACACGGTCCGCCCCTCGGCATCCTGCATCCGGTGGGCGCTGAGTCGCGCCCGGAACGATCGGCCCTTCAGGGTGCACAGGGCCAGGTCGCGCCCGGTCACCTGGCCCTCCTGTTCGAGTTCCCGGCTCAGGCCCTCGCGCGCGACCGGATCCGCATACAGCTCGCGCACCGGGGCCGCCCGCAACTGGTCTTCCGAATCCGCCTCGAACAACTCGAGCATCGCCGGGTTCAGGCGCAGGAAACGCCCGTCAGGCCCCGGGGTGTTGCGATAAACCCCCACCGGCAGGCTGCGGAACAACTCGCTGTAGAATTCCAGCTCGTGCTCGTAGCGCCGGGTCTCGGTGACGTCGTGGATGATCGAATACAAACAGGTACGATCGTGTAGCTCCACGGGTCCGGAATACACCTCCACGTCCAGGGTCTCGCCGCTGCGGGTGCGATGACGGAAGCGGAAGTAGCGCCGGCGCTCGGCCGCAGCGCGTGCCATCTCGGCCTTCACCGCCTCCGGCGACAGGGTATTGATCTCATCGATGTGCATCTGCCGCAGCGCGTCGACCGAATACCCGTACAGGGCCGCGGCCGCCGAGTTGGCATCCAGGATCGCGCCGTCGTCCGGGTCGATCAGCAGCTTGGGGGCCGTATTGCGGGTAAAGGTCTGCGCGTAGACCGCATGCCCCGCCTCCTCGTCGGGTGCGGGCTGCACGGTCACCAGCACCTCGGCGGTACTGCCCTCGCCCGGCGAGATGCCCAGCACCACGGCCCGTGGCGCCACCTGCGGACCGTGCGGGCGCAGCTGCAGACCGGATACGGTACCCGGCTCCGCACGACCCAGCGCACCCCGCAGGGGGTCGACATCGCCGGTCAGCCAGGCCTCCGGAGGCAGGCCGTCCAGCGCCTCCGGTGTGCACCCCAGCCAGGACGCGAGACAGCGATTGCCACGGACAAGGCAACCATCGTCCGGGTCCAGCAGCGCCAGGCCCACGTGTACGCGATCAAACAAGGTCATGCCCTGATTGTCGACCGAGACGCCGACGAGCGCGAATCCGCCCAATCCGGCCACGGGCAGTCCTCACGGATTCTGCGGGTCCGATGACTCCCGGCGCACCCGATTGCGCCCCTCCTGCTTGGCCGCGTACATCGCATCGTCGGCACGTTTGATCCAGTCCTTGACCGG
This sequence comes from Pseudomonadota bacterium, assembly GCA_051747025.1. Taxonomy (GTDB): domain Bacteria; phylum Pseudomonadota; class Gammaproteobacteria; order Ectothiorhodospirales; family Ectothiorhodospiraceae; genus Thioalkalivibrio. The sequence goes on from JBNJFQ010000011.1 coordinate 50,569, forward strand.
TTCGCCGGGGCGATACCCGGACACCCCGAGACTGACCGTCACCTGGCGCACCCGCGGGAACGACGCGCGTTCGACCTCGGCGCGCAGCTGCTCGGCCGCCCGAACCGCACGTTCGGCGTCGGTATCGGGCAGCAGGACCATGAATTCCTCGCCACCCCAGCGACACAGGACGTCGGCCTCGCGCAGGCGCCGCTCCAGCACCTGCACGAGGGTGCGCAATACCTCGTCGCCGACATCGTGGCCCCAGGTGTCGTTGATGGCCTTGAAGTAATCGATATCCAGCATCACCAGCGAACCGGGACGTCCATAGCGCTGCGAGCGGCTCGCCTCCTGATCCATCAGGGCCTCGAAATAGCCCCGGTTCGCTGCACGGGTCAGGGGATCGTAAAAGGCCTGATGCTCCAGCGCGGCCTCCAGTTCCTTCTGATGGCTAATGTCGTGGAACACCGCGATGTAGTGCTCGATCTCGCCGCTGCCGTCACGAATCGCAGTGATGGTCTCGTGCAACGGAAAGACCTCGCCGGATTTGCGCCGGTTCCAGACCTCGCCCTCCCAGTACCCGTGTTCGCGCACCGAGCGGAACATCTCTTCGTAGAAGCTGCGGTCCTGGAGGCCGGAATTCAGGATGCGCGGGTTCGCCCCGACCGCCTCGCGTTCGCTGAAGCCGGTCACTTGGGCAAAGGTCGCGTTGACGCGCCGGATGGTCCCCGAGACATCGGTAATGAAGATCGCCTGGCTGATATCGAAGGTCGCGGCCAGCAGGCGCTGTTCCTGTTCCAGGTGATATTGCTCGGTGATGTCCTGCACCGTGCCGAGCATGCGCGTGACCTCGCCGTGCTCGTCGAACTCCACCGACCCATGCTCGCGAACCACGCGTTCACTGCCGTCCGGTCGCCGCACGCGATGCACAATATCGAACGGCATGCCCGCCAGCGCCGCATCCACGGCGGCCTGTACCCGGGCCCGATCGTCCGGGTGCACGCTCTGCATGAAGGCCTCGTGGTTGCCGCCCCATTCTGCCGGAGCCAGTCCGAAGATCCGGAAGACCTCGTCCGACCAGCGAATCTCCTGGCGCACGAAATCCGAGACCCAGCTGCCGACATGCGCGGTACGCTGGGCCTCGGCCAGTTCCTGCTCGCGCCGCCGCAGGGCCTGCTCCGCCTGGACCCGCTCGCTGATGTCCAGGATCACGCCATGCCACAACACACTGCCGTCATCCAGCGCCTCGGGGCTGGCATGCCCTTCCACCCAGATCTCGCCGCGCTCGGGGTGCTCCACCCGGTAGCGCTGGCGCCACGGCTCCAGGCAGCGCATCGAGGCCTCAATGCTGGCGGTCACCCGCTCGACATCGTCGGGGTGGATCACCCGGGACACCGGACCGGCGTCGCCCGTGACCGCCTCGGGCGGCAACCCGTAGACGTCGTACATGCCCTCGCTGGCATACGGAAACGAGGCACGCCCGTCCGGATACCGGCGATACTGGTAGATCATGCCGGGCAGGTTGTGGGCGATCTTCTCCAGATGGCGTTCGGCTTCCACCCGCGCCCCCACGTCCTGAAAGGCCCCGACCAGCTCCGTCACCCTGCCCTGCGCGTCGCGGATTGCGGTCAGCTGGTCCTCCAGCCACTGCCAGCCGCCGTCGGCCGTGCGCTGACGGTAGTTGAGGCGACAAAAGCCGCGGGCACCGCCGGCCAGCCAGCACTGAACCTGGCCGACACAACGCCGATAGTCCTCGGGGTCGACATGTTCCTCCAGCCAGCCCGGGCGACCCGCAATCTGCTCCGCCCGCCAGCCGGTCACCGCCTCGACGTTGCGGCTGAGCCAGGCCATCGTACCCAGATCATCCGGCTGCATGGTGTAGATCACCGCCGGGCTCGCCTGCAGAAGCGCCTCGGTGCGCTGTTCGGCGCGCTTGCGCGCATCGATGTCGGCGACCACCACCAGCAGCGCCTCGGCACCGTCGCGGGTCGCCGGAATGCGGCTGGTCGTCATCGTCACCCAGCGCTGCTGCCCGGTGGCATCGAGCAGCCGGACCTCGAAATGGCAGGTATCGCACTGCCCGGCAACCAGCGCATGGCGATAGCCCACGCAATCGCCCCGATCTTCGGGGGCGACCCGATCCACCAGGAGGGCATCGGTCAGTTCGCGCGGGTCGCAGGCGAGCAATGCGCCCAGATGCGGATTGGCGCGCAGGACACGCCCTCCGGTATCCATCTCGGCCAGCCCCACCGGGGCGTGCTCGAACAGCGCCGCATAGCCATGGCTTGCACAGATTCCGGTCATCGCTTTCCTTGCCCGTCTTGTATCCCCACCCGGGGACCGCCCGCGGACCTGGCGCACCAGCCCAAAACCCGCAAAAAGCCAGCAGGTTACGAACCCGGATCTTTCACAAAAGCGGACGAGTCCAGTTTACCCCATTGATAGGGTTGGCTTTAAACCAATAGCACTTCGGACAAATCTCGAACGAGACCGGCCGCGCGTGATTCTATCCCAAGCCACCATCGTTTCCCTACCGTCACCGGCTTTTCGGTGGTGCCGACTTTGAGGAGGGGCCATTTCCAGCGACGCGACCCGCTGTTCAAGCTGGCGTCCGGGCGCGCCTTGATGCGAGCAACGACCTGGCCTCCGGCCCGGTTTTCGGGACCGGAAAACGGCTTCAGCCACCGGGATAGCGTCCGTCTGGCACGCGTCTGTCGAGGCCGTCATCGCACTGTCACCCCCCTGTGTTAAGAATCCCGGTGATGGGAAATGTGACTCGGATCGACCCCGACCCTGAATACCCGGCGTTGCTGGCCGGAATGCTCGCATTGCGTGACGAGGTGGTGACTGGATCCACGGCCCGCCTGCAATCGCTCCCGGGTGCGGACCCCGACAGGGGCCATCCCGGAGGCGCTCTGGACGGATACCAGTCCCGAGCTTCAGCCCCGGGGGCGCTTCCGACTCACTACCGCTGCATGCAGGGCGAATGAAAGGTCCCACGATGATGCACTGTATCCTGCACGGACTGGGTGCCGATGCATCCTTTGGCCGCTTTCTCGTCATCAGCGCCAGCGTGGCAGTGATCGACATCGGGCTGCTGTTCCTGCTACACACCAGCCTCGGCCTGCACCTCTATGTGGCCCGCGTTTTTTCCTTCGCGGCCGCCATCGGCGCCAGCTACCTTATGAACCGGCATTTCAACTTTCGACAAAGGACCGGGCAACGCCGCCCGGGACATGAATTGATGCGTTTCTATGGCGTGCATGCCGTCGGGAACACCGCCAATTATGCGATCTTCGTGATCCTGCTGGAGGGGTTCCAGGCATCCGGCTTTCGACCCGAAGAGCACCCCGGCTTCGTCGTGCTGGCGCTATGGGCAGGTGGCATGATCGGGGTGAGCGCGAACTTCATCCTGAGCCGGCATCTTGTGTTCGACCGGCGATGAGGACCGTTCACACGCTGATCGAAGGGCAGGCTTTGTACCTGCTGTGGTGGCTCCGCTCGCTGGGCGGGTGGCGTGACCCGGTAGTCGTGTTCGGCCCGCGTCGATGGCTTCTGCTGTTTTCGGGTATTCCGCTGTTCCTGCTGATCCAGCTCGGCCACGGCATATTCCTGCTCCTCGACGAGCTTTTGTTCCCTCGCTACCGCACCACACCCGTGAAGGATGCCATCGTCATCACCGGCATCCCGCGCAGCGGGACGACCTATCTACACCGGACCCTGGCCGAACACAGTTCGGGCTTCACCACCTTTAGTACCTGGGAGGCCCTGCTCGCCCCGTCGATTACCCAGCGACGCCTGATCTGGATGGGGAGCCGTATCGACCGGCGTCTGGGCGGCCCGGCACGACGCCTGCTGGAGGCCGCCGTCCAGTGGCTTGGGCGGGACCTGGAAGCGGTACATCGCATGCGCCTTGATGCCGCCGAGGAGGACTACCTCGCGCTTTTGCCCGCCGCCGGCTGCTTCATCATGCTGCTGGCCTTTCCGGCCGCCCCCGGTCTGCAGGGCCTGGGTCAGTTCCCTGCCGCAGTCGCGCCACAGCGGCGCGAGCGGCTCCTGCACTTCTACCACCGTGTTCTGCAACGGCACCTGTACGCCCATGGCGAGACGGGCACCCTTCTCTCGAAGAATGCGGCCCTCGGGTCCTGGACTGCGGATCTCGCTCGCTGGCTACCGTCAGCGCGCTTCCTGGTTTGCATCCGCGAACCGCATCAGGCACTCGCGTCGCAGATCAAAGCGATTGAATCGGCGCGAGGCCTCACTGGCGTGCAGGTAGAGGGGGCGGCCCTGCAGGGCATCTTTCTGAACACGCTGAGCTTCAGCCTGAAGCACTTCACCGATACACTCCCGGAGCTGCCGCCGGAGCGCTATGCCGTAATCACCATGGAGGAACTGCAGCGGGAACCGGCGCGAATCGTCCGGGCCGCCCTGGCACGTATCGGAGCCAAACCCGATGCGACCCTGGAGGCTCATCTGACTACCCTTGAAGACAGCCAGGCGGCCCCCTCGACGCACGACGTCCGAATCCTGCGGCTCGCCCCGGAAGACTTGCGCGCCCGACTGGTTCCGCCCTATCAGCGGCTCCTGGGACTGGCACGGAAGCTCTGACCATGACCCGCCTGCCTCCGCCCAGGGCTTCCATCGACTCGAACGGCCTCCGGGTCGCCTTCCTCTCCGACTCCCTGCCCGAACGCAACGGCACGGGTGCCTACTATCAGGATCTTGCGACGCACCTGCGCGACCATCTCGGGGCCATGTCTGTTCTGCAGCCGCGCCCGAGGGGACGCTTCGCCCCCCTCTCCATACCGATGCCGGGCGACCCCACGCAGCGTCTGGTCCTGCCGGATGTGCGCCGGATACGGCGCAGTCTGGACGAACTGAATCCTCATCTCATCATCAGCGTCACCCCCGGGCCCTTCGGGCTTCTTGGCCCGCACATGGCGCAACATCTGGATGTCCCCCTCGTCACGGCCTATCACACGCACTTTGCCGGTCTCGCCGCTTTGTACTGGGGTCCGCTGCGGCGGCGGCTCGCGAACACGCCCCTGCAAGTCGCGAATCGCTACCTGTGCCGACGCAGTGCCACGGTGCTCGTCAACAACTCCGAACTGGAGCCCGCGGTGCGCGCGCTGGGGGCACGTGCCTGCGAGATCATGGGCACCCCGCTCGAGGCAGGCTTTCTGGCACCGCCGCCTGAGCCCCCGGGCCGTATCCACACGATCTGTTTTGCCGGGCGTCTGGCCGCCGAGAAGAACCTCGACGCTGTACTGGAGGCCGTGCACGAATGGCCCGACCTGAACTTCATCATCGGGGGTGATGGCCCCCTGCGCGGACAGGTAGAGGCAGCCGCCGCACGGCATCCGAATCTGCGCTACGTGGGCTGGCTGGATCGCGGTGGCCTTCGCCAGGTCATTGATGATGCCAGTCTGCTGGTGTTGCCGTCGCACGCCGAGACCTTCGGCTCCGTGGCACTCGAGGCCATGGCGCGAGCGCGCCCGGTCCTGGTATCGGCGGCGGCAGGCATCCACGACTGGCCGGAACTGGCGCCGGGGCTGTTTCGGCTGGAAGCGGAGCAAACCCTGAGCTCGGCGATCGGTCGTCTCCGCGCATATCCCGCCGACACCATTGCCTCGGCCGGTGCGGCGTCTCGTCAGGCCGCCGAGACATTCCACCGCCGCACGCTCGAACAGTGGCTGGAGGTATTGCGACGCTATGCCCGGGAGCCTCGGGGTTAGCCCATTCATGCACTCGCTGATCTCGATCCATGACGTCATGCCGGACACATTGCCGCAGGTGCGCGAGCTGCTGGCGCTGCTGCGGAAGCATGGCCACGAGCGAGTGACGCTGCTCGTCGTTCCGGGACTCGCATGGTCCGAGACCGCTCTTCAGGAATTGTGGGCCTGGCAGGATGCAGGCCTGGAACTGGCGGCTCACGGCTGGACGCACCGGGCCGCCCATGTGCGCGGGGTTCGCCACCATATGCATGCGGCTTTGATATCGCGTCAGGCAGCCGAACACCTGGCCCTGGACACGCGCGGCATTCGTGAGCTCATGCAGGCCGCCGCCGACTGGTTCCCCCGCCATGGGTTGCAGTCCCCCTCTACCTACGTGCCACCGGCGTGGGCGCTGGGCCGGATGCCCCGCGCCGGGCTCGTGGATATGCCATTCCGGCAAATCGAGGTGATGCGCGGACTGCTCGACACCCGCAGCGGACGGCTCCAGCCCATGCCGCTGCTCGGGTATCAGGCCGACACCCGCCTGCGCGCCGGTTTCCTCGCCCTGTGGAACCGCCTTCAGGTTCTCCGGGGCAGGTACCGTACCCATCAACCTATGCGCATCGGCATCCACCCGGACGACGCGCAACTGTACCTGAGCGCCGCGCTGGAACGCTGCCTGGCACGCGTCCCGCCTTCGATTCTCTACATGGATCACCAGCGCTCCCGGCCCAACTGAGCGGGCGAGACCCCCACCCCACAACGGGCAGCCGATCCGCCAGGTCCGGGGTCGGCCTCAGACGGTCGCGCAGAGCCAGTCCCCTACAAACAACTGCCGAGGCCTCAAGGGTTGCCTCGGCGCCTGCCGGGACGGTGCCGCGCCCCGGAAGCCTGTCGGCCCCGGGGGGCGGCTGCGCGCGGGCGATCGTTCCCGTTTTTTCGCCCTCCCACCGTCCCCGCGAAGATCGCCCAAATCCGGCGCGCTTCCCGGCAAGGTAGGCGTCCGGGCAACCCCGGGCAATGTACCCGACCGTGATACGAGATCTGCAAACATCGATCCGTGCGTAATAACTTTCTAATATAAGGATGATAGGATGTACTCGGCATGACGATTGCGCCGGCAGACGCGACGAGAATGACGACCAAGAATGCTTGACCTACACCGCGAGGCGAATAATGAAGGGGCCCTTAAAACAACGATTCAGGAAGTGGAAGAATTGCACGATATGCATGGTCATGACCCTGGGACTCGTGCTCGTACCGATCGTCTTCGGCACACTTCTGGCCGCCTGGAGTGCGATCTAGCCCGGACGCATCCGGGCTAGTTTCCTTAACATGACTCGCATGGTTCATTTAGGCGGGCGATGGCGAACGCCTCGCAGACGGAGCTGACAGGCGGGATTCGCGCGTGGCGTCCGGGGTTGCAGCAACCGCCCGGCCGGTAACTCGGCATACCTGTGATCCCTCCCCCGCCTCCAGGCTGCCGCCATAAGGCAAGCGGTACACCCCGGGGCAACACGAACCCCTGTCGCCCCGGCAGATGGCAGCCGGGTCAGCCCGTCGTGCCGGTGCGCGCCGCCTCGCCGGCCTCGCCCGGGGGCTCGAACACCACATCCAGGGCCTTGGCCGCGGCCACCTCGTTGAAGCGCCGGTTCGGCAGGTTGTGGGGCGCGGCCTTGATGGTGTCGATATCGCGGCCAGCCTCCTCCAGGATGGCCGCCATCGCCTCGACGAAGCCGTCCAGCGTCTCTTTCGACTCGGTCTCGGTAGGCTCCACCAGCAGACACTCCGGTACCAGCAACGGGAAGTAGGTGGTCGGCGCGTGATAACCGTGATCCAGCAGGCGCTTGGCGACATCGCCGGCGGTCAGCCCCAGTTCCTTCGCCTGCTTCTTCAGGGTGACGATAAACTCGTGGGTCGCGCGACGCTCCGGATAGGCCAGGTCGAACCCGGCGCGCTCCAGCTCGCGTGCCATATAGTTGGCATTCAGCGCGGCGAACTCGGACACCCGCTGCATGCCCTCGCGCCCCAGCATGCGCATGTACACATAGGCACGCAGCAGCACCCCGGCATTCCCCGCAAACGCGGACAGCCGCCCGATGGTCTCGGGGTAGTCGGTCTCGGTCGCAAAGCGGTAGCTTCCCGCGCCGTCCTCGATCACGTGTGGCACCGGCATATACGGCAGCAGGCGCCCGCCCACGCCAACCGCACCGGACCCCGGCCCACCCCCGCCATGCGGGGTGGAAAAGGTCTTGTGCAGGTTCATGTGGATCACGTCGAAGCCCATGTCGCCGGGACGTACCTTGCCGAGGATCGCGTTCAGGTTGGCCCCGTCGTAGTACAGCAGACCGCCGGCCTCATGGACAATCCGCGCGATCTCGTGAATGCGGCGCTCGAACACCCCCACGGTGGATGGATTGGTCAGCATAATCCCGGCGGTCTGCGGACCGACGGCTTCCTCCAGTGCCTCCAGGTTGACGTCGCCGGTTGCGTCGGTGGGGATCTCCCGCACCTCGTAACCGCACATGATGGCGGTCGCCGGATTGGTCCCGTGGGCGGCGTCCGGGACGATGATCTCGCGGCGTTCGGTGTCGCCACGGGCATCGTGATAGGCGCGGATCATCGCCACCCCGGTGAACTCGCCCTGCGCACCGGCCATCGGGGCCAGCGAGACCGCCTGCATCCCGGTCACGTCCTTCAGCATCTCCTGCAGCTCGAACATGGTGTACAGGAAGCCCTGGCTGTGGCTGGCCGGGGCGTGCGGGTGCCGGTTCAGGAACCCGGGCAGCATCGCCAGGCTGTTACAGGCGCGCGGGTTGTACTTCATGGTGCACGAACCCAGCGGGTAGAACTCGGTATCGATGGAGAAGTTCTTCTGCGACAGCCGCGTGTAATGGCGCACCACGTCCAGTTCCGAGGCCGCCGGCAGACCGGGCGCGGACTTGCGCAGCAGCTTCGCAGGGATGCGCGTCGCGGCATGCTCGCGCGGTGCCTGGGCCACGGCCGAGCGACCGGCGCGCGAACGTTCGAAGATCAGATTGGCATCAGTGCTGCTCATGGCGGTTTCTCGCTTGCGAATTCGGATAGGGGCGGACCGGCGCGCTCCAGGCGCCCGTCCGCCTCACGGAGCCGGACTCCGGCAGTTATTGCGTAGGACTGAGGTTGGCCCGATCATCGAGCGCCGCGAATGCAGCGTCGTAGTCGGGCTCCTGGCCGATCTCCGAGACCAGCTCGGCATGCATGACCAGATTGTCGGTATCCAGTACCACCACACCGCGCGCGGTAAGCCCGGCGAGCGGCCCGTCCTGGATCAGTACGCCGTAGTCCTTGGCGAAGTTGCGATCGCGCATCATCGACAGAGTGGTGACCCGTTCGATGTCCTGTGCCGCACAGAACCGGGCCTGGGCAAACGGGAGATCGGCCGACACCACGATAATCTCCAGATCGGGCCGCTGTTTGACCATCGCGTCGAATTTCTTCGAGGAGTCGGCGCACACCCCGGTATCCAGGCTGACCACGATCGAGATCAGCTTGCGCTTGTCGCCGAAGTCCTTCAGCGAGACATCCTCAAGATCCTTGCTGGTCAGCGTGAAGTCCGGAGCCGGCGAGCCCACGTGCGGCAGGTCGCCGTTGGTATGGATCGCGTTACCCTCGAGCTTGATTTCGGCCATGATTGCCTCCTCGGCGTTGGGTGTATGGCACGTCGCGTGCGTCCCGGAATCAGGCGGCCTTCGCCTGTTCGCAGGTCTTCACATACTGCTCCAGATCCTGTTCGGTCTTGGTCTCGGTCGCGCAGGCCAGGACACAACCCTCCAGTTCCGGGTAATCGCGACCGAGCTCGTACCCGGCCAGCACGCCGGCATCCGCCATCGCCTGCACCCGGGCGGCCGCATCGCCGCCAAAGTCCAGCGCCACCTCGTGGAAGTACTCTCCGGTAAAGCGCGGCTGGATGCCGTTCGCGGCCAGCTTCTCCGCCAGCGCATGGGCATTGGCGTAGCACGCCTCGGCCACCCGAATCAGGCCCTCGTCCCCCAGCAGCGACATGTGGATGGTCGCCGCGGTGACGACCAGGCCCTGGTTGGTACAGATATTCGAGGTCGCCTTGGAACGGCGGATGTGCTGCTCGCGGGCCTGCAGCGTCAGCACGTAGCCGGGCTTGCCGTCGGCATCCTCGGCGCGGCCGACGATGCGGCCCGGCATCTGCCGGATATGCTTCTTGCGCGTGGTCATGAAGCCGAAGTACGGGCCTCCGGAGGACAGCGGGGCGCCCAGCGGCTGGCCCTCGCCCACCACGATATCGACACCCTTCTCGCCCCACTCGCCCGGCGGCTTCAGCAGCGCCAGCGAGACCGGATTGACCACCGCGATCACCGGGATCTCGCGCTGTTCGGCCCAGCCGGTCAGCGCATCCACGTCCTCGAGGATGCCGAAGAAATTCGGCTGGCTGACAATCATCGCCGTGACATCGTCGTCGGCATGCGCGGCCAGGGCATGCATCGAGGTCTGGCCGGAGGTCGGATCGAACGGCACCTCGACCAGTTCGATGCCCTGGTTGCCGATCAGCGTGCGGATCACGCGACGGTAATCCGGATGCAGGGCACCCGGTACCAGGATCTTGCGACTCTTCGAGCGGCGATTGACGCGTACCGCCATCAGCACCGCCTCGGCCAGCGCGGAGGCGCCGTCATACAACGAGGCGTTGGAGACCTCCATGCCGGTCAGGCGACTGATCATGGTCTGGTATTCGTAGATCAACTGCAGCGTGCCCTGGCTGGCCTCCGCCTGATACGGGGTATAGGCGCTGTAGAACTCGCCACGCGTGGTGATCTGCCACACGGCCGCCGGGATGTGGTGCTCGTAGGCCCCGGCGCCGATAAAATTGGACGCCATGCCGTCCCGCGCCGCACGTTCCTGCATCAGGCGGGCGATCGCCATCTCGTTAAGTCCCTCGGGGACCTTCTCGAGCGCCGGCGCACGCAGCTCTTTCGGGATCTCGTCGAACAGATCCTCGATGGACGCGACGCCGATGCGGTCCAGCATCACGCGGATGTCTTCTTCGGTATGCGGGATAAAGGGCATGTGGTACTCGCTTTCGCTGTTCGCGAACTTCAATTCGGGCCCCGGGCCGGATGCCCGGGGCCTTTGCTGGATGCAGTCAGGAACGCCGGATCAGGACTCGGCCTCGACGTGCGCGGCATACGCGTCCGCGTCCATCAGGGCGTCAAGCTGGCTTGCATCGGACAGGTTCATCCTGAACAGCCAGCCCTCGTCGAACGGCGATTCGTTGACCTTCTCGGGGCTGTCGGCCAGCTCTTCGTTGGCCTCGGTCACCTCGCCGGACAGCGGCGCATAGACATCCGAGGCGGCCTTGACCGACTCGACCGTCGCACATGCGGTACCGGCCTCGATCGAGCTGCCCGCCTCCGGGGCCTCGACAAACACCAGATCGCCCAGCAGTTCCTGCGCGTGGTCGGTGATCCCGATGGTGACGGAACCGTCGTCCTCCTGACGCACCCACTCGTGGCTTTTGGTGTACTTCAAATCCTTCGGTGCTTCGCTCATGACATCTTCCTTATCTCAATTGAACCCGCAGCCGCAGTGTAGTCACTGCGCGCTGGAAATGTGCACTATCCGGCGCCCGGCAGATCGATCTGTGGCTCGCCATGGCGCACGAACACGGGCCTGACCACCCGCACCGGCAACTTGCGGCCGCGGATGTCGGCCTGCAGCTCCTCGGCCTCGACCCCGGCCGGGATGCGCGCGAACGCGATCGACACCCCGAGGCTGGGCGAGAAGCTGCCGGAGGTGACGACGCCGTCACCGGCCGGGGTCTCGATGCGGGTACCGCCACGCAGCACGCCGCGGCCTTCCAGCACCAGCCCGACCATGCGTTCCGGCACGCCCGCGGCCTTCGCCTGTTCGAGGGGCTTGCGTCCGATGAAGTCGCGCTCGGCGTCCTTCAGGGCAATGGTCCAGCCCAGATTTGCGGTCAGCGGATTGGTCTGGTCGTCCATGTCCGTGCCGTAGAGATTCATGCCGGCCTCCAGACGCAAGGTGTCACGCGCGCCCAGGCCGATCGGGTTCACCCCGGCATCCTTCAGCCGCTCCCAGAAGCCCTCGGCCTCCTCGGCCGGCAGCATCACCTCGAAGCCGTCCTCGCCGGTATAGCCGGTGCGGGCCACGAACCAGCGGTCGTTCCAGACGGCGGAAAACGGCTTGAGGTCCCCGGCCGTGCGCAAATCGTCCGGCAGCAGCGGCAGCGTCTTCTCCACCGCCTGCGGGCCCTGGATCGCGATCATCGCGAATTCCGGGCGCGGCTCGATGTTCACATCGAAGTTCTTCGCGACCTGCTGCATGTGGGCGATGTCGCCCTCGGCGGTGGCGGCATTCACCACTGCGCGGTAGGTACCACCACCGGTCCAGTAGATGATCAGGTCGTCGATCACCCCGCCCTGTTCATTCAACATGCAGCTGTACAGCGCGCGGCCCTCGGTCTTCAGCTTGGCCACATCGTTCGCCAGCAGGTAGCGCAGAAAGGCCTGTGCCTGCGACCCGTGGATGTCCACAACCCGCATGTGCGAGACATCGAACATGCCTGCACCCGCACGCACCATCTTGTGCTCCTCCATCTGGGAGCCATAGTGCAGCGGCATCTCCCAGCCGGCGAAATCGACCAGCTTGGCCCCGGCGCGCTGGTGCGCTGCGTGCAGTGGCGTTTTCTTCAGACTCATGCGCTTTTTGCCTTGCATCCGTGTTCGTGAGAGAACCGCCGCCCGGTCCGTCGCCGGCCCCGCCCCATACGCGGGGCACAAAAAAAGGGCGGCCAGCAGGGTCAATCTGCCAGCCGCCCCTCTGTCCTGAAACCTGAGAGTTTGCGCCTTGCCAGCGAGGATGCCTCGCAGCAGGGCCGCCCCCTTCGGTGGGCCGTCACCGGCCGCTCTCCAGAGTGTGTCTTCTGCACCGTTCCGGTCCGGTAGCCTGAGCGATTCCGGGCGGATGTTGCGCCTTCGGCGTCTGCCGATCGACTCGCGACCGCAGAACTCTTCCAGAACGGTGTGCGGGCCTTGTCGGGCACCCGCAGACAGTTCCCATTGTAGACCACAATCTCCCGCACGCGAAAGCCCGGAGCGGCGGCAGCGACTTTCCGGCGCCCCGACCGCATCTCGAGGGCACCGTCATTGCGAGGAGTCGCAGGCGACGCGGCAACCTCCATCCGGAACCACCGGATCCGACACTCTGCCAGCGTCCGGAGGTTGCCGCGTCGCTTCGCTCCTCGCAATGACGGTGCCAGGAGTAGCCATCGTGCCCCCGACCCAGCGTGCTACGCGCCGCGATCCAGCCCGAACGCCCGCAGCGCCAGGCGCCGCTTGACCGGGCCCGCACCATCCACCACCCGCACCCCCAGGCCGCGCAGTTCCGGCAGCCCGGCCAGGCGCGCCCCGAACAGGCGCCGGAATCCGTCCATCGCATGCAGCATGAAACCGTTCTCCGCGCGGCGCGCACGGGTATAGGCGCGCAGCACGGTCTCCGCCCCGGGGTCCCGGCGTGCCGGACCATGCAGGCCGTCGATCAGCGCACGGGCATCCGCCAGCCCCAGGTTCAGGCCCTGTCCGGCCAGCGGGTGGATGGTATGCGCCGCGTCGCCGGCCAACACCACGCGCCCGGCATAGTAGTCACGGGCGTGGCGCCCGATCAGCGGGAATGCAAAGCGCGGGGAGGTCTCGGTGATCGCCCCCAGGCAGCCGTCGCTTATCCGCTCCAGGGCCAGCCGGAAGGCGTCGTCGTCCAGCCCCAGGGTCTCCTCCGCCACGCCATCGGGCTGCGACCAGACAATCGAGCAGCACCCGTCCGCCAGCGGCAGGAAGGCGATCACCTGATCGTCCACGAAACGCTGCCAGGCGGTATCGCGATGCGGCTGCGCGGTGGCGACCGTCGCCACCACCCCGCGGGCAAAATACGGCTGTTCCGCCACCGCGATCCCCATTCGCCGCCGCAGGGGCGAATGCGCGCCATCCGCGGCCACCACCAGGCGGGCCGAGGCCAGCGCCCGCGCGCCCTCGCCGTACAGATCCACCCGTTCGGGGCGCGGATCCAGATTATGCCAGCGGGTCGCCGGCCACAGCTGCACCCCGGCCGCCTCCATGGCGTCCCACAGCACTGCCTCCAGGGCCGCGTTCTCGACCGTCCAGCCCAGCGCCGGGACCCCCAGCTCGTCGGCCTCGAAGCGGATATGGCCGGGGCCATGCGCATCCCAGACCGTCATCCCGGAAAATGCATATGCGCGCCGCGCCTCCAGGGCCTCGCGCACCCCCAGTTCGGCCAGATAACCCATCGACGCCTGGTTCAGCGTAACCACGCGGGTAACCGGCATCGAGGCATCGAAGCGCGGTGCCTCGCCCTGCTCCAGCAGGCCGACCCGCAGGCCCTGGCGGGCGGCGCCCAGGGCAACCGAGCCGCCCACCGCGCCGGCGCCCACCACCAGCACATCCAGCATCGCCGGCGCGCGCGTCATGCCGACGCCCCCGGCCCCGCAGCACCCGCCGGGCGCGGCAAGCGCGTGAGGGTATGCCGCGGCAACGGACCCAGGCCCATGGCGGCCCGGGCCAGACCGTCCCGCGCGGGGCGCACGCGGTCCACCGCCATCATCCCGAACCCCAGGGCATGCCCGCGCAGCCCGGTCGCATGCAGCATCCCGCGCGCCAGGAAGTCGGTGGCCGCCACCACCGTGTCGACATCACGGCGCCGGGCCACGGCATAGGCGTCCAGCGCCACGCCGGCACCGGGGTCATCCACGAAACGCGGCTCGCCGCGCTCGCTGCCCCCCGCGCGCAGGCTGCCGAGCAGCGCCGCGACATCGCGCAGTGCCAGGTTCAGGCCCTGCCCCGCCACCGGATGCACCGCATGCGCCGCATTGCCCAGCAGTACCGCACGCTCGGCGACCGGGTCCGGCGCATGCACCCGCTCCAGCGGAAACCGCAGCACCGGCCCCGCCGCGCGCAGCCGCCCCAGGGACCAGCCGAACCGGCCCTGCAACTCGCGGATGCGCTCGGCCGGATCTGCCTCCAGGCGGCGTTCGCAGGTTTCCGGCGGCGCCACCCAGACCACGTTCATGCGTCCGTCAGCCTGCGGCAGCAGCGCCAGCGGGCCCTCGTCGGTAAAGCGCTCGAAGGCCCGGCCGGCATGCGCGCGGGCCGGCTGCACGTCGAACACCAGGGCATCGGCAGCGTAGCGAAACCGGTTTACCGGCAAGCCCAGCGCAGAACGGGTTGCGGACTGGATGCCATCGCACGCCAGCAGCAGTTGCGCCGACCAGGTCTGTTTGCCGTCGGGGCCTTCCATCTCCAGATGGCGCAGGCCGTCCGCCCCCATCGCGGTTCCCTGCAGCGCCGATCCGTGGTGCAGGTGCACCCCTGCAGCCCGGCAGGCATCCTCCAGCAACGGATCCAGCCGGAGCGCCGGGACCACCTGCCCCAGCGCACCACGCCCCTGGTCCGCGGCATCCAGATGCACCCGTCCCAGACCGCCGCGCCGGCTCACCACGATCCGGCGAATCGCGGTGGCCTCCGGGGCCAGGCCCGCCCAGTAGCCCAGGTCCTCCAGGATCTGCACCGAGCCGGCGGCCAGGGCATATCCGCGGGTGTCCTCGCGACGCGCCGCCGGCGCGGGCGGGGCACCGCGCTCGAACAGGGTCACGCGGTACCCGGCGCGGGCCAGGGTACAGGCGGTCAGCGCGCCGACCGGGCCACCCCCGACCACCGCCACGTCGGTATCCGCCAGCGACCGTACCCGCCTCGTGGTGTTCATCGGTCCTCCTCCGTGGTGAACACCACGACTATTTCCATGTCGGCAGATCGCCCGCCATGCAGGCCTCGATCTCGTCCACGACCTTCGGGCAATCCTGCGTCAGGACCTCGCAACCGTCACGCGTGACCGCCACATCGTCCTCGATGCGCACACCGATCCCGCGCAGGGCGCGCGGCGCCTCGCTGTACGGACCAAAATAGAGCCCCGGTTCCACGGTCATCACCATGCCTGGATCGAGCTGGCGCCAGGCATCGCCGACCCGATAGTCGCCCACGTCGTGGACATCCAGCCCCAGCCAGTGGCCGGTGCGATGCATGTAGAACGGCCGGTATGCCTCGTCCTTCAGCAGTTTGCGCAAATCGCCCTTCAGCACCCCGAGCTGCTTGAGCCCGCGGGTCAGCTCGCGCACCGCCGCGTCGTGTGGATCGTTCCAGTGATTGCCTGGACGCACCTGCTGAATCGCCGCCTCCTGGGCCGCGAGCACGCACTCGTAGACCTCGCGCTGGTGATCGTCGAAACGCCCGTTGACCGGGAAGGTACGGGTGATGTCCGAGGCATAGCCGCGCACCTCGCAGCCGGCATCGATCAGCAACAGGTCGCCATCATTCAGGACGTCGCGGTTCTCGATGTAGTGCAGGATGCAGCCATTCTCGCCGCCGCCGACGATCGACGGATAGGCCGGCTCGGTCCCGTGGCGGTGGAATTCGTGCAGCAACTCGGCCTCCACCGCGTATTCGGTCATCCCCGGGCGGCAGGCCTGCATCGCACGGATGTGCGCGCGGGTGGAGATCGCTGCGGCGTGGCGCATCATGCGCAGTTCCGGCGCCTTCTTGAACAGGCGTTGATCGTGCAGGTAATGCTCGACCGTGGCGAACTCGTGCGGCGCACGCACCCCGTTGCGCGCCTTGCCCCGAACCTGATTGATCCACGCGAACAGCCGCTGGTCCAGTGCCTCGTCGCGCCCGAACGGGGCGGCCAGCACGCGGCGGTTCTCCATCAGTCCGGGCAGGATCTCCTCGATGTCGTCGATCGGAAATGCGCACTCCGCGCCCCAGTGCTCCATCGCCCCGTCCGGACCGGCGCGCCGACCCTGCCAGGTCTCCTGCGTCGGATCGCGGTCGCGACAGAACAGGATGTATTCCCCGGCGCCGCGTCCAGGCACCAGCACGGCAACCGCATCCGGCTCCTCAAACCCGGTCAGGTACAGGAAATCGCTGTCCTGCCGGAACGGATATTCGACATCGCGGTTGCGTACCGTCTCGTGCGCCCCCGGCACCACCACGATCGCATCGGGACCCAGGGCGCGCATCAGGCGCTGGCGCCGGCGCGCATATTCGGTCAGGGAGATGGTCGGGGTCTTGCCCGGGGCCTTCGTCGCGCCACTCATTGCATCGGGATCCGGGTCGGGGCATCCGGGGCCAGCTCGTCGGCGATCAACAACACCCCCACGCGCACATATTCGTTCAGTTCCTCGAATGCCGCGGCACTCTCCTCGTCGTCTTCCGGCTCCAGTTCCAGGCGTGCGATCTCGGCAAAATCGCGCAGGATCTCTGCCGCCTCCGCCGACGGCTTCAGTTGCCCGAGCCGCGGGGTCTGGCCGAGACCGGCGACAAAGCCGTCCACCCATTCCGACAGCGCCTGCGCCCGGGCCTCGATCGCATCGTCATCCGGCAACAGCGGCCCGAAACCCAGCTCTACGTCATACAGCTGGGCCAGCAACGCGCGCCGAATCTCCGCGACCAGACCGTGAAACGCGGGCTCCGCGCCCTCGGTCAACGGGAGGGCCTCGCCCAGGCTGCGTTCGAGGGCATCCACGTCGGCCGCCGGATCCGCCACCAGACACCCGGTGAACAGCCCGTGCGCAGACGCTGGCGTCTGCGCGAAACCCATACTGCGCAGCCCGTGGGACAGACGTTCGCGCAGCGCCGAAGGATCATCTTCGAGCCCGTTCCGGTCGCGAGATTCGGCCATCAAAACGCCTCCAGGCGCGCTTCGTACGGGAACAGCAGGAAACGGTACAGCTCGTCCCCCACCTGCAGATGGGTAAACTGCGGCTCGCCCAGCCGGATCGCGCTGGAGCCGGTGGCCGACATCGCATTCAGACCGAAACGCCGTTCATGGATCAGGTCCCCCAGCAGGCGCTCCAGTTCCGCGCGCGGCACGGTTCCGGTGTTGTCCACGATCCGGCAGGGCTTGCCGTTGTGGGCGGTGGCCTCGAGCACGGTGGCGTGCGGGCCGGGTTCGGGGGGCTGAGTCATGGCGGGACGCGGCTCGCTTGCAAACGACAGTGGGCGCGGGACGCGCCCGCCCGGGTATTGTCGCCAGAGCCCGCGGCGGCCGCAACAAACCTTCGTCACATACATCGGCGCGCCCGCCGGACGTCAGTTGACGGTTCTGCCGGGAGCCTCCTAGACTCCATGGATATTCACTCCTTTCCGCGGGCGGCCCATGGGCCCTCCGCAAAGCGGGATCCGCGACCAGCATGCACAACCACGACGAAGCCAGCGACGACCCGATCGCCGACCGTCTCGAAACGGCCATAACACGTCTGCTGGACGACAATGCCCGACTGCGAGAGCAGAACCTGTTGCTGGAAGAACAGGTCCACCAGCTCAAGAGCGAACGCGCCGCGTTCAAGGAACGCAACGAACAGGCCCGGCACCGGGTCGAGAACATGATCGCGCGTCTGCGGTCGATGGAGCACAGCGAATGAGCCAGTCCTCCGAACCCGTGCGCATCGCCATCATGGGCAAGGAGTACCACATCGCCTGCCCGCCGGAGGAACGCGCCGACCTGTTCGCCTCCGCATCGCTGGTGGACGAACGCATGCGCGAGCTGCGCGATGGTGGTCGCGTGGTCGGCGCCGAGCGTATCGCAGTAATGGTGGCACTCAATCTCGCCCACGAGATGCTCGAATGTCGCGAGAACCTGGCCCGCGCCGATCAGGGCAGTCCGCAGCGCCTGACCGCACTGGTCGACCGGATCGAGCAGCAGATCGGCCCGTCGCAGTCGCGGTAGGGGACACCGCAGGAGCGGCCCGGGAAACCCTGTTGACTGCCCCGGTGTCCTTTAACAATAGTTCGCATTGCTATTGTTAAAGGACACTAGTCGGGAGCCGGGATCGCACGTACCGCGACCGTATGCCGCAGGGGAAAGACCGGCAGGCCGAACTGGTTGTACACCGCGACATCGGTCGCATCCCGCCCGTAGCCGACCACTACGTAACCTCCGCGCAGTTCGGGCTGAGTGGCGTCGAAGGTGTACCAGCGCCCGCCGACAAACGCCTCGAACCAGGCGTGCATATCCATCGGTTCGAGCCCCTGCAGGTAGCCCACCACCATGCGTGCGGGGATGCTCAGGCTGCGGCACAGCGCGATGCCCAGATGCGCCAGGTCGCGACACACTCCGCTTCCGCGCTGGTTCACCTCGACGGCGGAGATCGGGATATCGCTGGTGCCCGGCAGATACTCGATGCGGTCGCGCAGCCACTGTTCGATCGCCGCGACCTGGTCATAGCCCAGCCACTGCCCGGCCGTGATCTCGGTCGCCATAAGATTGAAACGGTCAGATTCGCAATAGCGACTGGGCAGCAGGTAGCCCAGCACCGCATCCGGCAGATTCTGCACCTCCACGAACGCGGCGCCCGCGGCGCGATCCAGCCGGTCGGCCACCTGGACCTCGGCGACTGTATGGATGGAAAACGGCCCCGGCGGAGCCACCAGCCGCTGACAGAGATTGCCGTAGATATCCACGAACTCGGAGACCGGCGCGTTCGGCACCAGCCGGTATTCTTCGCGCGCAATCCACTGCAGCGGCCCGCTGCGGGGACGCAGCATCAGCACGAACGGAGTGGGTTCGGGAATCTCGAACTCGAAGTCACAGCGGGTCTCGAGCCACATGCATCGGGCCTCGGGGGAATGGATCTACCACACTACGCCTTCCCGACCCGTGCGGCCACGGCCAGTGAAGACTCCAGTGCGATGACGGTGCTTCTCCCCGCCCCCGTCATGGCGAGGCCCCGCAGGGGCCGTGGCGACCTCCGGACGCAACCTCCGACGCCCGCCCTGGCCGACACCGGGGCCGCCCACGGAGATCGCCACGTCGCTACGCTCCTCGCGATGACAGTGCTTCCCCCGGCCCCCGTCATGGCGAGGCCCCGCAAGGGGCCGTGGCCATCTCCGGACGCAACCCCCGACGCCCGCCCCGGGCGCGGCCTGGCCGGTGACCGCTGGCCGCGGGATGTACATTGCCCGGCGATTCCCTACACTCGCGGTATCCCGTTGGCCGCAAGCCCGGAGAGCCCATGCGACGACCACCCTTCCGCTTGTTGATCCGCCGCACCGCTGCCCTGTGCGCCGTGCTGGGGCTGGGGCTGCTGGCCGCGTCGGCCAGTGCCGAACAGCGCTTCATCAACATCGGCACCGGCGGGGTCACCGGTGTGTACTACCCGGCCGGGCAACACCTGTGCCGGCTGTTCAACACCCGCCGCGACAGCCACGGGATGCGCTGCACCGCGGAGAGCACCGGCGGCTCGGTGTTCAACCTGAACATGCTGCGCTCCGGGGACATGGACTTCGGGGTGGCCCAGTCCGACCTCCAGTACCACGCCTATTTCGGCACCGGCCGCTTCGAGGCCTTCGGCCCCGCCGAGCACCTGCGCGCGGTATTCAGCCTGCACCCCGAACCGCTGACCCTGGTGGTGCGCCCGGACGCGGAGATTGCGGGGATCGAGGACCTGCCCGGCAAGCGCGTGAACATTGGCAACCCCGGCTCCGGCCAGCGCACCCTGATGGAACGCCTGATGACAGAACTGGGCTGGGACCATGACACCTTCCGCCGGGTCGGGGAACTGCCCTCGCGCGAGCAGGCGCAGGCCCTGTGCGACAACCGGATCGATGCCTTCGTGTTCTCGGTCGGCCATCCCTCCGCGGCGATCCAGGAGCCGATCGCCACCTGCGATGCCCGGCTGGTATCGATCGAGGGGCCGGCGATCACGGAGCTGATCCGCGCCACCCCCTATTACCTGTCCGCAACCATCCCGGCCGGGACCTATCCGGGTCAGGACGCGGACGTCCGTACCTACGGGGTTGGTGCCACGCTGGTGACCACCACCCGCACCCCGGAAACCGCGGTCTACGAGATCGCGCGCGCGGTGTTCGACAACTTCGACACCTTTCGCGGGCTGCACCCGGCGTTCGCCGGCCTGGAACGCGCGACGATGATGGACGAAGGCCTGTCCGCCCCGATGCATGCGGGCGCGCGCCGCTACTTCCGCGAAGCGGGGCTGATCGATGACTGACACCCGAACTCGCCCGACCCACCCCGACGACGACCGGTCCGGGGGTGCCAACGCGTCTTCCGCAATCGGAGAACTGGAATCCGGCGGCCGGCATCCGGGTCCGATCACCCATGCCCTGATCTGGATCACCGCGGTCGCCTGGTCGCTGTTCCAGATCTGGATCGCCGCACCGATCGCCGACTGGGTCGACTTCTTCGTGGTCTCCGAGACCGAGGCGCGCTCGATCCACCTGGCATTCGCGATCTTCCTCGGCTACCTGCTGTTCCCGGCGGTACGCTCCACCGCGCGCGGCCTCGCCTGGCAACGCACACTGGGGACGCTTTACGCACTGGGCGGGCTGGCACTGGTGCTGCTGGGTGGCTGGCAGTTCCTGGGCCTGGAACGCCTGGCCGAGGTCTATATCGCGGTGGGTGTGGCGCTGATGATCGTGGCCTGGCCGCTGCTGCACGGGCGCGCCCCGGCGCAACAGGTCCCGTTCGGCGACTGGGTGTTCGCCGTGGTCGCGGCCTTCAGTGCCGTGTACCTGTACCTGTTCCACGAGGCCCTGGCGGCACGTCCCGGCGCCCCCACCGAGGTGGACCTGATCCTGGCCGGGATCGGGCTGATCCTGCTGCTGGAGGCCACCCGCCGGGTGCTCGGCCCGGCGCTGACCATCATCGCCGCGATCTTCCTGTTCTATACCTTCGCCGGGCCGCTGATGCCGGACCTGATCGCCCATCGGGGCGCCAGTTACCCGCGCGCGATGGCCCAGCAGTGGCTGTCCAACGAGGGGGTGTTCGGCATCGCGCTGGGGGTCTCCACCAGCTTCGTGTTCCTGTTCGTGCTGTTCGGGGCGCTGCTGGAGCGCGCCGGGGCCGGTGACTACTTCATCCGCGTCGCCTTCGCCCTGCTCGGGCACCTGCGTGGCGGCCCGGCCAAGGCGGCGGTGCTGGCCTCCGGGATGACCGGCGTGGTCTCCGGCTCGTCGATCGCCAACGTGGTCACCACCGGCACCTTTACCGTTCCGCTGATGAAGCGGGTGGGCTTCGCCCCGCACAAGGCCGGGGCCGTGGAGGTCGCCAGTTCGGTCAACGGCCAGCTGATGCCGCCGGTGATGGGCGCCGCCGCGTTCCTGATGGTCGAGTACGTCGGCATCCCCTATGTCGAGGTGCTCAAGCACGCCATCCTGCCGGCGCTGATCGCCTATATCGCACTGATCTACATCGTTCACCTGGAGGCCTGCAAGAACGGCATGGAGGGCCTCCAGCGTGCCACCGTGACCACCTGGCGCGGGCGCCTGATCAGCTTCGCCGTGACCGTGGCCAGCCTGATCATCCTGGCGGGTGCGGTGTACTGGGGACTGGGCTGGATCAAGACCGTCGCCGGCGACGCCGCGGCGTGGATCATCGCCGGCCTGTTGTTCGCCACCTACCTGGTACTGGTCTGGATCGTCGCGCGCGAGCCGGACCCCGAGGCCCTGGATACCGAGCGCCCGCTGCCGCGGGTCGCCCCCACGGTCCTGAGCGGGCTGCACTACCTGCTGCCGCTGGTGGTGCTGGTCTGGGCGCTGGTGGTCGAACGCCTGTCGCCGGGGCTGGCGGCGTTCTGGGCGGTGGCGTTCATGATCTTCATCGTGCTGACCCAGCGCCCGCTGGTGGCCCTGTTCCGGCGCCAGGGGCGTCTCCTGCAAGCCGCGTGGGTCGGGGTCTGGGAACTGTTCCAGGGCTTCGAGACCGGCGCGCGCAACATGATCGGTATCGGCCTGGCCACCGCCGCGGCCGGGATCATCGTCGGCACGGTCGCGATGACCGGTGTCGGGCTGGTGCTGACCGACCTGGTCGATACCCTGTCCGGCGGCAACCTGCTGCTGGTGCTGGTACTGACCGCGGTGATCAGCCTGGTCCTTGGCCTGGGCCTGCCGACCACCGCGAACTACATCGTCGTGGCGACCCTGATGGCCCCGATCATCGTCGATCTGGGCGCGCAGCACGACATCCTGATCCCGCTGATCGCGGCCCACCTGTTCGTGTTCTATTTCGGCATCATGGCCGACGTGACGCCACCGGTGGGGCTGGCCTCTTTTGCCGGCGCGGCAATCGCGAAGGCCGACCCGATCCGCACCGGGATCCAGGCCTTCGCCTACAGCCTGCGCACCATCGCGTTGCCGTTCTTCTTCATCTTCAACAGCCAGTTGCTGTTGATCGGGGTAGACAACGTGTTCCAGCTGGCGCTGGTCTTCCTCGGCTCGCTGGCCGGCATCCTTGCCTTTACCGCGGCCACCCAGGGCTGGTTCCTGACCCGCAGCCGCTACTGGGAATCCGCCGCCCTGCTGGTGGTCGCGTTTGTGCTGCTGGTACCGACGGTGCTGATGGATCGCCTGGTCCCGCCGCACACCCACCAGGGCCCGGAGACCCTGTTCGAGGTGGTCGGCACCATCCCGGATCGTCAGCCGCTGCGCCTGGAGGCAACCGGCATCGACCTGGAGGGCCGCGAGATCACGCGCACGGTGATGTTCCCGCTCGGCGACCCGGAGCTGCCTCCCCGCGAACGCCTGGCGGATGCCGGGCTGGATGTCCAGCACGACCCCGATACCGAAAGCACGCGCATCCGCACGGTTGCTTTCGGCAGCCCGGCGAGCCGGGTAGGCTTGGAAGGCGGCTGGCAGATCACCGGGGTGCTGGTGCCGGTCGAACGCCCCAGCCCCTACTGGTTCTACTTGCCGGCCCTGGCCCTGGGCGCGCTGGTCGCCTGGCTGCAGCGGCGCCGGCAGCCACCACCCGGAACCGCCGCCGCGCAGGGTGGCGCGGATTCCACAAACCTGTCGGCCTGACCGGTACGGCTTACGACCAACAACAGGAGCACGCACACGATGGAACAACCGAATTACGGCTTCAATGTCACCGTGAACACGGGTATGGACGAGGCAATCGAGCGTACCACCGCCGCCCTGGGCAACGAGGGTTTCGGCATCCTCAGCGAGATCGACGTGGCCGCGGCGTTCAAGAAAAAGCTCGATCTGGAACACCGTCCGTACCGCATCCTGGGTGCCTGCAATCCGCACCTCGCGCGCCAGGCGATCGAGGCCGATCCGAACATTGGCCTGCTGCTGCCCTGCAACGTACTGGTGCAGGACAACCAGGACGGCACCTGCACGGTGGGCTTCATGGACCCGATCGCAGTGATGGGGCTGGTGGACAAGCCCGGGGTGGAAGAGCTTGCCCGGGACGTGCGCGAACGCCTGGAACGGGTCTGCCGCGCGCTGGAGACCGGCTAGGAGCCTGCATCCACTGCGCACATGAAGCCCGGTAACGATCGTTCCGGCACCCTCGCCCGGCGCATCCACGAGGCGGCCGCGGGCGGGCACCAGCTCGCCATCGCGGGCGGTGGCAGTCAGCGTGCGCTCGCCTTTCCGGAGGGCTTCGACGCGGACGTGGACCCCCTGGAGACCGCGGGTCACCAGGGGATCGTCAACCTCGCCCCCAGCGAGCTGGTGGTGAGCGTGCGCGCCGGCACCCCGCTGATGGAGCTGCAGTCCGCGCTGGACGAGGTCGGGATGATGCTGCCGTTCGAGCCCGCGATGCCTGCGTCCGCCAGCACCGTGGGCGGCATGGTCGCGATCGGGTTGTCGGGTCCGCGTCGGCCCTGGACCGCCAGCCTGCGCGACGCCGTGCTCGGCACCCGTATCGTCAACGGGCGCGGCGAGATCCTGCGCTTCGGTGGCGAGGTCATGAAAAACGTCGCCGGCTTCGACGTCTCGCGCCTGATGGCCGGCAGCCTGGGCGGGCTGGCCCTGCTGCTGGAGATCAGCTTCAAGCTCCTGCCGGCCCCCGCCTATCAGGCCTGGCTGCGGCGCGCGGAGCCCCCTGGCGCGTTCATCGAACAGGCGCGCGAGTGGGGCCGCAGCGCATTGCCGTTCTCCGGGCTGGCCTGGGCCGACGGCGTCAGCCATATCCGCCTGGGCGGCGGCCAGGAGGCGGTACAGGACGCCGCCGAACGCCTGGGCGCGGAACCGGACCTGGACGGCGCGGCATTCTGGGCCAGGCTGCGCGATCGTCACCTGCCCATGCAGGCACAACCACTGGCAAGCGGCGAACGCCTGTGGCGCCTGAGCCTGCCCCCGGCCACGCCCCCGCTCGAACTGCCCGGCGAATGGCTGCTGAACTGGGGCGGGGGCGAGCGCTGGCTGCGCTCCGCCGCGCCGCCCCGGCAGGTACGGGACCACGCAGCGCAGGCCGGGGGTCATGCCCGCCTGATCGCCGGCGACCCGGACGGGACTGCCGGGCTGCACCCGCGCCCTGCTGCGCATGCGCGCCTGGAGGGCGAGGTCCGGGCGGCGCTGGACCCGGAGGCGGTATTCTTTTCGCCACTGCTCGCGCCCCACCCCCGGGCCGTGTGCGCCCGCTAGCCGATCATGGAAACCCGCCTGCACCCGCGCTTTGCAAACGACCCCGCGGCCCGCATCGCCGAGGATGCGCTGCGCGCCTGCGTGCACTGCGGCTTCTGCAACGCCACCTGCCCCACCTACCAGGAACGTGGCGACGAACTCGACGGCCCGCGCGGGCGGATCTACCAGATCAAGCAGGTGCTGGAACAGGGCGCGGCCAATGCCACCACGCAACAGCATCTGGACCGCTGCCTGACCTGCCTCAACTGCATGACCACCTGTCCTTCCGGGGTCGACTACAACCACCTGGTCGCCTATGGCCGCGAGGTGGTCGAGCAGGATCAGCGGCGCGGCGCACGCGACCGCCTGCTGCGCGCGCTGCTGGCCCGCACCCTCCCGGCGCGCTGGCCGTTTCGGCTGGCGCTCGGCATCGGCCGCCTGGCGCGCCCGCTCCTGCCACGCCGGCTCGGGCGCCGCATCCCGGTGCGCCGCGGGCCCGAAGGCCCTGCGCCCGGGACACCCGCACCGGACGTCCGATCGGGCCTAGAACACGGCCGCATCCTGCTGCTGGGCGGGTGCGTGCACGATGCCCTCGATGCGCGCATCAACGCCGCTCTGCGCCAGTTGCTGGCCGCGCGTGGCATCCAGGTGATCGAGGTACGCGCGGCCCGTTGCTGCGGCGCCGTCGAACACCACCTGAGCCAGACCTCGCGGGCGCGCGCCCGGGTCCGTGCCAACCTGGACGCCTGGCGGTCAGAGTTCGAACGCGGCGTGGACGCCGTGGTCAGCACCGCCAGCGGCTGCGGCGTGATGCTGCGCGACTACGGACACCTGCTGGCCGACGACCCCGCCTATGCCGAACGCGCAGCCCGGGTATCGGGACGGGTCCGCGACCCGGTGGAACTGTTCGATACCGAGGCGATCCGCCAGCTCGGTATCCAGGCCCCCGCCGACCATGCACCGATCGCCTGGCACGCACCCTGCACGCTGCAACACGGCCAGCGCCTCGCCGGCCGGGTCGAACCGCTACTGCGCGCCGCCGGCTTCGAACTGCAACCCGTCAGCGAGGCCCACCTGTGCTGTGGCTCCGCCGGCACCTACGCCATCACCCAGCCGGCGATGGCCACGCGCCTGCGCCAGCGCAAGCTCGGCCACCTGGAAGCCGGCCAGCCGGCACGTATCGTCACCGCCAACATCGGCTGCCAGACCCACCTGCAAACCGGCACCGACACCCCGGTCGAACACTGGCTCACCCTGCTCGCCCGCCACC